>DATJVI010000071.1:0-47572 GCA_035501875.1 Burkholderiales bacterium
GCGTGTTCGAGGGCGTGGACGCATGCGCCCACTGCAGCACGTAACCGTCGTCGTCGTAATGCGACGGCTTGATCAGGATGAGATGGAAGACGGGGTGCGCTGTCATGAAGGAGACCGCCCCGAGCGTGTTGTCGAAAGCGCTTCAATGCGCCGAGGCGCGGTGTCGAGAGAACCGTCCGCATGGTCTCATGGAAACTGGCGGCTGCGAGCTCCTCGGCGACGGATCGGCGGGACGCTCGATGGCGCCGGCCGAAATCGGCGACGAAGAAGTTGCTGGTTTCAGTGCGCTATAGCCCGGAGGTTTTGGAGTACTTCAAATCCACCGGCGAAGGGTGGCAAGCTCGAATGGATGGGGTTCTCGCAACTACGTCGCACGGCAGGCGCGGCGCGCCTGAGCGCGGCGCCGGACGCGTGGTGTGCTGGGTCGCGAGGCGGCTTATTGCGTTCGTCATTGACGTTTTGAACGTGTTGGGGCGGCGACAAGGCCTTCTGCGCGGGCGCCGCCCTGACCCAGGGCACGGGGGTCTTCAGCGACACGGAGGACGATCCGACCACCGATTTCGGCCGCCTTGCGCGTGCGGTGCGCGAGGTGGGCATGCCCCTCATCGCGCGCGTCAACGGCGCCTGCGTCGCGGGCGGGATGGGCCTGATGGCGCTCTGCGACCTCGCCGTGGCGGCCGAGCACTGCAAGTTCGGTCTTCCGAAGGCGAAGGTGGGGGTGTTTCCGATGCAGGTGCTCGTGTATCTGCGCCGGATGACCGCGCCGCGACACTTGAACGAGCTTTGCTTATGCGGCGACCTCGTGGATGCACGGCGTGCGGGCGACATCGGCCTCGTCAGCGACGTCGTGCCGTCCGCGCAGCTCGACGGCAGCGTCGACGCGCTGGTGGCGCGGATCTCGGCGTGCTCACCGGTCGCCCTGCGCCGCGGCAAGGCTGCGATTCGTTGCCATGGAGTCGATGGCATTCGCGGAGGCCTTGAGTTATGCCGAAGCCCAGATCGCGCTCGCGGCTCGCAGCGCCGACGCGCGCGAGGGGCTGGCCGCCTTCATCGAGAAGCGCAAACCGCGCTGGGCAGGCGGGGATTTTGGTGGCGAAACCTCGCGCTGACGGCCTTCAGCGCCGCGCTCTCCGCGGGCTGACTACGCGCACCGCATCGATGAACGCGGCAAGCGCCGGCGATAGCTGCCTTCGGCCCGGGTAGTAGAGATAGAAACCCGGAAAGGGCGCACACCACTCCGCGAGCACGCGCACCAGCGTTCCGGCGCGCAGCAGTTCGGCCACGCGGTCTTCGAGGACGTAGCCGAGTCCGATGCCCGCGAGCGCCGCTTCCACCACCATCGCGCCCGAATCGAAGACGAGCGGGCCTTCGACCGCGATCTCCATCTTCTCCGCGCCGCGTTCGAACTCCCACTTGTAGAGCGCGCCGGCCGAAGCGAGCCGGAGGTTGATGCAGCGGTGCGCACGCAGGTCGCGCGGCGTCTTCGGTACGCCTTGCCGTTTCAGGTAAGCCGGAGACGCGACCACGGCCATGCGCAACGAGCCGCTGACCGGCACCGCAACCACGTCCTTCGCCAGCGATTCGCCGAGGCGGATGCCGGCATCCAGCCGGCGCTCGACGATATTCGTGAACGCCTGTTCGATCAGCACCTCGACCACGATGTCGGGATACGCCTGCACGAACTGCGGCAGTGCCGGGGCGATCACGCGGCGCGCGGCCTCGTCGGAGGCGCTGATGCGGATGTGGCCCGCCGGATGCCCCGCGCTCGCACCCAACTGCTCGACGGCGCTCGTGATCTCGCTGATCGCCGGGCCGAGCCGCGCCAACAGCCGCTCGCCAGCCTGCGTCGTCGATACGTTGCGCGTGCTGCGCGCCAGAAGTTGCACGCCGACCTTCTCTTCGAGACGGCGCAAGGTGTGGCTCAGCGCCGAGGGCGAGACGTTCAGGCGGGCCGCGGCGCGCGTGAAGCTGCGCTCGTCCGCCACCACGGCAAACGCGGCCAGGCTGCCCCAGTCTTCGCGGTCCATTGCTGAACTCCTGTCAAAAGGGCATGCAGATCATCCACCTTTATCCGGCCAATCGACACGCGCATGATCGTTGCCATGCAATGGGACTGAATGAGAGAGGCACGAACATGGAACAGCGACGATTGGGACGCGGTGGCCTGGAGGTATCGGCGATCGGGTTGGGCTGCATGGGGTTGAGTTATGGCTATGGCCCTGCCGCGCGCAAGCAGGATGCGATCGATCTGATTCGCGCGGCATTCGAACGGGGCGTGACGTTCTTCGACACCGCCGAAGCCTATGGGCCGGGCGCGAACGAAGAACTGGTCGGTGAAGCGTTACAGCCGTTCCGCGATCGCGTGGTGATCGCGACCAAGTTCGGCTTCGAGGCCGGCCACGTCGAAGCGGGCCTCGACAGCCGCCCGGCGCGCATCCGGCAAGTCGCCGACGAAGCGCTCGCGCGGTTGCGGACGGATCGGATCGATCTCTTCTATCAGCACCGCGTCGATCCCAACGTGCCGATCGAAGAAGTCGCCGGCACGATCAAGGATCTCATCGGTGAAGGAAAGGTGAAGCATTTCGGCCTGTCCGAAGCCGGTGCCGAAACGATCCGCCGCGCACATGCCGTGCAACCGGTCGCCGCCGTGCAAAGCGAGTATTCCTTGTGGTGGCGCGAACCCGAGGAAAAGATCCTGCCCACGCTGGAGGAACTCGGGATCGGCTTCGTGCCGTTCAGCCCGCTCGGCAAGGGCTTCCTGACCGGCGCCATCGACGAGAACACGCGCTTCGACAAGACCGACTATCGCAACACGGTGCCGCGCTTCACGCCCGAGGCGCGCAAGGCAAACCACGCGCTGGTCGAACGCGTGCAACAGATCGCGGCACGCAAGCAGGTCACGCCCGCGCAGATCGCCCTGGCATGGCTGCTGGCGCGCAAGCCCTGGATCGTTCCGATTCCGGGTACGACGAAGCTGCACCGGCTGGAGGAAAACGTCGGTGCCGCCTCGCTTCGATTGACGGACGAAGACCTGCGCGAGATCGAAGCCACTCTGAGCGGGATCACCGTGCAGGGCGCGCGCTATTCCCCCGACAGGCAGAAGCTGGTCGGACGCTGAGCCTGTTGACCATCACGCGAAGGGAAGCAACACGATGAACACGAACCCCGGCGCTGCGGCGCCTCGCCTTCATGTACTCGTCGTTGGCGCGACCGGAAGCATCGGCCGGCTCGTCGTCGAGGAGGCGCTCAAAGCCGGCCACGTCGTGCACGCGCTCGTGCGCGACGTGCGGGCGGCGAGCGACCTGCGGGCGGAGGCGGTGCGGATCCAGGGCGACCTCACGGATGCCGCGTCGCTCGAAACCGCCCTGCGCGGCGTCGACGCCATTGTCTTCACGCATGGTTCGCCGGGCAACAGCAAGGCCGAGGTGGAGGCGGTCGACTACGGCGGCGTGCGCAACGTGCTGCTGGCCCTGAGGGGAAGACCCGCGCGCATCGCGTTGATGACCGCCATCGGTGTGACCAATCGGACCTCGGAGTACAACCGGTCGACCGGCGTTCACGACTGGAAGCGTCGTGCCGAACGGCTGGTTCGCGCCAGCGGACTGCCCTACACGATCGTTCGCCCTGGCTGGTTCGACTACAACGCGCGCGACCAGCATCGGCTGGTCTTTCTGCAAGGCGACCGGCGTCACGCCGGCGACCCGAGCGACGGTGTCGTAGCGCGCAGTCAGATCGCCCAGGTGCTGGTGGCGAGCCTGACTTCCGATGCCGCCTTGCGCAAGACCTTCGAACTGGTCGCCGAACGGGGCCCGGCACCCGCGGCGCTGCAGGAAATGTTCGGCGCGCTCGAGGCGGATGCAACCGGAAGCATCGACGCCTGCCGTGACCTGCCGAACCTGCCGCCTGCTGATGAGCCGCCCGCGGTGCGCAAGGACCTGGAGCGCATCGCCGCCCAAAGCGCGGCGACCCGCTAGCGAGATCGGTACACAACACGGAGTTTCGAGAATGCGAGCAACCTTGATGTATGCAGCCGGCGACGTGCGCGTGGAGAACGTGCCCGACGCAACCCTCGTCGAACCCACCGATGCACTGATCCGCATCATCCGCGCCTGCATCTGCGGCAGCGACCTCTGGCCCTACAACGACCTGCCGCGCAGCGACAAGCCGCGCGCGATGGGCCATGAAGCCATCGGCATTGTCGAGGCGGTGGGCAAGGACGTGCGCACGATCAGGGCAGGGCAGTTGGTTGTCATGCCGTTCGCCTACTCCGACGGCGCGTGCGAGTTCTGCCACGAAGGGCTGCACACCTCGTGCGTGCATGGCGGCTTCTTCGGCGTGGGCCGCGTCGGTGGCGCGCAAGCCGAGGCGCTGTGTGTGCCGCAAGCCGACGGGACGTTGTTCCCGCTTGCGGTGGGCGAGGACGATCGGCAGATGCCGTCGCTGCTGACGTTGTCCGACGTGATGGGCACGGGTCATCACGCGGCCGTGCGTGCCGCGGTCGGGCCGGGCAAATCGGTTGCGGTGATCGGCGACGGCGCCGTCGGCCTGTGCGGCGTGATCGCGGCCAAGCGGCTGGGCGCGGAGCAGATCATCATCCTCGGGCGACACGCGGACCGGATTGCGCTTGCGCGTCGATTCGGCGCCACCGACGTGGTGAGCGAGCGCGGCGAAGACGCGATCGCCCGCCTGCGCGAGCTGACGCGCGGCTTCGGGGCGCACTCGGTGCTGGAGTGCGTCGGCACCGAGCAGGCGATGACGACCGCGGTTGCGATGGCACGGCCCGGCGGCGCCGTGGGGCGCGTCGGCGTTCCGCACTATGCGGGCACGCCGCTGGCGGAGCTTTCGTTCTTCAACAACGTCACCGTGAGCGGCGGACCCGCGCCGGTGCGCGCCTATATCGCCGAACTGCTGCCCGACGTCCTCGAAGGGCGCATCGAGCCCGGTCTCGTTTTCGATCGCACCGTGCGCCTGGACGACGTGCCCGCCGGCTACCAAGCCATGAACCGGCGCGAGTCGATCAAGGTGATGGTGCAGCCGTAGAGGCTGTCTGGATCAACGGAACATGCTTGATGGAGAACGTATGAACGAAGTCATTGCGCTCATCGGTTCCGGCTCGATCGGCCAAGCGATCGCACGCCGCGTCGGCGCTGGCAAACAGGTGCTGGTCGCCGATCTTCGCGAGGACAACGCGCAGGCGGCGGCCAGGACGCTGAGCGAGGCCGGCTTCGCCGTGACGACGGCGCAGGTCGACGTTTCGTCACGCGCCGCCGTGCAGGCGCTGGTGGAGAAGGCAACGTCGCTCGGCACGGTGACCGGCGTGATCCATGCGGCCGGCGTGTCGCCGTCGCAGGCAACGCCCGCGACGATCCTGAACGTCGACCTGTACGGCACCGCGCTGGTGCTGGAACTGTTCGGCAACGTGATCGCGCGCGGCGGCGCAGGCGTGGTCATCGCGTCGCAGTCGGGCCATAGGCTTCCCGGCCTTCCGGTCGAGCAGAACAGGGCGCTTGCGACGACGCCGACCGAAGAACTGCTCGCGCTGCCGATGCTCCAGCCCGACGTGATCAAGGATCCGCTGCACGCATACCAGGTCTCGAAGCGCGGCAACTCGCTGCGCGTGATGGCGGAGGCCGTGCGCTGGGGCAAGCGCGGCGCGCGCATCAACACCATCAGCCCGGGCATCGTCATCACGCCGCTGGCCAAAGACGAACTGTCGGGTCCGCGTGGCGAAGGGTATCGACGCATGATCGATCTCTGCCCCGCAGGCCGCGCAGGCACCCCGGACGAAGTGGCCGGCGTCGCCGCGCTGTTGATGGGCGCCGATGGCGCGTTCATCACTGGCAGCGATTTCCTCATGGACGGCGGGGTGACCGCGGCGTACTGGTACGGCGAACTCGCTCCGGCGGCGAGCCGTTCCTGATGCAGAAGGAGTGAACCATGAAATCCCTGATCGCTGCGGCCGCGATGGCCGTGTCGATGCTCGAAGCCGGTAGTGCCGCCGAGCCCGAGCTTCAGATCACCCGCGCGGGAACGCGCGCCGTCAACGCGGCGCCAGCGGCCGACTTCACCGGGAAGGTCGACGTCGAGATGCTGTACACGCCAGTCGGCGCGGAGCGCGCGTCCGCCGGCAGCGTCAGTTTCTCGCCTGGCGCCCGCACGGCCTGGCACAGCCACCCGCTGGGGCAGACGCTGGTCGTGACCGCCGGTGTCGGCCGCGTGCAGCGCTGGGGCGGGCCGGTCCAGGAGATCCGTGTCGGCGACGTTGTGCACATCCCACCGAACACCAAGCACTGGCACGGTGCCGCTGCCGACAGCGCGATGACACACATCGCGATCACCGAGGCACTCGACGGCACCTCGGCGCAGTGGATGGAGCAGGTGAGCGACGAGCAGTACAAGGCGGCGCCCGCCAAGGTGACGGACGTTGCGCCATCGGCGCCGTCGCAGGGCCAGAAGCTCTTCGGCGATGTCGCGCCCAAGTTCGCGCAGCTCACCGACGATGTGCTGTTCGGCGATGTCTGGGCGCGGCCCGGCCTCTCGCAACGCGACCGCAGCTTGATCACGGTGAGCGCGCTCATTGCCATGAACCGTCCCGAACAACTCCGCGGGCACATGGCACGTGCGCGGCAGAACGGCGTCTCCGACGCGGAACTCATCGAGGTGATCACGCATCTCGCCTTCTATGCGGGTTGGCCCAGCGGCGTCACCGCCATTGGCGTGGCGCGAGAGGTCTTCGCGGCGCCGAAGCCCTGAGGCTCAGCTACGCGGGCGTGCGTCGACCGCGCACACTCAGAACGACCTCGCCGAGCGCAATGATCAGGAACAGGCGTAGCCGTTCGATCATGCGCTCAGCGTTGAAAGGGATATTTTCGGACCGAAGCCTTCGCCCGGGAAAGGGTGCGCAAACCAAGCGCCGACCGTGTCGACGAGGGCGGGCCGCACCCCACCAGGCAAGACGCACCTCGGGCCTGCGAACGCCCCCGCCACCCATAGCGGTGCGGAGGCGAGAATCCAGACGAGCATGATCAAGTAGTGACGCCGCAGCGCCAGCGTGGGCGCCGCCGGGATCGTCGACAGGGCGGTGCGGCCGATCTGGATTGCCAGCAGAGGCAGCACGAAGGAGAACGGCTGCTCGTCGAACGCGTGCTCGATCGCGGCATTCATGAACAGCCCCGAGCAGCATCACCACGAGCATCATCAGCGCCAGATGTGCGCACGTCGCGTATGCGTGAGCGTCACCTCGAAGTTGGTAGGACCAGACGCTGAACACGCCGACCAGCAAGACCAAGGTCTCCGCGCCGCCGCACCAGTGGGTTTGCGCCACCAAGTGGTGCGACAGCTGCGAGATGGCGAAAGCAAAGACCAGGTCGAAGAACAGCTCGATCGAGGTGATCTCGGACAGCTTGGTGCGGGCGGAATCGATGTGTGGCATACGCGCGGACGAGGCGTTTCGCTGACTAACCTATACCCATTGCGGCCTTACCAGCGGGTGGTGCCAACAACGTTCCAGCGTATCGCGGCCATGGCGCGCATGCTGACGGGTTGACGAGAGGGCAGAGGAAGGTCACCGCTCTCCCTGACTGCAACGAATACCCGACGTCGACCGAAGCGGTTCGCACCGGTTCGCCGCGCATCAACTTCAGCAGCACCGCGGCTTCTGCACCAATCTCGCTGCGCGGCGTGTGTACCGTCGTCAACGGCGGGATCATCTGATCGCTCCCCGTGATCGTTGAAGCCGGCGATCGCGATCCGCTTGGAAACGTCGATGCCCTTGCGAGCCGCGGTCAGCGGGGCACCCGGCGCCAGGTCGTCATTGCAGAAGAAGATCGCATCGACTGGCGGTGTCTGGGCGAGGATCTGTTCGAGCATTTGCCCGCCCACCGCGAGTGACGACGGCGCGAGGTTGAGCCATTCCGACTTCGGGTCGTGCTTGCCTGCACGGGCGAGCTCCTCGCGCCAGCCCTGCCGGCGCTGCGGGGATCGTTGTCTGACGCGATTCGCCGATCATGCTGGAGAACGATCGTCCACAGCGGTTCCTGCAGGACCGCTGTGGACGTTGGCGAATGTTGATGGCCGCTGGTGGAGGCGGCGGGAATCGAACTTCAGAGTGAAAAATCGATCGAAACGAAAGCGAGTTGCCCCCACCGTTGCCCCCAAGATGCTCGGCTGATTTGAGCGCTTGAAAGAACTTCGGAGATCTGATCGAGATCAGCCAAACATCGCAGCGCTGCATTGTGAGATCGACAACAAGAGGAACGATAGCTGCTGCACGTCGTGCTGGCGATGGTCGTTCGCCGCCGGATGTCGAAAGGGCAGACATTCGATCAACATTCAATGTCGGCCATGAGCCGCCGCTCACCCATTAGCGGCGAATGTCGCATTCAGACTCTGAAGCCGGCGTTCGCCATGATTGTGTGACCGGCAGCTCATGGCCTATTCCGTCGAAAAACTCGGTTTCGGCGATGTGGTCGAGAAACGCGGCCTCATGGAGCCGTCGCAGTTCTACGCGAGCGGAGTCATGGGTATTGGCGTCATGCAATGATGTACAGGTTGAAGGAGATGGTTTCAGGTGCCGCGAGGGCGTACGGGCTTGCGGAATATTAGGCTGCCGGCGATGCGCATCGTTGCCATTGCTACCCCGCGCTGCCCGGACGAGTGTCTGAGGATCTTGCGGTGAATGACCGAAGCGCGAACGACACCTCGTGGTGGGCGACAAGTGTCGAGCAGGCTGCGCACGACCTCGGCTCGTCGTTGAACGGCCTGAGCACCGCTGAGGCGACAGCGCGATTGAAGCGTTACGGTGCGAACACACCGCAGGGCAAGCAATCCTCGCGCGTTCTTCCACTGCTGTTGCGGCAGCTCGGTTCGCCCATTGTGCTGGTCCTGATCGCGGCGGCGGTCCTGTCGTTCTTCATGCACGACCCCGCCGACACCGGCATCATTCTCTTCATTGTCATCGCCAGCGGGTTGTTGGGGTTCTGGCAGGAGTACCGGGCCGCGTGTGCGGTGGAAAGCCTGCAGCAGCTGGTTGCCGTGCGGGCCGCAGTTGTGCGTGACGGCGTCGCCGCGACGGTGGCGCTGGAAGAGGTGGTGCCGGGCGATGTCGTGCTTGTTTCCGCAGGCGTGAACGCGCCTGCGGATTGCCGCCTGATCGAGACCTGGGACCTGTTCGTCAACGAGGCGACTTTGACCGGGGAGACGTTTCCAGTCGAGAAGATGCCGGGTGACGTGCCGGCCGACACGCCGCTCGCCCACCGCAGCAATGCCGTGTTCCAGGGCACCCATGTCGTGAGCGGCACCGGCCGCGCCCTTGTCGTGCGCACTGGCCGCGACACGCAGTTCGGTGCGATTGCCGGGCGCTTGCGGATTGGTCCGGACGAGACCGATTTCGAGCGCGGCGTGCGCCAGTTCGGCATGCTGCTGATCCGGGTGACGTTGATCCTGGTGATTCTCATCTTTGCCTTCAACGTCTATCTGCAACGGCCGGTGCTCGACTCCTTTCTGTTCGCGCTCGCGCTTGCGGTCGGCCTCACCCCGGAACTTCTGCCGGCCATCATCAGCGTGAACCTGGCCAGCGGCGCGCGCCGCATGGCGGCCAGGAAGGTCATCGTCAAGCGCCTGGTGTCGATCGAGAACTTCGGCGGCATGAACGTGCTGTGCTCGGACAAAACGGGCACGCTTACCGAAGGCAAGGTCCGCTTGGGTGGCGCGCTCGACGTCGAGGGCAACCCGAGTTCTCGAACATTGCAGTTGGCGGCGATCAACGCCGCGTTCCAGACCGGCTTTCGCAATCCCATCGACGACGCCGTCACGGCGGCCGCCAGTCAGCAGGCACTTGCGGCTTCCCGTCTCGATGAAATTCCGTACGACTTCGCCCGCAAGCGCCTCAGCGTGCTGGCGGCGATGGGCAACGAGACGGCACTCATCACCAAGGGCGCGCTGGCCCAACTGCTCGAGACGTGCACGCAGGTGGAACGGAGCGACGGCCGCGTTGTTTCAATCGAGGAGTACAAACAGGCAATCCAGGAGCGCTACGTGGCGTTCAGCGCACGCGGGCTGCGGACGCTCGGGCTGGCGACAAAATCACTGCCCGGCCGCACGGCCATTGCTCGGGAGGACGAGCGCGACCTGACTTTCGTCGGATTCCTGCTTTTTGCCGATCCGCCGAAAGCCGGAATTGCGGCCACGATCGAGGAACTCCAAGGCCTGGGCGTGGCGCTCAAGGTCATCACCGGTGATAACCGGCTCGTGGCGCAAGAAATCGCCTCGCAGATCGGCCTGTCGAACGCGAAGATCGTCAGCGGCCAGGACCTCGGACACGTGAGCGACGATGCCTTGCCGCAACTGGCGCGTGACACCGACATCTTTGCCGAGGTCGAGCCGAACCAGAAGGAACGCATCATTCGCGCCCTGCGCAAGGCGGGACACGTGGTCGGCTATATGGGCGACGGCATCAACGATGCGCCTGCGCTGCACGCGGCTGATGTCGGTCTGTCGGTGCAAGGGGCCGCCGACGTGGCCAAGGAAGCCGCCGACATCGTGCTGCTTGAACGGGATCTTGGCGTGCTCGCCGCTGGAGTTCGCGAAGGTCGTGCGACGTTCGCGAACACCGAGAAATACGTGTTCATGGCTAGCAGTGCGAATTTCGGCAACATGTTCAGCATGGCCGGTGTTTCGCTGCTCCTGCCTTTTCTTCCGCTACTACCCAAGCAGATCCTGCTGACCAACCTGCTGACGGATTTGCCCGAAATGACCATCGCCACCGATCGCGTGGATGCCGAGGCCGTCGAGCGCCCCCGGCGCTGGGATGTGAAATTCATTCGCGACTTCATGCTCAGGTTCGGCCTGCTCAGTTCGGTATTCGACTTCCTCACCTTTGGTGCGCTTTTCTTTTTCCTCAAAGCGTCACCCGAGATGTTTCGTAGCGGGTGGTTTGTCGAATCGGTCGTTTCAGCGTCGCTCGTTGTACTGGTGCTCCGCACCCGGGTGCCGTTCTGGCGCAGCCGCGCGTCCATTGCGTTGACCCTGGCGACACTGACCGTGGTCGCTGCTGCCATCGCACTGCCATACACATTGCTTGGGCGAGTATTCAGCTTCATACCACTGCCGCCGGTCTTCCTCGCGCTCATGGGCCTGATCGTGGTGGCGTACATCGGCGCGGCCGAGCTTCTGAAGCGCGCGTTCTATCAGAGGGTTCTCGCCTGAACGCCCGTGTGCTGAACCGCGACTCGGGCAGGCCCGGCAGCTGGGTTCAGCGGAATCGTATTCGCGCCACCTCTCGATCGCAGCGTCACGTGTCCGGTTCATCAATGGCCACAGTCGGCATTTCGCAGAGCGTAGATCACGGTTCAACGGCTCGACTGCACCTTGGCAACCACGAGCGGCATCGACGTGGCGACGTGCTGCGGGGACGCACGATTGCGCGCCAGTTCGTCTATGAACAGGCCGATGCTGGTGGTGGCCAACACGGCCAAGGTTGCGGAGGCAAGACGCATCGGTGCGCACTGGTACGAGCGGTTCTTGGAGGCACTCCTCATGTGATGTTTACGTCGGTTGCATCGTCCTCGACGAGGGTGGCCTCAGTCCTTGAGCGACCTGAAGAGCGGCCTTAAACGTTCTGAATCGCTGGCCGTGCTCAATGCGCCGGGCCTAAAGGGCGCTTGAGGAAGGCGACCGGTGAGCTGGATGGGCCCGCCCCGCAAGGCGCTGCCGCATGCAGCTACCAGGTCGCAACGTGCCGGCCCACGCAATCCAAGGTGACTGCTGTGCTCCACAGAAATGTCGTCTGGTGCGGCCGTGGGGAGTGCCCGAGGGCGCGCGCGACTGCGATCTTCGTGTCCTTCGGTTTGCCTGGCAGCAGCTCGGTCCCGTCACGGCCGCTTCAAGGAACTACTCGTGATGCAACCCACCCAGCACCGATTTGGCGAGCACGAATGCACCCGGCGGCAATCGATGCCGGGATTCTGGCCTCGGGATTCGCCGACGCTCGGGCGGAGGGTCCGGCACGCCAGGGCCGAGCGCAGCATGAGGACGCCCACGGTTGTAGTGAGTCACCCACGCCTTCAGGATCGAACGCAGATGTGCCTCGGACATCGGGATCATCCAGTCCAGGCACTCCCTGCGGAGGGTGCCGATCACATGCTCGCAGATCGCGTTCGCCTTGGGACTTGCGAACGGCGATCGCAAGATCTCCGGAACAACCGCCAGCCTGCGCGATGCCAGCGAAGCAACGTCGCGGGCTGCTCGACCCGCAGGGCGCCGCGCCAGTCGAGCAGCATCGCCGACACAGCCAAGCTGACGCGGGCCGCAGCATTCACCGGCTGTGGCCGCACGCCTCGGTCGATGAACATCGTCAGCTGACGGCGCAAGAACAGATTCTCGGCGCGGAACCGCCTCCGTCGAGCGGAACAGCAGCACCAACACAGAACGGCGCCTCCGACTAGAGACGAGGCACGATCGCAGCGAAGGTGACCCTGCGCTCACAGTGCCACACCACTCAATCCTGAGCCGAAAGGCCACGCTTCCACGCCGGACGCAGTTCGTGCGAAGCACAGGTGGCGATTAGCGTCAGACATCAAGAAAAGCCGAGCCTGCCACTGTCAACGATCGTTGATCGACACCGCGCGTGCGCAAGATCTCCTGGACATTGCGAATCGCAAAGATGTGAATGAATTTCGTGACACGCGCGCCAAGAGCCAGAGTGGCCCGTTCGTGTTCGTACAGTTTCGACACGTCATCGATCGACACGTTCGATTCCCCGGCCAGGAACGCGACGATTCGCGTCTGATCGGGCTGCTTCACGTGCACGGGCATCTTGCTTCCTCAACTTGAACTTCAGCTCATTCGAAAGCTAACACGTTGACAAGACGGACTCTGTGCGTCTGCGCGCTTAGCGACCGTGCCTGAAGAAGTATTTAGCGGTCGCAGCTTGCGTGTCGTGACGGCGCCCCCATTTACGAAAAAACGGGAAGTTGACTGCTGCCGTTCCACCGCCGATTGGTTTGAAGTTTCATGGGAGCACAAAATGCTGAACATCACACGCTTTAGTCCGCTCGAGGATGCGTTCGAGAACTTGTTCCGTGGGTTTCCCGTGTGGATGCCGAATCCTGAGACGCGTGCGCCGACGCAGTTCCGCAGGGGCGCAATCCGCATGGATGTAATCGAGAACGACAAGGAGTATCAAGTGCTGGCCGAATTGCCTGGCGTCAAGAAGGAAGAGATCAGCATAACCATCAACGGCAACGAAGTTGCGGTATCCGCGGAAGTCAAGCAGGAAAGAGACGTCGAGGACAGTGGGACGGTGCTTCGCGCTGAGCGCTATTACGGCAAGATCGAGCGCGCGTTCACACTCGGTCAGGAAGTCGATGAAGCGACCGCCCAAGCCAAGTACAACGACGGCGTGCTGGAACTCACACTCCCGAAGAAGACCGTAGCAGCAGCGAAAAGGCTCGCGGTGCATTGACCGGTGCATTGAACACCATGAATAGCATCGATCGTGGAATCGGTGTGGCCGTACTGAGATGTTGAACGCTCGCCCCAATCCACTTGAGGAGTAGATACAGAGACCCCGCTTCCGGCGGGGTTCTTGTTGAAGGTGGATGCGGGGGGACGGGCGGAGCACGCTTCCGCAGGGCACGCGTTGTTCCTGGTTGATGCCCCGCCCCTAAATGCGCTACGAGCGCATCGTTGAACCCCCACCCCAGGCGTGTCGATCGTCATGCCGCCAAGCGTCACATTGCCGAGTTTGCCGATGCGGCTCTCCGCACTGCCATTGAAGCCGACGGGGGCGCCGGCTCGCGTGCCGACCTGCGCATCGCCGGCATTTGCATAGTCGGCTCAGGTAAGACAGCCGACCGTGCGCGACGGGCAAGAGCGCGGAGCGCCATCTCTGGGCTCCAGACCTGCACCGGACGAGTTTTTCTGCGGAGCACAGGCCATGAGCAAGGCATGAGACGAAACCCATTGGGCGGCAGCGGCCTGGAAGTCAGCATCCTCGGCTTCGGCGCCATGCACCTCAACGACGACCGCGTCGGCGATGCAGAGGCCGGGCGGCTGCTCAATGCAGTGCTCGACCTCGGCGTCAACCTCGTCGACACCGCGCGCGGCTACGGCCTGTCCGAGGAACGGATCGGCCGCCACCTGTCCTGGCGCAGGCGCGACTTCGTGCTTTCGACCAAGGTCGGCTACGGCATCCCCGGATTCGACGACTGGAGCTACGACTGCATCGTCGCCGGCGTGGACGCCGCGCTCGCGCGCATGCGATGCGAGCGCATCGACATCGTGCACCTACACTCTTGCCCGCAGCATGTGCTGGCCCGCGGCGACGTCATCCACGCTCTGGAGAGCTGCCGCGACGCCGGCAAAGTTGGTGTCGTCGCCTACTCGGGCGACAACGAGGAGATCGACTTCGCGATCAATTGCGGGCGCTTCGGCGCGGTGCAGACCTCGATCAGCGTCTGCGACCAGGTCAACTTCGCGCAGCGACTGCAGGCGCTGAAGGCGGGCGGCGTGGGGGTGATCGCGAAGCGGCCGCTCGCCGGTGCGGTGTGGATCCGGCCGCAGCGGCCCGACGATCAAGCTGAGGGCGCGTACTGGGACCGCTGGCAGGCGATGGGGCTGGACAGTGTGCTGTCCGGCATCGACGCCACCGAGTTGGCGCTGCGCTTCGTCGCCCATTGCCCGCTCGTGTCGAGCAGCATCGTCGGCACCCGCAGCCTGGCGCATTTCGAACGGAACCTGAGGATCGTCGAGAAGGGGGCCCTTGCGGACGAGCAGGTCGAACTGATTCGCGCGGCCTTTCGGCAGCACGGTCGCGACTGGCGCGGGCTGATCTGAATGCCCCCGACCGGTCGCGCCGCGCCGCAAGCATCACGTATCGTGCGCTGACCGTCTTCATCGTCGCAGGATGCGCCGCCATGCAGGGCTCGCAGACGCCGTCCGACCCACGCCCCGGCGCCGGGCACGCGGCGGCGGCGCATCTCTGCGATCCGTTCGAGTTCGGCGCCCGCGGCGACGGCACGACGCTTGACACCTCGGCGCTGCAGTCGGCGATCGACTCGTGCGCAGCGGCCGGCGGTGGCACCGTCTTGCTCGCCAACGCAACGTTCCTGTCGGGAACGATCACGCTGCGCAGCCACATCACGCTGCGCATCGAGGCGGGTGCGACGTTGCTGGGCAGCCGCAACGACGCCCATTACCCCGCGCTGTACCCGCCGACAGTCAACACCCAACTGACCCAATGCCGGCGTGCGCTCGTCTACGCCGAAAGCGCCGACGACGTCAGCATCGAAGGCGGGGGCACGATCGATGGCAATGCCGACTTCGACCAGTGGCGCGGCATGAGCAGGCCCGAAGGCGAGCGCCCGATGGCGATCTTCACCGCGTTGTCGCGTCATGTCCGGATCGAGGGCATCAGTGTCAGGAACGCCGCCACCTGGGCGGTGGTGAACCTGGAGGTCGAGCACCTCGTCATCCGCGGCATCGCTGTCGAATCGCCGCTGGGCCCGACGCACGACGGCATCGACGTCGTCGACGGCCACGACGTGCTGATCGAGAACTGCACCGTGAACACCGGCGACGATGCGATCTGCCTCAAGAGCGGAAGCGCCCGGGGGCTGCACGACGTGACCGTTCGCCACTGCACGATCGTCGGCGCGGGCGTGGCCAACGGACTGAAGCTCGGTACCGCGACGGTCGGACCGGTGCACGACATCGTGTTCGAGCACATCTCGATCTCGAACGCGCAGGCCGCGGCGATCGCAGTCGAATCGGTCGACGGATCCGCGGTTTCGAACCTGAGCTTTCGCCACATCACGCTGACCGATGTCGGCACGCCGTTCTTCATGCTTCTGGGGGCGCGCGGCAATGCGCCAATTGGTTCGATCCGCGGTGTTGTCTTCGACCACATTCGCGGCGGCGCGATGCGCTATCCCTGGGGTTCGATGCTGAGCGGTGCACCTGCCGACGCATCGGGCCGTCACGACCTGCAGGACGTCCGCTTCAGCGACATCGACATCGCGTTCAAGGGCGCCGGGCCGATGACCGGCCGCTACGTCTTCGGTAGCGGGCGCGACGACATCGAACGGTTTCCTGATTACGCCGGCGGCTATCCCGACCCGAAGTTCGTCTTTGCCACGCCAGCGTCGAAGGCCGAAGTCACCGACTACCAGCTGCCGGGCTGGGCTTTCTTCGTGCGCCACGCGCGCGGCGTCGTCTTCGAGAACTGCAGGGTCGCAGTCGATGGCCGCGACACCAGGGCGGCGATCGCGACCAAGGAAGCCGTCGTCGTCGGGCTATGCATGCAGCCCTAGACTTTGACCTGCTTCCGCGCCATCGGCGGGAGCGCCGGCGCGGAACTCGGGTCGCGGAGTGCGATGACTACGTCTTCGCACTTGTGGTCGGAGCAGGAATGTCGCCTTTGGGCCGATCAGCGCAATTCCCGAACGTCCGCCTTTGCGACCCATGACAGGCTGCAACGGATCCGCGGCTGATGAAGAGCGGCCGTCGGTGTCGTGCACTCGGTGTGCGTATCCATTCGCTACGGGACCCATTCCGTCGCCACGGTGACTTCGCTCGCCGACTTCGACATCAACTTCACGACTTGGGGGCTCGAAAATGCTCCATCGCCGACGATTGCTCCTTGCAATGCCTGCTTGCGCAGGGCTTGGATACACCCGGGCTGCGGCAACGCAGACGAACGAGGCATCACGCCGAGCTGGAGGGGCTCGGTAAGTTCGAGATCGTTCCCGGCCGGCCTGGCGTCGTCATCGGAGTGCCTCTTGGCACGGCTGACAACGGGACGCGGGGCGCATCGTCTGCGAGCGGTTGGGTCGGGCCGGCGTCTTCGTTACCGGATTCCGGGACCCGAAGACGCGCCAGCGCATCAACGTGAACCGGCCGACCGAGCAGATCATTGGGCCGGACTCGCAAGTGCTTCGAGAATGGCGGAGCGATCGCGCGGTCGCCGCGAACGCGCGCTACGACGAGCTCGTGAAGGAGGCGGCGCAACGGCGGGCCCGCGTCTTCTTCGAGCTCCATTCGAACCACCGGCCGCCCTACGTCGATTCGATCGAGGTTTCGACGCTCGGAGTGCAGCGCGACGAGGCGGCGCGGTTCAAGTCCGCATTCGAGGGAGCTCGTGATCACCTGGCAGAAGGAGTGCCGAAACTGGCCGTGCACGTCTCGCCGCTCGACCACGTCACGCGCGAACCAGACGTTGAACCAAGCAATCCGGCCGATCGCCCTCGGATCCGTTGCTCCCGTTCCCGGTCAAGCTCAATCCGCGGGTGGAGGAGGTCGCGCGAGGCGAGGTTCTGGTGTCACGCGTGGGCGAGCAGCGGACTGCGGTTCAGTTCGTCATCGACGAACTGGGTGACGTCACCGGTGATCGCGAAGCCGACGTGCCGTTCATTCCCGTCGAACCCAAGGTGGAGGGGTGATGGCCATCGCCACCGATTGGCCGCTTGCCTTTGGCCTCGTGCAGATTGCCGGCTTCGGCGCGTGGGTGTTCATCCACGGCAACCGCAACTACCTGCTGCGCTGGGTGATGATTCCGATCGCGCTCGGAGTGTCGGGCACATCGTCCCGACGACGGAGCGCACGCCGTGAAGCCTCGCCGCTACCGCTGCGCACGTGCGCTTCTCTTGCTCGGCCGCGTGATCGCGCCGCTCGAAATCATCAGGCTCGAAGAACGGACCGCCGCCGAACACGTCGCCTCAGGTCATCTGATCGCGCTCGATGTCGCCGAAGATCAAGCGCGCGACCTTGGCCCGCCGTTATCGGATGCACCGACGCATCGCTGAGTTGACCGTCCCCGCGCGCGTCGAGAGAGTCTCGCCATAGGGGCGCGTCGGGTCCCGTGTCGGGCGCTTGCACCCGCGTGGGGGATCTCGGATGGCGGGGCGCCGCCGCGGCGCGGGGTCGCCGCCTGCCGTTCCCCATCTATTGACGCGACGGTACGGACCGCAGGGCGCGCGCGGGCGCAACGCGTGCGAGCGGTCTTATTCCCTCCGGTAGGGGGCCCGTCGACGGGGCGTCGCCGTCCCGAAAGTTTTGATTCGCGTCATAAGATCGCATACGGCTACGTTTCTTGTCGGAGCGACGGTCCTATGGCTAACGAGCACAAGGTCGGCGGACCGCTGATTAATTGACGTCAACACGCGCGCTCCGATCAGCCATCTGCGTGCGACCAGCCTTGCAGCAGTGCAACCGCCTTCGGCAAGGCTGATCGCCCGCATCGAACCTTCCGATTGGCCCGTGCACGCGAACGCGACTAGCGTAGCCGCGAGGGTCGGGTCTTCGTTGAGGCACATTCGGTTCCGCCGAACCTCTGCGCCTGGCCGTTGACCGTGTCGCTGCTCGATACGCGGCGAGGTTCCAGCCTCACCCGGCGCACTTCTCCGTACAGAACCTTTCGTGGCCCGGCCCACCCTTTCGCCGGGCGGGTTGCACCACGGCCGGAACCGGACTCTCAGCAGGAAAGCGAGCGTGTATGAAGACGAAGAAACCCATGTCGTTGGCGTTGCAGGGTGGTGGTTCCCACGGTGCCTTTACGTGGGGCGTGCTCGACCGCTTGTTGGAAGACGAGCGGATCGCCATCGAAGGCATCAGCGGTGCCAGTGCCGGATCGATGAACGCGGTAGCGCTCGCCCACGGTTTCGCCGTCGGTGGCCGCGACGGCGCGCGCCAGGCGTTGAAGGATTTCTGGGACGCCGTCGCGTCAAAGACGCCGTTTGCCGCCATGAACGAAGTGCCGGCCACGTTGATTCCGGCCGGGGCCGACATGAGTCCGTCCGGCTCGGTCAAGGCGCTGGTGTCGATGGCACGCTACTTCTCGCCGTACCAGCTCAACCCGCTCGACATCAATCCGCTACGTGACATCCTCGCCAAGCAGATCGACTTCGACCGGATGCGCGCGCAGGGCACGATCAAGCTCTTCATCGCGGCAACCGAAATCCGCACCGGCCGGCTCAGGCTGTTTCGCGAGGACGAACTGACGCTCGAGGCGTTACTCGCCTCGGCGTGCCTGCCGACCATGCACCGGCCGATCGAAATCGACGGTGAGGCCTATTGGGATGGCGGCCTGTCGGCTAACCCGCCGCTCTTTCCGCTCGTGCATCAGTGCAATGCGCGCGACGTCATGGTGGTGTTGCTGCACCCCTCCAGGCGGCCCGAGCTGCCCGGCACGGCCGACGAGATCTGGCAGCGCCTGACCGAGATCAGCTTCACGTCCGCGTTCTTCGCGGAGTTCAATGGCCTGGTGCTGGCGAAGCAGGAAGCCGCACGTGCGCGGTTCGGGTTCGGCGCGCTCGAGCGCAAACTGCGCGCGCTCAACCTGCACGTGATCGAGAACGAGCAACTGATGGCGCAGCTCAGCGTCTACAGCAAGCTCAACGTCCAGCCCGCGTTCATCGACGCGCTTTGCGAGCACGGTCGCAGTCGCGCGGACGGGTGGCTCAAGTGGAAGTTCTCGTTCGTCGGCTCGCGCTCCTCGGTCAGGCTGGGGCGATTCCTGCCGGCGCTGCAACGACTCGGCGGCGCACGCTAGGCTTGCACGGATCCGACCGCCTTTGCAGGTAGCGCGGCGCGAAGTAGCTACAGCGTGCGTTCTACGCGGACCACCGTTGCGTCCTCCGGCACCCGGTGCACGCTGAATCGGAGGTCTCGCGCTAACGCGAGCATCGGCGCGTTGTCGGCGATCACCAGTCCTTCCATGCTCCTGTAGCCATCACGTCGCGCTCGCCGGATCAGGCTGGCCAGCAGCTTGGTGGCGAGACCGCTGTCGCGCCAGTCTTCGGCCACCGTTATCGCGAACTCGCACGTCTCGGCGTTGCGGTCATCGGCACGCACGTAGCGCGCACCACCGACGATGTCGATGCCGTCGGCCGTCGGCGTCGTTGCCACGAACACGAACTCCCGCCCGGGGCGTGGGTGCACGCCGCGCTCGAGCGCCGCTGGATCGAGCTGCTTCTTGTGCTGCATGAAGCGCAAGTACCGCGAATCGTTTGACAGGCGCTCGAATGACTGGACGATCTCCTGCGCGTCGGTTTCGAGCACTGCACGCAGTGTGACCTCGCGGCCGTCGCGCAGACTGAGCCGCCGGGGGCGATAACTTCGCGACGTCATCGCTCCGCCCAGGCTAGTCAGTAGGGGCCGGGGCGTGCGCCGGCGCCGCCGCGGCGGGTCCCGCGGACCCGCCGTCGCGCAACGCCCGCCGCAGGATCTTGCCGATCGTGGTCTTCGGCAGCGGTTCGACCCGGAACTCGAAGATGCGCGGCATCTTGTAGCCGGTCAGGTTCTGCCGGCAGTGGGCGATCAGGTCGCCCTCAGTCAGTGCCGGGTCCTTGCGCACCACCACCACCTTGACCGCCTCGCCGGAGCGCTCGTCGCGCACCCCGATCGCCGCGGCTTCCTGCACGCCGGGATGCGTGGTCAGCACATCCTCGATCTCGTTGGGAAACACCTTGAACCCGGACACGACGATCATGTCCTTCTTGCGGTCCGTGATGCGGATGCTGCCGCGCGCATCCATCACCCCCATGTCGCCGGTGCGCAGCCAGCCGTCGGCGGTGAACACCTTGGTGGTCTCGTCGGGCCGATTCCAGTAGCCCTTCATCACCTGTGGTCCGCGCAGGCAGATCTCGCCCACCTGGTCGAACGCGAGGACCCCGCCGTCGTCATCGAGGATGGCCGCTTCCGTGCTGGGGAGCGGCACGCCGATCTGGCCGCTCCATTCCTGGATGGTGACCGGATTGGCGATCGCCACCGGGGCAGTCTCGGTAAGCCCGTAGCCCTCGACAAGCGGAACGCCGGCCCGTTGCCGCCAGCGATGCGCCACCACCTGCTGCACGGCCATGCCGCCGGCAACCGCGAGCTTCAGCGGACGCAGGTCGACATCGGCGAACGCCGGCGCGTCGAGCAGCGCGCGGAACAGCGTGTTCACGCCGATGATCGCGGTGAAGCGCGTTTGCCTGAGCGCCTTGAGGAATGCCGGCGTGTCGCGTGGGTTGAGGATCAGCACTGTCTGCGCGCCCTTGCTGAAGAAGGACAAACAGCCCGTCAGTGCGAACACGTGATAAAGCGGCAGCGGAATGACCACCGTCTCCTCGCCGTCCTTCAGGTTCGGCGACATCCACGCCGCCACCTGGAGCACGTTGGCCACCATGTTGCCATGGGTCAACATCGCACCCTTGGCGACTCCGGTGGTACCGCCCGTGTACTGCAGAAAGGCGAGGTCATTGTGAGTGAGCGCCACGTCGTCGAGCGCCTGCGTGCGGCCGGCCGCCAGCACGCGGTTGAAGCCCACTGCGCGGGCGAGTTGCCATGGCGGCACCATTTTCCGCACATGCTTGACCACGGCGTTCGTCAGCAGTCTCTTGAACGGCGGCAGCAAATCGCCCACCTGCGTCGTGATGACCGTGCGCAGCCGCGTCGACTTGGCCACCTGCGCCAACGTGTGCGCGAAGTTTTCCAGAACCACGACGGCCACGGCGCCGGCGTCGTTCAACTGGTGCTCGAGTTCGCGCGTCGTGTAAAAGGGGTTGACGTTGACCACCACCATGCCGGCTCGCAGCACCCCGAACAGTGCAACCGGGTACTGCAACAGGTTGGGCAGCATCAGGGCGACGCGATCACCGCGTTGCAGTTGCGCCTCGCTTTGCAGCCAGGCCGCGAAGTTGCGGCTCGCCGTGTCGAGTTGGCGGAATGTCATCACCGTGCCCATCGAGTTGTAGGCCGGCAGGTCGGCAAAACGCGCGCACGTGACGGCGAGCAAGTCCTTCAGCGAAGCGAACTTGCCGATGTCGATCTCAGCCGGAACGCCGGCGGGGTATTGGGCGAGCCAGGGCCTTTCCATGTGTTCCTCGCTTACTTGGGGTGACAAGCCCCACTGAACTAGTTTGCCGCCCGGGCGGGCGCAAGGCTTTGCGCGATGACAATGGTCGTGTGTGCCGGCGCCTGGTGCGGCCATCGGAGAGGAGGACGTCGACTCGGTGTCGGCCACGACGGAGCGACCAAAGTGTGCCGGCGTTCATGGGCTCATGCCAACCTGTTGCGCATCGACTGCCTTCGACACAAGATCTCCCTGCGGGCGAAATAGAAGAACGGGGTTGCCTTGAGAATCCACCAGCTGTCTCCGCTCGATGCCGTTGCGAGCCTGAAGGGCACCGCGGCAGGTCTGACCCGCGCCGAAGTCGAGCGCCGGCTGCAGGAATATGGCCGCAACGAGGTGAAGAGCGCACCCCGTGCGCCGCTCTGGTTGCGTCTCCTCAAGGAGTTCACGACCTCGTTTTCGCTGATCCTGTGGGTTGCCGCGGGGCTGGCGTTCTTCGCCGACTGGAGCGCCCCGGGCCAGGACATGGCGAAAGTGGGCGACGCCATCGTGACCGTGATCCTTGTGAGCGGACTATTTGCATTTTGGCAGGAGTATCGCGTCGAACAAACGCTGGCAGCATTGCGCAGGCTGCTGCCACAGCAGGCGCAGGTATTGCGAGAGGGCAAGGTCACCCGGGTGTCCGCGGAGCAGTTGGTGCCGGGGGACATCGTCCACCTGGAGCCGGGCGACTACATTCCCGCGGACTGCCGGCTGATCGAGGCCTTCAGCGTACGAGTCAACAACGCGGCCATCACGGGTGAGTCGCTGCCCAAATCGCGCGTGGCCGATCCGTCTGAAGTGGCTGACCTGATCGACAGCAGGAACGTCGTGCTCGCGGGCACCTCGATGATGTCCGGGCAGGCCAAGGCCGTCGTCTTCGCCACCGGAATGGACACCGAATTCGGCAAGATCGCGCACCTCACCCAGACGGCCAGGGAGGGGGTCTCGCCACTGCGCAGGGAGATCGCACATCTGAGCCGCCTGACCGCGGTCCTTGCGGTGCTGATCGGACTCGTGTTCCTGTCGGTTGGCTGGATGATCGGCATCCCTTTCTGGAAGGCCTTCATTTTCGGGATCGGCATTATCGTCGCCATGGTGCCGGAAGGGCTGCTGCCCACGTTGACCCTGGCACTCGTGCTGGCCACCAAGCGCATGGCAAGGCGCAGCGTTCTCATCCGTTACCTCCCCGCGGTCGAGACGCTCGGCTCCACGACGGTCATCTGCACCGACAAGACAGGCACGCTGACTCAGAACCGCATGATGGTCCGGCGCCTCTACCTGGGGAGCACATTGGACTCGCCTGCCGCGGCAATCGCCAAGCCGGGCCTTGCCGACCTCTACCGACCTTTCTTCCTGACAGCACGGATGTGCCACGACCTGAGGGAAACGGAGGTTCTCGGAAAGCCGGCCTTTCTGGGCGACCCAATGGAGGTCGCGCTGGTGGAAGTGGCGATGCAATTCATGCCCGGTTCTGCCGTCCATCCTCGGTTGGACGAAATCCCGTTCGACGCCGACCGCATGCGACTGTCCACGTTGCACCAGACGCCTGAGGGTCCGGTTCTCTACTGCAAGGGCGCGCCCGAGTCACTGCTTCCTCTTTGTCAGCACATGCTTGTTGACGGCAAACTCGAGCCGCTTGGTGTCGAGGCAAAGCTGAGCATCGTGCGCGCGCAGGATGTGATGGCCAACCAAGGCTTGCGTGTACTCGCCTTGGCCTATCGGCAATTGGCGGCGGGTGATGGCCGGGAGAGGCTGGAGGAGGACCTGGTCTTCGCGGGGCTGGCGGGGCTGGAAGACCCGCCGAGGCCTGAAGTCCCGGAAGCGCTCCGGAAGTGCCGTGAGGCCGGAATCAGGGTCATCATAATCACCGGGGATCATCCCCGGACCGCGGCGGCGATTGCCCGCGAGATCGGCCTCGTGAGGTCGGACAGTCCGACGATCATTACGGGGGAGCAGCTCAGACGGTTCTCATCCATCCAGCTTCGGCTCGCCTTCGATGCTCAAGAGGTCATCTTCGCCCGGGTCGTCGCCGATCAGAAGATGCGCATCGTGGAAGCGTTGAGGAAGAAGAAGGAGATCGTGGCCGTCACCGGCGACGGCGTCAACGATGCCCCCGCGCTGAAGGCTGCAGATATCGGCATCGCGATGGGGATTGCCGGCACGGACGTAGCCAAGCAGGCAGCCGACATGGTGCTGCTGGACGACAACTTCGCCAGCATCGTCAACGCGATCGAGGAGGGACGCGCCGTATTCCAGAACATTCGCAAGTTCCTCACTTACGTGCTGGTCCACAACGTTGCCGAGTTGATCCCTTACCTCGGTTTCGTGCTGTTCAGGATCCCCTTGGCATTGACACCGATTCAAGCGCTGTCCATCGACATGGGGTCCGACACGCTTGCCGCGCTCGGCCTGGGTAGCGAACGACCCGCCCCGCAGATCATGCAGCGTCCGCCTCGCCCGCAGGGCGAGCGGCTGATGAACTGGCCGCTCGCGCTGCGCGCGTATCTCTTCCTGGGCCTGATCGAGGCGGCTGCGGCGATGGCCGTCTTCTTCCTTGTGCTCGACCGTGCGGGATGGAAGTACGGCGAGAGCCTGGCGGCCCACGATCCCGTTTATGTGCAAGCCACGACCGCCTGCTTGAGCACCATCATCGTCATGCAGATCGTAAACGTCTTCCTGTGTAGAAGTGCCACGCGATCGGTCTTTTCAACCGGGCTGCTTGGCAACTCGCTGATCGTTCTGGGCGTACTGTCGGAGATCGCCCTGCTCGTATTGATCAACTTCACGTCGTGGGGAAATTCGCTGCTCGGAACGGGGCCTGTTGCAGGTGAGGTTTGGGCCTTCGTCGTTCCTTTCGCGCTAGGCATGTTTGCTCTGGAGGAACTGCGCAAGTGGCTGGCACGCCGGCGTCTGCTCGATCCTCCTTCGGCGCGTTAGTGCCGTCGATCGCGCTGCGCTCTCCGCGCCCCAGGCCGGGCGGAGTCGTGCGACCTTCGGTCGGGCCGCCGCGTTGCGCGGAGCAGCCGGCCTGGCGAGGACAGCCTTGAACGCGCCCGCGCTGCGAACTGCGGGCGTTTGCCTGCGAACCGGGGGCTTCTTCGCCAGCATCCCGCGCGCTCGGATGTTCTCGAACACGTTGGCCGTGGAAGCCGTCGCATGGAAAGCAAAGTAGTCGAACGGACGTGCGTACTCGTAACCTTCCTTGCGAGGGATGGTCATGGTGAAGGACAACCGACGGGGCTGACTCATCAACGGACCAGGCGGTAGCGATTGGCGTCAGATGCCAAGCAAGGCCGAGCCTGCCACTGGCAACGATCGTTGATCGAGACCGCGCGTGCGCAAGATCTCCTGGACATTGCGAATCGCAAAGATGTGAATGAATCTCGTGACGCGCGCGCCAAGAGCGAGAGCGGCCCGTTCGTGTTCGTAGAGTTTCGACACGTCATCGATCGACACGTCCGATGTGCGCCGACGCGGCTCCGCAGGGACGCAATCCGCATCGACGTCATCGAGAACGAAAAGGAGTATCAAGTGCTGGCCGAATTGCCTGGCGTCAAGAAAAACGAGATCGCCATAACTATCAACGGCGACGAAGTTGCAGTATCCGCGTAGTGAAGCAGGAAAAAGACGTCGAGGACAGTGGGACGGTGCTTTGCGCTGGACGCTACTACGGATCGAGCGCGCGTTCACACTCGGTCAGGAAGTCGATGAAGCGACCGCCCAAGCCAAGTACAACGACGGCGTGCTGGAACTCACAGTCCCGAAGAAGACCGTAGCAGCAGCGAAAAGGCTCGCGGTGAATTGAGCGGCGCCTTGAACCTCGGTATGGACCGTGGAATCCAGGCGGCCGATGGCGAATGAGCGCTGTTGCTCAGATCACTTCGGCGTCAGGGTCAGCAGAATGTCGGCGTACCAGGCACAGTTCAAACCGAGCGCCTCGTCCAGTTTCAGGTCACGCGTACCGACATCGAGCCGTGCAGAGTGAACCCCGACCAGCATCCACGGAAGATCGGCGTGAGCTCGATCCGGCTCGGCAAGGCGCATGACGACCGGCGCCCCGCTGGTCCCGCGATGCGTGCGTGCATCGGTAAGAAAGTAGCCCTGGCCCTTGAAGCGCAGACCGAACGAGGACGCAATCACCGCGTGGCGCGCCACCGGCATGTGGTGCAGCGTGTCGTGGAAGCCGAGCGGAAAACCCACTACCAGCAATGAAGTCCCGACCTCGACGTGGTCCTTCGGGCCGGCGATGTGCGCGGGTGTGAAGGCGCGGTAAAGCATCGTTTTCGGCAGCACCGAACGATCGAGCTCGATCACCGCCACGTCGATTTCTCCGGCGCTGTCGAGACCCTGGCGCCAGACACTCTTGCCGTCGCGATACAGAGGAATCGAAAACCCGGTCGATTCGGCAAGATTGTCGGGGTCGATATGCAATTCGATCTCGATGCGGTCCGGGAAGTGCTTGCTCGGAGCATCGATGACCACGTGCCGGCTCGTCACCAGGAACAACCGCTCTTCGCGCGCAAAAAAGAAGCCGCTCGCGTTGGTCAGTAGTTTCTTCTGATTGAAAGTGAAGACGCTTGCTGCGGCAAGCAGGATGGAATCGATCATTGGTTCGGAGGTCGTGGCGGTCAATGGACCGACGGATGTGTCCGCCGACCGTCATCGGGTCAGGGTGCTTGTCCGCATATTGTGCATGAATCTCCGGCAGCCAATAGCGCGCCGGACAGCGCCGCTCAATCACCGCGCGTCAGCTTGCCGAGTGCGCGCGGGAGACAAATTCCCTGTCCAGTCGCATTCGCCCGATCGGCATCGGTAGCGATGCCGAAGCCATATCAGGCTGATCAATCGATCGACCGGCCGGCGCCGCACGCGCTCGAGATCAAGGTCCGACCCGGCGCCGCCGCACCGCGGGCATTTGGGCATGAGCGAGCTTGCCAGCGTTTCCCTCCATTCATGAGCCAGCGGGATTGTTGCGTTTCCCGCGCTGCGCGCGCTTTCCACCTCGTAGTCGGTGTTACCGGTTTACCGGTCGCCGGAATAACCTCGGTCGCAGGCACCGACCTTCGAGAGGAATGCACAGGCAATTGCGAAACCCAATGTAGCTCCGCGCTTCCTGCTGCTTCGTGCGCTATCGCACATTGGAGGCGGCGCGCTTCCAAGACGTGATACGCAAAGAGTGGTGTAGAAAAAAGGCGCACGCGCCAAAAAATCCGCGGCATGACGCCGCGGTTTCCGATCGCGTCCGAAGTTATTGGTTCGGCCGGATTCTCACTTGATCTCTATGTCGTTCTTGACGGATTTCACGCCACCGACCGCGCTTGCCACCTCGACCGCTTTGCCGGCTTCGGCCTTGGAATGCACAAAGCCGCTCAACTGAACCACGCCCTTGAAGGTCTCTACATTGATTTCGGCGACCTTGAGGGTGGATTCACCGAGGATGGCGGTCTTCACTTTGGTGGTGATGACGCTGTCATCCACGTACTCACCGGTTCCCTCCTTTTGCGGCGTGGAGGCACAACCGACCACCGACACGAAGGTAACTGCCACGAAGAGTGCGGATAGATACTTGTTGACTCGTTTCATCATTGACTTTCCAGATGCACGTGAGAGAGAAATTCCTGCGTTCAGCGCTTGACCGGTCTAATGCGCGCTGCGATTGAAGGCGTGGTACACGACGAGCAGCAAGGCAGCACCGACAACAGCGACCAGCACGCTATAGAGATTGAATCCCGTCACACCAGGCATACCGAAGCTGGTGAAGAGCCAGCCTCCAACGACTGCCCCGACGACGCCGAGGACGATGTCCAGGATGAAACCCTCACCGGACTTGTTGACGATCTTGCTGGCGATGAACCCGGCAACGAGGCCGAGCACGATCCATGCGAGTAGCGACATGATTGATTCCTTTTCTGTCAGGTTGAATGACCGGAACTACGCCGCGCTTTTCTGCTGATAGTCCTTGTGCATATCCTCGAAGGCCTTGACCTGCACTTCGGCCTGGTCCTTGGTGATGCCGTACGCCTGCTGGATCTGCCCAGCGAGCTGGTCGCGCTTGCCGGCGATGGTGGCGAGCGAGTCGTCCGTGAGCATTCCCCACTTTTCCTTCACGTGACCCTCGAACTGTTTCCAATTACCTTCGATGATGTCCCAGTTCATGGTGGTTCCCTTGGTAGTTGAGTCGCCCGCGTGATTGCGGGCGAAGAAGATCTTTGCGGCTTGATGGGGCGACGGTACCCGGAGTCGGGCTAGCAGTCGGTACGGTGCCGCACACTTGGTGCCTGTGATGCCACGCTGTGCGCGCCAGCGAACAGAGGGCACCGCGGATCCGCGCGATCATCGTTGCAATGACCGCTCGCTTTCAGAAAACCTCGCCACCATTGGACGATCCGAAGTGGCTTGAAATCGGATTCGGCCTGAACATCTCAGCCGGGGTCTGGAAGCCGAGAGTCTGATTCAGTCGTCTCGCCACTGCGTTGAGCTTGGCTCGTGAAGAGTTCGAGATGTCGATGCCGCACACGCACGTACTACACCGACGCCCAGAAGGGCCTAACGTGACGCGCGCGACGCGATTACCATGCGGATCGCGCAGCCTGTACAGTCGATGCTCGGGCGCGATCTGCAGCTGGTAGCGCTCGACCCGCGCCCGCACGTGATCTGCCGGCCGCAGCCGGATCAACTGCGGGCCGAGCAGCGCGGGTCTGGGATTGCGATAGCAGATGCGATGCTGGACGACGACACGCACCCCGCGTTCTTATCATCGGAGCGCGGCTCAATGATCCCCGCGCCACGGTGTGGTGCGCGGAATCCACCGTCTCACGTTCGCGCGGTAGCGCTTGTACTCCTCGGGGAACTGTTCGCCGAGCGCCGGCTCCTCGTAGCCGAGCACGAAGAAGAAGAAGGCCGCCCACAAGATCGCTCCGTACTCGAGCACCGCTACGCTGCCGAACAGGAGGCCCTGACCGATGATCAGCGCGGTGACCGCGACGTACATCGGATTTCGCACATACCGATAGAACCCGGTGACAACGAGGTGCTTGGGCGGCATCACGGGAGCCGGCGTACCGAGACCTTGCAACGCGAAACGGGCGAACGAATCGAGCAAGATCGGTAGCCCGGCCGCGATCAGGATGCCGCCGATCACGCGCGCGATCGGGAACAGCGCAGGCTCGAAGTGCCACTGCGTGAAGTACCACGGCGCGTACACGGCGAGCGTGCCCGGCGCGATCACCAAGAAGATCGTCGACCCGATGATCGCAGGGGCGCGCCGCATGAAATCAGTCTAAGCCAACGCGACGTCGCCGACCCGTTCAACGTCGCCGTGAATCGTGGTCGAGCGGTGGCGGCGGGTGATGTGCTGTGCGAGGTGCTTGGTGCGCTCGAGCCAGTGGTTGAGGTCACGCGCGACGACGTCCGACGGGTGAGCGAGGTCGCCGGTCATCAGCCCGTATACGATCGCGAGCGCGGTCTCGATCGCCTGGCGCTCCAACGAATCGTCTGGGCGGCTGCGGGGCCTCTAACGGGCGTGCCTGCGTGCGGTTTGGACCGGCAGCTTTGAGGCGACGTAATCAGGACAGCGGATGTCGCTTCCGGGTCGGTTTCACTCGGTGACGAATGGCCGCTTAGGGGAAGCGAAACTTCAAAGGCGGCTCTTCGGCAACGAGCTCAAGAAGACGGCCGACGTGTCCCGACCCCGTTGCGGCCGCTCGCAACGGCTGCTTTGCCGCAAAGCGCAGGTGCGCGCCGCGTCTACTGAGCGAAACGCCTCGCCTCAGAACTTGACTTTTGCCGAACTTCATCCGTTTCTGTCGGTCTTGGCGAATATTCGGGCGCGAGCACGCGCTGTTCGGTGCGAACATTGCTCGGTCGCTTTCCGTGCGGGAGAGAGGACACGATGGAACGAACGGTGTTGCGCGTGTTTGCCCCTTTTCCTTGCCGCAGGCCTCTCGGGCGTGATCGCGACCGCCGTTGGGGCGCCCGTGTTGACGGGGACGTTGTCCAGCCCGACCGGGTCGAGGGACTCGACGCGGACGGCCGTCGCCTACAGCGTGACATTCAGCGCAGCACCGTATGTCGCAACCTACCCGAGCGCGCCGACATTCGAGGGTAACCTGACGGGTGCTGCGGATGCCGCGGTCGCGCTGCGCGACTTCCTCAACACGAGCAGCGTGATTGGATTGCTCAGAACGGAGTGCGTAGCGACGCCCTTCGGCTGCGATCTGATTATCCCGGCGCTTACGGTCCCGGTACTTCCAGAAAAGATCGCCGGTTGTTATATCGGAACTCCTGCCACAAAGATCTACAGCACGAGTGTTCGGACCAAGAAGGAATATCAGGAGGCACTAGCACGCGAGAAGCGTGAGGGACGTCAGTCCTTCCCGAAAGAGGCCCCCCCATGTCAGGCGCGACCCCCATACCACAAAGCGTCTTCGTCTCCTACAGCTCACGAGACCGCCGCGAAGCCTTCGACATAAAGAAGCTTCTCGAATCGCGTAACGTCAAGGTGTGGCTGGATTTCTTCGACATCCAGACCACCGCCGAGCTGCGCCAGCAACTGGCGAGCAAAGTGCAGCAATCGGAGCTCTTCTGCCTGCTGCTGTCCCCCAGCGCGGTCGAATCGCGTTGGGTCACCGAGGAAATCCAAACCGCTCTCGAAGCCCGCAAAAAAGGCCTGCGACTGCTCCCCATCATTCTGCGGCCCTGCCGCATTCCGCCCCAGCTCGACAACATCGTCGGCTTCGATGCCTCCGAAGGGTTGGATCAGGAAGCCGTCCGCCTACGTCTGGCTCGAGCCGTCTGCGGCGAGTCCACGGTGGAGGATGGCGTACTGCTGGATGCTGCGAGCCGCCTGCTGCTGGCCAACAAGGAGACCGTCGTGCGCGCTGAGGCGGAACTGCCCGGCGTAGCGGAACAAGTGGCGCCTCTGGCATCGCAGCCCATCCGGGCCATTTCCCTCGCCATCCGCCCCGAGACCTTACCCGAGGACCCGAATGTCATCCTCGAGCTGCAGCTACGGCTGGATCCACTGTTTAGCGGCAGCATGTCCTTCTTCATCGCGCGCTATCGGGAAGGCCGAACCTGGCCGGAGGAATTCGGGTTCAGAGAGCCGCCCTTCACCGAATTCTTCCTCACCGACCGGCCTCGTCTTGACGTCAAGCTCAAATGGTTCGACCGCGTAGAGTCACCCACCGTCCAGGTCGACGGCACGGACCTGAAGACGCTGCCGGCCACGTTCAACCTCGAATTCGACGGCGCTGAATTTAAGCCCAAGGGCGATCTCAGCATTCCCCAGAAGTTCGAGATCCCGAGCCTCGACAACCTTGAGAATAAGAACAGTCACTTCCGAGTAATCGCTCACGACACCGCCGCCAAGCAGGCGCGAGAGATCGGATCCGATACTGATATCGACGTTACTCTGACAGGGAGCACCGGCCCGGGCAGCGTGTGCCTGTATGCCAGCCGCCTTACGCCGCAACAGCGTGTCGTCTTGCGCAGCGAGTACCTTAGCCACGTCGATAATCAGATCCGCAAGACGGCCTTGCTGCAGCGCTATCTGGGTGAGCCCGTTTACCGGGACGACCGCGGCGAGGTTGTAGCAGCGTTGGAGAAAGGTGAATTTAACTCCGACGAGCAGCGGCGTTTGGCGGCGAGATTTCGATTCAGCGAGGCGGTATTGAAGCGCTTCCAAACCCTCCATCGCGATGCCTACAAGCTTTTCCAGGAGACCGGAGAGCTACTGCAGCCGCTCGTGTTGGAAAGGGCGCCCGCCCTGGAGGACGCGACCCTGATGTACAGAGCTTGCCGTGCGATGGTGGAAATTTGGCTGCGCCAGGATAGCTTTCCGCAGGCAGCACAGATCGGCGAAACCCTCGGTGCTATAGCCCAAGCAATACAGGACTCGGACCAGACAAGCCCTGACTTCAAAGACATCTGGGCGGACGCCGTCCTGGTGAATGCCGGTATCCACGCGAAGCTGGGCGACAAAAAGCGAGCCGCCTCGGAACTTCACGAAAACGTAGTAGTCCGCCGCAAACTCTACGCCGAGCTGACCTCACCCGAGCGCCGCATCGACTATGTACAGGCTCTGACGGATGCCGTACGCAACGCGACCGAGTGGGGCATCGTTGAAGCCGTCCCTCTGTCGAAGTGGATAGATGCCATCAAAGCCGAAGTCGGTGACAGTGCGGCGGAAAAGCTGACCCGACAACCCCCGCCTGACCAGCTGCCGAAGTGGTTGGAGAAGAGTGACCCTGCGGGCTGGCCCACGGTTCCTCTGAAGAGTGCGACCTTGCGCTACTCGCTGAGGATCCCCAAGCGCTGGAAGTCCGAGGCCGAAGTTAGCGGCACCTCGAGCGAGGTGGGGCACATCTACTACGGCCCGCGCAGCACCGAATGGCTGACCATCAGCTTCATGGAGAAAGCGAATGCCACTTCAGACATGAGAAACTGGGTAGACCCTATCCTCGCCATGTCAGGATTCCCCGTGGCGATCAATCTCGACCCGCCCCCTCGGCTGGCCAGGTGGACCTACCTCGGAAAGCTTCCTTCGGTCGCCAAGCATCTCGGCGTGGACGAAGCGCACGCGTACATGGGACTGGCCGAATACAAAGACAGTGGCGTCACGATCCTGGGTCGCCTCTACATGCTCATGGCACGCCGCAAGAACTTCGCGTGGAAGCTAGCGCTCTCTATCGAAACCGCGTGCCTGGATCGCGCACCGCCTGAGATGGTCGACTCGCAAGACCATGTCAGGGCCGGCGCGATCTTCGGAGCTCTCCGTCTAGGCGCCGCCCCCAAATCGAAGCAAGCATAATGGCCTACGAGCTCGCATGCCCGAGCACAAATTCGACCATCTCCGGGAAGCTGAGTCTCGCGATGACTCGCTGGAACTCGGGACCAAACGGGGTTGATATCCGTGAGTACTTCCCCCGAAAGCTACCGGGGCACGAACTCGTCGAATCGATAAATCATTCGATCCATGGTAACGCTCTCGCGCCGCTTCGCTGCTGCCTTCGTTCTCCTGGTGGTGGTTCCGAGCATCGCCGTGTCGATCGTGCTCACGCGACTGTACTTGAACGTCCTCTATGAGACCGCCGCGGGCCAGGCCCAGATCACGGCCGAGCAGGTCGCAAGCCATATCCGCGATGATGCCGACAACGATGCGCTGTTAGCGGCCGCGCTCATCCACGACGAAGAATTGCGCGCCCTCGCTGGCGCGCTGACCGCATCCGGAAGCGGCCGTCCGCGCTTCGAGGCGGCGCGGCGCCTTGACGACAAGCTCGTGGGTTTCTTCCGCTACACGAAGCAGGTCGGTGCGATCGTTCTTTTTCTGAGCGACCGGACCAGCTATACCTACTCGAACTACCCCAACCTGCGCGACGTCGGCTCGATCGAACGCGCGGTCTACGCTCCTGCCGCAGCGAACCCCGGCAAGGTCTTTCTGCTCGACACCCTCGACGGGGTGGTTCGGAACATCGGTGCGCGCAACATGATCACGCTGGCCGTATGTCCCTCCGCGGACGATCAGGGGCCGATCGAAGCGATCGTCGTGACGTTTCGCGTGCCGTATCTCGACGATCTGGCACAGCGATGGAGCACGGACACCAGCTCGGCTCTGATTCTGTTCGGCCGGAGCGGGAAACCCTTGTTGTCGACGCTTCGTGTGGATGTGCACGCCGCCGACGTGCCGAAGGCGCCGCAGGAGGCATCCGGCTCCGATTCGCCGTCGGTCGAGTTGCAGGCGGCGGGTCGATCCTGGTTGACGGCGTCGTACCCCGTCAGTTCAACCGGCTGGTCGCTCTTGCTGCTCGCCGACCGCGCGGACCTTGCCAACCGCGTGACGCGGTATCGGTGGTATCTGTACCCGGCGCTTGCGGTGCTGGCCGCGGCCTTCCTGATTTATGCCGAGTACTTCTTCGCGCGCATCGCAGTGCCGATCCGGCGCATCGTTCAATACATGGGCAACGTGGGCCGCGGCGACCTGGCAGTGCGGGCGGAGCCGCAGCGGATCGCGGAACTGGCCGAGCTGTCGCAGGGGTTCAATGCGATGGTGCAGCGGGTCGACGAACTTGGCAAGGCACGTGAGCGAAGCGAGCGCGAGCGGCTCGCGGCCGAGCTGGATGCGCTCCGCTATCAGATCAATCCGCACTTCGTCAGCAACACGCTGAGTTCCATCCGCTTCATGGCGATGGCGTCGCGTTCCGATGCGATTGCCGACATGACGCGCGACCTGATGCGTCTGCTTGCCGACAGCTACGCCGACGGCGACAAGCTCATCGCGCTGGCGCGCGAACTCGACAACGTGAAAGCGTACGTCGGCATCATGAAGGTCCGCTTCGGGGAGCGGTTCGACGTCGAATTCGATTGCGAGCCCGGCGCAGAACAGTTGCTGACGCTGCGGTTGATCCTGCAGCCGATCGTGGAGAACGCGATCCTGCACGCATTTCCGGATGTGTCGGTGGCGACCATCGCGCGTGCAGGGCGCGGAACGATCCGGATCTCGGCGCGATCCGAGCTCCGTGACGCGGCCGCTCCCATCGTTCCCGAGGCGTGGGCGCGCGCCTCGCGCGGGCGCGTCCTCGTTATCGAGGTCCGCGACGACGGCGTCGGAATCGATCCTGGCAAGGCACGCACACTGGTCGAGGGCACGCAGCGCGGCAGTGGCCTGCACCGGATCGGGCTTGCCAACGTGCACCGGCGCATCGAACTGAATTTCGGCCAGCCTTATGGGCTCGCGATCGAAAGCGAGCCTGGCCACTGCACCGTCGTGCGGTTCCTGCTCCCCGCACTCGAGCGGGCTCGCCTTGATGGAGGCGCCGATGCATAGCGTCCTGGTGGTCGACGACGAGCCGTTCGTCCGCCTCTCGCTCGCCAGCTTGGGCCCCTGGGCCGAGCACGGCTACGAGTTCGCCGCCGAGGCATCGAACGGCGCCGAGGCTCTCGCAGTGCTGGCGGCGCGCCCCGAGATCGATCTCCTGCTGCTTGATCTGTCGATGCCGGTGATGGACGGATTGGAAACCTTGCGCCGCCTGGCAGCGGGGCGCGCGGAGCGACGCCCGGCAACGGTGGTCCTGTCTGCGCACGACGACTATCACCTGGTGCGCCAGGCATTCACGCTCGGCGCGGTGGACTACATCCTGAAAGCGGAGCTCGACGTCGCTTCGATGCGCGCCGCGTTGGACAAGGCCGCCTCGGGGCTCGCCGCGTCGCGCGAGCGTGATGCCGCGATTCTCGAACGGCGCCACATTGAGTTCCTCAAGGCGCAGGTGATTCGCGACCTGCTGACCGCTGCGGTTCCGCCCGAACTCGAGGAGACCTTCGCGGGGCTGCAAATCGACCTGGCGCTGCCGTTTCGCGTGTGTTGCCTCTGGATCGAAGACTTCGCCCAAGTGTCGGCCAAGGTGGACGCAGAAGGTCTGGGGCGGTTCGCCGAGCGGGTGAGCCGTTCGCTGCGCCAGACGCTGCCGCGCTGGGGTCGCGGTGAGGTGGTGGCGTTGTCGCCCGGTCAGTACGCGCTGCTCTTCTCCACGTCGGCCAAGACCGAGGCCAACGCGGAAACGCAGTTGGAGACTGCCGCACGCGCCTTTTGCGTCGATGCCGCCACGCAACTCGGCCGCTATCTGAGCGTCAAGGTCACAACGGGGGCAGGTAGCCACTGCGCGCGGCTTGCCGATGCGCCGGAATCGTTTCGGGTGGCGCGCGCCGTGCGCCCGCTCGAATCGCGCATCGTCGTGCTCGCCAAGCGCGCGATTCGGGAACGCTTCGCCGATCCGGCCTTCAGCCTCGAGCAGGCAAGCGACCGGGCCGGCGTGTCGAAGAACCACCTCAGCTTCGAATTCTCCAAGGAGACCGGCGAGACGTTCACGGACTATCTGACGCGCGTCAGGATCGAGGAGGCGAAGCGGCTGCTGGCGACCACGCCGCTGCTGGTATCGCAGGTCGGCGAGCGGGTGGGGTACCCGAGCGTCGAGCACTTCAGCCGCGTCTTCAAGAAGAGTGTCGGCGTGAGCCCGGTCCGGTTCAAGACCGGGCTCGAACAGGACGAGACCGACACTGACTGAATGCGCGCATGGCGCGCATCGGCCGACATTGCTTCGCCGCAGCACCGAAAGGCGTATCAAACATCAACTCTCCGGAAACGGCGTCATTCCCGAGAGACCGGCGCCGGCTTCATAGTCCCGCCCGACGTGCCGATGAAGGCATCACGGAGGAGACATGAAGACAACGCGCAGGATTCTGCTGGCGGCAATGCTGCTCGCGCCCGGCCTCGCGCTCGGTGCCGACAAGATCATCCTGAAGATGGGTGACAACTTGCCGGACCGTACCAACGGCTGGGGTGCGGTGGTCGAGAGGATCAACGCCGAATTCAAGGCGGCGAATCCGGGTGTCGAGATCATCACCGAAAGCTATCCGGATCAGCCGTATCAGGAGAAGATGAAGATCTACGCGACGGCCAAGCAGCAGCCGGACGTTTTCAAGTACTGGAGTTTCTCCACGCTGCTGAAGCCCATGGTCGACGGAAGGTTCGTCGTGCCGCTCGAACAGGCCACGTTTGCGAAGTACGGCTACCTGCCGGGAGCGCTCGAATCGAACGTCTACGACGGCAAGCTCTACGGGATTCCGGTTTCGGCGGATCTCTGGGTCGTCTACTACAACAAGAAGCTCTTCAAGGATGCGGGCATCGACAAGGTGCCGGCGACGCTCGAGGAAGTGATCGCTCTCGCGCCGCGGTTCAAGGCGAAGGGGATCGTTCCCATGACCACCGACGGCAAGGACGCCTGGCCGTTGGCGATCACGTTGGACCAGCTCGTTTGGCGCCTGGCGGGTGATTCCACGCTGCCGCGCAAGGCGCTCGAGCGCAAGATGAAGTTCACCGACCCGATGTTCGTAAAGGCGGCGACGCTGATCCAGCAGATGGTCAAGGCCGGCCTGTTCCAGGAGGATTTGGGCGTGTCGGACTACGGCGCCTCGCGCAACTTGTTTGGCCAGGGCAAGGCGGCGATGTACCTGATGGGTAGCTGGGAACTCGGGCTTGCCACCGACTCGAGCTTTTCGGAGGAATTCCGCGCCAACGTCGACGCGTTCAAGTTCCCCACTGTTGCCGGCGGCAAGGGCCGAACCGACGATCTTTTCGCCTGGTACGGCGGCAACTACGTTGTCAGCTCGAGCAGCAAGAACGTCGAGTTGGGCAAGAAGTACCTGGAGTTCTATGCCTCCCGCTTCCCCATGCTTGCTTGGGAGAAGCAGGCCGCCTTTCCCGCGCAGAAGGTGACGGCCCAGCCAAAAGACACGGCTCTTGCCAAGACACTCCTTCGCATCGCATCCGAGGCCACTGCTACCTCGGGCACTGCTGCGCTCGATCTCTCCACGCCGGCGTTCAAGGAAGACCTGCAAAACGCGGTGCGCGAACTGAGCTCGAATTTGCTTTCTCCCGAGGAGTTCTGCGCCAAGGTCGACGCGGCGGCAGAAAAGGCGGCGCGCAAGCGGTAACCGGGCGCACGTTTCGGCCAACCTGACTCGCGGGAGACACGCGTGCGAGAGACGTTCGAAAACCGGCCGCTGGTTGCGTGCCTGGTGCTGCCGAGTGTCGCGGTGATGCTTTTCGCGATGCTGATCCCGCTCGGGTTCAGCGTCTACTACAGCATGACCGACTGGGCCGGCTTCGGCGACTACCAGTTCGTCGGGCTCGAGAACTACCGCGACATCCTGGCCTCCGACAAGGTTTTCTGGCGGGCGCTCTGGAACACCGCGCTTCTGATGCTGGTCACGATCTTCGTCCAAAACCCGATCGCGTTCGCTCTGGCGGCGCTTTTGACCAACGTTTCGCAGCGCCTGTCGCGCATCTTGCGGACCATCTATTTCGTCCCGGCGGTCCTGTCGCTCGTCATCATCGCGAAAATGTGGGTCAACATCTTCAATCCGACCTACGGCGTCCTGAACAAGATGCTGCGCGACCTCGGTTTGCAGGCGCTCGCCGTCTCGTGGCTGTCGAACCCGAACACCGCGATCTGGGCGGTGATCTTCATCATCGTCTGGCAGGGCTTCGGCTGGGCACTGCTGTTTTACTACGCCGGGCTGATGACCGTGCCGCGCGAGTTGCAAGAGGCGGCGCGCGTCGACGGCGCAAGTTGGCTGCAGACGTATGTGCGGGTCGTGATCCCGTACCTGTACCCCGCGATCGGCGCGGTGATCGTCATCGACGTGATCTCGTCGATGAAGCAGATGGAGCTCATTTTCCTGTCGACCGCGGGGGGGCCCGGACAACTCACTCAGTTCCTGGGCGTGTATCTCTACCAGAAGGCGTTCGTGTCCGGCGAATATGGCTACGGCAACGCCTTGTCGGTGCTGTTCGTCGCGATTGCCATCGGACTGACGCTGCTCGTACGGCGCGCGATGCCAGCCGCGCGCGATGCGTCGTAGGAGGGGATCTTGTCTGCTACCGACGGCCCCGTGCCTCCGTTTTCGCAACGGACTCTGCGGCTGGCGCTGTATGCGCTGCTGGTCCTGTTCGCGCTGATGCAGCTTTTTCCGCTGGTCTGGGTTGGCGTGTACTCGTTGCAGAAGTCGGGTGATCTGTTCGGCAGCGAACTGCTGAAGCTTCCGTCGGATCCGCAATGGAACAACTACGTCCGGGCGTTCCGCGACGGCAGCGTGCTGCAGTACGCGCTCAACAGCGCATTCGTCGTCACGGTATCGACCGTGATCTCCACGGTGCTGTCGTTCTGCCTGGCCTACGCGATCACACGCCTGCAGTGGCGGCTCAAGGTCGTCGCACTGGCGGCGATCACGCTCGGCATGGTCGTGCCGATCCACACAACGCTGCTGCCGAACTTCATCTGGTTCGGATTCTTTGGCCTGATCGACAGCCACTGGGGGCTGATCATTCCCTACGTGGCGTTCACGCTGTCGTTCAATACGCTGGTCTACATGGGGCAGTTCGCGACGATCCCGCGGTCGATCGAGGAGGCCGCGCTGCTCGACGGCGCATCCTGGCCGCGCATCCTTTGGCGCGTGATCGCGCCGATGACGATGCCGGCCACGATGACGGTCGCGGTGATGACGTTCCTGAGCAACTGGAACGAATTCATCATGGCCAATACCTACCTGGCGAGTGACGAAAAGCGGACGCTCCCATTCTCGATCATCCGTTTCCAGGGACAGTATGCGTCGGACTACGCAGTGCAGTTCGCGTGCATGGTCCTCGTCGCGCTGCCGGCGCTCTTGCTGTATTTCCTCTTCAGCAGCCGAATCATGGAAGGCGCCACGGCGGGCGCCGTCAAGGGATAGACATTCTCCGGGGTCCGCAATGATCGACAGCGAAATGCTTCGTTTCCCTGACGGCTTTGTCTGGGGTACTTCGACCGCTTCCGCGCAGATCGAAGGCGCCGCCGAGGAGGACGGCAAGGGCGAATCGATCTGGGACCGGTTTGCGCGTGATCCTTCACGCATCGCGGACGGCGAGACGCCGGCGACCACTTGCGACCACTACCACCGCTACCGCGACGATCTCGACCTCATGCGTGCGCTCGGGCTGCGTGCGTACCGTTTCTCAATCGCTTGGCCGCGCATCCTGCCGACGGGCACCGGCGCGGTGAATTCCGCAGGGCTCGCCTTCTACGACCGCCTCGTCGATGCCATGCTGGAACGTGGCATCCGGCCATTTGCGACCCTCTTTCACTGGGACCTGCCGCAAGCGATGCAGGACCGCGGCGGCTGGGCAAACCGCGCCACGATCGATGCCTACCTGTATTACGCCGAGACCGTGGTGCGGCGCCTGGGCGATCGCATCAAGGACTGGATGACGCACAATGAACCATGGGTGTATTCGTTCTGCGGGCACCTGTACGGGGTTCACGCGCCAGGCGTCAGGGACCTGCGCACGGCGCTCGCGACGGCGCACCACCTGCTCGTTTCGCACGGCTGCGCGCTGCCGCTGATTCGCGCGACCTGCAGCGGCGCACGGGTGGGCATCGTCAACAATCTCGAGTGGATCGAGCCGGCCTCCGATCGACCGGAGGACGTTGCCGCGGCCATGCGCTGGGACGGCGCGTTCGTCCGCTGGTTCCACGATCCGCTGTTCGGCCGCGGTTATCCGGGCGATCTGCTCGCCTGGTATGGCGCGCTCGCGCCGCGGATCGAGCCCGGCGATTTCGACGTGATGGCCGCCCCGGCGGACTTCCTCGGCGTGAACTACTACACGAGGCGGGTCATCGCGCACGACCCGGCGGGTCGCGACGCCTCGGAGCGCACGTTTCTCGCCGCCAAGCAGATCTATTGGCCGTTCGTGCCGCGCGCGGAGTTCGACGAATGGGAGGTTGCGCCGGAGGGGATGTACCGGACGTTGCTCCGCCTGCAGCGCGACTACGCACCCGCGAGCCTCTACGTGACTGAAAACGGAACGACGTGGCCCGACCGACCGGGCAGCGATGGCACCATCCACGATCTGCTGCGGATCCGCTATGTCGCGCGCCACACCGCGGCCGTGCACCAGGCGATCCGCGACGGCGCAGCGGTGCGCGGCTACTTCCTCTGGTCGTTGATCGACAACTACGAATGGGGCTTCGGATTCACCAAGCGGTTCGGCATCGTGCACGTCGACCACGCAACGCAGCGTCGTACCGTGAAGGACTCCGGCTCCTGGTACCGGCGCGTGGTGCGCGAAAACGCCGTGCCGCTCGCGGATTCGAACGCGACGCTTTGACCACGCATTCGATCGGAGCCAGACCATGAAACCCGTCGAGGTCGTTGACGTTCGCAAACGCTTCGGAAGCATCACCACCATTCACGGCGTCTCTGTCACGATGGACGAAGGCGCGTTCGTCGTGCTGGTCGGTCCGTCGGGGTGCGGCAAGTCGACGCTGCTGCGCATGATTGCCGGACTGGAAACCGTTTCCAGCGGCGAGATCCGGATCGGTGGCCGGGTGGTCAACCACATGGCGCCGAAGGACCGCGACATCGCGATGGTGTTCCAGAACTACGCGTTGTATCCGCAGATGACGGTGGCGCAGAACATGGCCTTCTCGCTCGAGATGGCGAAGGTGCCGCGCGACGAGATCCAGCGCAAGGTAAAGCAGGCTTCGTCGATCCTCGGGCTGGACGCGATGCTGGATCGCCGCCCGGGCGCGTTGTCGGGCGGGCAGCGGCAACGCGTGGCGATGGGGCGCGCGATCGTCCGCGATCCGCAAGTGTTCCTGTTCGACGAACCGCTGTCGAACCTGGATGCCAAGCTGCGCGTGCAGATGCGCGGCGAGATAAAGGCTCTGCAGAAGCGCCTCGGCACGACGACGGTGTATGTCACCCACGACCAGATCGAAGCGATGACCATGGCCGACAAGATCGTCGTGCTTCGTGACGGGCGGGTCGAACAGATTGGCGCGCCGCTCGAGCTTTTCGACCGTCCCGCTAACCTGTTCGTGGCGGCCTTCCTCGGCTCGCCGTCGATGAACTTCCTCGAGGGTCAAATCTCCGATTCCGGGGCCACCTTCACGACGGCGGACGGAACGGTCCTTGCCATCGCAGGGGCGCCGCGCGCGGCGTTGAACGGGCCGGTAACTTTCGGGTTCCGGCCGCAGGACGTCGCCATCGATGCGCTGAACGGAACACTCGCCGAAGTGGTCGTCACGGAGCCGACCGGGACCGAAACGCACGTCGTCGTGAAACTCGCCGGGAAGGGGCTGACATGCGTCTTCAAGCAACGCGTTCATCTCGGGATCGGCGAGAAGGTGCCGCTGTCGCTGCGCGATGCCACGTCGCACTTCTTCGATCCGCAGACCACAAACAGGATCGGCTAAGTTCAAGGGCGGAACGGAAACTGGCTTGCAAGAGTTTTGCGGACCATTGCGAACTCGTGCCTCGATCGTATCGAGCACCTTCGACCGGCGGGCTCGTCGTCCCGACGCCGATGTTATTAAGTTGTGTTGAGCCGGATTCTGCAAACGCGCATGAAGCTCTCCAGCCGTCGGTCACGCCTGTCGAATGAACGCGGCCGGACGCCGGACCAACTCGTCGAATCTTTGGTGTGTTGGTACGCGGCGCCACCGTCGAGGTCCGGAAGGGAGGCGGCGGGAATCGAACTCTAGAGTGAAAAACGATCGATACGAACGCGAGTTGCCCCCATCGTTGCCCCCAAAAGGCTCGGCTGCCGTGAACGTTTGAAAGAGCTTTGGGAGACATTTCATCCGCGGCCGAAGCTTGCGCGTCCTGTACGGATCACAAGAACAACCATCACTCCCATTCGCCTCGTCGCCAATATCGTCGTCGGTTGCAATCGCGAAATTGCGGACTTTCACAGAACAGTCGCTGTCGGCCAAGGGGCCGCTAGGCCCTGCGCACGAAAGCGGTCAGTAATCAAACATTCGCGCCGCCGAGTTCTTATGCGCGTTCTCGTCGTACCGATACACGACCGACGTGCCCCGAAAGTCGACCTTCTGAAACCCATTCAGGTTCTTGCAGTCCCAACAGTGTGTTGCGCCCGGATAGATGTGCCACTCCACCGGTTTGCCCGTGGCCTTGAGCGGCTCAAGCGATGTCGTGCAGTCGGCCGGCAGTGTTTCGTTGTCAGCATCGCCCATCGGCACGAGGAGCGGCGTGTCGACGTCTGGCTGGACGGGATCGTACGGTGTTCCGCCAGGCGGGCGAATCTGAAAGCAGCCTGGGTAGAACGACACGATGGCGCGAAACCGCGTGCCTGCCGTCAGTGCGCTGTTCCACGAAGCGCTGGCTGCGAGCAACCCAACCATCGCGCCCAAGGAAAAGCCCACGAACGCGATGCGATCTGCGTCCACGTAGGGAAGTTTGCTCAGGTGCTCGGCCGCCTGGAGCGCATCGCGCGCGCCGCGCGGGGTGACCTCCTTCTTGACGCCGAAGCAGACAGTGTCGACGTCACGCGGACCCGAGCTGTCAACCACAAGCGCGACGTACCCGCTTGCCACCGCTTCCTTCGCCCAGTCGAGGATGGCCATGTTCTGCCATGTTCCTGTGGCGTTGCGTAGGCCGCCGCATTGATGCTGGATGACAAGCGCGGGAAGGGGCCGACGCCGTCCGGCTTTTAGATCGCGAGCTTGGGTGAGCTGAAGAAGCCAAGCGAGGAAGTTTCGGCGGGGAACCTCAGATCGGGCGCGCGCGAGGCGTTGGCTAGGAGCGCGTCGCGAAACGTCTGAGACTGCGCGGCGTCGAGGAGGCATGCCAGCGTCGCGGCAACAGCCAACGCTGGCAAGATCTTGCGAAGCGAACTGCGCGGCGACGGCGCCGCGGCGCCGGCTGCGAGGGCCGCGGAGCGGCAGCGGTGCCACCACGGTATTGCCCGCTCCAAATGACGCTGCGTCGCGATGAGCCCCGCGATCGGCGCACTGCTGGACCGCATCCACCAGATCGAAGAGGAAATCGAGCGGGAAATCCGGCATCGGCGTGCCGAGCTGCATGCAGACTTCGAGCATCGGCGCATCCAGTTCGAACACGAAGTGCTTGAGCAACAACGCCGCTTCAAGACCGGGTTGCTCGTGTACGTGCTCAACGCCGAATGGACACGACGATGCCCCCTGCGATCAGGGCGAACGTCACGGCGGGCAAGATCACCGGCGGGAACTTGCCGATGAAACCGACCAGGATGATCTTGGTGCCGATGAATACCAGAGTACCAATGCCAAGGCGTACTTGCGTACGAGATACGCGAGGCGATGGATCGTCGCGGCCAGTGCGAAGTAGAGCGCTTGCGAGCGTCTGCGACGCGGTCCCTCTGATCGGCACGTCGTCAAGGGACTGCGTGCGTTAGGCGGCAACCTGTCGCGCGATGCTGGACACCTCCTACTCGCGTTCCTCTACGAGCGCCGCGGCGGGCGGGGCAACGTCGGTGTGCCTCTTCGCAACCGGTACCAGCACCTCGTTGCGCCGGAGGAACCAGGGCGTGAAGGGGCCGTTGTAGACGGCAAAGCGCGGCTCGCCGAGTGGCGTCACGCCAGCCTCGCGCATCGCGTCGAGCAGAGCCGCCTCGTTGTCGCGGAAGTTGCTTTCGCTGGCGCGGCCCGAGAACGTGCGGGCGGCGATCCATTGCTCGCCGACTTCGCGCACTCTCACCGCGGGATCGGTCGGCACCGGAGCGGTGTGCGCCGAAAAGCGCGAGGCCAGAACGAACTGCATGAGCATCGCGCCACTGTCCGCTGACGCGGTGAGCACCGGCGCGGTCATTTCGATCTTCTGCCTCGCGCTTTCGGTCACAACAGGGATCGTCATGTCGAGCTTCTGCTGGTCACGATTGGCGCCGCTGATATAGGCGAAGAGGCGCCGAAACGCCGCATTGCGCGCGGCATCGAATTCACCGCGCACCGTGGTCTCGACGACGGCGTACGGCGCATAGCGCCGAAGTTCGAAGGAGGGAGACGAACCCGCGACGGCATACTTCGGTTGCTCATAGGCCATGGCAGCGCACCCCGTCAGCAGCGCCAGCAACGGCGCCCAGAGAATGTTCTTGTGCATCGATCCACCCGCAAATGTGGGCGGCGCTCCGCTGCGGGGCGCCGCTGGCAGGAAAGACGCCCGCGTCGCGGGCGTCCCGGACGCTCTACGTCACTTCGGCAGGATCACCGAGTCGATGACGTGGATCACGCCGTTGTCCGCCAGGATATCGGTCTTGGTGACCGTGGCCGAGTCGACCAACACCTTCGCGTCCGCGGTCTTCACCGTGATGGAGCCTCCTTGCACGGTCTTGACCGCACCCGGACGCAAGTCCTTGGCCATGACCTTGCCCGGAACGACGTGGTAGGTCAGCACGCTGGTGAGCTTGGCCTTGTCCTTCAGCAGCGCGTCGAGATCGGCCTGTGGAATCTTCGCGAACGCCGCGTCGGTCGGCGCGAACACCGTAAATGGTCCCGGCCCTTTCAGCGTGTCGACGAGGCCGGCCGCTTTCAGGGCGGTGGCAAGCGTGTTGAACTGGCCCGCCGACGCGGCCGTGTCGACGATGTCTTTGGCCGCGACGGAGGTCGCCATCAGGGTCGTAGCAACAAGGGCAAACAAGGTCTTCTTCATGGCAATACTCCTGTTGGGAAAGCAAGGAAGATTTGGCGGCGCGCCGGGTGCACGTCGCGCCGCCTGCTCGAGTGGAGACATTTCGACGATCAGCGATCGTCCAGCACCTTGAACTGGAACGCGGCGCCGCCCCCACACGCGCCGGTCGTGCTCACGCAACCCACAGCCGCGATCGACGCCACATCGCCCGCGGCGAGTTTTACCGTTACGCCGGCGGCCGACGGCAGGATCGGTGACGACGCACCCGTCGGCACGACCGCGAGCGTGTAGCTGCCCGGCGCGAGTTCGAGCGCTTGGGCGGTGGCATTCGGGAACGCGAGGTTGGTGACCGGGCGCGCGACGATCGCACCGCCGCCAAGCACGACGACGTCGACCGGCGGCGCGTCGGGCGAAAGGTGCAGGACGCGCACCTTGGCCTTGTCCGCCACCGGCGTGCGATCGTCGGCATAGGCGGCGAGCCGAAGCGTCTGGTTCCCTGTGCCATTGAGGAGGCCGACCGCGAATACGCTCGTGCTGGTCGACGCGCCGAGCGCGGCGCCATTGAGGTTCAGCACGCCCGTCAGCGATCCGGCCAACGCGACGGATGCGTCGTACGTGCCCGACGGCACCTTGAGGAAGCCGGAGTCCTGCGGGAACGTCACGCCCGACAACACGCGGTTGTCGACCGCGTTGGCCTGGGCCGGCGCCTTGAGGAACACGTCGACCGCAGGAACGTTCGGCGAGAAGTGTCCGACGCGCAGCGCCGCACGGCTGTCGCTGATCTCGGCGGCGGGGCCAGTGGCCGGCACGACCAGCAGCGACACGGGTGCCACGCCGCGGGAGTCGGGCACGGCGACGATCAGCAGGTCGCTGCCGGCGCCCAAGGTAGCCGCGCCGGAGTCGAACGCGATCGTTCCGGGCTGGCCTGCCGGGGTAACGCGGATTTGATACACACCTGCGGCGATCTGCAGCGCCGCCGCGCCCGATGCAGGCGCCGCGCTGCGATAAGCCAGCGCCGCAATCGTCGGTGATGCGGGCAGTGCCGCGCCGGGCGCGGTGACGTAGATATCGACCGCTGCGACCGCAGGCGCGCCGTGCACGACCCGCAGCTTCACCTTGCCGCTCGCGGGTGCGGAGCCGTCGTCTTCGATCAGCACAGGAGACAGCGCTTGCGCGGCCGGCGCAGCCACCGCGGCGCTACCGACCACGATGGCGCTGTACGAACGGTTCGGTGCGAGGTTGATCGGCGCCGTCAACGCCGCCGTCATCGTGCCCGCCAGGTTGACCCGCAGCGTCGTGCTACCCGCAGGGACCGACGCAAAGCCGCTCGCCTGCTTGAACTGCGCCCCATTGACGATGCTGCGCGAGTCGAGCAATACGTCGACCGCCGGCGCGTCGGCCGAAGCGTGGACAGCGCGCACGCGAGTATCAAGATTGTCGTGGTCGTTGCCGCCGCAGGCCGCGAGAAGAGCCGCCGCGGCAAGCGCTGCTGTTGCGGAAAGAAACGTCCTTCGCATTCGAACCTCCATTGAATGGCGCGCCGGTAACCGACTCGCCGTTGATGTGGTCCGTTGTACGAGGCCGAACACCAAGCGGATCACTGCGCTTCGAGCTGGTAGTTTCCCGGCTTCACCTGCCATGCCGCCGAACCGGCAGAGATTCGCCGTGCACCTTTCGCGTTTTGCGATCACCCGTCGCCGGGATCGCTTCCGGCTACCGGGGGGAGCGTCGACAAACTTCGCAGCGGTGCTGCGCCGAGAACCGGCCGCGTCAGATTCCGATCCAGCCGCCGACCAGCGACGCGATGCGTCCGTCGAAGCGCATCGGCGCACCGACGTAGGCGAGGCATACGCACACCGCACCGGCCTGCTCCACCGGCTGGTGATGCACCTGCTCGTCGGCCGCGTCGAAGTCTCCAGGACCGAAGACTCCACGCCCGTCGTCGAAGGCAGCGCACAGCACTTGCGTGAGCTCGATGCCCCGGTGCGTATGGCGCGGCAGGCTCCGGCTTTCGCCGATGCGCAGGAGCTACAGGGACGCTGCGCGGTAATGAGGCAGGTCCACGCGCGCGCAGCGCAAGCCCTGCCCCATCCAGCGCCAGCCGGACACGCGGCAGCGGCGCAGGCTCGCCGGCCACGGCACTCCTTCGGGAAGCACAGGGTGTGGAGGCGGCGCGTGCACTGGGGGTGCGGGCGCGGGCGCATCGATGCGGGCGAGCGTGCTATCGCCGGCACGGAACGCAGCGACTTTTGTTCTTTTCATTCTCGACTTCACGCGTGCAACTCTGCGATGTCAGTCGATCTGGATTTCCGATCTTCGAACGTCTTCCAAGCGCTCAATCCAGCCGAGCATCTTGGGGGCAACGGTGGGGGCACCCATTAGCCGTTTGTTGTCAATGGTGCGAGTTGCTCCGGTCAGCAGAAATCGCGCCGACTCCAATCGCGTTGCCCGTCGTCGAGTTCGTCTCGCGCACTGGTTCTCAAAAGGTTGGATACGCTGCGCAGCGCTCCAGCCACCCATCAGGATCAAGGCGGACACGCTCGGCGTGCTGCCCCTGGCTGCCTAGCAGCCCCAGAAAACCGTCTGTTCCTCACCGTGTCCATTCGCTGCAGTCGGGCCTGCCGACCGCACAACTCTTTGGCTCATCTAACGATGATCGATGATCCAGCCCCTCGTGGCTCACGGTGCGGGCGCTACGAACTCTTC
>DATJVI010000072.1:0-35698 GCA_035501875.1 Burkholderiales bacterium
CAGGTGCTGGCCGGCGATGTTGCCGTAGCCCGGAACGATGTTGATCACGCCTTTGGGAAAGCCCACTTCACGCGCGAGCTCAGCGATGCGCAAGCTCGAGAGCGGCGTCAGCTCGGCAGGTTTGAGCACCACCGTGTTGCCGGCCGCCAGCGCCGGGCCCATGTTCCAGCTGGTGAACATGAGCGGGAAGTTCCACGGCACGATCTGCCCCACGACCCCGATCGGTTCACGCAGGACATAGTTCAGAAAGCCCTGCTCGACCGGAACCACGCTGCCCTGGTACTTGTCGGCCATTCCGCCGAAGTAGCGGAAGGTAAACGCGGTGCGTGCCACATCCAGCCCGCGCGTGTCGCGCAACGGATGTCCGGTATCGAGGGTCTCCAGTCGCGCGAGCTCCTCGCCGTGCGCCTCGATCGCGTCGGCCAGCTTGAGCAGCAGGCGGCCCCGGTCCGCAGCGGCCGACTTCGACCACGCGGAGAAGGCCTTTCGGGCCGCCTCCACCGCGCGATCGATGTCGGCTTTCTGCGCCTCCGCGACAGCGGTGATCACCGAGTTGTCGTGTGGATTGACGACGGGGATGCGGGTGCGCGCCTCCCCGTCCACGAACTCGCCGTCGATGAAGAGCTGGTTCTGGACTCCTTCCACCACCCCCTCCAGCGGCGGCTCAGAACTCGACGGGATACGGCTTCAGTTCCCCGCGCTCGTAGCGCTTGGGCAGATCCGGGGTGACGTTCTCCCAGACCAACAGCATGGAGCGCTTCTTGGAAAAGCCTTGGTGGCGGATATCGGCCGGCATGGCGGCTACGTCGCCGGCCTTCATCAGCACGCGCGTCCGCGGGCGCCCGGTCTCGCGGTCCGTGACCTCCCAGGTGATCTCGTCGGAGAGCTGCACGAACCACTCCACGCGGTCGTTGCCGTGGATGATCGGCAGGATGTACTCCTCGGTGGTGGGACAGAACAGGCTGTTGCGGCACACCGAGGTCACGGAGGGGTTCCACGTCACGTCGGAGCGCGACAGATACTTGAACAGGTTGAATGCGTGCAGCTCTTTCTCGAAGCCGGGCTCGGCCTTGATCTCCGGCTCGTCCTGTGCCACGTCGGCGAAGGCGCGGTTCACCGGATAGCCGTTGGCGTCGCCGCGCAGTTGCGAGTCGCCTTCCAGGCCGGGCATGCGCTTGGTGGGAATGCGGGAGCGATCGATCGCGGCGAGGTTGCTCCCGTTCTTCTCGCCGAACACCGTGTTGCCCGTCTCGGCCGGCGCGGCGAACGGGTCGAAGCCCGCGTTGACCCAGTCGGCGAGGATCTCCTTGAACTTGGCCATCGCCTGCGGCGAGTCGAAGGTCTCCACGTAGGAGAGTCCGGCCTTGTGCAACGACTCGTTGTAGCGGCCCGCGAACAACTCCACGCGCCCGTAAAGGTTACGCGTACCGAATACGGTGTCGAAGTTGACCAGGCCGTAGAAGAATCCCCACGCCACGTCGCGCATGATCGCGCGCAGGAACGCGTCCGCGCTCATGGTGTGCGATTGGCGCTGGCCCTTGGCAGGCCAGGTGAGGGTCACGAAGTATTCGTCGCGCTGGAACGTGAACTGGCCCAGCGTAAAGGTGCGGTACCCGGCGATCTTCTCTGGGAGCTTGAGCTCAACGGGTGCATTCATGATCGTTCTCCTTCAGGATTTAGTTGGCGCTCGCGGCTCACTGATAACAGATCTCGGCCCACTTCTGGACCGTGAGATCGCCCAGGATGGTCTGCTGCATCATGACGCCGGTCTTGGACGCCTTGAACCGATACGCCGCGCCCTTCGGGAGCAGTGCTTGATGCCCGCGCTTTAGCTTGATCACGCCCATGCGCCTGCCCCTCGGCTCGCCCTGCACGAGCACGGTGCCCTCCTTGTTGGGCGGCGCGACGCTATCCGGACTGTCCAGCTTGACGTATTCGACCTCGACCTCGCCGTCCATGACGACCGCAAACTCGTCGTGCGAGCAGGCCATCCAGGGTGAGGTGCCCTCCGCGCGGATCGCCTCGATCACGTACTCCAAGTTCTTGCCCACCGCCACCTTCTCCCATGGCTTGGATTTGGCGGCAACCTCGAAAATATTGGAAAAGACGTAATACTTCGGATTGTCATTGATGATCTCGATATGGCCCTTCTCGTAGTGCGCGAGAGAGCCGAACGCGGTGGTGAACGACATTTGCTCCTCCAGGAGTTTGCTGTTAGATTTGTCCGCGATCCGGACAAACGTCCGTGCTGCGAACAATTTATGCCCGCCTTGGGACAGGTGTCAAGCCGTTCGGCTGCGCGGTGCTAGCTCGACACGGGCGAACCGCAGTGCTGCAACACGGGAGAAGCCATTGAGGGAACACGACGTTCCGGCTCTACAAGGCGCCTCAAGCAGCGACTTCGTGCGCGCTCTCGCCAAAGGACTGACCGTCATCGAAGCCTTCGGTGCGCGCTCGCCGGCCATGACGCTGAGCGACGTCGCGAAGAAGACGCGGCTGTCCCGCGGGACGGCCCGGCGGCTGCTCCTCACGCTGGTAGAGCTGGGCTACATGGGCTTCGACGGCAAGCGCTTCAGCCTGCGGCCGCGCGCGCTCAACCTGGGCTTCGCCTACCTCAACTCGCAGGACCTCTGGCAGCTCGCGCAACCCTACATGGTGGAACTGGTGGAGCAGGTCCACGAGTCCTGCTCGATCGCGGTGCTCGACGGCAGCGAGATCGTGTACGTCGCACGCGTGCCGACTTCCGCGCGCATCATGTCGATCAACTTAGGCATCGGCACGCGCCTGCCGGCGTTCGCCACCTCGATGGGGCGCGTGCTCCTGGCGGGCTTGCCCGGTGCCGAGCTGCGAGCGCTGATGGACGTGGCATCGCCATTGCGGAGGTACACGCCGAAGACGATCACCGATCCCGCGCCGCTCCTGCGCGAGATCGAGCTGGTGCGCCGCCAGGGTTGGGCGCTGGTCGACCAGGAGCTGGAGCCGGGTCTGCGCTCGATCGCCGCGCCGATCCCCGACACCGCAGGCGCGCCGATCGCCGCTCTCAACATCGGAACCCACGCCTCCCGCTGGCCGATCCAGAAGCTCACCCAAGAGGTGCTGCCCCTGCTCAAGCAGACCGCGGCGTCGATCTCGGCGCTGCTCGCACCTGAGCAGAAAGAGGTGAAGAGGTGAAAAGGTGAAAAGGTGAAGGAGTGAAGGAGTGAAGGAGTGAAGGAGTGAAGGAGGTGAAGGAGGTGAAGCGCTTCCCTCTCCTCCGTCACCGGGGGAGAGGGCTAGGGTGAGGGGGCTCACCTCATTCACCTCATTCACCTCATTCACTCCCTTCACCCTTCACCCGTAGCGATCATGTCTCAGTCCCACTACTCCCACATTCAACCGTTCGTCACCCTTGACGGGTCGCAGATCCGCGAGCTGATGCATCCTGCGCATCATGCCAACCGCAATCAAAGCCTCGCGGAAGCGATCGTACGTCCGGGGCAGGAGACGTTGCTGCACAAGCATGTGCGCACCGAGGAGCTGTACCACATCACCAGCGGGACCGGATGGATGACGCTCGCCGAGGAGCAGTTCGCAGTTGTACCGGGCGACACGATCTGCATTCCGCCTGGTACGGCGCACTGCATCCGCAATACGGGAACCGATCCGCTTCGCATCCTTTGCTGTTGCTCGCCGCCTTACTCGGACGAGGACACCGTGTTGCTGACCGGCTACGGCGGCAGCGCCATCGCGTGAACGTTGTTGACAGACCCAACCTCCCGGCGTAGCGTCTAGCCGCTATATCCCTCTTCTCGCCGCGTTCGTGAAGGCGAGCTGCGCATCGCGTTCGAGACCTCCGGACCGTCGATGCGAACGGAAATTCTGCCGTATCCACAGCACCATCCTTTGAGGAGATAACCCATGGCAAAGTACTTGATTGAAGCGTCGTATACCGTGGAAGGCCTGCGGGGAATCATGAAGACCGGCGGGACGGCAAGGCGTCAGGCCGTCCAGCAAGCGCTCGAGAGCGTGGGCGGACGCCTCGAGGTGCAGTATTTCGCCCTCGGGGACTATGACGCGTTCGCCATCGTCGACCTGCCCGATCATGTCTCCGTAGCCGCGGTCGCGATGGCGGTGAGCGCATCCGGTGCGGCCCGTACGAAGAGCACCGCGCTGCTCACTCCCGAAGAGGTCGATCAGGCGATTAAGAAGACCGTGAAGTACCGCGCGCCGAACGCGTAGCTCAACCGTGCATTGCGGGCGCTAGAGCGCGCGCTCCGGCGCCCGCATCGAGGCCGCGCTGCAACGAGCCACTGGTCGACGATCCACGATCGAGTTCGATCATCACTGATCGTCCAGTGCTGGACGACAGGTTGGGGAGGAAGCATGAAGGCTCGCATCGCGTGGCTACTCTCTGCCGCCCTGTCGATACCGGTGCCGGCGGCGGAGCAAGACCTGCGCGCATTTCCGCCGCCCTCACCGGTTGTGAGTCCGATCCGTGGAGCGATCGATTCCCATGTGCACTCCGCGCCCGACGTGTTCGGGCGCAGCCTCACCGACATCGAAACCGCCACGGCCGCGAAGCGCGCCGGCATGCGGGGGATTGTGCTCGAGAACGCGGTGATCCATCGCGGCGCGGAGCTGGGTGTGCGCAACAGGGTCGTCACGCACGCGATGGCGGAAGTCCCGAACCTATCCGCGCAGCAGATGAAAGAAGTGGCGCGCCTCGGAGGCTACCTGGAGCTGGACTATGTCAATCAGCTGATGGGACCGGAGGCGCATCTGCCCTGGATGCAGGGCTGGCAGCGCGTATCGTTTCACGAGATGGCTCTGGCCATCAAGGATATCGGTGCCGAGCACTTCATCCTGGCCACCGATCTCGGTCAGGTCGGCAACCCCATTCACCCCGACGGTTACACACTGCTCGTGCAGGGGCTCAAGCAGGAAGGGATCTCGGACGGAGAACTCGATCGAGTGATGCGAAGGAACCCGGCGCGGCTACTGGGCCTCGAGCCCTGACCCGAGTCCCGATTCACGACTCACAGGAACGGATCGGTCGACCAGGCGTTGTGCCAGGTGAGCACGTCGTCGCCCGACATGGGACGCGCGATGAGGAAGCCCTGCGCCATGTCGCAGCCGAGCTGATTGACGAGCTCCCATTCCTCTTGGGTCTCCACGCCCTCGGCCACGGACTTCAGGCGCAGCGCGAGCGCGACGTCGAGGCCGGCCGCGAGCGCTTGCTTCAAAGCCGGGCGGCGTGCCGCGCCCGCCAGCATCTTGCGATCGATCTTGAGCTCGCTCGCGGGGATGCGCTGCAGTTGCTCCTTGGTGGAGTTGCCGACGCCGAAGTCGTCGATGGACAGGCCGAAACCGCGCGCTCGAAGCTGCGCCAGAGTGTCGAGCCGGTTGCCAATGTCATTACCGATGTCGGCCGCGGAGATCTCGATGATGAGCTTCTCGTTCTCCACCCCATGCTCGATCATCTTCGCTTCGATGCGATCGGCGAGCCCCGGGTCGAGGAGCTGATCCGCGCATAGATTCACGGAGACCTGCAAGTCGAGGTCGTTGTTCTGCCACTTGCGGCACTGCGTGATCGACTTCTCGAGCATGATGACGGTCAAGTCGTCGAACAGGAAGTTGTCCCCCACCAGGGGCAGAAAGGATCCGGCAGTGAGCAAACCGAGCTCGGGGTGCTGCCAGCGCATGAGCGCCTCGACGCCGACGAGCACCATGCCCTTGAGCGTGACCTTGGGCTGGAAGTACGGAAGGAATTGGTCCTGAGCGATGCCGTTCCAGATGTCTTGCAGTGTCAGCTCGGTTTTCCGGTCCGCTGCCTGTTCGGCCTCTGAGCGAGGCTCGGCCGCGACGTTCTGCTGCATGGGTCTCTCCGGACGATGGGCGGGAAGCGCGCTGTACCACACGCTATTTCGTCCGCACGGCCAAAAGCTTGAGGGTGCCGCCGCGCTGGCTGGGCGCTTCCAGTGCGGTCCTGAGAGATCCGGCGCATCCGGCTAAACTGTCAGTTTCCCGTCACCTCCCTGTCGATCCGCCCCATGCAACCCCTGTCCGGCATCCGCGTCCTGGATTTCTCCACCCTGCTGCCCGGCCCCATGGCAACGCTGCTGCTTGCCGAAGCCGGGGCCGAGGTGATCAAGATCGAGCGTCCCGAAACCGGCGAGGAGCTGCGCGGATACGTGCCGCGCTTCGGCGACACGAGCGTGTCCTTCGCATTGCTCAACCGCGGGAAGCGCAGCCTGGCGATCGACCTCAAAGCACCCGGCGCGACGCAACGCCTGCGTCCGCTCATCGAATCCGCGGATGTGCTGGTCGAGCAGTTCCGTCCCGGTGTGATGGATCGGCTCGCGCTGGGCTACGAGGCGGCGTCGGCGATCAATCCGCGCCTCATCTACTGCGCCATCACCGGCTACGGGCAAGACGGACCGAAGGCCGGCGTGGCCGCGCACGACCTCAACTACCAGGCCGATGCGGGATTGCTGTCGATCGCCGCCGGTGTGGACGGAGCGCCGGTCGTGCCGAACGCGCTGATCGCGGACATCGCGGGCGGCGCCTACCCAGCCGTGATCAATATCCTGTTGGCATTGCGCCAGCGCGATCGAGACGGGCATGGATGCAAGCTGGACATCTCGATGACCGACGGGCTGCTGCCGTTTCTGTACTGGGGCATCGGCAACGGAGTGGCGACCGGCCGCTGGCCGAGGCCGGGCGCGGAGCTTCTCTCCGGCGGCAGCCCGCGCTACCAGATCTATCGGACTGCCGACGGCAAGTATCTCGCCGCAGCGCCGCTAGAAGACCGCTTCTGGGTCAACTTCTGTGACGCCATCGAGCTGCCCGCGAGCGCGCGTGACGATCGCAAGGACGCGCTGTCGACGCGCAGGGCGGTTGCAGAGATCATCGCTCAACGCAGCGCCGACGACTGGCTCGCCCGCTTCTCGGGCAAGGACGTGTGCTGCAACGTCGTTCGCACTCTGGAAGAGGCGATGAACGATCCGCAGTTTCGCGCTCGTGGCGTGTTCTCCCGCAGCGTAGTGAGCGACGGGGCCGCGCTTCCCGCGGTCAGCGTCCCGATCGACGAGCAATTCCGCGCTCAGCGCAACGACCTGGGCTACCCCGCGCTCGCCGAGGGGAACGCGATGCTCGAGTAGCCGCGGCGAGAACGATTCCGGCAGTGCGCCGGACCGGTCTCGTTCAGCTACGCGAGCGGGCCAGCGAACGTAGCTCTGCAGCGTAGCGCCGCAACAGCGTCGCCGCCGCGACGCGCTGGCGTGGGCTGAGACTTCGATCCAGGTCCAGCACCATCTGAGCGAACAGCTCCCGGTAGCGCGTCACGCTCTGGAGGTAGGCCAGCGAGGAGCCCGGGCCCGGGGAGGCCATCAGCTCGGCCAGCGAGATCTGCAGAGTCCCCACATCGTGGGATTGCCTCACGAAGTTCAGAAACAGCGCCTGGCGCCGCTCACGTTCGGCGAACCGGGAGGCCGGCAGGTCTGCGGTTTCAGGCGCCAGCGCTGCGATACGGGATCGCTGCCAGGCCGTGAGGTCGCCGGCCCAGTACTCGAACTGCGCGGTCAGCCATTCCGTACGCTCCCGGTCCATGGCTGGCGCATCGAGCGCGAGTTGCGTGCGCACTAAGCGGGCGTTGTCGGCGGCAAAACGCTGCTGCATCTGCGCGATCTGAGACGGCGTCAGGCTGAGGAGCACCGGTGCCGCCTGCACGGCGACTTGCTCGGTCACTGCGTCCCAACGCTGCTGCACCGACACCATGGCCCACGCCAGATCGTCGCGCCGGAGTCCATGCGCGAGGCGCGCGGACGCCTGCTCGAGCAGGTCCGCATATGCGGGAAGCTCGTGCGCTCGGTGCCACGCATGCAATCTGTCGATGCGCGTGTGCACCGCCGCCGTCTGCACCGGATCCAGTGCGACGTACCGATCCACCGACCGCTGCAGCCACCAGTCCGCGTTGTTGTACACCAAACCCAGCGCGCTGCACGAGCAGAGCAGCACGCTGGCCGCCGCCAGCATGAGCACGCGGCCGGCCAGCGCCGCCGTGCGGAGCCGAGGACGAAGGCGGTTTCCAGGCAATGGGCCATCCATCGGGGCCGATCCTACCATTGCGGCTGGGGCAACTCCTGCGCCTCGTGGAAGCTGCGCCCATGTTGACGACGTGAATGGGCGCATCATGGCTTGACTCCCGGCGTCGCAAGGCGGCTCTTGCGAGGCGGAGGCCGGCTGCGCCGGCCCTGGCCGAACCACGGAAATGCATCGGCCTGCTCCACGGTCTCGCCCGAGCGCTCGGAGGAGTATCCCGGCAACGCCGCCACCAAATCCTTGAACTCGGGCCCCTGGAGAAGCTGCAGCAAATCCCTCACCCACGGCAGTTCCAGCGTTCGGGCCTGACAGATGAAGAAATAGCGCTCTGCGGCCACGGGGATGAAGTCGAGCTTGAACTCGCGCGCGGGCGGCTCCACGCCGAATCCCACATCTGCCATCCCGCTCGCTACGTAAGCCGCGACCGCCGCGTGCGTGAACTCTTCGTTTGCGTAGCCCTCGATTCGCTCGCTGTCGATGCGCAGCTGCCCCAGCAGTGCGTCGAGCAGCAGGCGCGTACCGGAGCCGCGCTGCCGGTTGATGAACCGGACGCCTCTGCGCGCGAGATCCCTAAGCGAGGCGATGCGCTTGGGATTGCCCGGGGCGAGATACAGGCCCTGCTGGCGCCGCACGAGGTAGATCAGCTTCTGCTCGCCGGAATGCAGCCAGGGAGCGTAGCGCTGCACGGCCGTCGCTCCGATTGCGCCCTCGGGCACATGGAACCCGGCGAAGTCACACGCCCCCCGCGCGAGCGATGCGAGCGCGTCCGCGGCGGGTAGGTACTGCAGGTCGAGCGCGATGCCGCCATGACGGCGCAGCATCTCGGGGATCTTCGCCACCGCATAACCGAAGCTGGCATGGACGCGGAGCGTAGGGTTGCTCTCCGCCAGCGCTCGCTTGATCTCGAGGTTCAGCTCCGAAGCGATGTTCTCGAGCTGCGGCGAGAGCCGTGCGCGGGCGCGCGCCTCGGCCCAGACCAGCTTCTCCCCGAGCGAAGTCAACCGTGCTCCGCGTCCCTGTTCGAGCAGTGCGAGCGGGCTGCCGAAGAACTCCGCCCAGCGCGCGATCGCGTTCCAGGCGTGGCGGTAAGAGACTCCCGCTCGCTTCGCGGCCAGCGTCAGCTTGCCCGTCTCGTGCAACCCCGCGAGCAACGCGAACAAACGGTGGTCGAGCTCTTGTCCACTCTGGTCCGCGAATACCCACGAGGGTCTGATCTCGATCTGCTTCATAGGCAATTGGCTGCATATTGTTTGCGGGTGCCGATGTTGCTAGCGTAGCCGTTCTCTACGCGGGCACCGTCCAACTCATGCATTCTAGTGCATATTCAGAGGCGGTTCGAGCGACCCATCCGCGGGGAACCATCCATGGGTGAGGCAAAGTCTAACGTGAGTATGGCCGTGGACGAAGCGATCGAGCAGGCGTTGGCCGAGACGGAAGGCCTCGACGGCGCGCTCATGCCGTTGCTCCACGCGATCCAAGACCGTTTGGGCTATATCCCCACTTCCGCAGTCGCGCGCGTCGCGCACGCGCTGAACCTGTCGCGCGCCGACGTGCATGGCGTGATCACGTTCTACCACGACTTCCGGACCTCGGCGCCTGGGCGTCATCTGGTGCGCCTGTGCCAGGCCGAGGCGTGCCAGTCGATGGGCAGCGCTGCGCTGGCCGAGCACGCCAAAGCGCGGCTCGGCGTGGACTTCCATCACACCACCACGGACGGCGCGGTGACTCTGGAGCCGGTGTATTGCCTGGGCGGTTGCGCCTGCAGCCCGACGATGATGGTGGATGGGCGTCTCTACGGCCGTGTGAGCAGCGCGCGCTTCGATGAAGTCATGAGTGGGCTAGGCGACGCATGAGTGCAACCGTCTTCGTGCCGCGTGACTCGGCTGCGCTTGCGGTTGGCGCGGACGCCACAGCGAACGCCATCGTCCAATCGGCCGCAGCGCGCGGCGAAGAGATCCGTCTGGTACGGAATGGCTCGCGCGGCCTGTTCTGGCTGGAGCCGTTGGTAGAAGTCGCAACCGCCACCGGCCGCATCGCCTACGGGCCCGTCACAGCCGCCGACGTTCCCGGCCTGTTCGACGCGGGTTTCCTGACCGGCGCCAAGCACGCGCTGCTGCGCGGCCCGACCGAAGACATCCCTTACCTCAAGAACCAGGAGAGGCTGGCCTTCGCGCGCGTGGGCGTGACCGACCCGCTGAGCCTGGCCGACTACGAAGCACACGGCGGCTGGCGCGGCCTGCACGGTGCGCTCGCGCGCGGGCCAGCGGAAATCGTCGACGACGTGGTCCGCTCCGGCCTGCGCGGACGCGGAGGAGCGGCATTCCCCACCGGGATCAAGTGGCGCACGGTGCTGCAGACCGAGGCGGACCAAAAATATGTCGTCTGCAACGCCGACGAAGGCGACTCGGGCACCTTCTCCGATCGCATGGTCATGGAGGGCGATCCGTTTCTGCTCATCGAGGGGATGACGATCGCGGGGCTGGCGGTGGGCGCCACCCGCGGGTACGTATACCTGCGCTCCGAGTACCCGGATGCCGAGCGCATGTTCGCAGCCGCCCTGCGCATCGCCCGCGAGGCGGGCTATCTGGGGCCGAACATTCTGGGCAGCGGCAAGCCGTTCGACCTCGAGCTGCGCCGCGGTGCAGGCGCCTACATCTGCGGCGAGGAGACAGCGCTGCTCGAAAGCCTGGAGGGCAAGCGCGGCATGGTGCGCTACCGGCCCCCAGTGCCCGCGGTGAAAGGGCTGTTCGGCAGGCCCACGGTCCTCAACAACCTCGTCACTTTCGCCTCGGTCCCGGTGATCCTCGAGCGCGGCGCCGACTTCTACCGCGACTACGGCATGGGGCGCTCGCGCGGCACGTTGCCGTTCCAGCTCGCGGGAAACATCCAGCGCGGCGGACTGGTGGAGAAGGCCTTCGGGTTAACGCTGCGCGAGCTGCTCTACGATTACGGCGGGGGCTCCGCCACCGGGCGCCCGATCCGTGCGGTCCAGGTCGGCGGGCCGCTCGGCGCCTATCTGCCCGAGTCGCAGTTCGACACGCCGCTCGACTACGAGGCCTTCGCCGCCATCGGCGCGATGCTGGGGCACGGCGGCGTGGTTGCATTCGACGACACCGTGGACATGGCGAAGATGGCGCGCTTCGCAATGGAGTTCTGCGCGATCGAGTCCTGCGGCAAATGCACGCCCTGCCGAATCGGCTCCACGCGCGGGGCCGAGGTCATCGATCGCCTGGTCAGCGGCGAGCGGCGGGAGGCCAACGTCGAGCTGCTGCGCGACCTGTGCGATACGATGGTGCACGGCTCGCTGTGCGCGCTGGGAGGGCTCACGCCCTCGCCCGTGCTGAGCGCGCTGAATCATTTCCCTGAGGACTTCGGCATGCCGGCCGTGCCGAAGGCGCGCGCCGCGTGATGCGTCAGACCATGAGGACGACGTTGACACCGGCGGACTTCATCGTGGGAGCTTGAGTATGTATTCGGTCAAGGAACTCGATTTCGGCACTCCGGCGATGCAGGCCGCGAAGCAGGTGACGCTGCAGATCAACGGCGTGAGCGTAACCGTCCCGGAGGGCACCTCGGTGATGCGAGCCGCGGTAGACGCGGGCGTGCAAATACCGAAACTCTGCGCGACCGACATGCTCGATGCGTTCGGCTCGTGCCGCCTGTGCCTGGTCGAGATCGAAGGCAAGAAAGGCTACCCGGCTTCCTGCACCACGCTGGCGGAACCGGGCATGCGTGTGCGCACCCAGTCGCCTAAGCTCGCCAAGCTGCGGCGCGGCGTGATGGAGCTGTACATCTCCGACCATCCGCTCGATTGCCTGACCTGCCCCGCCAACGGCAACTGCGAGTTGCAGGAGATGGCCGGCGTGGTGGGCCTGCGGGAAGTGCGCTATGGCTACGACGGCGAGAATCATCTGCGCGCCGAGAAGGACATCTCCAATCCCTACTTCACCTTCGATCCCACGAAGTGCATCGTGTGCTCCCGCTGCGTGCGCGCCTGCGAAGAAGTGCAGAGCACCTTCGCGCTCACGGTGGACGGACGCGGGTTCGCTTCCGTGATCTCGGCCGGCGGAACCGATTTCATGCATTCGGAGTGCGTCTCCTGCGGCGCGTGCGTGCAGGCCTGTCCCACCTCCACGCTGATGGAGAAATCCATCTACGAAAAGGGCCAGCCCGACCACAGCGTGATCACCACCTGCGCCTACTGCGGCGTGGGCTGCTCGTTCCGGGCCGAGATGCAGGGCAGCGAAGTCGTGCGCATGGTGCCGGACAAGAACGGCGGCGCCAACCATGGCCACTCCTGCGTCAAAGGCCGCTTCGCTTGGGGCTATGCCACGCATCCGGACCGCATCACACGGCCGATGATCCGCCACAAGATCAGCGATTCCTGGCGCGAGGTGTCCTGGGACGAGGCGATCGCCTATGCCGCCGGCGAGTTCAAGCGCATCCAGGCCAAGTATGGCCGCGACGCCGTGGGCGGGATCACATCGTCCCGCTGCACCAACGAGGAGACCTACCTCGTGCAGAAGCTGGTGCGTGCCGCGTTCGGCAACAACAACGTCGACACCTGCGCGCGCGTGTGCCACTCGCCCACCGGCTACGGGCTCAAGACCACACTAGGGGAGTCGGCGGGGACCCAGAACTTCGACTCGGTCGATCAGGCCGATGTGATCGTGGTCATCGGCGCGAACCCGACCGATGGGCATCCGGTTTTCGCTTCGCACCTGAAGCGCCGCCTGCGCGAGGGCGCGAAGCTGATCGTGATCGATCCTCGCAGCATCGACCTGGTGCGCATGCCGCATGTCGAGGCCGCCTATCACCTGAAGCTGATGCCAGGCACCAACGTCGCGGTGGTGAACGCGCTCGCCCATGTCATCGTCACAGAGGGCCTGCACCGCGAGGACTTCGTCCGCGCCCGCTGCGACGTGAAAGAGTACGAGAAGTGGAAGGCCTTCATCTGCGATCCGCGCAACTCGCCCGAGCGGATGGCCGCCGTGACGGGCGTGCCCGCCGACGCATTGCGCGGCGCCGCCCGGCTTTACGCCTCGGGCGGCAACGCGGCCATCTACTACGGGCTCGGCGTGACCGAGCACAGCCAGGGCTCGACCATGGTCATCGGCATCGCCAATCTGGCCATGGTCACGGGCAACATCGGACGACCCGGCGTTGGCGTCAATCCCTTGCGCGGCCAGAACAACGTGCAGGGCTCCTGCGACATGGGCTCGTTTCCGCACGAGCTGCCCGGATATCGCCACATCTCCGATCCTGCGGTGCGAGGACAGTTCGAAGCCGCCTGGGGCGTCCACCTCGAGGCGGAGCCGGGGCTGCGCATCCCAAACATGTTCGACGCCGCACTCGACGGCAGCTTCAAGGCGCTGTACGTCCAGGGCGAGGACGTCGCGCAGTCGGACCCCGATACGCAGCATGTGACCGACGCCCTGATGGCGCTCGAATGCCTGGTGGTTCAGGACCTGTTCCTCAACGAGACGGCCAAGTTCGCGCATGTGTTCCTGCCCGGCTCGAGCTTCCTGGAGAAGGACGGTACCTTCACCAACGCCGAGCGGCGCATTTCGCGCGTGCGCAAGGTCATGCCGCCGGTGTGCGGCATGGCGGACTGGGAGGTCACGGTGGCGCTGTCCAACGCGGTGGGCTATCCGATGCACTACGATCACCCGTCGCAGATCATGGACGAGATCGCGCGCCTCACACCCACGTTCACCGGCGTGAGCTTCGAGAAGATCGACCGGCTGGGCAGCATCCAGTGGCCCTGCAACAGCAAGACGCCCGAGGGCACGCCGGTCATGCACGTGGACGAGTTCGTGCGCGGCAAGGGGCGTTTCGTCATCACCGAGTACGTGCCGACCGACGAGCGCACCACCCGCGAGTATCCGCTCCTGCTGACCACGGGACGCATCCTCACGCAATACAACGTCGGCGCGCAGACGCGCCGCACGCCGAACACGTTGTGGCACGACGAGGACAAGCTCGAAATCCATCCCCACGATGCCGAGCAGCGCGGCATCCGCGATGGCGATTGGGTAGGCGTGAGAAGCCGCGCCGGCGAGACGGTGCTGCGCGCGGTGATCACCGAGCGCATGCAGCCCGGGGTCGTCTACACCACCTTCCATCACCCGTTCTCCGGCGCCAACGTGGTGACCACCGACAACTCCGACTGGGCGACCAACTGCCCCGAGTACAAGGTCACCGCGGTGCAGGTCACGCGCGTGAGCCAGCCTTCCGAGTGGCAGCGCCGGTTCACCGAGTTCAGCCGCGTGCAGGAGCACCTGCTGCCCGCACACCACGAGCAGACCGAGGTCGCGACGGCGGGCAAGTGAGAACAGGGAGCGCGGGGTGGACGTGCACAAGCTGGTGAAGATGGCGAACGAGATCGGGGCGTTTTTCGAGTCCGAGCCCGATCATCAGCTCGCCGTCGAAGGCGTGGCCGGCCACATCAAGCGGTTCTGGGATCCGCGCATGCGCCGCCAGATCGTGCAGTGGGTGGACGAGCGCGGCGGCGAAGGCCTCAAAGACCTCGTGCTCGAAGCGATCCGCTCGCGGCGCGCGGCGCTGCTGCCCGGCGAAGCGCGCAGCGCGTAACCGCTCTCGCCATAGACGCGGGGACACCGGGCCGGCGCCACCCTGCTCCACCGGCTGTACCGCGATCCGGCGCCTACGACTGCGACGAACATCGAGCTCGCTCCGGGCGGCAAGCGCCCGCTGAGCGGCCAAGGTCAGTTTGGACCGATAATCCCCGTACAGGCCAAACGTCGAACCGGGCCGCCCTGTCCAGTGGGTCTACCCGAGCGGACAGCTTCGCGCTGCCCGCATTGCGCGTTGGCCGGTGTTCCTTCGGCCGTCGCCGCGAGACCGATTGCGAGCGCGGCAGCCGTGATCCTGTGGAGTCGACATGCGAGTGTTGAGCCGACTGTTTGCGAACAACCGTGCGTGGGCGGAGGAGATGGTGCGGCGTGACCGCGACTTCTTCGCCCGCTTAGTGCGCCAGCAGGCGCCCCAATACCTCTGGATCGGGTGCTCCGACAGCCGTGTCCCGGCCAACGAGATCGTCGGCCTGCTGCCCGGCGAGCTGTTCGTCCATCGCAACGTGGCCAACGTCGTGGTGCATGCGGACTTGAATTGCCTGTCCACACTCCAGTATGCGGTGGACGTGCTGCGGGTGAGGGACGTCATCGTCTGCGGGCACTACGGGTGCGGCGGAGTGTTGGCGGCCCTGCGTGACGATCATCTGGGACTGGTCGACAACTGGCTGCGGCATGTCCAAGACGTGCGCACCAAACACCAGAGTCAGCTCGCCCCGCTCCCGAGCGAGAAACAGCGACACGATCGGCTATGCGAGCTGAACGTGATCGAGCAGGTGGCGAACGTCTGCCACACCACGGTCGCCCGGGAGGCGTGGGCGCGCGGTCAGGAACTGGCCGTGCATGGCTGGGTCTACAGTCTCAGCGATGGGCTGCTGCGGGACCTCGCCATGTGCGTCACTCGCGAGTCGGAGCTGGCTGCGTGCTACGAAGCGGCGTGCGCGAAAGTGCCCGCCGAACCGCCCGTGTTGGCAGGCGCGGCCCGCTAGTACGAACCGGCCGCGCAGGTCGTGCATCGCTCGCCCGCTGTGCTGCCAACGGGCAAGCGATGGTTTCGACGTCAGGGCCTACTTGGATGGCGCCACGTGGGCGCCCTGAGGGACGTTCTGCGATTTCGCGACCGTAGCGCCTCCCGCAATCGTGGCGCCGGGGCCGATCTGGGCGCTGCTTCCGATCGAGACTTTGGGGCCGATCTTCACCCACTTGCCGGTCCTCGCGTCATCTTCGATCACGGAGCCCTGACCGACCGTGGTATCCCCGCCGATGACCACCTTGTTGCCGATCTTCACGTCCGACTGCACGATGGCATCCTTGCCGATCTTGGTGTCATCCCCGATGGTGACGTTGGGAAACACCACCGCGTCGTTATCGACATAGGATCGGGCACCGATCCTCACCCCGTTGCCCAGCTGCACGTCGTCCCCGAACCGAGCCGAGTCTTGGATGTAGATGCGAACCTTGCCGGATGGCGCCTGGTATGCGCCGTCCACGACCGACCAGGTCCGGACCGTTGCGATCGGGTACAAGTCGGGTTTCGAGCCGTCCGGGTTCGCCATGTATTTGTCCTTGGAGCAACCGGAAAGCACCAGCAATCCAAGCAGCATGACGAGCAGTCTTCTCACGTGTCCCTCCTTTGCCGTGTGATTGACGATACGCAGGGGATGCAATCGCAACGTTGATCTGGACCAGCTACGGTATCAGATCGCAAGATCTGCGTCCGCAGCACCGGCTGCCATACGAGTCGGCCCGTCTTCGTGGCGTCAGCTCCGTCGTGGGGTTCGGCCCAGCATCGCGACCGACCTCGCCGGAGCGGCCTTATACTTCGCTTCCGATCTCGCGGACGTCGTCACCGTGGCGCCGGCCGCGGCGCTGGACGCAAAGGATTCGTCATGACCGATTCGGCCCCGGAGAAATACCACGACATTCGCGACGCGGTGCGCGCGCTGTGCGCGCAGTTTCCCGACGAGTACTACCGCAAGATCGACGAGGCGCGCGGTTACCCCGAAGCGCTCGTCGACGCGCTGACGAAGGCCGGCTGGCTGGCCGCGATGATCCCGCAGGAATACGGCGGGTCGGGCTTGGGGCTGGCGGAGGCCTCGGTCATCATGGAGGAAATCAATCGCTCCGGCGGCAATGCCGGCGCCTGCCATGGGCAGATGTACAACATGGGCACGTTGCTGCGACACGGATCGGAAGCGCAGAAGCGCCGCTACCTGCCGAAGATCGCGAGCGGGGAGCTGCGATTGCAATCCATGGGGGTGACCGAGCCCAGCACCGGGACCGACACCACGAAGATCAAGACGGTGGCCGTGCGCAAGGGCAGTCGCTACGTGGTCAACGGACAGAAGGTCTGGATCTCGCGCGTGCAGCACTCCGACCTGATGATCCTGCTCGCCCGCACGACGCCTCTGGCGGAGGTGAAACGCAAATCGGAGGGCATGTCGATCTTCATCGTGGATCTGCATGCTGCCGTCGGCAACGGTCTCACGGTGAAGCCGATCCGCAACATGGTGAACCACGAGACCAACGAGCTCTTCTTCGACAACCTCGAGATTCCCGGCGAGAACCTGATCGGCGAGGAAGGCCAAGGGTTCCGCTACATCCTCGACGGGCTGAACGCCGAGCGCACCCTCATCGCGGCCGAGTGCATCGGGGACGGCTACTGGTTCGTCGACCGCGTCACGCGCTACGCCAAGCAGCGCAACGTGTTCGGCCGGCCCATCGGCCAGAACCAGGGCGTGCAATTCCCGATCGCCGAAGCCTACATCGAAGTCGAGGCGGCAAACCTCATGCGGTGGAAAGCCTGCGAGCTGTTCGACCGTCATCTGCCCTGCGGCGCCGAAGCGAACATGGCGAAATATCTCGCCGCGAAGGCCTCCTGGGAAGCGGCCGATGCGTGCTTGCAGTTTCACGGCGGCTTCGGCTTCGCCGCCGAGTATGATGTCGAACGCAAGTTCCGCGAGACGCGACTCTACCAAGTGGCGCCGATCTCCACGAACCTGATCCTGTCTTACGTCGCAGAGCACATTCTCGACCTGCCACGCTCGTTCTGAGCGCAACGAGTGCATTTCGCACAGGAGACCTGCAAATGACCAAGACCGTGATGCTCGTTCATGGCGCGTGGCTGGGGCCGGAATGCTGGGAGCTGTTCCGTGGTCACTACGAGTCGCAGGGCTACACTTGCATGACGCCCGCGTGGCCGTTCGAGGATGCTACGGTCTCCGAGCTGCGGCGGCAGCAGCACCCGGAGCTCGCCAAGCTCACGATCGGAAAGATCGTCGATCACCACGAGCAGCTGATCCGAGCGCTGCCGCAACCGCCATTGCTGATCGGCCATTCGTTCGGCGGCCTCTTCGTCCAGATGCTGCTCGACCGCGGGTTGGGCGCGGCCGGCGTCGCGATCGATCCCGCTCCTCCGCGCGGAGTGTTTCCGACGCCGTTGGTGCTGTACGGTGCGCTGCCGATTTTTCTGGCCTGGCGAGGGTGGAGCCGCGTGCTGAGCATGACGCTGCCGCAGTTCGCGTGGAGCTTCATGCATCTGAGCTCGCCCGAGGAGCAACGCGCCGCGTACGAGCGGTATGTCATACCCACGCCCGGGCGGCTCTATTATCAAGCCGCCTTCGGCATCGGCAACGGCGTCAACTGGAAGAACCCGAACCGCGCACCTCTGCTCCTGATCGCGGGCGAGAAGGATCGAACCGTCGCGCGGTCGATGGTCGAGACGAACTACCGCAAGCAACAACGATCCCCCGCGACCACGGAGTACAAGCTGTTCCCGGATCGGACGCACTGGCTGATCGCCGATTCCAGATGGAAGGAGCTCGCCGATTACGCGATCCGTTGGGCCGCCGAGCACGCACGCGCCGAGGCGGCACAGCCCGCCCCGACCGGTGCACAGCCCATGGGCGCAGGATGATGCCCGCCGGCTCCTACCCGTGGCGCAGGCGCGCGACCGCGCTGCAAAGGAACGCGCTCGATCCAGTAGGCGTGAGCGCGGCGTGAACGGAGCCGCTCTGCTCACGCCCCGGGTGTAGCCCGGGTCCCTAGCTGGCCCGCTCGCAGTCACCGCGAGCGACTCCTCGTGCCGGAATCAGCCGCGATGCATCGGCCCGCGGAAACCGCCGGAACGCTCTGCCGCCCTGGAAAGGGGCGCCGCCACGATACTATTTTTCCCCAGGACAGCGAGCCCCAACGCGAGCCACGCAAAATAGTATCTAAGCGCGCGCGCCACAGTATCAAACGGTCTTTTCGTCCCACCTAAGATATGTTGCGCCGATGTGACCAACGGGCGCACCGGGTCGATCAAAATTATTTGGAGGAGAGCTTTCCATGAAGCTGAAATCAGGCCTCGCGCTGGCATTCGGCCTCGCCTTTGCCAGTGCCTCGCACGCCGCCACCGAGCTCGTGATCGCGACCGTCAACAACGGTCACATGATCGAGATGCAGAAGCTCACCAAGTTCTTCGAGCAGGCGAACCCGGACATCAAGGTCAAATGGGTGACGCTGGAAGAGGGCGTGCTGCGCCAGCGCGTCACCACGGACATCGCCACCAAGGGCGGTCAGTTCGACATCATGACGATCGGCATGTACGAAACGCCGATCTGGGGCAAGAAGGGCTGGTTGCAAGAGCTCAAGCCCGACGCGGCGTACGACGTCGACGACCTGCTGCCGGCCATACGCCAGGGCCTCTCCGTCGACGGCAAGCTCTACGCTGCGCCCTTCTACGGCGAAAGCTCGATGCTGATGTATCGCAAGGACCTCGCCGACAAGGCCGGCGTGAAGTTTTCCGATCGCCCCACGTGGACCCAGGTGAGGGAGCTCGCCGCCAAGATCCACAACCCGCAAGCCGGCGTCTACGGCATCTGTCTGCGCGGCAAGCCGGGCTGGGGCGACAACATGGCCTTCATCACCACGCTGGTCAACACCTACGGCGGCCAGTGGTTCGACATGAGCTGGCATCCGCAGCTCGAGTCCAAGCCATGGAAGGATGCGATCAACTTCTACGTCGATCTGCTGAACAGGTACGGGCCGCCGGGATCGTCGGCGAACAGCTTCAACGAAATCCTGGCGCTGTATAACGAGGGCAAGTGCGGCATGTGGGTGGACGCAACCATCGCCGCGTCCTTCATCAGCGACCCGAAGCAGAGCAAAGTCGCGGACAAGGTCGCTTTCGCGCAAGCCCCCATGGCGGTGACGCCCAAGGGCGCGAACTGGCTGTGGGCATGGGCACTCGCGATCCCGGCCGGCTCCAAGAACCAAGCGGCTGCGCAGAAGTTCATCGCCTGGGCCACCTCCAAGGACTACATCAATCTGGTCGGCAAGGAAGTCGGCTGGGGCAGTATCCCCACGGGCACGCGCAAGAGCACCTACGCAAATCCGCAGTTCCTGAAGGCCGCCAAGTTCGCGGACGCCGAGAAGAAAGCGATCGACACGGCCAATCCGAACGACAGCACGCTGCCGAAATCGCCGTACGTAGGCGTCCAGTTCGCGGCGATCCCGGAGTTTCAGGCGATCGGCATCGCGGTGGGGCAGCAGATGAGCGCGGCGCTGGCCGGCAAGACCCCCGTCGATCAGGCGCTGAAGACGTCCCAGACCGCGGCTGACCGCGAGATGAGAAAGGCTGGCTACTACAAGTAGATCGGCCCGTCGCCCGCCGAGCCCCTAGGCACAGTCCGTGACGCACTCCGCCGCGCGAGCGGCGGAGTCGACGCGGGCAGCCTACTCCTCTGGGAGCCGCTCATGTTCCGACTGCGCTCCGTCACGCTCAGCGCCAACGGTGCTGCCAGCGCGGCAGCTCCGGCAGCCGCGCCGGCTCGTCCCCGCGCCGTGCCGAGCCGCCTCCTTCCCCGGCTGCTGCTCTCGCCGGCGGTGATCACGCTGTTCCTGTGGATGATCGTGCCGCTCGCGATGACGATCTACTTCTCGCTCATCCGCTACAACCTCATGCAGCCCGGCGAGAGCGGCTTCATCGGGCTGGCCAACTACGAGTACTTCGTCACCGATCCGTCGTTCTGGACGGCCATCGTCAACACCCTGCTTCTGCTCGGCAGCGTGATCGCCATCACGGTCGTAGGCGGGGTGGCGCTGGCGCTGCTGATCGACGAGCCGTTCCCCGGCCGCGGCGTAGTGCGCGTGCTCCTCATCTCGCCCTTCTTCGTGATTCCCACGGTGAATGCGCTGCTGTGGAAGCACATGATGATGAACCCGATCTACGGGGTCCTCGCGCAAGTCTGGCGCGTCTTCGGTGCGCAGCCGGTCGACTGGATGGCCGATTGGCCGCTGCTCTCCGTGATCATCATGGTGGCGTGGCAGTGGCTGCCGTTCGCCACGCTGATCTTCGTCACCGCGCTGCAGTCGATGAACCGCGAGCAGCTCGAGGCCGCACGCATGGACGGCGCGCGCTACCTGCAGCAGTTGCGCTATCTCTACGTTCCGCATCTGGGGCGCTCGATCGCGGTGGTCATCATGATCGAGACCATTTTCCTGTTGAGCGTGTTCGCCGAGATCTTCACCACCACCGGCGGCGGCCCGGGAGACGCCAGCACCAACATCGCGTTCCTGATCTTCAAGCAGGCGCTGCTCAACTTCGATGCCGGGGTAGCGTCCGCGGGGGCTCTGCTGGCCGTCGTCCTCGCCAATATCGTGGCGATCTTCCTCATCCGCATGATCGGCAAGAACCTGGACTAGCGCTGCGCTGGATCACAGATTATGGCACCCAAACCTCCGGTAACCGCTGCATTCGTGGGCCGCGCCATTGCGGCGTGGCTGGTGACGCTGGTGATCTTCTTCCCTCTCGGCTGGCTGGTGCTGACGTCCTTCAAGACCGAGCTGCAGGCGATCGCGGTGCCGCCGCTGCTGTTCTTCAAGCCGACGCTGGCCAACTTCGCGGAGGTCCAGCAGCGCAGCGACTATCTGCTGTACGCGACGAATTCGGTGATCACCAGCGTGACTTCGACCCTTCTCGGACTGGCCATCGCATTCCCGGCCGCATATTCGATGGCGTTTTTCCGCAGCAAGCGCACGCGGGACGTCCTGATGTGGATGCTCTCCACGAAGATGATGCCGGCGGTGGGGGCGCTCGTGCCGATCTACGTGCTGGCGCAGACGGCGGGGTTGCTGGATTCGCGCCTGGCGCTGATCGTCGTGTTCATGCTCAGCAATCTTCCCATCATGGTGTGGATGCTGTACTCGAGCCTGCGGGATATCCCGAACGAGATTCTGGAGGCGGCGCGCATGGACGGTGCGTCGCTATGGCAGGAGTTCCGGCGCGTTCTGCTGCCGCTCGGGGTCGGCGGGCTGTTCTCGACGGGCCTTCTGTGCTTGGTGCTGGCGTGGAACGAGGCGTTCTGGTCGCTCAATCTCACGTCGGCCAAGGCCGGCACGCTGGCGACGATGATCGCGTCGTATTCCAGCCCGGAGGGGCTGTTCTGGGCGAAGCTCTCGTGTGCGTCGTTCATGGCGATCGCGCCGATCGTCGTGTTCGGCTGGTTCAGTCAACGCCAGCTCGTCCAGGGCTTGACGTTCGGTGCGGTGAAGTGACTCGAGGGGAGGACGCATGGCGTTTCTCGAACTCAAAGGCGTAGAAAAGTACTTCGGCGAGCTCAAGGCCATCAAGGGCATCGACCTCACCATCGAGAAGGGCGAGTTCGTCGTGTTCGTGGGACCGTCGGGATGCGGCAAGTCCACGCTGCTGCGGATGATCGCCGGGCTGGAGACGGTCGATGTCGGCTCGGTCTGGCTGGACGGCCGCGACATCACGAGGCTGCCGTCCTCGAAGCGCGATCTGGCCATGGTGTTCCAGAGCTACGCGCTGTATCCGCACATGACCGTGTACGAGAACATGAGCTTCGCGCTGATGCTGGCCAAGACCGATCCGGCGGTGGTCCGGGAAAAGGTCGAGCGCGCCGCCCAGATCCTCAACCTCACGCCGTATCTGCAGCGCACGCCGAAAGAGCTGTCCGGCGGCCAGCGCCAGCGCGTCGCGATCGGCCGGGCGATCGTCCGCTCGCCCAAGGTGTTCCTGTTCGACGAGCCGCTGTCCAACCTCGACGCCGCACTGCGCGGCCAGACGCGCGTCGAGCTCGCGCGGCTGCATCGCGAGCTCAACGGGACCACGATCTATGTCACCCACGATCAAGTGGAGGCGATGACGCTCGCGCATCGGGTGGTGGTGCTGCGCGACGGTCAGATCGAGCAGGTCGGCACGCCGCTCGAGCTGTATTACCGTCCGAACAACCAGTTCGTGGCGCAGTTCATCGGTACGCCACAGATGAACATGGTGGCCGGGGCGGACACGGCGCAGTTCGAGGGCGGGCTCACCATGCCGGTTCCCGGCGGCGGCTATCTTGGCCTGCGCCCGGAGAGTCTGACCTTAGGCGCGGCGGGAACGGGCCAGGTGCAAGCCCGCGTCGACCTGGTCGAAGCCCTCGGCGCCGAGACCCTCGTCTACATCACCACCACACGCGGGACACCGCTTGTGGCGCGCCAGACCAACAGCCGCGCTCTGCCGCACGTGGGCGATGCGGTCGGGTTGCAGATCGACAGCGCCGCGGCCCACCTGTTCGACTCGCACGGGCGCGTCGTAGCGCCTGCGATGCGCTGATTTCCTGCTCGGAGGCGCGTCCATGTCGGGTCCGCTCCTGATCCTCCACCTGGGGCTTGGCTTCTTCCATCGCGCGCACCAGGCGTTGTACCTGCATCGCCTCATCGAATCCGGAGACCGCGGGTGGGCGCTCGCAGGCGGCAATACCCGGCCGGACATGAAGGAGCTCATCGCCGCGCTGGCGGCGCAGGGCGGTGCGTACACGCTGGAGACCGTGACGCCCAACGGAGAGCGCAGCTACACCAAGATCAGGGCGATCAAGACCGTGGTGCCGTACGACCCGAGCCTGGCCGGTCTGATCGCCATCGGCGCCGATCCCGGCACGCGAATCATCTCCTTCACCGTGACCGAGGCTGGATACTACCTGGACGCCAAGAACCGGCTCGATCTGAGCTTCCCCGATCTGTCGGCCGATCTCGCGGCGGCGCGCCAAGGCAAGCCGGGCGGCACGATCTACGGCGCGCTCACGGCGATCCTGCGGCAGCGCATGCGCCGCTCGAGCGGCAAGGTCACGCTGCTCAACTGCGACAACCTGCGGCACAACGGCGAGCGCTTCCGCGGCGGGCTGCTGCAATTCATCGCGCTGCTGAACGACACGGAGTTGCACGACTGGGTGGTCGCGAACACCAGCAGCCCGAACGCGATGGTGGACCGCATCACACCGCGGCCGGCTCCCGACGTGGCGGCGCGCGTGAAGCTCGCGACCGGCTGGGACGACGCGGCGCCGGTGATGAGCGAGAGCTTCATCCAGTGGGTGATCGAGGATGATTTCTGCAACGGCCGCCCGGCCTGGGAGCGCGTCGGCGTCCAGATGGTCGAGTCCGTCGATCCGTACGAAGAAGCGAAGATCCGCATCCTGAATGCGAGCCACTCCTGCATCGCCTGGGCCGGCACGCTGGTCGGGTATCGGTTCATTCACGAAGGCACGCATGACCCTGCCATCCGCCAGATGGCATGGGACTACGTGACCCACGACACGATCCCGTGCCTCACCACGCCCGAGCGGCCCAGTCCCATCGACCTCGCGGCCTACCGCGACGTCGTGCTGGAACGCTTCGGGAATCCGGCCATCGAAGACACGAATCAGCGCGTGGCGATGGACGCCTACTCCAAGATCCCTGGCTTCATCGCTCCCACCGTGCACGAGCGGCTGGCCAAGAACGCATCGATCGCCAGTGTCGCCCTGCTCCCCGCCCTGTTCCTCGCTTTTCTGCAACGCTGGCACCGCAACGAGATTCCGTACGCGTATCACGACCAGGCGATGGACCCCGGTGCCGCCCACGCGATCTGCGATGCGGCCGATCCGGTGGATGCGTTCTGCCGCGACACGGTGTTGTGGGGTCCACTGGCCGGCGATTCCCGCTTGATCGGCGCGATGCGAGCCGCGACCGAGCGCGCCGCGGCGTTCGTGCACGGGCACAAGCGATGACTCTGCGGCTGGACAACCGGCACGCTCTGTTGACCGGCGCCGTCGGTGGGATCGGTCTGGCCGTGACCAAGGCTTACCTCGCGGAAGGCGCAAGGTGCACCGCGGTGGATCTTCCGCTGCAGCCCTCGGGCGACCTGGCAGGGCTGATTTCGCACCACCGCGACCGCCTCCAGTACCTCGCTTGCGACGTGGCGAAGACGGCGCAGATCGACGCTCTGGTCCAAGCCGCGCAGGCGCGCTTCGGCCCCATCGATATCCTGTTCAACAACGCGGCCATCTTCGATCTCGCACCGCTGCTGGAAAGCGATGAAGCGATGTACGACCGGCTCTACGCCGTGAACGTGCGCGGCATGTTCTTCGTGATGCAGAAGGTGCTCGCGCAGATGGTCGCGCAGCGCAGCAGCTCTCGCGCTCCGGGAACGGTCATCAATCTCGCTTCACAGGCGGGGCGGCGCGGCGAGGCGTTGGTCGCGCACTATTGCGCCACCAAAGCCGCGGTCGTAAGCTACACCCAGTCGGCCGCGCTGGCGATGGCCCCCTACGGCATCCGCGTGAACGCGATCGCGCCGGGAGTGATCGACACGCCGATGTGGCAACAAGTCGATGCGCTTTTCGCCCGCTACGAAGGTCTCCGGCTCGGAGAGAAGAAGGCGGCCGTCGGCAAGGCGGTGCCGCTCGGGTATATGGGCCGCCCCGAGCAGGTCGCGGGAGCCGCCGTCTTTCTCGCCAGCGACGAAGCCTCGTACATCACCGCTCAGACGGTGAACGTGGACGGCGGCAATGTGATGAGCTGAAGGGGACAAACCATGCGCGTTCAACAGCGCCACATGCCCAGGCGCCGGCATCCCGAGCTCGAGCTCGAGGCGTCGCGTGTCCCCTCGCTGGGTTACGAGGCGGCCGAGGAGGTCGGCTTCATCCGCTGCCTCGATCACGGCTACCCGACACCGCTCGCGCGCTGGCACTATCACGACGAGTACGAGCTGCACCTAATCGTGGCGACCTCCGGCAAGGGCTTTGTGGGCGATTGGATCGGACAGTTCCAGCCCGGGCACCTCGTCCTCACCGGACCGCGGCTCCCGCACAACTGGATCTCGCTCGACGTGCCCGCGGGCGGGGTGCAGCTGCGTGACCGCGTCATCCAGTTCCCTCACGAGCCTATCGCCAGAGCGTGCGCGAGCCTACCCGAGCTTGCCGAGGTGCTGCCGCTGCTGGAGCGCGCGCGGAACGGCATCGAGTTCTTCGGCCTCTCGGATCGCGCACGGGCCTACTTCGAGAAGATCAAGCGCAGCCGCGGCCTGGAGCGCTTCGCCGCCTTCTGCCAATTCATGACGGATCTCACCCGCTGCACCGATTATCAGCTGCTGTCGAGCGCGCGCCTGCAGAGCTTCGACGACGACATCTCGCTCGAGCAGATCAACAGCATCGTGAATCGGCTCACGCAGAACATCGCGCAAGCCCCGTCGATGAGCGAGTGTGCCGCGCAGCTCGGGATGACCGAGAGCCGGTTCTCCCGTTTCTTCCGGCGCGCGACCGGGAACAACTTCATCGACTTCGTGAACCGCGTGCGGATCAGCCGCGCCTGCTTGCTGCTGATGGAGTCGAACCGCTACATCACGCACATCTGCTACGACGTCGGCTTCAACAATGTGGCCAACTTCAATCGGCGCTTTCTCGAGATCAAGGGCATGACGCCGAGCGAGTTCCGGCGACAGGCCAGCATCCGCTTCGGACGCTGAGGCATCCCGCAATCAGCGCGAGCGGCGGCGGCTCGCAGGTGGGCCCGTCACGGCGGTCGCGCGGTCGCCGCCGCGCTCGCTCACTGGCGTTGCAACCGCCGCACGCCCTGACGCGCCGCGTCGGCGAGATTCGAGTCGCCCCCTCCCTGTTCCGCCAGCATGGTCACGACCGACCGGTAGGTTTGCAGCGCAGCTTCGCGGGCACCCTCGTGCTCCTGCAATTCCGCAAGCATGTACAGATAGAAGGTCCGGTTGGTGGAGCGCGCATACTCCGGGAACAGCCACTCGAATGTGGCCAGGTGGTCTGCAGCGGGCAACGCCGCGAGGAACTGGTCCTTCCGGTTGCCGTGGAGCAGGCGATCGTAGTACACGCTCCAGATCTGGGAGGCAAGCGGCTCGCTGCCGATTGCAGGTCGTGCTTCGCCTTGCAGGCGCATGTCGTTCGCGATCCGGACGACCTCGTCCTCCAAGTCCGGCCCGCCTCTCCAGAGCAACGCGGAGATCTCGAGGCCGCGCACGAAGGGACGGAGCGCGCGGGATGCCAGCGCCCGGTCGAAGTGTGCCTTCGCCTCCTGTGCATCGCCGCCGCTTACGAAGAGGTAGTGACCCCAGAATGCATGCGCGTACGGGTTCGCGGCATCGCGCTGCAGGGCTTGGCGGTAGTAGAGGACTGGGTCCAGTCCACCCTTTCCGTCGCGTGAGCGCAGGAAGTCCCCCCACCCGAGGTGCGCGAGCGCATCGGCCGCCCGCTCCTCGTCTTTGCCAAGTGCTGCAACGGATAGCGCGGGTTGCACCTTGTCGGCGATGTCGGTGAACGTCTCCTTCCCCGGCGTCACGCGGACGTTCTCCAGCCAATCCATGGCGAGGCGCTCCTGCCCTGCAGTTGCCTCAGCGCTGCTGGGGCAGGTTGCAAGCGCATTGGCATAGCGGTCCCATGCGCCGGCATAGTCTCCCGCGCCTTGCTGCAGCTTGGCCTGCGCGACCAGATGTAGCGCCGCACCGCAAGCGCGCCAGCTCTCTGCCGCGCGCCAGATCCCTACCCCGCCGCCGATCAAGACAAGGGCTGCAAGCGCGAGTCCGTAGCGGCGGATGATCCGCATCCAGCGCGGCTGCAGGAGCCGCTCCGCAGCTACGACCACTTCTGCGGCGACGTTTCCTGCAGGCCGCAACACGACTACGGCACGCAGATACGCGGGGATTGCCGCCGGCTCGGTGGGTCGCACCATGACCGGCAGGACGTGGCCGGCGGGCGAGGCCCATTTCTCCTCGGCGAATTTGAGCTCGGTCAGCGTATAGCGCCCGTCGGCAACGGCCTCCGGACTCACCAGGAACAACAGCAGATCGCAGGCGCGGATCGCCTCTCGGATGCGCGCGTTGTAGGCATCTCCCTCGGGCAGCTCCGAGCGGTCGAAGAAGACCTGGTGGCCCTCCTCGCGCAGCGCCAGCGCGATCTCCTCGGCGGTCGCGCGCTGCTCCGAGGCGTAGGAGATGAAGATGTCCATGGGCGTCCCTCGCACCGTGTGCGGGGGTTCACCTTACCCGGAATTCGTGGCCGGCGCGGAGGCCGCCATGCGTCCTATCCACAGCGCTTGGCATCCAACCGGACAAAACAAAGGCGAGCCCATCGGCTCGCCCTTGCGCGCCGCTGCGGCGGGGATGTCAAGCCAGCTCGAGGTCGCTCGATTGGATGCGCTTGACGCCGACCTTCGCCATCTGCTCCCACGCTTTCGCGATGGAGCCGTTCAGGTCGATGCCGCGGCAGGCATCCTCGATGACTTCCGCCTGGAAGCCGAACCGGCGGGCATCCAGCGCCGACCAGGCCACACAATAGTCGGTGGCGAGGCCGCACACGAACACGCGGTTGATGTTGCGGCCTTTGAGATAGCCGGCCAGTCCGGTCTCCGTCTTCCGGTCCGCCTCGAGGAATGCGGAGTAGCTGTCCACGTCGCGGTGGAACCCCTTGCGCAGGATGAGCTCCGCCTGGGGAATGCTGATGCCGCTCACGATGGCCGCGCCCTCGGTGCCCTGGACGCAATGGTCCGGCCAAAGCACCTGGGTTCCGTAGCTGAGCTCGATGGTCTCGAACGGTTTCTTGCCCGCATGCTGTGAAGCGAAGGAGACGTGATCGGGGGTGTGCCAGTCCTGGGTGAGCACAACGTTGTGGAACGCCTTGGCGATCTGATTGATGAGCGGAACGATCTTGTCGCCGTCCTTCACCGCCAGGCTGCCGCCTGGAACGAAGCAGTTCTGCACGTCGATCACCAGCAGCGCGTCGCTGTCCGTGGGCTTGATCTTCCCGGCCGCGAGCGCGCTTCGCAGCGGCGCCGCGGACAGCAACGCGGACGCCCCTGACGCGCCGGCCGCGACCAAAAATTTTCTTCTCGTAATGCGAACCATAACAGCCTCCTGGCCAAGCTCTTTGTTGTGATCCCCACACCATGGCCGACCGACACGGTCGCGGGCGGGTCCCCGCCTTGCAGTCTAGCAGAGCGCTGCGCGGCGGCGAAGCGAGGTGCGCATCAGTGCCCGCCCCCTACGATCACGGGCACTTCCGTGGCGGGGGGCGTGTTGCGACTGCGCCCGCAGCGCACGATGCCGTCGATCACCACCATCCCTACCCCGGGAATGTCCCCCAGGGCGACGCTCTCGAGCAGCGTGCGTCCGGCCGTATGCTGGGCGCGATCCAGGAACACGAAATCGGCCGCCCGCCCCGCCTCGATCAAACCGCAGCGCAGTCCGCGGATGCGCGCCGTATTGCCGGTCGCAAAGCAGAATGCCTGCTCGGCCGGCACTCCTCCCAGGCTGGAGAGCAGCGCGATCATGCGCAAGATGCCGAGCGGCTGTACGCCGGAGCCGGCGGGGCCGTCAGTACCCAGGATGACGCGCTGCAGGCACTTGAGGTCGCGCGCGGCCTGCACAGCCGCAATCGCGACCTTCTCGTTGCCGTTGTGCACCACCTCGATCGCTCGCGAGGAGCGCTCGCACAGTTCGCACACATGCGCCTCGGGCAAGGCGGTGTGCCCGCCGTTGATGTGACCGATGACGTCGGCATCGGCTTCCAGGACCACGTCCTTGTCGATCAGGCCGGACCCGGGGATGGACGGGCCGCCGGTGTGGATGGTGCTTTGGATTCCGTGCTTGCGGGCCCACGCCACCATCTGCCGCGCCTCGTTGCCCGCCTTCACCGAGCCCAGACCGACTTCACCCAGCAGCGTGACGCCGGCCTGGGCCAGATCCGCGAAATCCGACTCGACCAGCCCCTTCTCCAGGACCGGCGCACCGGCCAGCACTTTGACGCCGCCTGGGCGGAAGTTGTGGAACGCGCGCTGAGCCGTGATCGCAAGCGCTTTCAACCCGACGATGTCCTTGGGCCGCCCGGGCAGATGCACCTCCCCCGCCGAGACCATGGTGGTCACGCCGCCGTTGAGCGTGGAATCGATCCAGCCGAGCTGGTTCTGGCGCGGCGTCCAGTCCCCGAACACCGGATGCACGTGGCTGTCGATCAGCCCCGGCGCAAGACAGGTGCCCTTGGCGTCGATCACGAAATCGGCGTTCGCGGTGTCGCAGTCTTTCTCTTTGCCCACTGCGGTGATCACACCGTCCACGGCCACCACAGTGTCCGCGTCGAGGATGGGTCGTCCGATATCACCCGACAACAGCAGACCGATGTTGCGGACGACGAGCTTGCCTTTGGGGGTTATGGTTGCATCTAAAGCCATGGTCTCACCCTATCCATAGTGAAGGAGTGAATGAGTAAATGAGTGAATGAAGTGATAGAAGTAAACGAGTAAATGAGTGAATGAGGTAAGTATGCCACCTGGCTGGGCCGAACGCCGCGGTCACTGCGAAGGAGGGAGATTTCTCCCGAACTCGACAACCAAGAGCGCCAGCCTACCGCCGCCCACCTCCTTCACTCCTTCACTCATTCACTCCTTCACTCCTTCACTGGTTCACCATTCACACCCCAAGATACTCCCTCTTCACCTCTTCATCGTCCGCGAGCTCCGCCATCGTCCCCTCGTGTCTCACCTGCCCCTTCTCGATCACATAGGCGCGGTCGCACACGAGCTGAGCGAAATGCAGGTTCTGCTCGGAGAGGAGCACGCTCAGCCCCTCCTTCTTGAGCTCGAGGATCAAGTTTGCCATCGCTTCCACGATCTTGGGCGCGATCCCCTCCGAGGGCTCATCGAGCAACACCAGATGCGGGTTGCCCATGAGCGTGCGCGCCACGGTCAGCATCTGCTGCTCCCCGCCGCTCATGCGTCCGCCCGGGCGCCGCGTCATCGTCCCGAGGTTGGGGAACACGCGGAACAGCTTCTCGGGCGACCACGACGGCGCTCCGTGCCGCGGCGGCTGGCGCCCGACCTCGAGATTCTCCATCACCGTCAGCTCGCTGAAAATCCTCCGGTCCTCGGGCACGAAGCCCAACCCCAGGCGGGCGATCTGAAACGCATCGAGCCCGCGCAGGCTTTGGCCGGAGAACGCGACCTGGCCCTCGACGCGCCTAAGCAGCCCCATGATGGCCTTGATCGTGGTGGACTTGCCGGCGCCGTTGCGGCCCATCAAGGCCACGACCTCGCCTCGCGCGACGCGCAGGTCGACACCGAACAAGATCTGAGCCCGTCCATACCAGGCCCGCAACCCTGTCACTTCCAGTAATGCCGTGTTCATGCGCGGGCGCGCCGCCGGTCTCTATCGGTCCAGAGCGGCATGCGCCTGGAAGGTTGCCGCGGTGCCGAGATACACCGCCTGCACCTCCGCGTCGCTGCGCACCGCAGCCGGTTCGCCCTGCGCGATGAGGCGGCCTCGTGCCATGACCAACACCCGGCGCGCAAAGGCAAAGACCACGTCCATGCTGTGCTCGGTGAAGAGCACGCCGAGGCCGCGCTCGCGGGTCAGTTCCGCCGTGAGCGCCATCAGTGCGTTGCGTTCCTTCGGCGCCATTCCGGCGGTGGGCTCGTCCATGAGCAGCAGCCGCGGGCGGGAAGCCAGAGCCATCGCCAGCTCCACGCGCTTCAAGTCGCCATACGCGAGCAAGCTGCAGGGACGCTGCGCCTGGTCCGCGATGCCCACGCGTTCCAGCAGCGCCATCGCCTCGTCCCGGAACAGACCAGCGGCCGGCCGCCACAGTCCGAAGATGCGCCGCGCGTGAGACAGCAGAACCATCTGCACGTTCTCCTGCACGGTCATGGAGCCGAAGGTGGCCGTGACCTGGAACGTGCGCCCCACTCCCATGCGCCAGATCGCGCGCGGTGCACGCGCCGTGATGTCCAGTCCGTTCAGCAGCACGCGACCGCCATCGGGCGCCAGCTGACCGTTGAGCAGGTTGAAGCAGGTCGACTTGCCCGCACCGTTCGGACCGATGAGCGCGAGCACCTCTCCGGCCTCGAGTTGGAACGACACGCCCGCCACCGCCTGCACGCCGCCAAAGGACTTCGCAAGCTGATCGACCTCGAGCAGGGGCATGAGAGCGAGCGACGACTACGAATGGCTGAGGGACGACCGGCGGCGCGCAGCAAACATGCTCCACGTTTCCAGCCACCCGCGCAGCGACCCGACCAGGCCTTCGGGGAATCCGACGACGAGCAACACGATCACCGCGCCCAGGATCGCGCGCCAGTAATCGGTCACGCGCATGATCTCGGTCTGCAGGACGTGATAGGTCGCGGTGCCCACGAGCGGTCCCGTAAGCGTATGCAACCCGCCCAGCAGCACCATCACCAGGGCATCGATCGACTGCGGGATGGACAGCAGTGTGGGAAACACGCTGCCCTTGAGAAATGCGTGCAGCGCTCCCGCCAAGCCGGCGAACGCACCCGCGAGCGTGAACGCCATCCATTGCTGCCGCCGCACGCCGATGCCAATCGCTTCGGAGCGCATCGCCGAATCACGCGCGGCGCGCAGCGCGTAGCCGAACGGCGCAAACACGGCCCGCCGGAGCACCAGCAGGCTCGCGCTCCCTAACCCGAGCGTCACGTAGTAGTACGCCGTTTTCGAGCTCGCCCAACCTGTCGGCCAGACGCCGAGGATGCCGTTGTCCCCGCCGGCCCAGCCCGACTGAACCGCCAGCGACCAGAGGATCTGCGCAAAGGCCAGAGTGAGCATCGCCAGGTACACGCCGCTCAGCCGGATGCAGAACCAACCGAAGACGAGCGCCATCGCGGCCGCAAGCACGGGCGCCGCGGCCAGTGCACCTCCCATGGGCGCCGCCATCCGAGTGAGCAGCAGCGCGGCCGTATAAGCGCCCAGCCCGAAGTAGGCCGCGTGGCCGAACGAGATCATGCCTCCGACACTGAGGATGAAGTGCAGGCTCGCGGCGAACAGCGCGAGGACGAAGATCTCGGAGAGCACGAGCTGCGTGTACGTGCCGGAAAACAACGGGACCGCGGCGAGCGCGAGCAGGATGGTGAGCGAAGCGTAGGCGAAGCCGCGCCCGCCGGGCCGCAGGCGAGCGCCGGCATCCGCCTGGGCGCCCCGCTGTCGCTCGGGCTTTCCGAGCAGGCCGTAGGGACGCACCACCAGCACGACGGCCATCACCAGGAACGGAAGGACCAGACTCGACTGCGGGAACCACAAGATGCCGAAGGCCGAGATCTCACCCACGAGAAGCGCAGCGAGGAATGCGCCGGCGATGCTCCCCAGTCCGCCGATCACAACCACCACGAACGCCTCGGTGATGATGTGGAGGTCCATCTGCAGGTTGACGGCCTCCTTCGGGATCTGCAGCGCGCCGCCCAGCCCTGCAAGGCACGATCCCAGCAACACCACGCTCGTGAACAGCCAGCGCTGGTTGACTCCCAGAGCGCCGGTCATCTCGCGGTCTTCGGTGGCGGCGCGCACCAGCGTGCCCCAGCGCGTACGCCGAAACAGCAGCCACAGCAGCCCCATCACCAAGGGATACAGAGCGATGACGAACAGATGGTATTGCGGAAAGCGCTGGCCCAGGATCTCGACCGTGCCCCGCAGGCCCGGCGCGCGCGGCGCCAGCAGATCCTCCCGGCCCCAGACCAGCAGCGCGACATCCTGCACGAGCAGGACCACGCCGAAGGTCGCGAGCAGCTGGTACAGCTCGGGAACGCCATAGATGCGGCGCAGGACGGTAAGCTCCAGTAGCACGCCGATCAGCCCGACGGCAAGCGCGGCCAGCACGATCCCGGTCCAGAACCCCACAGGCACGCCCAGCCTCGCCGACAGAAACTCGGAGAAGCTGTACGCCATGTAAGCGCCCAGCATGTAGAACGAGCCGTGCGCGAAGTTCACGATGCGGGTCACGCCGAAGATGATCGACAACCCGCTCGCCACCAGGAACAACGTCGCGGCGTGCGACAGGCCGGAGAGCGCCTGGATCAGGTAGACGGTCATCTACGGGAGAGGCGTGAAGGGTGAAGAGTGAAAAGGTGAAGAGGTCGCGACTTGATCTGAGAGTTACTGCTTTTTGTCGAGGCGCTGGCTGTCAACCTAGTTCAGCGCTGTGCCTTTCTGGTCCTATACCTCCTTTCCGGCAAGCATAGTCGCTATAGGGGTGCGGCCGCAACACATCCTGCCTTGATGGGCGCGGTCCCGCTTGTAGCGCTCTATTCTGCTGCCTAGGTCACGCTGCAGTTGGTTCAGCGAGGCCTAGATCCTCCCGCAAAAGGCACCTGGCAGAGCTCCTGCGGCACGGTGCTGTGGGAACGCTCGCAGATCCCATTCGCCTGTGAATCCGGCGCTGTCGGCTTGGTTTGCTCGATACCGTTGAGGACCAACTACAGCTGGGAATCGCGGTTCTCTGGCCACCCGCACAAGTTGCGGATGTTCATCTCGCGTCGGTTCACACGTGTCGGCGAATCGCGCTGCTCATGCTGTTCGTAGCGCCCCTCGAGATCGACGGCACGCTGCTAGCGTTCGACGCTCACGATGATGCCGCCCAATGATGTCGGAGTAGCGCTAAACTGTTTGAAAGGAGGCCTCCGCCTTCCGCAGCCAGAACTGCATGCCCATCTTCCGGAACATCTCGGCGGCGACGGTGAGGTGCTGTTGCGCGTGCGGCCTGTTGCTCGCCTTTCCGGCAAGCTCGCCGAGAGCGAGATGACATTGTGCTAGCAACGGGCGCATGCTCAGCTCTTGTGCGAGCGTCAGGGCTCGTTGATAGCTGTCTCGGGCCGAGGTCGCGTTCGCGCCGTAGCCATGAATATTCCCGAGTAAATAAAGCGCCCGGGCTTCGTTGCCTCGGTGTCCGAGTCGATGGGCCAGGTCGACCGCTTGCTGCCCCGTCGTTATCGCTTCGTCGATTCGCCCCGCTCGCCCATACGCATCGCCCAGAAGCGCAAGCACCTGCATGCCATGTGCAAGCATGCCTTTTGCCTTCGCGAACTGCCAGGTCTCCTCGAACAACGTGACGGCTTCGTCGATGCGGCCCGACAGGTTGAACACCTCACCAAGGATCGCCGGCACGAGTAGCTGTGGCATGGGGAGGTCAGTGGCGGCATACGTCTGCTGCAAGCCCAGAGCCAGGTTAAGCGCTTGTTGCAGATCGCCCTTCCGGACATAGACTGAGCCCAGGCCCACTCCAGCCGCGCGTAGATAGAGACTGTCCAGTGCCTGTGCGAACTTCAGAGCCCGTTCTGCTTGCAGCATCGCCTCGTCGAACTCCCCGAGCTCCGCACAACAAATGGCTGCAGTAGCGTGAGTCCAAAGGTAGGCAAGTCTGCTAAAGCCTTGCTCAAAGAGCCCGGCCTCCCACGGCTCGAGCAGGCGCGCGGTGATCTGGTCGAGCTCCAACCCAACATCTCGCTGGAAGAAGTCTATGGCGGTGCGATAGGCGCCGAGGAGCCAATACGCAATTCCCACCGAATGCCGGGCAGCGATGCGCAGCATGGGGTCACGCAAGGACTCGGCGATCGCCAAGGCACACTGGCCAGGATCGACTGCCTCGGCGCACCGGCCCACGTGGCTTAAGGCAATGCTGACTGCGCAATAGACCAGGACTTCGCGGCGCGGGTCATTCAGCGCATGGGCAAGCGGTTCTGCTTCGAGCCCGAGCTCGAGAACGCGCGCATATTCCCCGAGCGGGGCCAGACAGGTGCGCACTGCCAGACGCAGGTCTATGGCCTGCTCCCGAGTGGCTCTGGTCTGAGTAAGATGCGGCAGCACCGCAATGGCTCGCTCCAGGTGCGTCCACGCCTCGCGGTTCGCGGATCGGCCGAGCGCCATTTCACCGGCTTGACGAGAGTAATTGAGGGCCTTCTCCCATACTTCGGCGCGCAGAGCATGATGGGCG
>DATJVI010000073.1:0-97124 GCA_035501875.1 Burkholderiales bacterium
CTACTCGCGCCCTCCGATTACCGGGTGGCCCTCAGCGCGCCACCGCAGCATCCCGCCCGCGAGGTTGGCGGCCTGGCCGAATCCGGCCTTCTGCAAGATCGTGACGGCTTGCGCGGAGCGCCCGCCGGACCGGCACACCGCGACGACCGGACGGTCGCGATCCAGCTCGCTGGCACGCTGCGACAGCTCGCCCAGCGGGATCAGCTTCGCGTCGCGGATGTGACCGAGCGCGCCGTGGAACTCGCTCGGCTCGCGCACGTCGAGGATCTGCACGCTGCCCGCGACCTCCTCCAGCGACTCCGGCGACAACTCCCACATGCCGGCAAAGGTATAGGTCAGCGGCGCCCAGCTCGGTTCGGTGAGCGCTGCAGCGTCGTTTTCCGGCCGGCCGCAGCGCAGGTTGGCGGGCACCGCGATGTCGATCTGCCGCGGATGAGGCAGATGCATGTTGTTCATATATCCCGCGAAATCGTCTTCGCTGATCTCACCGCCCAAGCGCGGGTTGAAGCGCCGCTCCTCGCCCACGCTGGTGACGGTCAGCCCGCGGTAGTCGTGCGCAGGATAGAGCAGACAGCTTTCCGGCAGGCGGAAGATCTCGCTGTGCACCGAGCGGTACATGACATGCGGATTGCCTCGCTGGAAGTCCGTGCGCCCGCTGCCACGGATCAGGAGACAATCTCCGGTGAACGCCATGCCCTCGTCGTCGAGGACATAGGTCAGGCAACCGTCGGTGTGGCCGGGCGTGGCGCGCACCTGGAGGTCTCGGGCGCCGAAGGCGACCCGGTCGCCCTGTTCCAGGTAGCGGTCTGCGCCCACGGCGCCGCTCGCCTTGGCGATCCCGATTTCGCTGCCGAAACGGCGCTTGAGCAGCCACGCGCCCGTCACGTGATCGGCGTGCACGTGCGTTTCCAGCGTGTAGGTCAAGCGCAGCGCGAGCTCGTCGAGCAAAGCCGCGTCGCGGCGCACTTGCTCGAACACCGGGTCGATCAGCACCGCTTCGCCGGACTTGCTGTCGCCGAGGAGGTAAGTGTAGGTGGACGATTGTGGGTCGATCAGTTGTCGGAAGATCAGCATCGGAGCTTTCTCCCCCAGGGATCGGATGGAGTGTGCCGCTGGGTGCGTCCGTGCTGTCAGGGTACCACCGCTTTCCACTCCTCGCTTCGAGCTCGATCTGCTCGCGCCAGGTGTGGTGTGGTTCGCGCAAACCCTGGTCTAGCCGTCACTCGACGGCGCGCAGGGTCATCCCGATCGGACATCTCCCCGGCGTTTGTCACGAACTGCCGCACGGAGCATACTGCAACGATTGCGCTCGGTGATCATTCGCGGGGCACTCGCACAGGCACCCGCCCTGGCGCTGGCCAATGTCGAACGTGGGCCGGCACGGCGGTGCCTCACTGAATTGCCACCGGAGGAGATGTCGGACAGAATTGCCCGCCATTGCACGACGATCTCGAGCGGAAGGAGGATCGGATGCGCATCGTAGTGGCAGTCGCCTGCGCTCTGGCGCTCGGTGCCTGCGCCGACGTGCCGAGCAGTCAAGAGCGGCAGTGGATGCAGGCGAGCGAGGAGATCCATCAGAAAGCCCAGAGTGGCAAGTTGACGCCTGTCGAGGAGCTGGAGGATCTGCGCGACGCATTCGTACGCGTCTACGGCCCCGATCCCAAGGCGATGAGCTTCTATGCATATGCCATCCGTGTGATGCAACGCGTGCAACACGGTACGCTCTCGCTGGAGAAAGCGAACGAGATGATCAACGCGAAAGAGCGGCAGGTGCGCACCGCGATGATGCGACAGCGCCAATTTGAAGGCTGTGCCTGGAGCGCGTGCTCGGGCCCCTGGTGAGCTTCCCCGCCCCACCGCACATGGGGTCAGATCTTGAATCTTGAATCACGCCCCACCGCACACGCGTATGGGGTCACACCGTACATGGGGTCAGATCTTGAATCTTGAATCACAGGGTACATGGGGTCAGATCTTGAATCTTGAATCGCAGCAAGACAAGAGGCAACGTTGCAAACGCGCCTCTGGCAGACAGCGGAATATACAATTATGCAGGCCTGACCCCCGTGCCTTGACCCCCGTGCCTACGTGCCTCGGCGGCGCGAAGAGCGAGCGCCGGGGACCGATTTCGAGTACCCTCGCAACCGATCGATCGCACCCCTCCAGACATCCATCCCACCGGGACGCATGAGCCTGATTGGCGAGCTCTTGTCGCCGAACGACATCCTGCTCGGCGTCGAAGCCTCAAGCAAAGAGCGCGTGTTCGATGCGGTTGGACGCCTGCTGCAGCCGCGTTGCGGCTTCGCGCAAGCCCAGTTGGTCGACAGCCTCGTGGCACGCGAAGCCTGCGGTTCGACCGGCATCGGCCACGGTGTGGCGATCCCGCACGCCCGGATCAAGGGCCTGGCGCGGCCTGTGGGCGTCTACGTCCGTACCCGGCTGCCGATCCCGTTCGATGCGCCGGACGGTAAACCCGTCTCCGACCTGATCGTGCTGCTGGTTCCGGAACAGGCCGCCCAACAGCATCTGCGGCTGCTGGGCGAGGTCGCGGAGATCTTCGGAGACGCGAGCTTCCGGCAGCGGCTACGAAGCACCGCGGATCCGCTGGAGGTGCACCGGTTGTTGTCCGAATGGGGCCGCCTCTGATCGGAGACGCGGGCTCGCATCGCAGCACCGTACTCACCCCGTTGCGCACAGACCTGGGCATCGGCTGCCGTGAAGGCCGAGCGGCCATCGAGCGGGGTTGCCTCGCGCTCGCGGCTCGCTGACCCTCCTTTATGGCCGTACGCGCCTATCCGGACACCACCGCGCAACAAGTGGAGCGCGGCTGGCGCTTCGGCTGGGTCGACGTGGCCGTCGCGCTGTTCATTCTGGCCCTGCTCTACATGATCCTGTCTCTGGGCGGGGAGATGCGTGTGCGGTTCGACGCGCTGAACCCGCCCCCGCTCCCGCTGGACATCAAGTACATCCCGTACTACACCGCGCGCACGGTGCTGCGCATGTCCATCGCGTTTGGCGCGTCGCTGCTGTTCACCTTCGTCTGGGGCTATGTCGCGGCCAAGAGCACGCGCGCCCGGAAGATCATGCTGCCCGCGCTGGACATCCTGCAGTCGGTCCCCGTGCTCGGCTTTCTGTCGATCACGGTCACCGGATTCCTGGCTCTGTTTCCCGGCAGCCTGCTCGGGGTCGAGTGCGCGGCGATCTTCGCGATCTTCACCGCCCAGGCGTGGAACATGACCTTCGGTTTCTACCACTCGCTGGTGACCATTCCCGCCGAGCTGCAAGAGGCCGCACGCGTCTACCATCTCAACTGGTGGCAGCGATTCGGCAAGGTCGAACTGCCCGCCTCCGCCATCGGGCTCATGTGGAACTCGATGATGAGCTTCGGCGGCGGATGGTTCTTCGTCGCCCAGAGCGAAGCGATCACGGTGCTGAACAAGAACATCAAGCTGCCGGGCCTGGGCTCGTACATGGCCACGGCGGTCGAGGCGGGCGACATGACCGCGGCCCTGTCCGCGATCGCAGCCATGATCGCGACCATCCTGCTCATCGATCAGCTCGTGTGGCGCCCGCTGGTCGCCTGGGCCGAAAAATTCAAGCTGGAGCAGACGGAGGCGAAAGACACGGCCACCTCTTGGGTGCTGAGCCTGCTGCGACGCTCATATCTGCTCGCATGGCTCTCCGAGCACGTGGGCGGCGCACTGGGGCGGATCGCCTGGCGCGCCTCTGGCGTAGCCTCCGATATGACGGGGACGCTGGCAACGCGCGCTCCCAGCCAAATGCGGGTGGCACTGCGCGTGCTGGTCTGGATCGCGATCGCGGCGCTGCTCGCGTGGCTCGCCTGGGATGCGATCCGTGTCGGCCAGGAGATCAAGACGGAGATGACACGCGCGCAGATGCTGCACGTCGTGTGGTTGGGGGTGCTCACGCTGCTTCGCGTTGCCGCCATGACGGTCCTGGCCACTTTGATCTGGACGCCGATCGGCGTTTGGATCGGCCTGCGGCCCCCGGTGGCGCGAATCGCCCAGCCGCTGGCCCAGATCGCGGCTTCGTTCCCCGTCAACATGACGTTCCCGTTCATCGTCGCGTTCTTCATCGCCGCGCACGTCCCCATCGACATCGGCAGCGTGCTGCTGATGGCGCTGGGCACCCAGTGGTATATCCTGTTCAATGTGATCGCCGGCGCGATGGCGATCCCGACCGATCTGCGGGAGGCGGCCAGCCTGTTCGGCCTGCGCCAATGGCGCTTGTGGAGGACCTTGATCATCCCGGCCATCTTCCCGTTCTGGGTCACCGGCGCGGTCACCGCGGCCGGCGGTGCCTGGAACGCAAGCATCGTCGCCGAGGTGGCGACATGGGGCAAAGACAAGCTCGTCGCCGACGGACTGGGCGCCTACATCGCACAGGTGACCGAGAAGGGCGACAAGCCGGCCATCTATTTCAGCATCGCCGTCATGGCGCTGTTCGTGGTGGTCATCAACCGTGCGTTATGGCGGCGGCTTTACGCGCTGGCGGAAAACAGGTTCAAGCTCGACTAGGCTGACACCGAGGCCACCGATGCCGCCCTCCCCTGTCGCCGCGACCCGCGTGCCGCCTCCGTTCGATTCCGCTTCGGGCGCTGCCGCCAACGTGCCCTTGATCGAGCTGCGTCACGTGTCCAAGAGTTATACGACGACGAGCGGGCCGACGGTCACGATCCTCGACGACGTCAGTCTCGAGGTCCGTGCGGGCGAGATGCTGGGGCTGCTGGGTCAATCCGGCTGCGGCAAGTCCACCATCTTGCGGCTCATGGCCGGGTTGACGGCGCCCAGCAGCGGCGCCGTGCTCAGCCACGGCTCACCGCTCGCCGGGATCAACCGCGATCTCGCGATCGTGTTCCAGAGCTTCGCGCTCTATCCGTGGCTGACGGTCCAGCAGAACGTGCAGGTGGGCCTGGTCCATCGCCGCCTGGGCGCACGGGCCGAACAGGAGGAGATCGAAAAAGCACTCGAGCTGATCGGCTTGTCGGGCTACGAGAACGCTTATCCCAAGCAGCTGTCGGGCGGCATGCGCCAGCGCGTCGGTTTCGCGCGCGCCATCGTCGCCCAGTCCGAGGTGCTGGCCATGGACGAGGCGTTCAGCGCGCTCGACGTGCTCACCGCCGAGAACCTGCGCAGCGAGGTCGTGCAGCTGTGGCGCAACGCGCCCGACACCGGCTTCAAGAGCATCTTCTTCGTCACGCACAACATCGCGGAAGCCGCCTACATGGCTTCGCGCATCGTGATCATTTCTCCCAATCCCGGACGCATCAAGCGCATCATCGCGAACCCCATGCCCTACCCGCGCGACGTCAACTCGAAGGAGTTCGCTGCGCTGGTGGAACAGATCCACGACGCGATCACGGCCGTCGCGCTTCCCGACGTGCCCGCCGAGCCGGTCGTCACGGTTACAGCGATTCCCATGCAGGAGCCCGGCGCCCCGAGCGCAGAGGCGACGCGCGCGGCGGTGGCGCATGCGACTCCGGTGGAGCCCATCCCCAACGTGCCGGTCGGGGCGATCGTGGGCCTGCTCGGGATCCTCGAAGACAACGACGAGAGGATCAACCTGTTCGATCTGAGCGCCCGGATCGGGCAGGAGTTCGGCGAGACGATCGCGATCGTGAAGGCGGCGGAGATGCTGGATCTCGTCGAGACGCCCAAGAACGAAGTAGTGATGACCCGGCTGGGCTGGTACTTTCTGGCCGCGCCGATCCCGGCGCAGAAGACGCTGTTCAAGCATCAGATCCTCAAGCTGCGCCTGTTCCAGATGCTGACCTCTGGCTTGCAAGAAGCGCCGGATCACCGCATCGGCGCCGACGCGGTGAAGGAGCAGCTCGTCACCCTGCTGCCGTACGATCAATCGGACAAGCTGCTGGAAGTGCTCGTGGCATGGGGCCGGCACGCGGGAATTCTCGACTACGACGAGAGCACGCGCACCGTGTCCTTGACCGTGCCGGAGCCGAGTGCAGCCGAGAAAAGCGAAGAGGAAGGATCGGCCGGCTAGCCTGGACGGTCAGTCAGCGCATATGCCCGACCCACGCGTGTTCTTCGCCGCAGAGAGAACCTTGCTTGCCTGGATCCGCACGGGCATCACGGTGATCGCTCTCGGGTTTGTCGTCGCGAGGTTCGGACTGTTTCTCAGAGTGCTGTCCAGCCAGCTCCCCGCGTCGGGCGCGCCGCATTCTCCATCCGGCGCCTCCACCGTCCTCGGTATTCTGCTCACGCTTCTGGGCGCCGCCGCCATCGTCGCGGCGCTCGTCCAATACCGTTCCTTCGTATCGACTTTGCCTACGGAAGACCTGCCCCCTTCGCACACACGTGCCTTCACGGTCACGTTCGCGCTCGCCATCGCCGCGAGCGGGGTCGTGCTCGCGATCTACCTCGCGCAATGAACGGCTGTGGGAGGATCCGCGTTCGACGGCGACGAGAGCGACGCACGCCGGCCATGCGCGGACTCACCGCCAGCCGGACCGTCTCGAAGCGCGATTGACCTACGTCAAGATGACCGCCGTCTGAGCTCGGCATCATCGCTCCGAGCGCGAACCCCGCTCATGCCGCGAACGTGCCGAGGTGCTCGGGACTTGCGGTCGATCCGCCGTACGCGGCGTCCCGACGCCCCATCCGGTCCAATCTGCGAGGCGTACCTTGCATCGTGTAGCGCCGCTGCTGCTCCTGCTCTATGGCTGCGCCACCAACAGTGTGACGAGCCTGCTGAAGGCATCCCACCAGACGGATGCGATTGTGCCCAGCGCCTCGGTCGTCCAGAGCGAGCTGACGTGCCGCGCATTCGAGGTCGGGACCATCGGCTTCGATCTGCGCAAGAAAGACGATAAGCAGGGGCCCGGCATCCCCGACGCCGCCTACCTGGAGTTGTTCGAGTCCCAGCTCAAGAAGGCCTTCAAGGGCGCGGGGCTGGCGAAGGGCACCCCGCCCGCCTATCCGGTGAACGTGGCGATCGAGCGGATCCAGCTCAAGCCGGCCACCTTTCTCGTCGCCGAACCGTCCGTCTTTCGGGTACGGATGGAGATCGTGGCGCCGGGAGGCGAGGCCTTGCTGCGTGGGCAATTCCAAACCTTCTTTCCGCCGCCGATGTTTTTCCTTGTCGTGAACGGCGTCATGGCCCCCGTAGCGATCCCGACCAAGGATTGGGAGTACGTGGCACTGGCGAAGATGTTTCCCGCCGTCGCGATCGTGATCGCCGCCACGACGCAAGGCCTGCAGCAAGGCAAGACATTGGATGAGATCAGGATCTATCCGAAGGACATCGAGGCCGGAACCCTGATCAGTCCGGATTTGTTCCTGCAGGACGCCCCGTTCGGCGTCAGGCAGATGAGCTCCGCAGAGGTCCGCAAGGCCATCAAAGCAGCGAAGACCCCCGATGGACTGTGACGGCGGTCGCGCGGCCAGATCCGAGCGCCGGCAATCGCGCAGTGATTCGGGGAAGCCCTGTCCGTATCATCCTCCGCATCCAGTCCATCTACCGTTGTGATGTCCAGTATAGACGCGCCCGCCAGTGCACGTCGATCCGCCGGGCATTGCGCGCCACAGGCTGCCCGCGACTTCGCTAAAACTCCGCGTCGAGCTCCTCCAGCTCGTCGGGCTCGAGCTTCGCTGCTTCCACCCACTCGACCATATCCGGCAGCGCCATGATATGGTTGCAATACGCCGCACACTGGGCGTCGAGCTTGACGTCGTAGGTCAGGAACCGGGTACAGACCGGCGCATACATGGCGTCCGCCATGCACAGCCGACCGAACAAGTAGGGGCCATTGTAGATCGAGAAGCAGTCGTGCCAGATGGTCACGATGCGCTCGATGTCCGCTTGCGCGCCGCTCCATACCTTGAACCCCGGGAAGTGTCCCTTGAGGTTCATGGGTAGCGCGGATCTGAGGTTGCCGAACCCGCAATGCATTTCGCCGCAAATGGCGCGGCAATGCGCGCGTGCCGCCCGGTCGGCCGGCAGCAGCCCCGCCTGCGGTCGGATCTCGTTCAGGTACTCGGCGATCGCAAGCGTGTCCCATACCTTGATGCCGTCATGCTGCAAGCAAGGCACGAGGAACGACGGAGACATCAGGAGCAGCTCGGCGCGCGTCGACGGGTCATCGGTGGGCATCATCTTTTCGTCGAACGGCAGGCCGGCCATCCGGCACAGCAGCCAGCCGCGCAGGGCCCAGGACGAATAGTTCTTGCTGCTGATGGTCAGTTCGGCGTTGGCCACGGCGGTCTCCGTCGGGTCAGCTGTTGGCGAGAATCATGTTGCGCACGATGGGATAGATCTGATGCTGCCACCGCTTGCCGCTGAACACCCCGTAGTGGCCGACCCCAGCCTGCATGTGGTGGCGCTTCATATAGACACGCAACCCGCTGCAGAGCTCGAGCGCGGCCATCGTCTGGCCCAGGGCGCAGATGTCGTCCTTCTCGCCTTCGACGGTCAGCAGCGCGGTGCGCCGGATCGCGCGCGGTTCGATGCGATTGCCGCGCCAAGTGAGCCTGCCGAGCGGCAGCGCGTGCTCTTGGAAGACGGTCCGTACCGTCTCCAGATAGAACTCCGCAGTCAAGTCGAGCACGGCGAAGTACTCGTCATAGAACGCCTTCACCGCGGCGGCCTTGTCGTGCTCGCCCGCGGCAAGGTGCGAGAACAGGTCGAGATGGGCCTTCACGTGGCGCTCGAGGTTCATGGCCATGAACGCGGCGAGCTGGGTGAAGCCCGGATATACGCGCCGTCCGGCGCCGGCATGCCGCGCGGGAACCTTCGCGATGAGATGCCGCTCGAACCAGTCGATCGGCCGGCTGGTGGCGAGCGCGTTCACCTTGGTCGGGTTCACGCGCGCATCGATGGGCCCGGCCATGAGCGTCATGCTTCGCGGCTGCGTGGGATTTGCGTCCTGCGCCATGACGGCCACCGCGGCCAGTACAGTCACGCACGGCTGGCACACGGCGACGACATGACTTCCCGGCCCGATCACCTGGAGGAAACGGATGATGTGATCCACATACTCGTCCAGACCGAAGCGGCCATGCGACAAGCTCACATCGCGCGCGTTGTGCCAATCGGTGACGTAGACCTCGTGCTTGGGCAAGAGCGTAGCCGCCGTGCCGCGCAACAGCGTCGCGAAATGGCCGGAAAGCGGCGCCACCACCAGGACGCGCGGTTGGTCGAGTGCGATGTCCTTCTTGAAGTGCAGCAGCGTTGCGAATGGCGTGACATCCGCGGTCGTCTCGTGCACTTGCACTTCACGCCCCGCGACGCTGACCGTGTCGATGCTGAAGGCGGGGCGATCATGGCTCAATCGGGCGCGGGCCCACAACTCGCAGCCGGCCGCGAAGGCGCGCAGGACGAAACGATCGGCGGCCGCGGAATCGTCTCGCGCAGCTTCAGCGGCCCACGCTGCCGCCATCGCCCGGACCGGCTCCATCATGTCCGAATGGGCTTGGTACGAGAGGTAGATCACTCCGGTCGCGGGTCCGATTGTTGTTTGGCTTGGGAGCCCGGCGGCTAGGCACGCCGATGTGCAGCCGCTCTGCATAGCCTGTGCCAGTGATCTGGCCGCCTGAGGCGAGCCGCTCCGACGAGTCCGCACGACAACGCAACTGCCTGTTTCTCGCTCGTGCATGGAGGCGAGTGCGGCAAGTAAACGTGCGGCCACGCGGATCCTCACACGCACGCCTGGTGAGATGGCGCGCCCAACAATGGGGCCCCGGGCGCGGATTTGATCTACTTTGGTGCGAAGCGGTCGAGAGCGAGAGGATACGATCCAGAGAACGCTCAGCGTGGCGACCCTCGGTCCTCATCTTCGGGATGCGTAAAGTTGGAGGTCCTGCCAAACCGCGTTGGCCCCGGATGCATGCTAGGATGCCGCCTCGGCGCAGCAGCCTGCCGCGTGCCGCAACCGAATCTTCCCGACCGACGGCCGACTTCCCGTGCGTGAGCGTCGCTCGCCTCGGGGACACCACGGGCCTGCAAGGCTCTTCCGCGCCGAACAACTTTCCCGACTGGGCCATCACAGGAACAGCTTGATCCGGTAGGGCGTGTAGCCAAATGGCTACGCGTGGACCAGGCACGGTGAGGCAACAGACGCACGATGACCAAGTACTCCGCCCTTCTAGCCGCCGCCGCGTTGGGCGCGGGCCTGACGGCGTCCGTGCAGGCGGCCGATCCATCGGAGAGCGCGCCCAAACGCGTCGGCGGCAGCAACAGGACCGTCACCGGTCATGCCACCGTCCAGGCGGTCGACCTTGCGACCCGCCATGTCACGCTAACGAATGACGAAGGCAAGACCTATACGATCGTCGCCGACAAGCGCATCAAGCGCCTGGACCAACTGCGGGTGGGCGACATCATCGACGTAGAGTATCGCGAGGCGGTCGTGGTCGATCTCCTTCCCGCCGGTGCGCCGGCGAGCGTGAAGGCAGATGCGTCCGCAGATACCGCCAAACCCGGTGCCAGTCCCCATGCCGCAGCCAGCCAACGCATCACCATCGTCGCTACGATCGAAGCGATCGACGAAGCGACACACCATGTGACCTTGCGCGGACCCGAGGGCAGGTCGTTCGAGGTGAAGGCGCGAAACCCGGCGAATCTGAAGAAGGTGAAGGTGGGCGATGTGGTGAGGATCACCTACACCGAAGCGGTCGCCATCTCGGTGCGTAAACCGGGCAGTCGATGAGACCGGCCTTGGCGATGACGGTGCCGCCCCGATCTTTCACTCAGTAAGGAGGAGGTCATCATGTCCAGATCGGAAATCCTTTGTGCGGCGGCAAGGAGTTCCGGCAAGTCTAGCTATTCGAGACGCAGGCTCTAGTCGACGACTTCGTGCGCACCGGCCGGGCAGCGAGTGCGCAGACCGCCGCGGCCGCTCAGGCAGAAGGACAAAGCGCCGCGCTTCAGGGTGCAGTGTCGGTGCAGCCGGGCGTGTACCAGCTCACCGACGCAGGCCTGGCGCTGGAGGCCACGGTCAAGGGGACGAAGTGCTAGCAGGACGATGAGCTGAACTCATTCGATATCACGCGGTCGGTACGCGGATCGTGGCCACGGCCCTTTATCCCGGCGGCGGTGCTGTATGATGGGCGCCTCCAGCGCAGTTGATCTAAGTCAACACGGATGCCCGCCGCTCCACGTAGAGTGTCGGTGGTTACGCCCCAGACGGGGGCCTCGTGGTGAAAGCATCCTGAGTCTCATCTACGCGGCGCAAGTCCGTGCCGTGTGTGGATCGTCCCCAGACGCCGGGTCCAGACCCGCGTGCCCGTGCCGATCAAGTCGGCCATGGGCAACCCATGCCGCACGAAGCTATCGTTCATACGTCGGAGTGAAAGGAGAAGTAATGACCAAGATTTACAGGGGATTGATCGGTTCGGCAATGCTGCTTGCCGCGCTCCAAACGCCTGCCATGGCAGGGCCTGCCGAGGAGGCGAACAAGCACGTCAACATGGCGCAGACCACGCTCTCGCACTTCCTGCGCGATCCCAACATGACCTGGATCCAAGCGAACATCGGCCAGGCGAAAGGGGTGTTGATCGTGCCCAAGGTGGTGAAGGCCGGATTCATCGTCGGCGGGTCGGGCGGCCGTGGCGTGCTTCTGGTCCGCGGTGACGGCGGAAAGTGGAACGGGCCGGCGTTCTACAACGTCAGCACGGCCAGCGTCGGATTCCTAGCCGGCGTCTCGTCGTCGGAGGTGGTGATGCTGGTGATGACCGACAAAGGCGTCAACGCGTTGCTGTCGAGCTCGATGAAACTCGGTGGCGACGCGAGCGTGGCCGCCGGCCCGACCGGCCAAGGCGCCAGCGGCACCGTGACATCGGACATCGTGGCATTCAGTCGCGCCAAGGGCGTGTACGCAGCGCTGAGCATGGACGGCTCGGTGGTCAAACCCGCGGACGACTGGAACTCGGCCTATTACGGCAAAGAGGTGCTTCCGCCGCAGATCCTGATCAAGGGCGACGTGCACAACAAGCAGGCCGACAAGTTGATCAAGACGCTCGAAGACGCCACGAAGCCGAAGTAATGGTCGATCCGGCGTGCAACGGCGAAGCTGCCGCAGACCGGTGCGGCAGCGGTTGCGCTGGCTTCGCCGGCGCTTTTCCGTGGTCACGCCTCATCGCGTCGCCGCGCCTTGCCGTCTCCTGACGGTGACACGCCGAGTCACATGCAGAGCCTGAATGCCGAGCAGCCGGCAGGATGAATGGCATGGGTGCCCAACAAGACGCCCAGCCGGCGGTGCAAGAGCTCGTGGTTCAGGTAGCCGACATCAAGCATCTTTTCACCGCACCGGACACCGATCCGCTGGCGCAGCACGAGGGCGAGGTGATGGGGGAACCGGCCCTGCTGCGCGTTGTGCGCCGGCTGATGGCGGCAGGCAACTTAGGCACAGGAGGCAAGCTCGTTGTGCTGCTGCCGACCGCGAAGACGGAGCCCGGGCTCGCCGAACGCACGCACGCCGCGCTCGTGCGATTTTGCACGCTGAGGCTCGACGACAACGACGCGGAACTGCGCATCCTGCGGCGGGAAGCGGCACGCCTGCTTCTGCGTGGTCTGCTCATCCTCGCCATTTGCATGGGCTTGTCGTCTTTGTTCCGCGGCGACACGATCACCTTCCTGCCGCCGTTGATCCGGAACACCCTCGGAGAGGGCTTCAACGTGATCGGCTGGGTGATGCTGTGGCGGCCGGTGGAGACGTATTTCTTCAACCCGCTGCCGATTCGCGCTTCGAGTGCAGCGTTGCGATTTCTGCGATCGCTGCAGGTTGAGATCCGCGCGCAGCCGGCGCCGGTCGATGCGGCGCGTGCATCGGAGATTGGTTCTTCTTGAACCTGATCCAAAAATTGCAATCTTGATCCGGGATAGTCCCTCCTGCCGGCAGCAAGGCAGGGCCGACCCCGTTCTTTTGCCCAGGAGCAAAGCTGATGACCGACCCAACCCGACAACTGTCCCGAAGCCATGACATCGCCTTGAAGGTGGCACGGGCCTTCCAGGTGCGCGCCAAGCTCGCGCAAGAGCGCTTCGGCGAGCGCGTTCGCAAGGCATTCGAGGAGCATGGCCCCGGGCTGGCCGCAACGGCGATGTCGCCGTGGGAGGTGTGGAGCGGGGCCTCGCAATATGCCGTCGACTTCGCTCAGCGGTCGGTCCTGATGTGGGACACGCTGCGCCAGCGCGGCAACAACTTCGTCGAACGCGAGCGTGCGGGCCTGCCACCGGTGCTGCACTTCGACTACGACATGGTGCTCGACGGACGCACGCTGAGGCGTCCCGTCAACTACGCATTGGTGCGGATCGTCCCGCCTGCCGGCGTCAAAGTCAGCGCAAAGCACCGCCCGTACATCATCATCGATCCGCGCGCCGGTCATGGCCCGGGCATCGGCGGGTTCAAGGACGATTCGCAGGTCGGCGTCGCGCTGCGTAACGGACATCCCGTCTACTTCGTGATTTTCTTTCCCGAACCCGAACCGCAGCAGACCCTGCTGGACGTGTGCGCCGCCGAGCAACAGTTCGTGCACCGCGTGCGCGAGCTGCATCCGGACGCACCCAAACCGGCCATTGTCGGCAACTGCCAGGGCGGCTGGGCGGCGATGATGCTTGCCGCCGCCAGCCCGGACGATACGGGACCGATCGTCATCAACGGCGCACCGATGTCGTACTGGGGCGGTGCCTGGAACGAAGGCGAAGGCGACAACCCGATGCGCTATGCCGGCGGCTTGCTCGGGGGCACCTGGCTCGCCTCCCTCACGTCGGATTTGGGAGCGGGCAAATTCGACGGCGCCTGGCTGGTGCAGAACTTCGAGAACCTGAATCCTGCCAACACGTTCTGGGACAAGTACTACCACGTGTTCGCCAACGTGGACACGGAACCCCCGCGCTTCCTCGACTTCGAGCGCTGGTGGGGAGGCTTCTACCTGATGAACCGTGAAGAGATCGAGTGGATCACGCAGAACCTGTTCGTCGGCAACAAGCTGTGGTCCGGCGGGGTGCAGACAGGTCAGGGCGGCGTCTTCGATCTGCGCGAGCTGAAGGTACCGATCATCCTGTTCGCGTCGATGGGCGACAACATCACGCCGCCGCAGCAGGCGTTCAACTGGGTCGCCGACGTGTACGGCAGCACCGACGAGATCAAGGCGCGCGGGCAGGTCATCGTCGGCTTGCTGCACCAAGATGTCGGCCATCTCGGGATCTTCGTGTCCGGCAAGGTAGCGAAGAAGGAGCATGCGCAGATCGTCTCGGTGATGGAGTCGATCGAGGCGCTGCCGCCCGGGCTGTACGGTATGCAGATCAAAGAGCACAAGGGGCCCGATGGCGCCGTGTCGTACGACGTCACCTTCGTCGAGCGCCGGCTCGAGGAGCTCACCCCCCGGCTGAACCGCTTCAAGCGCGCCGACGAAAAGCCCTTCGAGGCGGTGAGCGCGGTGTCGGAGTTCAACCAGCGCGCCTACGAGCTGTTCGCACGGCCGCTCGTCGAGTCGATGGCGAACGACTACAGCGCCAAGCTCGGCCGCGAATTTCACCCGCTGCGCTTCCAGCGCTGGGCCATCTCCGACTTGAACCCCTGGCTCGCATGGCTCGGACCGGCCGCGCAGTTCGTCAATGCACAACGTCAGGCGCTCGCAGCCGATCATCCGTGGCGCAGAGCGGAGAGAACCATGTCTGAGCTGACCAGCGCCTCGCTCGACTATTACCGTGCCATACGCGATGCGGTGAGCGAGGCCGCGTTCTTCCAGACCTACGGCAACTTGTTCTCGCTCTACCTCGCCGACAAGCACGAGGCGCAGGTCGAGCGCCACGAGGGCGACCCGCGCGAGTTGCCGTTCGTCAAGGAGGCGCTAGCCTCCATCGACCAAGGCGGCTATCCGGAGGCGCTGGCGCGCGTCGCGTTCCTATTGGCGCGCAAGGGCGAGCCGCTGCCGCTCTCCCGCCTGCAGCTCAAGCAGGAGCTCGCCAGCGACTATCAGGACCTGTTGCCGGCGATCTCGTGGGATCAGGCACGCCGGATCCGTGGCGAGCAGGAGATCATCGTTCGCTATGAGCCGGAGAAGGCGATCCAGACGCTGCCGGCGCTTCTGACCGAGCGCTCGGACAGAGATCGCCTGCTTGCGCTGCTCGACCGGCTGATGGCAGACCATCGCGTACAGAGCGTGGAGCCCTTGCCCGAGCAGCTCGCGATGCTCGAGCGCATTCGCGGGCTGGTTGGTGGTGCTGAGCCCGCGAAGCAGCGGCGCGTCCCCACCGCGCGCGCCGGCCAGAGGGTCCTGCAGTAATGGCAAAGCACGAGAAGTATGAGCGATTGCTCGCGCGCGCCAAGACGCTGGCGCCTGTGTCCACGGCTGTCGCGCATCCATGCGACGAGTCTTCGCTGACGGGTGCCGTCGACGCGGCCAAGCTCGGCATCATTTCACCGATCCTGGTCGGCCCCGCGGCACGCATCCGAGCGCTGGCCGAGAAGTACGGCCTGCAGCTCTCCGGACTCGAGATCGTGGATGCACCGCATAGTCACGCGTCGGCCGCTCAGGCCGTGCGACTCGTACGCGAAGGCCGCGCCGAATGTCTGATGAAGGGCAGCTTGCATACCGACGAGCTGATGGGAGCGGTCGTCGCGCGCGAAGGCGGATTGCGCACCGCACGGCGGATCAGCCACTGCTTCGTGATGGACGTGCCGACCTATCCCGAGCCTCTCATCGTCTCGGATGCCGCGGTCAACATCGCGCCCACCTTGGAAGAAAAAGTGGACATCGTGCAGAACGCGATCGACCTGGCGCGGGCCCTGGGCGCGAAAGAGGTGCGCGTGGCGATCCTGTCAGCGATGGAGACGGTCAATCCCAAGGTGCCCTCCACCATCGAGGCGGCCGCGCTGTGCAAGATGGCCGATCGCGGGCAGATCACCGGCGGCATCCTCGACGGCCCGCTCGCGCTGGACAACGCGATCAACCTCCAGGCGGCGCAGATCAAGAACATCGCCTCAGCCGTGGCGGGGCGCGCCAACGTGCTGATCGTCCCGGACCTGGAAGCGGGAAACATGCTGGCGAAGAGTCTGTCGTTTCTCGCCGGCGCCGACGCTGCGGGGATCGTGCTCGGTGCGCGAGTGCCGATCATTCTCACCAGCCGCGCCGACTCGGTGACAACGCGACTCGCGTCGTGCGCGGTAGCGTCGCTCGTCGCGCATGCGCGGCGCGAAGTGCCGTCCAAGGCGGTTGCATGATGCCGGGCGAGTGACGCGGCATGGGGCTCACTTGCCGCCCGCAGGCCCGAATCCCGGGCGATGTCCCACGGCCGCGCTTCGGTGCGGGTCGCGCTCGCCAATAGCACATTCGACTTCTCTCTGTGTCGCCCAACCGCGCAACCGGGCGCAATCACGCTACTCTCCTCCCCTTTCAAGGGGGAGGTCGGGAGGGGGATGGGGGAGATGTGCCGCGCACCCCATCCCCACCCGTGCCCTCCCCTTGAAGGGGAGGGACCGCGCGTGGTCGGCACACGAGGCGCTCAAGGACGTCTGAAGAACCTCACCGCTAACGGGCTTTGGATTGCACGAGCCACACGGGCGCGACTCGATACAACCTAGGAACTGCGGCAACGCATGCAAGCAGCAACGTATTCGGTGAAGGAAACGCTGCGCGACGGCAACCGGATCGAGATCCGCGCGCTCAAGCCCACCGATCGCGATGAGCTTCTCGGGACGATGAGCCGCATGAGCGACGAATCGATCCGCCGGCGCTTCTTTGCGCCCAAGCGCCACTTCACCGAGCGCGAGATCGACTACTATCTGAACGTCGACTTCGTCGACCATGTCGCTTTGGTGGGGGTCCTGAACGCGGATGGCCAGACGCCGATCGTCGGCGGATGCCGCTATATCGTGACGGAACCGGGCGTCGCGGAGATCGCGTTCGCGGTGGACGATAAGCATCAGGGGCGTGGCATCGGGGGCCTGCTCATGAAGCATCTGGCGGCGATCGCCCGCGAATCCGGGCTGCACCAGCTCACCGCGGAAGTGCTCCCGAGCAACGCGCCGATGCTGGCAGTCTTCGAGAAAGCTGCGCTTGAAGCAACCACCCGGCGCGTCGGCGACGTCGTGCACGTCACGCTGCGTTTGACCTGACCGGAGCTCCGGTCCCATCACTCCTTCGCCCATCGACTATGACACCAGAGACCCCTCGCCCGCCCCTCAAAGGCAACAAAGCGCTCGTCGTCGGGATCGCCAACGAGCATTCCATCGCGTACGGTTGTGCTGCTGCATTGAGACAGCTCGAGGCGGACGTTGCGATCACCTATCTCAACGAGAAGGCCAAGGCGTACGTCGAGCCGCTGGCGCGGGCACTGGATGCATCCATCTTCCTGCCGCTGGACGTCTCCAAGCCGGGAGAGCTGGAAGCGGTGTTCGAGCGCATCGCGAAGGACTGGGGCCGCCTGGACATCCTCGTGCATTCCATCGCCTGGGCGCCGAAGGACGATCTGCAGGGCGGCCTGCTCGACTGCTCCGCCGAGGGATTCGCGCGCGCGATGGACATCTCATGCCACTCGTTCATCCGCATGGCCAATCTGGCCGCGCCTTTGATGACGGACGGCGGCACGATGCTGGCGATGAGCTATCACGGCGCGCAGAAAGTCGTCCCCAACTACAACGTCATGGGCCCGGTGAAGGCGGCCCTCGAGGCAGCGTGTCGCTACCTCGCCTACGAGCTTGGCCCGCGCGGCATCCGCGTCCATCCGATCTCGCCCGGCCCGCTCAAGACACGCGCGGCATCGGGACTGAAAGACTTCGACCTGCTGCTCAACGAGGCGGGGCAAAGAGCGCCGGTGGGCGAACTGGTCGACATCATGGACGTCGGCTTCGCGTGCGCCTACCTGGCTACTCCGTATGCTCGACGCATCACGGGCGGCACCGTCTACGTCGACGGCGGCGTGCACATCATGGCTTGAACTGGCGGGGCTCCGGCCTAGCCTCCCCTACCCGTCGTCCTGCTGCCGGCGCGCCGCTATAGTCGGCGCATGTCCCACTGGGATCACCTTCGGACCCGAGGTGAGGGAACACTGGCGCGCTCTCTGCCGGCCCTCGACCACACCGGTTCTGCGCCGGCCCCGCTTGCGATCGAGCCGTGCGACGCCAATCACGCTCTCGGTATCAAGCTTCTCGGCCTCGCTGCCGTAATGGGTGGGCTGGGTCGTCTCTAGGCCGGCTTGCAAAGTCTGCATGGGATGCTCCACCTTCGCGCTGGCCGACGACCGTCGCGCTTCGATGCTTCCGCGGTGCGCCGAACCGGATGCCGGCTGCGCCGGGACGATCCCGCTCTGCCGCTACCGAACCGATTCCATGACCATCTTCGACAAAGGCCTGGTGACGATCCTGATCTGCAGCGCAGTGGCCTGCCTGCTGTCGGTCCCGCTCATCCTGCGCCGGGTGCCTCCCAACCCGGTGTACGGCTATCGAACACGGGCAACGCTGAGCGACGAGGCGCTCTGGTATGACGCCAACGCGCACTTCGGCTCGCGGTTCTTGCTCGCGAGCCTTGCTTCGGCATTTGTCGCGCTGGCGCTTTTCGCGTGGCCCATTTTTTCCCCTCAGACCTATCTCCCGGTCACGGTCGTCCTGCTCACGGCGCCCGTGGCAGTCGCAGGACTGCTCACGTCTCGATTCGTGCGGGCGAAGAACGCTGCCGGTTAAGCGGTGCGGTCGGGCGCGCAGCGCCCCGTCCAGGTCCGTTCCAGCCGCACAGGAATCCCATTGCAACCCGCCCGCCACGGGGCGACAATGGACGCAAACTAGACCTATAAGGGAGGAGACCCGTGAGCATCAGCGCAAGCCCGCTGCATCCGTTTTTCGCTGCTCGCATCGAAGGGGTAGACCTCACCAAGCCCTTGCCGGCGGGGCTGTTCGCCGAGATCGAGGCCGCGTTCAACCAGAACGCCGTGCTGGTGTTCCCGAACCAGCCGCTCACGGACGAGCAGCAGATCGCGTTCAGCCGCCTGTTCGGCCCGCTCGAGACCTCGCCCTACTACACCGGTGAGAGGCGCCGGCGGCTCGAGCACGCGGAGGTCTCGGATATCTCCAACCTGGACCCCGATGGGCGCATCATGGCGGCGGACAACCCCCGGCGCCTCTACAACCTCGGCAACCAGCTCTGGCACACCGACAGCTCATTCAAGTACAAGCCGGCGCGCGCCTCGCTGCTCTCGGCCAGAGTCGTGCCGCCCCAGGGCGGCGACACCGAGTTCGCGGACATGCGCGCCGCCTACGATGCTCTGCCGGAGGAGAAGAAGCGCCAGCTCGAAGGGCTGGTGGCCGAGCACAGCATCCTCCACTCGCGCAGCCAGCACGGGTTCACCGACTTCCACGACGAGATCCGCCAGGAGCTGCCGCCCGTCCCGCAGTTGGTCGTGCGCACCCACCCTGGCTCCAAGCGCAAGACGCTCTATCTCGCTTCGCACGCTTCGCACGTACTCGGCTGGAAGACCGACGAGGGGCGCAGGCTGATCCGGGAACTGATCGAGTTCGCCACCCAGCCCCGATTCGTCTACCGGCATCGCTGGGCGGTGGGCGACCTCGTGATGTGGGACGACCGCTGCACCATGCACCGCGGCCGCCCCTACGACGAGGCGAAGTACACGCGCGACATGCACCGCACGACCGTCTCCGACGAGGTCAACTCCGTCGAGCGCGAGCGAGGCGCGCGATACGCCGCTTGATCGTCCGGCCCGGGCCGCCCGCGCCCGGCCCCGAGATGCACTGCGACGACGGTCCCGGGGCGAGGCCGATCAGATGAGGCCCCGGTACGAGCCCCCGTCCAGCTGCAAGTTCTGGCCGGAAATGAAACCCGCTTGCGCGCTGCACAGAAACGCGCAGGCGTCGCCGAATTCCTCCGGCCGCCCGAAGCGTTTCGCCGCGATGGTGTCCACGATGCGGGCCCGCGCTTCTTCATAGGTGATCTTCTCGGTCCTCATCATGCGCTCGGCCATGAAGCGCTGACGGCCCGTGTCGATGCGCTCGGGCAACAGGTTGTTGATGGTGACATTGTCCTTGGCGACCTCCGGAACCAGCGACTTGCTGAGCGCCGTGAGGCCGGCCCTGGCGGCGGTGGAGAGCCCCATCTGCGCCCGTGGAGTCTTGACCATCGCGGAGGTGATGTTGACGATGCGCCCGAACCGGCGCTCCCGCATGCCCGGCAACAACGCGCGGATGAGCAGGATCGGCGCCAGCATGTTGGCTTCCACAGCGGACAACCACGCCGCGTGATCCCAATCCGCGAGCTCTCCCGGCGGCGGCCCCGCGTTGTTGTTGATCAGGATATCCGCCGAAGGACAGGCGGCGATGAGCTTGGCTCGGCCCGCGTCCGTGTTGATGTCTGCGGGGACGGGTGTTGCGCGCACTCCGGTGGCGGCCTCGATGGCGGCCGCTGCCTTGTCCAGGCGCGATCCGTCGCGCCCGTTGATGTAGATCACGCACCCTTCTCGCGCCAGCGACGTAGCGCACGCCAGGCCCAGCCCCTGCGAGGAGGCGCAAACGATGGCCTTGCGGCCCTTGATCCCGAGATCCATGCCAAATGGCTCCTTCTATCGAATTGTGGGCGTGCAGGCTCTCCGCGAGCCGACCGGGACGCGATGCACCTGTTGCCGCGTCAGCTCATGACCGCCCATGCTGCTCCGCGTAGTGCATGCGCAGCAGGTCGATCCCGTAATCGTTGCCGTTCGGCGTGCGCACGATCGTGTGGATGTGGAACTTCGCCGGCTCCGCGTTGGTCAGGAACACGCCGGCGTGATGATCGAACTCGATGAACACGACCGGGCTCTGGATTCGATAATAGAAGGGACTGGCCTCGTCGTGCCCGCCGATCCAGCAGAAGCGCGTGTCACCGAAATGGCGCTCGATCTCCTGCATCCGAGCGGCGCGCGGACCGCGCGGCAGCGGTGCGATATAGGCTGCGATCAGATCTAGCAGCTGCCGGCGCTGCACCGCGGAGAGCGCCGAGCCCTGCAACCCTTCGTAAGGGACGATGCGGTTGTCCTGGTGCGCGCCGCCCAAGTGCAAGTTGTCCGCGAAGTGCCGCCGCCCCGGCGGCAAGTCTCCACCGACCATCGAGTGCGCGACGATCGCCTGCCGCTGCTGCTCCGGCGACAGCGAGCGCATGAGCGCGAGCCCGGCGCGCTCCTCGTCCTCGAACAGGCTGGTGCCGGCGAACGGCCCGGTGTCCGCGTAAGCCGGCTCGGCGCCCAGGAAGGCCGGGGTCAGCGTCATCTGCCTGCCGAGCACGAAGCAATGCAAGGCGAGATGGTGCCCGAAAAGCTGCCAGCCCCAGGGCTCCGCCGCCGAGGGAAGGCCGAACAGACAAAACGTATAGCTCCATTCCCCCAGCACCGCAGGGCAGCCCACGAGATCGCCGAGAAAGCGGTTGAGCCGCATCACGGCGCGGGAGGTTTCGTAGCCCTCGGGGCTCAGGCTCGCGCGCAACACCTCCATGACCGCCTCGCGCACGCGATCCGGGACTTGGTCCAAACGCAATCCGTAGTCCTCGACATAGAGCTCGGTGTTCTGCCACCCGCGCCACCGATCGGACTCGACGGGAAAGCTCATCGCCGCGCGTTGCGCGGGCGAAAGCGATGCGAGCAATGCGGTCACCGCCGCGATCATCGCCGCCGTCGGCGCGTCGCTCGGCTCCGGCGAGAACAGGCCCGGGATGACATGACCATCGGAGGTGATGCCGGTGAACGGCGCCTTCGCGAGCTCGGCCCAGCCGCCGAAGAGCTCTCGGGCGCGCGGGCTTTGCAGCCGGGCTTGGGTATGCGCGCGCGGCGACGGGCCCGCGATCCGCGATTGTCCGGGAGCGGGCACGAATGGCCGGTAGTCGGGCCGGCTCATGAGCGTGCGCGGCCGCGCAGCGACTCGACAGGCCTGGACAGACCCTGCGCAACAGGCGGCGTGGCGCCCCAAACGATGTTCATCGGCAGAGCATAGCGCCGATCTCGCTCGCCGCGAAGGCCGAACGGTTCCACGGCCTGCCGCGCGCACCGTGCGATATGATCGTCGGGCCCGGACGCACGTGCGAGCACGAGAGCTCCCGATCCCGACATGACGCAACTCCCCTACGACGCCCTGATCGTCGGCTTCGGTCCGGTGGGTGCCACGATGGCCAACCTGCTGGCGCGTCGGGGGCTGCGCGTCGGTGTGGTCGAATCCGAGCTCGAGATCTACGACAAGCCCCGCGCAATCACCTTCGACCACGAGGTCATGCGTGTCTTCCAGGCCTGCAGGCTCGCACATCGCATCTCAGAGTTCACCGCCCCTCACCCCGGGGCCCACTATCTCGGGGTCGACGGACGCGTGATCAAGAAGGTCGAATCGCTGCCCCCGCCCTATCCGCTGGCCTGGCCGCCCACCATCACGTTCGTGCAGCCGGAGGTCGAGAGGTTGTTGCGCCAGGGTGTCGCCGGGACCACCCTGGTCGATGTGTTCCTCGGCCACCGCGGCATCGGCTTCACCCAGGATGACCGAGGCGTGGCGCTCACGGTCCGGAACCTCCAGCAAGCCGACGAGCGCCGGTTGCACGCGCGCGTTCTGCTCGCCTGCGATGGCGCCAACAGCTTCGTACGCAAGCAGCTCGCCATCCCGTTGGAGGATCTGGGCTTCGACGAGTGGTGGATGGTCGTGGACACGCGGATCCGCCACCCCGTGGAGCTGCCGCCACGCTGCATCCAATATTGCTGGCCGTCGCGTCCGGCGACCTTCGTCCCCGGACCGGGAACGCTGCGCCGCTGGGAGATCAAGCTGCTGCCGGGCGAGCGCCCCGAGGAGTTCGGCCATTATGACAACGTCGTGCGCCAGCTGTCCCGCTTCGCCGACCCGTCCTGCCTGGAGATCTGGCGCTTCGCGGTCTATCGTTTTCACGCGCTGCTCGCCCGCCGCTGGCGGCACGGCCGCGTCTTTCTCCTGGGAGATGCCTGTCACCAGACGCCGCCCTTTCTCGGCCAGGGCATGTGCGCCGGCATCCGAGACGCGGCCAACCTCGCCTGGAAGCTGGAGATGGTGCTGCGGCACAACGCGCAGGACGCGCTGCTGGACACCTACGAGGCGGAGCGCCGGCCGCATGTCCGATCCCTGGTGGCCACCGCCAAGGAGTTCGGTCAGATCATCGGCGAGCTGGACCCCGAAGCGGCGCGCATCCGCGACGAGACGCTGCAGGGCCAACTCGAGCGAGGCGAGGCGGAAACCATCCGCCAGCGCTTCGTACCCGATCTCGCGACGGGCGTCGTCGACCGCGACCCCGCGGCGCGTGCAGCCGGCTCGTTGTTCGTGCAGCCCAACATCCTGCGCCGCAGCCGCCAGCACCCAGCGGGGGAGCAAGTCCTTCTCGACGATCTGCTCCGGTTCCACTTCCTCATCGCGACCACTACGCTGGAGGCGCAGGAATGGCTCACGCTCGAATCGCGTGCGTTGTGGCGGCGCCTGGGCGGGGAGCGGATCGTGATCGCCGGTGTGGAACAGAGCGGTCGGCCGGGGGAAGCGAGCGAGGATGACATTCAAATCCTCGTCGAGGCCGACACGCTCTTCGCCACTTGGATGGCGCAGCATCGTTGCGCGGCCGTGGTGGTTCGTCCGGACCGTTACGTGTTCGGCATGGCGAGCGATGCGGATCAGCTGAACCGACTGGTCGCGGCGGTAAGCACGCACGTCCTGGCACCCTGAAGCCCGACGAAGCGTTGACCCACTGTCCTACCGGTGACCTTGCAGCCGGGCGCGACCGATGCGGCGGTTGACCCGCCGGATCGGTTCGCACTCCGCACCACGTTGGACTAAGCTTAGCTCAACCAACCCGAGATCAGGGAGACAGGACATGGAATCGCTGACCACGCTCGGCAGCGCCGTAGGCGCTTTGCTCAAGGAGCGCAAGGAGACGCTCGCGGTCGCTGAGTCTTCTGCGGGTGGGCTGATCAACGCCGCCCTCGTGGCTGTCCCGGGAGCATCCGCCTACTATCTCGGCGGCGCGATCGTCTACACGAGTTCGAGCCGCTCGGCGCTTTTGGACTTGACCGCGCAGGACATGACGAACATCCGGTCGGCAAGCGAGCCGTTCGCCCAGTTGCTCGCGCGGCGTGTGCGACGAAACCTCGGCGCCACGTGGGGTCTCAGCGAAACGGGTGCAACCGGTCCGAGCGGCAATCGCTACGGGGATGCACCCGGCCACGCGTGCATCGCCGTGTCCGGTCCCGTCGAGACGGTGATTACCCTGGAGACGGGCAGCGCCGATCGCGAAGCCAATATGTGGATGTTTGCGAGCAGAGCGATCGAGCTGCTCGAGACCTGTCTGCGCAAAGCGTGAGAAGCGACGCGGCGCGCAGTCGCGTCGGGCCAACGACTGCTCGGGACGGTCGCTTCGATCCGTCCCGCGCTACGTCCAGTCTGTTCAATACCTGAAGCGTCCGGTGAGACATCATCGATAGCCTCTCCCGCTGCCGAGGTAGACCCCCGCTGCCGTGAGCGCGAAGCCGGTGAGCGCGACCGCGCCGAGGCTTTCGTGGAGCACGATGAAGCTCAACGCCGCCGTGATCGGCGGGGTGAGATAGAACAGCGTCGCCACGCGGCTGGCCTCCCCCCGCCGCAGCAGGAAATAGAGCAAGCTGATTGCCGCGATCGAATTGACCAGCGCCAGCCACGCCGACGAGATGACGAGCGCCTGGCTCCACTCGACGCGCAATCCTTCGAGCCACATCGCGGGCAGGAACAGCGCTACGCCAGCCACCGCGAACTGGATGAGATTCCCGGTGCGCAGATCCATGGCGCTGCAGAACCGCTTCTGGTAGAGCGTGCCAACGACAAAGGCAGCCAACGCCACGAAGGTCACCGCGTAGCCCTCCCAGCTCCCGCTCGCAGTCGAGATCTTGTTCATGACGACCATGGCCACGCCGAGGAATCCGATCGCCAGCCCAAACCAGCGTCCGGCGCCCAACCGTTCGCCGAGCACGGGGCCGGCAACGAGCGCGGTCAACAGGGGCGTAAGGCCGGCGATCAGCGCGGACACCCCCGCGCTCACGCCATCGCTGAGTCCGGTATAGAGCGAAGCCATCGTGAGCCCGTTGATGAGCAGTCCGGCCACCGCCAGATGACCGTAGTCGGCCCATCGGCGCGGCCAAGGCGCTGCGGTGAGCAGCACGATCAGCAGCATCACGAGCGCTGCGGCGGAGAATCGGATCTCGAGCAGCGTGAGCGGCCCGGTGAACTCCAGCCCGATCTTGCCGGCGATCCATGCCGAGCTCCATAGCACGGCGAACAGGAGTCCCAGCGCCTGTGGACCGGACAACGGAGAACGGGTAATGAGCGACGAATTCATACTCGGCTTCCAGATTCACTCGCGACGGGGGTGCTAGACTTGCGTCGATAGCTACGCGCCGTCGCACTGGCGATGATTGTGTGCTCGGACGGCGGCGCGCCTCAAACGATGTTTTCTCATGGTGTCCATGAGCGGTTCGCATGCGGCGCAAGCAACGCACTCTGCCGACGTTGGATTTCTTGAAGGGCTTCGAGGCCGCCGCACGCCATTTGAGCTTCACCAAGGCGGCGAGCGAGCTTTTCCTCACCCAGTCGGCTGTCAGCCGCCAGATCCAGGCGCTAGAGGAGCAAGTGGGTGCCGTGCTATTCGAGCGACGGCCCAAGGATCTGGTGCTCACCGAAGCGGGCGAGACGCTCTACCGCACGGCCTCCGAAATCCTGCGACAGGTGCGCGAGACCGTGGAACGCCTGGACGGCGCAGAGCGCAGCGAGGCGCTGACGGTCACGTGCACGATCTCGTTCGCCTCCTTGTGGCTGATCCCGCGACTGGCCGCGTTCAGGCAGGAGCGCCCGGGAGCAGACGTGCGCATCGCCGCCGACAACGCCATGCTCGACTTGGAGCGGCAGCGTATCGATGTGGCCATTCGGTTCTGCCCGCCGAAGCTCGCACCGGAAGGGGCGACCAAGCTATTCGGCGAGGAGATCTTTCCGGTGTGCGCGCCGGCACTGCTGCAGGATCCCTCCAGACCATTGAAGAGGCCCGAGGATCTGCGTCACCACGTTCTGCTGCATCTCGAGGATCGCGTCGGCCTGCAGTCGTGGGCGAACTGGTTCACCTGGCTCGAACCCCTCTCGGGCGTCGACATCGGGACGAGCGGGGCGCTGCGCTTCAATCACTACGATCAGATGATTCAGGCGGCCGTCGACGGGCAAGGCATCGCGCTCGGGCGCTCGCCGTTGGTCCGCCGTTTGATCAAACAGAGCAAGCTCGCGGTGCCCTTCGGCCGCAGTACCGCCTCGCCACGCGCCTATTTCGTGTTCACCTCGCAGAGCTGCGCCGAGCGCCCCGAGGTCACAGAGTTCGTCGCCTGGCTGGTGCGCGAGGCCAAGCGCGACGAGCAAGCGAGCAGCCGCTAAGCGCGCTGCCGTTACGATGGCACGCGCACGTCCGCGTCGAGATCTCGCGACGTGAGCCCACGCAACTCCGGGTTGCGCTGGAGAGTCGCCCGCTCGTTCACATAGGGCCGCGCATCCCTGATTGGCGCGGGCAACCGGTAATCTCGTTGGCGCTCCGCTCGCATCTTCACAGCACTCGCCACCAGGGGACGGCAAGGACATCCGGGGTCAACCATTCCAGGTTCGTGCCGGCATGCAGCAGGAGCCCCGCCCTCGCCTTCTTTCCGTACTCGCCTCGAAACGTGCGGAGGTTGGCGGCGTCGCGCAGCGCGGGTCGAGTCGCTGCCTTGACTTCGATGGGCAATAAGCGCCCGCCCGCTTCGATGACGAAGTCGACCTCTTCTCCTATCGTGGTACGCCAGTAGTAGAGCTCGGCGCGCTCGAGACGTGCGTCCCGCCAGACCGGCAGATCCTGCAGCACGACGTTCTCCAGATGTGCGCCGCCCGGTTCGGTCTCTCCAGAGAGATAAAGCGCAACTCCGGTATCGCCCCAATACAGCTTGGGCGACTTGATGAGGCGCTTCGTCCGGTTGACCGCATAAGCCGGCAGCCGTACCAGCAAGTACGATGTCTCGAGCAGCTTGAGGTACCGATGCACGGTCGGCTGCGGCAAGGCCGCGTCACGTCCTATCTCCGTTTGGTTGATCAGCTGACCGACTCGCAGGCAGGATGCGCGCATCAGCCGGCGGAAGTCGGGTAGCCCGCTGATTGCGGATAGCGCCTGAAGGTCGCGCTCCAGGTAGGTGCGCACGTAACCGTCGAACCAGACTGTGCGTTCGTTCGTGGTGCTGAGGTGCACCGCCGGGGTGGGAAAGCCCCCGCGCCGGGCCAATGCGCGCCAGTCCTCAAGCGCGTCCGGCTGGTCGGAAAGCGTGTCGAGCCACGCCTCGTCTTGCACCGAAAGCAGCTCTTCCCATGCGCCGCAGCGCCCGAGGCCGCGCTGCTCGCCCCGCGTCATCGGCCACAGCGTGAGGTAGCTGGCGCGGCCGACGAGGGACTCAGATACCTGGCGCATCAGCAGCAGGTTCGCCGAGCCGGTGAGGAGAAATTGGCCCGGGGCTTTGCGCCGGTCGATCGTCCGCTTCACCGCGCGCAGAAGGTCGGGTTCTCGCTGGACCTCGTCCAGCGTCACCCGCTGGGCGCCGCCCACCAGCGCTTCGGGGTCGCGTCGTGCAGCGTCGACGACATCCAGGTCGTCCAGCGAAAGAAAGCGCCGCTTGCCCGGCGTCAGCTCCTGGGCGAGCGTGCTCTTTCCAGTCTGGCGGGCGCCTGTCACGACCACTGCCGGCATGACCCGCAGCCGTTCGCGCAGGGTCTTCGCCACGACACGAGGCAGTGTCCGATCATCCATGCCATGCATGATGATCATTCATCTCGTGAATGAAGAGAACAAGCGACAACCTGGAACTGAGGCGGAACCCGACAGCCCAGACGCACAAGCAGCTGCCGGACGTCGCTGGGGTCAGGTCTTGAATCTTGACTCCCTACTAGTCGCTGGGGTCAGGTCTTGGATCTTGAATCCCCCAGCGATACTCATCGGCAAGCGCTCAAGGGCGAGGCGGAGGAGCGCCGGCGTCGTGCTGGAAGCGGCACCGGCTCAATCCCCGGCGGACTTTCGGCTCTCGACTCGCAGCTCCAGGACACCCCCGCCAGGACCAACATACCGTTGCGGAATGACTGCTGCGGTGCTCGCTCCAAGCGCTCCTGAACTCGAGACTCGCAGCGTTAGGAGTCGACCGCCGGACCACGGACGTTCCTCTGGGTAGAAGGACGGGTTCTTCTCACAAGCTTGAGCTGCAGCGCTGCGTCACCCGCCGGATTATGATTGCGGTAGTCGCGGGCTCGAGTCCCACCGATCAGCGCAGCTGCCCACTCAAAGAAAGGCTCCCATGACGAAGACGGCAATGATTACCGGCGCAACCTCCGGGTTCGGTGCGGCATCCGCACGCCGATTCGCAAAAGCCGGCTGGCGCATCATCGCGACCGGACGCCGGGCAGACCGGCTGGAGTCGCTCGCGAAGGAGCTCGGGCGCGACAGCGTCCACGTCACTGCCTTCGACATGAGAAAACCCGAAGCGATCGACGCGGCACTGACGGCGCTGCCGGCACCATTCCGCGACATCGATCTGCTCATCAACAACGCCGGCCTCGCGCTCGGCACGGCGCCCGCGCAGAACGCAAGCCTCGAACAGTGGCAGCAGATGATCGAGACGAACATCACGGGCCTGGTGACCCTGACGCACAAGCTGGTGCCCGCGCTCATCGCCCGCAAAGGCGCGATCATCAACATCAGTTCGGTGGCCGCCTCCTACCCGTATCCGGGCGGGAATGTGTACGGAGGCACCAAGGCGTTCGTCACTCAATTCTCGCTCGGGCTTCGCTCGGACCTGCATGGCACCGGCGTACGCGTGACCTCCGTCGAGCCGGGCATGGCGGAGACCGAGTTCACTCTCGTGCGCACCGGCGGCAACCGCGATGCGTCCGACAAGCTGTACAAGGATGCGCATCCGATGACGCCGGAAGACATCGCGGAGACGCTGTTCTGGATCGCCACGCTGCCGCCGCACATGAACATCAACCGCATCGAGCTGATGCCCGTCACCCAGTCGTTCTCTCCATTCCAGGTTTATCGCGGAGCGCCGGGCTGACTTCGCACACGCGACAGAGGGATTGGGACGAGAGACAAGCCCCGCCGAGCTAGCTCGGATCTCTTCGCTTCAGGAGAGCTTTCAAGTTCGCGAACGGCTGGTGCGTCGCCGGCGTCGGTCCAGAGGCGCCGGGCGACTCCGGGTCCCGGCCCTGCTCGGTCAGGAAGCGTTGGTGCTCATTCTCGTGACAGTAAGTGCAGAGGAGCTCCCAGTTGCTTCCGTCGGGCGGGTTATTGTCATGGTTATGGTCGCGATGATGGACTTCCAGGAGCTGCAAGTTCGCCAGGGTGAATTCCCGGGCACAACGCCCGCATACCCATGGGTAGATCTTGAGCGCCTGCTCGCGGTAGCCCTTGGCGCGTTCTTCCCGCGCGCGGCGCGCCTCAGCCACGACACGATCGAGGCGGGCGTCGTTCGGTCCGGTCTTTCGCTCCGGCATGGCGCTGGTCTGTGTTTCTGGGCTGACCTACCCTACCATAGCCGACGCTCGAGTGGGACAACAGCCCTCTCGGCCAATGCAGGCTGAGCCGCGTGGTGCGCTGAATACGCCGAGAAGCGGCATCTCGGGGCGCAGCTCCCGCGGCAGGTAGCCGACGATCGTGCAAAGGGGCGACGCCCAATCGCCTGCGTACGGGGGTGATCGAAATCCGGACCGGCAGGCTCGCTCACTTCGCGATCGGGCCGCATCGGGCGAATTGACCTAGATCAAGCAACGCTACCAGCGGCGGCGATACATTGCGTTGGATCGTTTGTCCGCGTGGTGTCTGCGCTGCCGAGGATTCCGCCGTCGATGCAAAGGCGGGATGGCGGGGCACCGCCTTGCATTGGAGCGCGCCATGTCCGAGCCACTCGCCATCTGGCATGCCGAGCATGTGAACTTCGCCCGCCTGCTCGATCTATTGGAGACCCAGGTCGCCGCCTTTCATCGTGCAGAGCGCCCGAATTACGATCTGATGGGCGATATCGTCTATTACCTGCGAAGCTTCGCCGATCGCTTTCACCATCCCCGGGAGGACGTTACCTTCGCCCGGATTTCCGAGCGGGACCCCGAGATGCAGCTGGTGATCAATCGTCTGCTGCAAGAACATCGCGTGATCGCCACGGCCGGCAACGAACTCGTCAGCCGGCTCAACGACGTCGCGGGTGACGTGATGACGCCCCGGCACGCTCTGGAGGCGGCCGCCGATACTTACCTGGTCTACTATCGTCACCACATCGCCACGGAGGAGCGCGACATCCTGCCGCGGGCGGCGCGTCTGCTGACGCGGGAGGACTGGGCGGCGGTGGCGGCCACGCCCGCGGCCGATCCGCTTTTCGGGGACCGCGTAGAAGCGCGGTTCCACGAGCTGCGCAGGCAGATCGCACTGGAAGCGAGGATGGCGCGGCGGGAGCAAGCGGCTGCTCGCAAGTCTTGATCTTCGGCTCTTCACACTGGCCCGTGGGTCCCGCGTGCCGTGGGTGTGTATTCCTTCCCGTTCCAGGTAAGGGCGGGGATGGAGCGCGCGCTGCATCTCCCCCATCGCTCCGGACCCCCGGTGAAGGGGGAGGAGAAAGTCGCGCCTCCGCGTCGAAAGCGCAGATCGAGGCGAAGCCGGCAGCGAACACGCGGCTCGAAGCTTGTCGCCGTGCCGGGTCGGTCTTCAGGTGGCCGCCAGCAGACCTTTCAAGTAGCGCAGATCGTCATCCAGCCGCCGATCGATATCGCGAAAGGTCGTCGCGTGCTGGGTGAGGTCCTCGCCGACGAAACCGGTCGATCTCATCGGCACCTCGAAGAAGTTCTCGAACGAGATGTATCCGTCATACCCCACCGCTCGCAGCGCGGCGATGATTTCGCCCCACGCCACTTGACCTTCGGCCATGGAGGCGAATACCCATCGCCAGCGGTCTTGCTCGCGCACCCACGCGATGTTCTTGGCATGCACGAAGTCGAGGTAAGGGCCGAGCAGCTCCAGCCCCATCTGCCACGCCTCGCGCCCCTCGATGATGAGATTGGCGGGGTCGTAGTTGACGCCGATCGCCGCCGGGTCGAAGTGCTCGACCAGGCGATAGGCGAGGCTGGCGCTAGGCGCGATGGTGCTGAAGTGCGTTTCGATCACCGGTTTGATCCCGGTACCCGCAAGCGCCTCGACGGTGCGTCCCAATGCCTCCACGGTCTCCTGATACAGGTCGCGGTAGTTGCGCACGCCGTCGTAGATGACCGGGCCAGGCCGATAACGCGGGCAGCCCATCACCGCGCAGGCTTCTGCAAAGCGCCGCTGCTCATCCAGGTCCGATAGGGGCGCGCGGCCGGTGAGGCAGGAGACATGCAGGCCGTGGTCTTCCCCCATCCTGCGGATCTCGCCTGCACGCGCCACCAATTCCTCCGGAGCGATGTGGTAATCCGGATGCACCCGCCATTCGACCGCGTCGTAACCATGCGCGCTCAACTTCTCCACGACCTGCCGCGGCGTCAGCTCGGGCAGCACCGCAGTCTGTACGCTGAACTTCATCGGTTCGCTCCTTCGGTGGGGCGGTCCCCCGTCGTGTGCGGTCTCGGTAAAGAAATGCGGCTTCTGGCCGGCGCCTGTCGACGGCCGTCAATCTAATCGTGGAGGCAGCGCGTCGTCAATCGCGAACCTCTCTCGCCGTCAAAGTCTTCTGTCCATCGTCGCCGCTCAGCGCCGCCACGCCGGTGAACTGTCGTCCAATGGTCCCCATGGCGTTTGGGAGTCAGCTCTATCGGGAATTCGAGTGATCGGGGAAAGCGGCCGTCGAGTAGCGCGATACGAGAACGGCATGCCGTCCAGCTGGAACGCGGCCGGTCGTGAAGGAGTAGCACAGATCACGACGAGCGACCGCCGGATTGCACTGACGTACCCCGCGGGCGCGGAGCACGCCGCGGTCCGGACTCGTCCACGCCTATAATTGACAGGACGCCGGATGAGGAAGCCGCTCATCCCGAAGCGTAACGGAGGAGCCGAGAATGGGACAGTTCACGAGACGTGATGCGATGAAGGCGCTCGGTGCGGCCGCGGTCACAGCCGCAGTGCCAGGCGCTCGGGTCAGCGCGGCGCCCGACTACCACGTGGTGCCGGAGAAAGGCGCGAAGCTGCGGCTGTTGCGCTGGAAGCGCTTTGTCCAGGGCGACGAAGACCTGTGGATGGCCAACACTCGGAAGTTCACCGAGCAAACGGGCATCGAGGTACGGGTCGAAAGCGAAAACTTCGAGGACATCCGGCCCAAGGCGGCCGTGGCGGCCAACGTGGGCACCGGCCCGGACATCGTCATCGGCTGGTACGACGACCCGCAACTGTATCCGGACAAGCTCGTCGACCTGACCGAGCTCGCCAACTACCTGGGGGCGAAATACGGCGGCTGGTACGACGTGTGTAAGCGATATGGGATGCGGGACAACCGGTGGATCGGCTTGCCGCTCGGCGCGCCCTGCGGTTGCGTGACCTATCGGCAAAGCCAGATCAGAGCGGCGGGCTTCGACACCATCCCGAAGGACTTCCCTGGGTTCCTCAAGCTGTGCCAGGCATTGAAGGCGAAGCGCACCCCGGCGGGCCTTGCTCTGGGAAACGCGGTGGGCGACGCGAACGGCTGGTGTCACTGGGTGGTCTGGGGCCACGGCGGGAAGCTCGTCGACGAACACGACCGCGTCGCGATCAACTCCAAGGAGACCTGGGCCGCGCTCGAATACGCGAAGGAGCTGTACCAGACCTTCATTCCGGGCACGCTCTCCTGGCTCGATCCCAACAACAACAAGGCCTTTCTCGCGGGCGAGATCAGCCTCACCTTCAACGGCATCTCGATCTACTATGTCGCCAAGACCTCGAAGGATCCGGCGCTGAACGCGATCGCGGCCGACATCGGCCATACGAACTACCCGGTCGGTCCGATCGGCCGGTCCGCCGAGCTTCAGGCGCTCACTCAGGCGTTCGTGTTCAAGTACACGAACTATCCGAATGCCGCGAAGGAGTATCTGCGCTTCATGTGGGAGAAAGAGCAATACTGGCCCTGGCAGGAAGCGTCGATGGGCTACGTGACGCAGCCGCTCGCAGGCTACGAGGCGAACCCGGTATGGACCGAGGATCCCAAGCGCACGCCGTTCCGGGATTCGCTCAAGAAGATGCAATATCACGGGTATGCGGGGTCGCTCGGCCCCGCTTCCGCTGCCGCATTGGCCGATTACATCATGGTCAACATGGTGGCGGAGGCGGCCTCAGGCGCAAGCACGGCCAAGGCAGCGGCGGCACGCGCGGAGAAGCGCGCGCAGAGGTACTACAAGAGCTGAGAGCGTATGACAAGCGGGAGGCGAGCGTAGCCGCGCGCAGGCGTGTACCTCGTGACCGAGCGTATCACGCCGCCAACTGCAAGATCTCCTGCACCTGCGCCGGGCCTTCGATGCGTCTGGGGTTGTGCGGCACCCACGGCGTACCCATGGCCTGCTCGGCGATGCGGTCGAACGATTCCGGCCCGATCTCGACCGCGCGCAGGCTCCGCGGCATGTCGAGCGCGGAGATGAAGCGGTCCAATACGTCGCCGGCATCCTCGTCCGGACACCCCATCGCGGCCGCGACCAACTTCTGCCGCTCGGCGTTCGCCGGCTTGTTCCAGCGCATCACCGCGGGCAGCATGACGCACGAGGTATGTCCGTGCGGGATGTCGAACAGCGCGCCCAGCACGTAACCGATGCCGTGGCTGGCGCCCATCGGCACGCCGCTCGCCAACGGTCCCATCGACAGCCACGTCCCCATCTGACAGTCCAAGCGCGCCTGGAGGTCCTTCGGATCGTTCTTCACCCTGGGCAGACTGCACGAGAGCAGCGCCAATCCGTGCAAGGCCTGCGCATCGGAGAACGCATTTGCTGCGCCCGAGCAGATGCCCTCGACGCAGTGATCCACCGCACGGATCCCGGTCGAAAGCCATAGCCACGCTGGCGTATGGACCGTCACCGCCGGGTCCAGGATGACTGCGCGCGGGATGATCAGCGGGTGCCGGAACAGCTCTTTCAGGTTGCGTCGCTCATCGGTGACGCCGGCGATGGCACTGAACTCGCCGCCCGAGAGCGTTGTCGGGACCGAGATCTGCCTGGTCCCGGGCGGCCGGCAAGGAGGCGGTCCCATCTGCCCGCCGGGGCTTCTGATCGAGCGGTAGCCGTCGAGTGCCTCGGGTGTACGGACGTCGTTGGCCAGACACAGCTGCACCGCCTTCGCACCGTCGGTAATCGAGCCACCGCCGATCGTGACGATCAGATCGGCGCGCGCCTCACGAGCCTCAGCGGCCGCAGCGATGACCGCTCGCCTGGGTGTGTGCGCCGGCATCCGATCGAAGGTTCCGGCGTAACGCTCACCCAGCGCGCTGCGCACTCTCTCGATCTCGTCCGTCTGGCGGTTGAGCGTGCCGCTCACCATCAGGAACACGCGCTGCGCATCGACCCGTTGCACGAAAGCGGCGATCGCGTCCGCAGCAGGGCTCCCGAAGAGCACCTCTTCCATCTCGCCGAACACGACACGGCCCGATTGCGGCACGATCGTTCCTCCTATCGCGTATCGTACACTTCCGCAGCCGCGCGCTCACGCTCGTGCGTAGCTTGCGTCCGGCGACCGGCAGACTGTGCACTCAGCCTGTCGCGATCCCGTAGCCGCTGCGATGCGTAGACGGATGGAATACACTTGCCTTCCCTTGGAGGACCAGAGAATCTCGTGCAGAGGAGGACGGATGAGATCATCGATCAAGGTCCTAGTGCTGGTCTTGGCGTCGGCGACCTGCCTGTCGGGCTGCGGCCTGTCGGCGGTCCAGCGGGATGCGACGCTCAAATTTGCACATGCCGCCACCGATTTCGGCGACAGCGCATCCTCCGAGCTGCTCAAGATGAGAGCCGAGACGGTCGCGATGACCGTCGCCCTCTACCGGGTGCCGGATCTGCCGCCGGAGGCGCTCAACGGCAGGGATCCGATCGTGGTCGCCGACATCAAAGCGAGGAAATACCAGAAGAGCGCCGGCGATTTTTCCGGCCAGTGGTACGAGCTGTTCCTCTCCGGCCCGCAGGCCATGAAGGCGTACGGTACCGCTCTGCTCTCCATCCTCCGCGCCACCAACACGCGTCAGGTGAAGCAGTCCTCGGAGGACTTCGCTGCCGCGCTCCAAGCCATTCCGGGATCTCCGTTCAGCCAGGCGAGCACCGAGTCGCTGAGCAGCGTGTCCGAGAAGCTGACCGAGACGCTGCTCGATCGCATGAAGGCGCACGCGATCCAGCTCGTGGTGGAAAGCACGGCCGCCGCGGTGCCGACGATCTGCCGCACGGTCGGGGCCAACTTCAAGCTCGCAAAAGTCGGTGAGCACCAGGAGGACAACTTCGCGTTCCGTTTCCAGACCACCGCCCGGGTACTGCTCGCCTCCGCGGAATCGGGGATGGAACTGCATCCTGCCGATCGGCTTGCGCGTTCCGATAGCCTTGCCGCGTATCTTCTCGCGAAGCAGAACCTCGATGAGGCCGATACCGTCTTCCCGCAGATCGTAAAAAGCAGCGGTTCCTGTGCCGCGGCGAACGCTGCGCTGCTCCAGGCGCTTCACGACGCAAGCAGCCCGACCAAGGAGATCCAAGACTTCTACACCTCGGCGAAGCAAGCGTATTCGAGCATCCGGGCTTCGATCTCGGGGCACTAGCCCTAGCCCTCTCACGCGAATCCAAAGGAAGCGAAACATGGCGAGCTTATCCGATCCCGACGTCTTGCCCGACTTGATCAACCAGACCTGGGCCCTGTATCAGCAGCCCCACACCGCAGCGCAAGGCGCCACGCTGGCGGCGCAGTTGCAGGACCTCACGCAGCGTCTCGCGGACCTCTCCGATGTCACGCTGGACAAGACCAAGCAGGAGTACAAGGATGCGGTGACCGCGGTCCAGAACGCGACGCAGCAGATCAAGCAGGCACAGCAGGACATCGCCAAGGTCGCTGCGGCGATCGGCCAGGTTGCGAGTGTCATAGCGGCGCTGGCGAAAGTCGCGGCGACCATCGCCTAGATCGTACCGTTCCCTTTCCCGGCGACCCTCCCGCCCGCGCGGTCGCGCGCGGCTGCAGACGTTGCTTCCGGGAGCGCGCGGCGGACCCTCTCCGCTCCCCGGCCGGCGTCGAGCCCCGGAAACGCCGGGCAAGTGCCGTGTGTCCGGGCCGTTCAGCGTGATCACCGTTGTCCCCTCCCGCTTCCCGTGTGCACGGCCCGCGGAATGCACGCGGCTGCCGCTGGCTCTTCTCTGGCATTGCGCTGCAGTACGCTTGTGGGATGTGGCCGCCGCCCGATTTGACGCGAAAGCTTGCCGAAAGCATGCGGTCCCGCGACGGCAGACTCCCTGCCTCCCGCGCCTAGACCGATCAACCCGGAGCGCCGCTCGGCCGTTATAGCGATATGTCCGAAGCAATCGCCTCGTGGGCCGGCCGCCGCCTGAGCCGTCCATCACCGTCTCAGGCGCGCCGCTCGAGTGCGGAGCGTCCGCTGCTGGTTTGTCTCGTCGTGGCCGCGTCGATCGCTTCTTGCGAGCCGACGATGGCTGCCGAGATGTCCGGCACGGATCTGCGCGCCCTGAACCGGATCACGTACGGCAGCAACGATTCCTCCGCGTCGGCATATGCGGCCGCCGGACGCACGGCGTTCTGGGCGTCGCAGTTGCACTTCGCGGGCGACGCCGCGTTGCCGCCCGACGCCCGGGCCGCGATCGAGGCGATGACGATCACGCGCATTCCCGCGCGCGATATCGTCGGCGCTTACGACGAAGACGAGCGGCGCCTCAAGGAGTCGCCGGAAGGCGACGGGCGCAAGGCCCAGCACAAGGCGCTGAACGAACGCTATCAGTTCGTCTTGGAGGAGGCGCAGCGACGGCGCATCATCCGTGCGCTGTATTCGAGCAATCAGCTCCAGGAGCAGCTCACCTGGTTCTGGTTCAACCACTTCAACGTGTTCCAGGGCAAGGGCAAAGTCAAGCTGGTGGTGGCGGATTACGAAGAGCGCGCGATCCGTCCGCATGTCTTCGGGCGGTTCCGGGATCTACTGCTCGCGACGCTCATGCATCCCGCGATGCTGATGTACTTGGACAACGCGCAAAACGCCCAAGGCCACATCAACGAGAACTACGCGCGCGAGCTGCTCGAGCTGCATACGTTGGGCGTGGATGGGGGTTACACCCAGCAGGACGTTCAGGAGCTCGCGCGCATCCTGACGGGAGTGGGCGTGAACCTGGAGGGCAAGCCGCCGAAGCTTGGTCCGCGGTACGCCCGCTATTACGTCGCACAAGGCATGTTCGCCTTCCACCCGCGCCGGCACGACTTCGGCGACAAGGTCTTTCTGGGTCATCACATCGCGGGGCGCGGGTTCGACGAGGTCGCGGAGGTCGCCGGCATCCTTTGCAATCACCCGGCGACGGCGCGCTTCCTCTCGCGCAAGCTCGCCGTGTACTTCATGGGAGACGACCCGCCCGCGAACGTCGTGCAAAGGATGCAGGACGCGTTCCTCGGAAGCGGCGGAGACATCGCGCACACCCTGCACGCGCTGTTCGAGTCGAGCGAGTTCTGGCAGGACGACTATCTGGGGAGAAAGTTCAAGGATCCGGTCCAGTACGTCTTCTCCTCCCTGCGGCTGGCGTACGACGGGCGCACGATCACCAACTACAAGCCGGTGCAGAACTGGCTGCACGCGCTCGACGAGCCCCTCTACGGTCACCAGACGCCGGATGGATATGGCCTCAAACAGAAGGACTGGGCGAGCGCGGGCCAGCTGACCAGGCGCTTCGAGATCGCCCGACAGATCGCGAACGCCGGCCCGCGGCTGTTCGGTCCCGCAGAAGGCGAAGATCCGGCCCAGGTGCCCGTCAGCGCTGCCTCGGACGCACAGCCCCGGATCGCGCAGTCCCGCGTCTTCACTCTGATGCGGCCCACGCTCGGAGCGCAGACCAACCAGGCGCTCGCCGAGTCCAAGGACAACCGCGACTGGACCGCACTGTTTCTCTCTGCACCGGAGTTCATGTATCGATGAATCGACGGCATGTGATCCAAGCCGCCGCCGCGGCCCTGGTGTCGCGGCCGCTGCGCCTATGGGCAGTCCCCACAGGGGCCGCGAGAACGAAGTTCGTGCTCGTTCTGCTGCGCGGCGGGTACGATGCCGCCAGCGTTCTGGTGCCCCATGGGAGCGGCTTCTACTACGAGTCGCGCCCCAACATCGCGATCGCCCGCCCGAGCTCGGACTCGGACGCGGCGGCCGAGCTCGACGGCTACTGGGGCCTGCACCCGGCGCTCGCGGACACGGTGCTGCCGCTGTATCGCGCCAAGCAGGCGCTGTTCGTGCCCTACGCCGGCAGCCAGGACCAGTCCCGCAGCCATTTTCACGCGCAGGACATTCTCGAGCTGGGGCAAGGCTACGGCGCGCGCTTGGAATACAGGAGCGGCTTCCTCAACCGGACGGTTGAAGTGCTGGGACGCGACGGTGCGCGGGCAGGCGTGAGCTTCACCGACAACCTGCCGCTCGTGTTCAAGGGCAAGGTCACGGTGGCGAACCTCGGCATGCGCGGCGGCGGAAAGAATCCCTTCAACCGCCGTCAGAGTGAATTGCTGGAGCGGATGTACCAGGGTACGGAGCTTGCGCCCAACGTCCACGAAGGCCTGGAGTCGCGCCGGCAGATGAGCGATGAGCTGCAGCAGGAGATGATCGATTCGGCCCGGGGAGCGGTGAATGCCAAGGGCTTCGAGCAGGAGGCACGCAGGATGGCGCGCCTGCTGCTCGACAACCCGGACTACGCAGTGGGCTTCATCGACGTCGGCGGCTGGGACACGCATGTCCGCCAGGGCGCCGCGCGCGGGATGCTCTCCGACCGGCTGCGCAGTCTGGGCGAGGGGCTGGCCGGCTTCGCCCAGGAGATGGGTCCGGCATGGCGTGACACCGTGGTGGTCGTGGTCTCGGAGTTCGGCCGCACGGTCCGCGAAAACGGCAACCAGGGAACCGACCACGGCCATGGCACTGTCATGTGGATCCTCGGGGGCGGCATCGCCGGAGGCCGTGTGGTCGGAGAGCAGGTCGAGCTCGCGCCGTACAGGCTGTTCCAGAACCGGGACTTCGCCGTGCTGAACGAGTACCGGTCGGTGCTCGGGTACACCTTCTCGCGGCTGTACGGCCTCGGCAACGCCGATCTCGACCGTATCTTCCCGGGCGCATCGGTGCGTCGCTATTCGTTCTTGTAAGCCCGACCTGCGCGCGCCCAAGCAAACCCGAAACCCGGGGTCAGGTCTTGAACCCGGGGTCAGGTCTTGAATCGTGAATGCATCAGGAGTCCGGAGTCCGGGGTCAGGTCTTGAATCTTGAATGCATTCCCGGTTCGGGCTGCGGTGCGAAACGGAACAAGCCTTGGGTCCCCGGCAGCCGGCTGCGGTCACCCGGCGTAAGTGCCCCGGCCAGGCGACGACTTGCACGGACACCCTGTGATCGCGCTGAGATCCCGCTCGCTGCATGTGAAACCGCTGCGCGAAGCCATGCCTTGATCGCGTGGGGATACGACGCAGTCCCCTGCCCGGCTTGACATCGCTATCGGGAAGAATGACCATCGAGACGCTATGAGCCAAGCCATCCGCGTTCACTTGCGCATCCCCGGCACCGCACCGATGTCGCAGCTCGTGCGGCTGATCCAGGACGTCGAGGCCGCCGGCTTCGATGGCGCGGGCATCCTCGACAGCCAGTTGCTGGCGCGCGACACCTTCGTCGTCCTCGGGCAGGCCGCGAGTCACACCTCCCGGCTGACGCTGTTTCCAGCGGTCACCAACCCGTTCACTCGCGACGCATCGGTGCTCGCGGGCGCCATTCAGACGGTCGAGGAGCTTGCGCCGGGGCGCGTGAAGTTGGTGCTCGGCAGCGGCTACACCTCGGCGAGCACCATCGGCCGCAAGCCGGCAACGCTCGCTCAGATGCGTGCGTGCATCGCGACGGTGAAGGGACTGCTCGCGGGACAGACGGTGGATTTCGACGGTACGCCCGGCCGCCTCGGCTTCGCTGCGGGCCGGCACATCCCGGTGATCATGGCCGCGTCCGGACCGAAGGCGATCGAGCTCGCGGGCGAGGTCGCGGACGGCGCGCTGCTACTGGTCGGATTCAACCGCGGCATCATCGAACGCGCGCTCGAACATCTGGCACGCGGCGCGCAGCGCGCCGGTCGGCGCCTCGACGACCTAGAGATCATCTGGGCGGTGCGGATCGGGACTGCACGCACCACGGAAGCGGCGCGCCGCTACGCTCGACCCACCGCTGTGCACTGGGGCGTCCTGCGCTGGGGAGGCTACTGGCTGGAGCCGGCGGGACTCAAGCTTCCCGACCTCGAGGTGCCGGAGGCCGTACACCGCATCTATCCCGATCTCTCCCACGCCCACGACTGGGAGGCTGCAATCGCAGCGACAGCATTCGTTCCCGACGAGGTGGTTGCCCAGCTCTGCGACGCTATAGGCCTCATCGGAACGCCGGCCGACTGCGCGAGCCGCATTCTCGAAATGGCAAAGCTCGGCGCGCGCAACCTCTATCTGATGCCGTTGGAGACCTTCGCGCCGCCGACGGCGGAGATCGCGGCTTTCCGCGACATCGTCTTCCCGCGACTGCGGGCCAGTTAGCAGCGGAACCGCAGCCGATACTCGCCGGGCGACAGGCCGAAGCGGCGCTCGAAGGCGCGACGAAACACATCCGTGCTGGCAAAGCCGACGGCCGCCGCCGTCCGCTGGATATTCACGCCGTCGTGACTGAGCATCCTGCGCGCCTCGCTGAGCCGCAGTTGCTCGACGTATCGGGCCGGCGTGCAGCCAAAGGTCTCGACGAACCGGCGACTGAACTGCCGAGGGCTCAGGTTGGCCTTGGCGGCGAGGCTTTCCACCGACAAGTCCTGGTCGAGATGCCGCACGATCCAAGTTACGAGGTCCGCAAAGCGATGGGTGGCCAGCGCCTGCATGCGCAACGGCTCAGAGTACTGCGCCTGTCCGCCGGGACGCTTGAGGTAGACCACCAGTTCCCGAGCGACCGTCAGTGCCGCGCGCGGGCCGAGATCCTCCTCGATCAGCGCCAGCGCAAGGTCGATGCCGGCGGTGATGCCCGCCGAGCTATAGTAGGGGCCGTCGCGCAGATACAGCGCATCTTCGTCGACGATGAGCTTGGGAAATCTCTGCGCGAGGTCGCGAGCAAAGCGCCAGTGCGTCGTCACTCGCCGGCCATCGAGCAGCCCGCTGGGCGCCACTCCGTAGATCCCCGTGCAAACGCAGGCGATCCGGCGGCTCCTCTGAGCGTGCTCCCGCAACCACGTACCGATGTGAGCCTGCGCCGCCTCTTCACGCAGCCCGCTGCCGCCCGGAATGATCAACGTATCCACCGCCGTCGACGCATCCAGCACGGCATGCGCTTCGAACCGAAGCCCCGACTCCGCGGCGAACCGCAACCCGGCGAGGCCAAGGACAGTGATCCGATACGGGGGCGCTTCGCCCTCTGAAGCTCGGGAGATCTCGTTCGCGATCGAGAACGCGTCCGCCGGGCCGACCAGATCCAGCGCCGTGACGCCGTCATAGCCGAGGATCCCAACGTGAATCCCGCTGCGGGCACGCGCTGCGAGGCGCCTCAAGCGCTCCTCGTGCGAATCAGCGGCGTTCGGGCGGGATCGCTTGGATCGGCTGCGACCATTGCCAGTGGGCTTCGGCATCGACGGGGCGGTGCTTGAGAGTGGTCCCAGCGGGGAATTTACCGAGAAAGTTGTCGCCTTTCCAGTTTCGTGCCGGGCGGACCGGCCGCGGACACAAGCCGCCTGCGCAGTTCGGGCAGACGTTGCGCAGCACTGTTTCTACGCAAGTGCGGCAGAACGTGCACTCGAAGCTGCAGATCATCGCCTCGGTCGAGTCGGCAGGCAGCGATGCTTGGCAGTGTTCGCAGATGGGACGGAGTTCGAGCATGGGACCCTCGCGATGCAGATCGGTAGGTCGACAGGCTAAGTGCAAACCCGTCACCGAGCCAGGTCGTTGTGCCGACGATTTCGGCCATCGCAAGGGACACTCACCCATCGGCGCGCCGCCGCGTAGCGCATCGGCGATCGCGGTGGCGAAACCTGGAAGGCCGATGGCGTCTTCCAGTCGATGAATCCGGTCCGTTCAACGACCGGCAGCGAGGAACGCCTTCACTCTGAGCAGGTTCATGGCCTATCCCTCACTTATAATGAGTTTCTCGTCGCCAGGGCGGTCTCTCTCCCGAAACCATGCCGTTCCGAGGCGATAGAGCTCGACGATCCGCCGAGTGCCTCACGCGCGCCGGCTGGGGCCGACGGTGCCTGCCTCTTGGCCGAGCCGAGACTGCCGGTCGGCTGAGCAGGATCGACCCGAAGGCGGCGTTCGCGACGGTCCGCTGTTGAGCATCGCGGTTTGCTCGTCACCTCGGCGCGCGCTTCAGGATGGCTCCTCCGGCCTCCGCTAACCGACCCGACATCCCGCTTGAGCCGGCCGGCGACGCGTGATACGGTTGCCCCTCCTATCGATTTCGAAACAGATCTGCGGGTCGCCGGACGCGGCCTGGATGTCCTCGTGGCGGGTCGGCACCGAGTCGCCCGAGTCCGCGCTGTGGAACACCGGCTCCTCGCATCGAGCCTACCGCCAGAACCACGGGATGAGGATCAGCCAGATAGGCATCGATGAGGGCATTGAAATGCGCGCTCAGCCCCGGGATAGCGCGGCGCGCTGTCCTTGCCTTGCGTGGCGTGATCGTCGATTTGCATGGCGCTAGCTGCTCGCTCCAGCGAGTGCGGGGTTGCCATCCCTGTTCGCAGAAAGATCGCCGGCTCGCGGTGCGCGCCGTTCTAAGCTGCAGGATTCATCATCGAGAAAGGGGAGCGTCATGGATCTGGGACTGAAGGGCAAATCCGTTCTCATCACCGGCGCCTCGAAAGGCATCGGCCTGGCCTGCGCGCGGGGCTTCGCCGCCGAGGGCAGCACCGTGCACCTGGCTGCGCGCTCGGCCGACCTGCTGGCCAAGGCGTGCGATGAATTGCAGTCGGCCTACAAGGTGCCGGTTTACACTCATCAGTGCGATCTGCGGGCGCCGGGTGCGGTGAAGCAACTTGCCCAGGACTGCGCCACCGTCGATATCCTGGTCAACAACGCCGGCGACATCCCCGCCGGCAACCTCGAAGCGGTGAACGAGCAACTCTGGCGCCATGCTTGGGAGCTGAAGGTGTTCGGCTACATCAACCTCACGCGCGAGATGTACACGCGCATGAAGGCACGGGGCCGCGGCGTCATCGTCAACATCGTCGGCATGGCGGGCGTCACGCTGCCGCCGGAGTACATCTGCGGCGCGATGGGCAACGCGGCGTTGGAGGCCTTCACCAAGGCGGTGGGCAAGGGCGCGATCGAGCACGGCGTTCGCGTGCTGGGCATGCACCCGCCCGCGACCCGCACCGATCGCATCATCCAGCTCAACAAGACCATCGCGAAGCAGAAGTTCGGCGACGAGTCGCGCTGGGAGGAGTTGCTCAAGCAGACCCGCATGATCGAGCCGGAAGACGTGGCGAACACGACGCTGTACCTTGCCTCCGAACGGGCCAAGCATCTCTCGGGAGTGATGTTGAATCTGGGAACGTACTAGACCGGATATTTCATGAAGACGCCCCCAAATATGGCGAGACCCGCGATGTACGGGGTCTGTGGTGGATTCGCAGCGGGTACGATTTGTCGCGCCGGACTAGCGAACCGGCGATTGCCGACCACGATCGGCGCCGGCGCGAACCTCAGTTGAAGTGCAAGCCGCCGTTGACCTGCACGGTCTGGCCCGTCATGTACGCATTGCCCACGACCATCAACACCGCCTGGGCGACCTCCGCGCCGCTGCCTAGGCGCCCCACCGGGATGCGCGCGCTATCCGCGAGGCTGTTCGCGCTCGTCATCTCCGTTTCGATGAGCGACGGCGCCACTGCGTTGACCGTGATGCCGTGCTTCGCCAAGCGCGCGGCGTAGCCGCGGGTCAGCCCCTCCATTCCCGCTTTCGAGGCGTTGTAGTGTGCACCGACCACGCCGGCGCCACGCGCCGCGCCGGAGGAGATGTTGACGATGCGTCCCCAGCGCCGCGCGCGCATCCCGGGCCACACCGCTTGGCTGCACAGGAAGGCGGACTTGAGGTTGACTGCGAGGGTGGCGTCGAAATCGCCTTCGGTCAGCTGTTCCAGCTCGCGGCGCAACGCGATGCCCGCGTTATTGACGAGCACGTCGATCGGACCGAGTGCCTCCTCGACGCCAGCGATGAGACGCGCGACCGCGGCGCCATCGGAGACATCGGCCTCGAGCGCGACGCTGCGACGGCCGAGAGCGCGAATCGCGGCGACCACCGCTTGCGCGTCGGCTGCGCGGCTGCGGTAGTTCACCGCGACGTCGGCGCCGGCCCCTGCCAGCGCGAGCGCGATCGCCCTGCCGATTCCGCGAGAAGAACCGGTGACCAGGGCGACACGGCCGGAAAGATCGGGAGCGGGCGGCACAGTAAGCTCCTTCGCAAGACGGGAGGACAGCGGCCATTGTCGCGCAAAGCGCAGCCAGCGCCAGCGTCAGGTCTGCCTTCTGCCCCCGCACCCGGGCGATCCCGCCTCCATCCGCCGCGTGCTCGAGGAGTCGGGCGACTGGTTAGCGTGCAGTCGGTGACCGACCGGGCTCCGTACGCCTCGATTGCACCGGACGAGAGAGCACACGGCGCGAGCATTCCAACCGCCCGCGCCGCCGGCCCTGTCTCAAGTCACGCGTTCACTCCCTCAGCCAGCAGCGATTCGTAGCGCGACCCGGCTACCGCAGCTTGGCAGTCGCTGCCCGATCCGCGAGCACCAGCGCGCGGTCGGCTCGCACGCGACCGGCGGGGATCGAGCGGTCGCCGTCCATGAGGCGCTGGAGCATCTTCGCCTTGTCCTCGCCGGTGACCACCCACAGCACGCGCCTCGCATGGTCCAGCACCGGGTAGGTCAGCGTCATGCGACGCCTGCCCTGGTATGGGCCGGCGAGCGCAACCGCGGCATCGGTCACGTTCAGAGCGGGATCCCCGGGCACCAGAGAAGCCGTGTGCCCATCGGGGCCAAGCCCCAGGTGGACCAGATCGAGCACCGTCGGCGAGCCCGCGATCTCATGCAGCGTACGTGCATAAGCGGCGGCGGCGGCCTCGAGGTCCGGCTCTTCTACCGGCATGGCGTGGACCTGTCCGGGACGCAGCTGTACCTGTTCCAGCAGGCTCTCGCGCAAGTGGGTTAGATTCCGGTCTGGATCGCCCGCGGGCGCGACGCGCTCGTCCACCTGCAGGATGTGGACGCCTTCCCACGGCACCTGCATGCCGGCGAGCGCCCGCAACATCGCCCAAGGAGTCTGCCCGCCGCTCACGGCCATGACGAAGCGGCCGCGTTCGGCGGTTGCGATCCGCGCATCGGTCGCGATGATCGCGGCAGCTTCCTCCGCGACTGCGTCGGCATCATCGAGCACTTCGAGTTTCATCTGCCTGTCTCGCTCTGTGTCGCGGCGCCGGTCACTTGGCCACCGCCGGATTGTGCCATCCGCCCGGCGGTGCGAGCTTGCGCTCGGCTTCCGCAGGACCCCATGTTCCAGGTTCGTACTCGTGGACCGGCGTGGCCGCCTTCAACACCGGATCGACGATGCGCCAGGCCTCCTCGACGTAGTCCTCGCGCGCGAACAGCGTCGCGTCGCCCTCCATCGCGTCGCCGAGCACGCGCTCGTAGGCGTCCATCTCATTCGATCCTGCATGCCGGCTCGCGACCAGCTCGCTCTGCTGTCCGATCATCCTTTCTTCCGGGTCCATCGCCGTCAGCCCGAACGCGATGGTGTTGTCGGGGTTGATGCGGAAACGGAAGTAATTCGAAACCAGCACGGCATCGGAGAACACCCTCGGCGGCTTGCGGAGCCGAACCATGATCTCGGTGCAGGTCACAGGCAGCGACTTGCCTGCTCGGATGTAGAACGGCACGCCCTGCCAGCGCCACGAGTGCACCCCCAGGCGCACTGCCGCGAATGTCTCGGTCTTCGAGTTGGCTGCGACGCCGGGCTCGCTGCGGTACCCGCGGAACTGGCCGCGCACGATATCACTCGACTCCAGGCTGCCGATGGCCTTCAGCACCTTGACCTTTTCGTCCCGTATGGACTCGCTGTCGGTGCGCACCGGAGCCTCCATGGCCAGGTTGGCCATGACCTGGAACAAGTGATTCTGAACCACGTCGCGGACCGTGCCGGTCTGATCGTAGAACGCGCCGCGACCCTGGATGCCGAAGTCCTCTGCCATGGTGATCTGCACGCTCTCCACATGCGTGCGGTTCCAGAAAGTCTCCAGAAACGCATTCGCGAACCGGAAGAACATCATGTTGTGCACCGGCCTCTTCCCCAGATAGTGATCGATGCGGAAGATGGACTTCTCGTCGAAGCAGCTGAACAGGATCTTGTTGAGCGCCCGCGCCGAGTTGAGGTCGGTGCCGAACGGCTTCTCGACGATCACACGCGCGCCTTTGGCGCAATCGGCCTTGGCGAGCTGTTCGACTACCACACCGAACATCACCGGCGGGATCGCGAGGTAGTGCGCCGGGTGCAGCGCCGAGCCAAGCTCCTTGCGGATGGACTGGAAGGTCATCGCATCCTTGTAGTCGCCGTCGACGTAGCGCAGCAGGCTGCAGAGCTTTTCGAATGCCGCGGCGTCCACGCCGCCGCCATGCCTCTCCAGGCTGTCGCGCGCGCGGGCCTTGAGCTGGTCGAGGTTCCATCCCGCCTTGGCCACACCGATCACCGGCACGTTCAGATGCCCGCGCTTGAGCATCGCCTGCAGCGACGGAAAGATCTTCTTGTAGGCGAGGTCTCCGGTGGCCCCGAAGAACACCAGCGCATCGGAATGCAGTTCGCTCATCGTGCTCTCTCTGTCCTCGGACTACTTCGCGGGCTTCTCCAGATGGCCGCCGAACTCGTAGCGCATCGCCGACAGCAGCTTGTCCTGGAACTCGGCGTTACCGCGTGAGCTGAAGCGTTCGTACAGCGCGGTGGTGAGCACCGGCGTCGGCACCCCTTCGTCGATGCCCGCCTTGATCGTCCAGCGCCCCTCGCCCGAGTCGGACACGCGCCCGGCGAACTTGGAGAGCTTCGGATCTTCGAGCAACGCGGAGGCGGTCAAGTCCAGCAGCCAGGACGCGATCACGCTGCCGCGGCGCCACACCTCGGCGATGTCGGCGAGGTTGAGATCGTATTGATACTGTTCTGGATCGCGCAGCGGCGTCGTCTCGGCGTCGATTTCGTGCGTTTGCTTGCCGATGTTCGCGGCGCGGAGCACATTGAGCCCTTCTGCGTACGCGGCCATGATGCCGTACTCGATCCCGTTGTGAACCATCTTCACGAAGTGGCCGGCGCCGTTCGGCCCGCAGTGCAGGTAGCCCTGCTCTGCCGTGCCCTTCACCTTCTCGCGCCCGGGCGTGCGGTCGATCTTGCCGATGCCGGGCCCGAGCGTCGCGAAGATCGGATCGAGACGCTGCACCACCGCGTCTTCGCCGCCGATCATCATGCAGTAGCCGCGCTCGAGGCCCCACACACCGCCGCTCGTTCCCACGTCGACGTAGTGGACGCCTTTCGCCGTGAGCGACTTCGCGCGTCGAATGTCGTCCACGTAGTACGAATTCCCGCCGTCGATAAGGATATCTCCCCGTTCCAGCAGCGGCAGAAGCCCGGCGATGGTCTGGTCCACAACCGCCGCCGGCACCATCAGCCACACTGCTCGCGGCTTCTCCAGCTTCTTCACCAGGTCCTGCAGCGAAGAGGCGCCCGTGGCCTTCTCTTTCGCGAGCTCCTCTACCGCCTTCGGCGACATGTCGAACACGACGCAGTTGTGCCCACCCTGGATGAGCCGGCGCACCATGTTCGCGCCCATCCTGCCCAACCCGATCATTCCCAGCTGCATGACTCACTCCTTTGCATCGAGATCCCATCCAGTCGTTCCGGGGCCGCGAAGCGGCGCCCGAAATGACGCGCATCCGCGTTCATGCGAGGTCTGCTTCCGGCCTGCTCATGTGAGCGACGCCTCGAAGGTGCTCTGAATCGAAGCATCCAGCATGGCGTTGAACTCCGCATCCGACTGCTGGGCCGAAAGGCCCTCGACCAGGGCGCGCGAGAAGCTCGCCACCACACCGTGATTTCTGCGCAGGCGCTCGTTTCCTTCCTGGCGCGAGTAACCTCCCGACAGCGCAACGACTTTGAGAACCTTCGGATGCTTGACCAGGTCCGCATACAGGTCGTCCCGCTCCGGCAGAGTGAGCTTGAGCATGACCATCTGCTCCGCCCGCAGTTTGCCCAGCTTTTCCAGGATGGCCGCCGTGACCAGCGCCTCGGCCCGGGCTTTCTCCGGACAATGAATGTCCACCTCCGGCTCGACGATCGGCATCAGCCCCGCTGCGAGAATCTGCGCGGCCAGTTCGAACTGCTGGCTGACGACGGCCTCGACGCCGGCGGCATTGGCCTGCTTGACGACCGAGCGCATCTTGGTTCCGAAGATGCGCTTCGCATTGGCCTTGTCGAGCAGCGCGGCCAACCCGGGCATGGGCTTCATCAGTTGGACGCCGTCCTTCTCTTCGGCCAGGCCCTTGTCTACTTTCAAGAAGGGCACGACGCGCTTCGCGTTCCACAGATAGTCTGCGGTGGGCCTGCCCTCGATGTCCCGGTCCATGGTGCCCTCGAACAGGATCGCAGCGAGGATGCGGTCGCCGTTGAAGGCGGGGCTCGCGATGATACGCGTGCGCATCTGATGCACCAGCGCAAACATCTCTTCCTCGTTGGACCACGCACCCTGCTTGATTCCGTATGCGAGCAGCGCCTTGGGCGTGCTGCCACCGCTTTGGTCCAGCGCGGCGATGAAGCCCTGCTGTGTCCTGATCTTGCGTAGCTGTTGTTCCTTCAAGGTCGGAGCAGTCATGACGCCTCCTTCATCTTCCGGTAACGGCGAATGAGGTTGTTGGTGGAGCTGTCGTGCGCGAGCTTGGGCTCCGCCCCCGACAGCACGGGAATGATTCGTTTGGCGAGCACCTTGCCCAGCTCGACACCCCACTGGTCGAACGAATCGACGTTCCAGATCACGCCCTGGGTGAACACGCTGTGCTCGTAGAGCGCGACCAGCTTGCCGAGTGCCGCGGGCGTCAGGCGCTCGAGCAGGATCGTGTTGGAGGGCCGGTTGCCCTCGAAGGTCCGGTGCGGCACGAGCCAGTCGGGCGAGCCCTCGGCCTTCACTTCCTCGGGCGTCTTGCCGAACGCCAGGGCTTGCCCCTGGGCGAAGACGTTCGCGAGCAGCATGTCGTGATGCGGGCCGAGCGGATTGAGCGTTTGCCCGAACGCGATGAAGTCGCAGGGAACGAGCCGCGTGCCTTGATGGATCAACTGGTAGAACGAGTGCTGGCCGTTGGTGCCGGGCTCGCCCCAGTAGACCGGTCCGGTGTCCACTCCGACCGACGCGCCGTCGAGCGTGACCCGCTTGCCGTTGCTCTCCATGGTGAGTTGCTGGAGATAAGCAGGGAAGCGCTTGAGGTACTGCTCGTACGGGAGCACCGCGACCGTTTGGGCGCCGAAGAAATTGTTGTACCAGATCGCGAGCAGGCCCATCAGCACCGGCAGGTTGCGCGCGAACGGCGCGACGCGGAAATGCTCGTCCAGCGCATGGAACCCCGCAAGCATGTCGCGGAAGCTCTCGGGCCCGATCGCGATCATGGTGGACAATCCGATCGCCGAGTCCATCGAGTAGCGCCCGCCGACCCAGTCCCAGAAGCCGAACATGTTGGCGGTGTCGATGCCGAACTTGCGCACCTCATCGGCGTTGGTGGAGACGGCGACGAAGTGCTTCGCGACCGACTTGGTGTCTCCGCCGAGTGCCGCGACAGACCAGTCACGCGCGCTATGCGCATTCGTCATCGTCTCCAGGGTCGTGAAGGTCTTCGACGACACGATGAACAGGGTCTCGGCCGCATCCAGGTCGCGCACAGCCTCGGCGAAGTCGGTCCCGTCGACGTTGGACACGAAGCGGAACGTCATGTCGCGCGCGCTGTAGTGCCGCAACGCCTCGTACGCCATCACCGGCCCCAGGTCGGACCCGCCGATGCCGATGTTGATCACGTTGCGGATGCGCTTCGCCGTGTGCCCCTTCCAGGCGCCGCTGCGCACGCGGTTCGCGAATTCGGCCATCTTGTCGAGCACGGCATGAACGTTCGGCACCACGTTCTCGCCGTCGACCGCGATGGACGAGCCTCTGGGCGCCCGCAGGGCGACGTGCAGGACCGCCCGCTCCTCCGAGACATTGATCTTTTCGCCTCGGAACATCGCGTCGATGCGGCCGCGCAACCCGGACTCGTCGGCAAGCTGCACCAGCAGGCGCAGGGTTTCGTCGGTGATGCGGTTCTTCGAGTAGTCGAAGTAGATGCCCACCGCGTCGAGCGTCAAGCGTTCGCCACGCTGCGGGTCGTCGGCGAACAGCTTGCGCAGATGCAGTGGAGCGATCGTCTTCTGGTGCGCTTGCAGGGCGGCCCAAGCGGGGCGCTGCCTCAGCGGCGAGATCGGAGCGTTCATCGGAAGCCTCCTCTCAAGTCTTGCGTCGGATCCTGGACGTGCGGCGTTTCGCGCTCACGGCCTTGCGTCGTCGCGACCTCCTGCGCTCCCATGCGCGGAAGCCACCTGCGAACGCATTTGCGTTGTCGCCGAGCCGGCAGCGCGCGGGGACCTCGTTCAGCAGTCTTGCATTGCCCCCGCCGAGGACGATCTCGTCGGGCTCGAGCGCGGCAACCAAGCGCTCGATCACGTCCGCGACGTGCTTGCGCCACCTCTTCTTGCCGAAGCGCTCCAGCCCGCGGAGCCCGACGTAGTCCTCGTAGGTCCCTTTGCGATACGGAAGATGGCCCAACTCCATGGGCTCCACCATGCCATCGACGATCAGTGTCGAGCCGAGGCCGGTGCCGAGGCCCAGGAACAGCATCTTGCCGCGCTTGTAGCTGCCCAGCGCCTGCATCGCTGCGTCGTTCATGACCCTGGTCGGTCGCCCGAACGCCGCCTCGAAGTCGAATCCCATCCAGCCCTTCCCGAGGTTGTGCGGCTCGGCGAGTGGACGATTGTGCAACACCGGCCCCGGGTAGCCGACCGTAACACGATCGTAGCGCCAACCTTTGGCGAGCGCCTTGACCTTGGCGACCATCTGCTTCGCGGTCAGCTTGGGCCCGGACGGAAACTCCCGGTGCTCCTTCTGCCCGGTCGCCAGGATCTTGACGTGGGTCCCGCCCACGTCGACGGCTAGCACCTTCATCGCATTCCTTTTCTAAGCGCAAGCAGACTGTAACGGGAAGATCCCCAGCGCGTCCACCCACCGACTCCACCCCGGTCGTGCCGAGCGAACCGACGCGCTGCGAGCGGGAGACGGCGTGGAAGGGGACGATATCGATGCGCTCCTGGAAGTATCCACGCCTCAATCGCCTACGTGTCGAGTATCGTCCCAGAGGCGGATGACCGGTTCAGCCAAGCCGTGTTCGTAACCGAGCACGCTCAGGCTCGCCGTCGAGAGCAGGAAGAATCTTCCCGCGGCAGCCTCGAGTCCAAGCCAGCGCGCCGCCAGCACTCGCAGGAAATGTCCGCTCGAAAAGAGGAGCGTGTTGCCTTCGATCGCCCGCACTCGGGCGACGACGCGGTCCGCGCGCGCCCCGACGTCGGCGGGCATCTCTCCGCCGGGGCATCCGTCCCGGAACAACTGCCAGTCTGGCCGCTCGGTATGAATTTCCAGCGTGCGGCGGCCCTCGTAGTCGCCATAATCCCACTCGAGCAGATCCGGATCGCTTCTCGCGATGGCACCGCAACCGGCCAGCTCGCACGTTCGGGCCGCGCGCCGCAGCGGACTCGCAAGCACCTGCGCAAACCGCAAGCCCTCGAGACGCTCCCCCAGGCGCCGTGCGTTGCGCTCGCCTCGGTCGGTGAGCGGGATATCCGTTCGTCCGGTGTGCTGGCCGGAAAGACTCCACGCGGTCTCGCCGTGACGAGCGAGATAGACCATCGGCAATTCGCTGCTCATGCGCATCCAGCCTGTGTGCGGGTCATACCGGCTGACAATCCAGGTCGTAATCGTACCGCTCGTCTCCCCCTTCAGCTGAGAGCGGGATAGGGTAGATCGGCTGCGTACTTCGTCCCCACCCTCGCCGTCCGATTGAAGGAAAGGCGATGCGCGCCATCGACACGCGGGACTCACGAGGAAGTCTGATGAACCAAGTAGTAAGATCATGCTCGTGAAACCGCACGCCGGCTCGGGCGGCTTGCCCGTCCTCCCGATCGCCTCCACCGATGGGGCGCGGGCGGAGGTCTACCTCCACGGCGCGCACGTGAGCTCGTGGCTTCCGGCGGGCAGTGCGGACGAACGCCTCTTTCTGAGCGCGCACTCGCGATTCTCTTCACAGGCTGCCATCCGCGGCGGCATCCCGGTCTGTTTCCCACAATTCGCCGATCAGGGGTCGCTCCCTCCGCATGGCTTCGCGCGCGTCAGCACGTGGACCCCAGTCGACGATCGGGATGAACGTCCCGGCGTCGTGCGCCTTCGCTTGGCCGAGTCCGATGCGACGCTGGCGCAATGGCCGCACGCTTTCCGCCTGGAGCTTCGCATCGAGGTCTCGAGCCGCACGCTGGCGTTGAGGCTCACGGTGAAAAATCCCGGAGCCACGCCGTTCGGGTTCACCGCGGCCCTGCACACTTACCTCCGCATTCATGACGTCCACCAACTCCGGATCCAAGGTCTTCGCGGCGCGCGCTATCGCGACAAAGTCACGCGCGAGGACGATGTGCTCGAGGCGGCCGAGGCGATGGCGATCCATGGAGAAGTCGATCGCGTGTACCACGCGGCGCCCTCGGAGGTGCTGGTCCAGGAGCCCGGACGCGCCGTGTCGATCCGCACCACTGGCTTTCCCGACACCGTCATCTGGAATCCGGGGCCAGCGCGTGCCGCGGCAATGTCCGACATGGAGCCTGGCGGCTGGATTCGCATGGTCTGCGTCGAAGCTGCTGCGGCGCGCGCGCCGCTCACGCTCGCGCCGGGCCAGCGGTGGGAGGGCGGACAGACGCTCGTTGCAGCCTGACACGACGCGCACGCAGACCGACCACGTGGACCTCTGTTGCGCAGCCCTGCAGCGCTGGCCCGTCGGTCTCGCAGTCGCCAAGAGCGCGGTACACTCCTTCGCGGCGGCCCGCTTGTGTCCTCCAGCGTGTCGGGTGCGCCCACGGCAACTCCAATGATCAACGCATGACGCCACATGAAAGCGCTGCGATGAAAGGTGTGTTGGCGCTCGCCGCCGTCGCCGAAGCGACGACAGGCTTCGCGCTGCTGCTCGTTCCGTCGCTGGTAGGCCGGCTGTTGCTCGGCGAGGACCTGACCGGCATTGCGGTCGCCGTGACGCGCGTGACCGGCCTCGCGCTGATCGGGCTGGGGCTCGCCTGCTGGCCTGGCCCTCCACGGCTCGGCATGCTAGTCTACGGCGCCGCCGTCGCGGTGTATCTCGCGTACGTTGGCGTCGTCCATGGCCTGGCTGGCATTCTTCTGTGGCCGGCGGTGATCCTGCATGTAGTCCTGGTGGCGCTGCTGGGCTGGGCATCCAGAAGAATGTAAAGGCTTTGAGGAGCGGCCTGCTGGTGTTCGGTTCCGCTCGACATGCGCACCGGGAAGGTGCGCGCGGCACCCACCTCCTCGCACGATGAGCTGAACAACAACCGAAGCTCGGGGCCGACGAGCGCTGTCCAGATGCATATGTCTAGGAGACCAACATGACGGCGTCACGCGGCATCGCAATCACATTCACTGTCATTGCGCTCTCAACGCTGGGCGCGTGCGAGCAGAAGCCGCCGGAACCGAAGAAAGCCGAGGCGCCGGCCCAGCCGGCTGCGGCGCCTGCGCCGGAGGCGGCACCGCAGCCCAACCCGGAACGCAACGCCTACTTCGGCGAGACCCACATCCACACCAGCTGGTCGGTCGACGCGTGGGTGATGGGCAACCGCATCACCGGCCCCGACGAGGCCCTCAAGTACGCCCAGGGCCAGACCATCAAGCATCCGATGGGCTTCGACATCAAGATCGAAACGCCGCTCGATTTCATGGGCGTGACCGATCACTCGGAGTATGTTGGTGTCACCCGGGAAGCCAACATGCCGGGGTCCTATGTGAGCAAGCTGCCCGAAGCGCAGCCCATGATCATGAAGGATCCGAACAGCTCGGAGGAGCAGAACAAAGTGTTCTCGTATCTGCTGCACTTGGCCGCCAGCCCGCCGGTCAAGGCGTTCATGGACCCCAAGGTCACCTCCACCGTGTGGAAGGAGAACGTCAAGATCGCCGACGAGAACAATCATCCCGGCAAGTTCACCGCCTTCTGCGCGTACGAGTGGACCTCGATGCCGGGCCAGCGCAACCTGCACCGTAACATCTTCTTCCGGGCCTGCGACAAGGTGCCCGACTATCCATTCAGCGCGCTCGACTCCAAGCGCCCCACGGAGCTGTGGAACTGGATGGACGCGCAGCGCAAGAGCGGCAACGAGCTGCTCGCGATCTCGCACAACGCCAACGTCAGCGACGGCTGGATGTATCCGATCGACGTCGACAACACCACCGGGCGCCCGATCGACGCCGCGTGGGCGGCCGCCCGCGACCGCAACGAGCGCTTGGTCGAGATCAAGCAGGGCAAGGGACAATCGGAGACTCATCCGTTGCTCTCGCCCAACGACGAGTTCGCCGGCTACGAGCTGTATCAGGCCATCCTCGGCCTGCCGGCCGACGTCGGTCGCATCGACCACATCACGGGCAGCTTCGGGCGCCAGGCGTTGAAGGACGGCATCGCGATGCAGGACGTGCGCGGCTACAACCCGTACAAGTTCGGCATGGCCGGCGGCTCCGACTCGCACAACACCGCCAGCCCGTACCGCCAGGACAACTTCTACGGCCTTCATGCCGATGCGGACGGCACGGTCGAGCGGCGCTTTGCCGGCGTGTTGATCGGCGGCACCATGGACGTGCGCCTGGAAAACCCCGGCGGGCTGACCGGCGTCTGGGCGGAAGAGAACACGCGCGCCTCGCTCTGGGACGCGATGTACCGCAAGGAGACCTTCGGCGTGAGCGGCCCGCACATCAAGGTGCGCTTCTTCGGCGGCTGGGGCTACACCCAGGAGGTCGCAAACGCCACTGACTGGGTGAAGAAATCTTATGCCGGCGGCGTGCCGATGGGCGGCGACCTGCCGCCGATGCCGGCGGGGGGCAAGGGCTCGGCCCCGAGCTTCATCGTCTGGGCGGTGAAGGACCCCACCTCGGCCAATCTCGACCGCATCCAGGTGATCAAGGGCTGGACGCAGAACGGCCAGAGCTTCGAGAAGATCTTCGACGTGGCGTGGTCGGGCGAGCGCAAGCCCGATAAGTGGACCGGCCGGGTGCCGGCGATCCAGAGCACGGTGGACACCACCACGGCCACCTACACCAACAGCGTCGGCTCGACCGAGCTCAAGACGGTGTGGACCGATCCCGAGTTCAATGCGAGCCTGCACGCGTTCTATTACGCGCGCGTGCTGGAGATCCCCACGCCGCGCTGGACCCTGATCCAGGCCGTCAAGTCGGGGCTGCCCCCGCCCAACGTCGTCCCGCTTACCGGGCAGGAACGCGCCTGGAGCTCGCCCATCTGGTACACGCCGTCGGCCGAGGCACGCAAGAGCGCCCTAGCGGGCATGACCGTCACGGAGCTGAAGGAGAAAGGCGCCAGCGCGCTCACCGACGCGCAGTTGAAGGCGCTCATCGTCGGCAAGGCCTTCTGGCTGCGCAACAACGTCACCGGCCAGCAGTTCAGCCAGAGCTTCACGGCCGAGGGTCAGACGACGCTGTATCGCATCGGGATGAACGCCGTGGTGCCGAGCAGTTACGGCAACGTCGAGCGCGCCGGCTACCAGGGCACGACCAGCCCCTACAAGATCGAGGGAGGCAGGCTCATCACCCTGGTGTCGCAGGACCCCTACGCGCTCACCTTCTACAAGCTCGGCGAGGCCTACTACGTTGCGCGCAGCAACGAGTTCGGCTATGCCAACTACGAGGTCATTCCCCCGCCACAGATCGCTGAGAACCCGCTGATCGCGCTATCGAACCGCTTCTCGCTCGAGCTGGGACTCACCGAGCAGCAGAAACAGCAGATCGTCCCCATCCTCCAGGAGGAGATCAAGCAGCTCGGCGAATTGAAGAAGAACACCGCTCTGAGCGGCGTGCAGAAGGTGGAGGCGCTGAGGAAGATCGGTGTGTCCTTCGACCAGAAGATCTCGCCACTGCTCAATGCGGACCAGCAGCAGAAGTTCCAGGCCCTGCGCGAGCAGCTGCGGCGGCGGATGATCGAGGAGATGGCGGAGAAGGCGTGGCAAAAGGCGGAATCGGCAGTGTCATCATGGTTCGTCGACGTGCCCCCGGACAAGCACTGAAAGGGCTGGAAAGCGAGTCGAAGCGGATCTGGCACATCGGCGAACGGCTGCGGCGCGCAGGTGTGGCTGTTGTGTCCCGCGCGTTGGACTTGGCGCTGGGCCACCCCCGGCGGAGGCGCAAGCCGCGATGGGACGACCGCGGCCTGCGCCGAATTTTTTTGTGAGCACCATGAAACGTTTGCTCCGCGAACCGCTGATTCAGTTTCTGCTGATCGGCGCGGTCCTCTTTGCCCTCTATAGTTTCACGCACGCCGGACGCTCGGCGGGCGTGTCGTCGAGGGACATCCGGCTGACGCTCGACGAGCTCGCTCAGCTCACGCTGCTGTATCAGTCGCAATGGCGTCACCAGCCCACCCCGCAGGATCTCGAGGCCATGATCGAGAACAAGATTCAGCAGGAGATCCTGTACCGCGAGGCCCTCGCGCTGGGCCTCGACAAGGACGACGAGATCGTCAAGCGCCGCATGGCGCAGAAGATGCAGTTCCTCGCCGAGGACGTAGCCGCCGCTCGCGAGCCCACGACGGCCGAGCTCAAGAGCTGGTTCGAGCAGCACACCGCAATGTTCGCGCAGCCGCCGCGACTTGGCTTCAGGCATCTGTACTTCTCGCCCGACCGGCGCGGCGCCCGCGCGCGAGACGATGCAGCGAAGGCACTCGCGAAGCTCGCGGGTCAGCCCGAGGATGCGAAGATCGCAAGCTCGCTTGCCGATCCGTTCATGTTCCAGGACTATTACCGCGATCGCGCACCCGATTACCTCGGCAAGGAATTCGGGCCGCAGTTCGCGCTGGCGGTGACCAAGCTCGCGCCCGGGTCGTGGCAGGGGCCCATCGAGTCCGGCTTCGGCTGGCACCTCGTCTTCGTCGACACCGTGATCCCCGGCCGCGTACCGGCCTTCGAGGAGATCGAGCCCGACGTCAAGACCGCGTGGCTCGGCGAGCAGAAGGCGCAGGCGTGGGACAAGGCCTACAAGGAGATGCGCGCCAAGTACACGGTGCTGCTGCCCGCGCCACCCGACAGCGCCGGGATCGCTCCCGCGAAGGCGCAGGCTTCGCCGCCCCGCGCGACGCCGCAATGATCCGCTGGCGAGCCATTGCCGCGGCCCTGCTGGCACTCACCGCCCTTGTGCCTGCCGCTTGGGCGCACGAGACCCGGCCCGCCTACCTCGAGCTCAAGGAAACCGCGCCCGGCCAATTCAGCGTGCTGTGGCGCACGCCGGTTCTCTCGGGCGTGCGTCTGCCCGTCGGGCTCAAACTGCCCGACAAGGTGCGCAACCTGCACGAACCGAGCCTCCAGGAGCTGACCGACTCGCTCGTCGAGCGCCGCTCGATCGACGCCGGCCCGGACGGCCTCGCGGGCAAGCGCATCGAATTTCCCGGGCTTCAGCTGACCATCACCGATGTGCTGGTGCGCGTCGAGCGCCTTGACGGCACGACCTCGACCGAGCTCGTCCGTGCATCGCGTCCGTGGTTCGAGCTCGCGGCGCCGCGTGGCAAGCTCGCCGCCGCCGGCGTATTCCTCACGCAGGGCATCGACCATATCCTGCGTGGCATCGACCACTTGTTGTTCGTGCTGGGACTGCTCGCCCTCGTGCGCACGCCATGGATGCTGGTGAAGACGATCACCGCCTTCACCGTCGCGCACAGCATCACCCTCGCACTCGCCACGCTCGGTTATGCAAGCATCCCGGCGCCACCGCTCAACGCCGCCATCGCGCTGTCGATTCTGTTCCTCGGTGCGGAGATCCTCCGCGCGCGGCGCGGCGAGTCGAGCTTCACGATCCGCCACCCGTGGGTGGTCGCATTCGCTTTCGGCCTGCTGCACGGCTTCGGCTTCGCGAGCGGGCTCGCCGCGCTCGGATTGCCGCACGCCGAGATCCCGCTGGCGCTACTGATGTTCAACATCGGTGTCGAGATCGGCCAGCTCGCCTTCGTCGCCCTGATCTTGCTGCTGGTTCGCGCGTTCAAGGTCCTCGAGGTGCATTGGCCGCCGCTGGTCGAGGTCGCGCCGGCCTACGTCGTCGGCTCGCTCGGTGCGTTCTGGACGATCCAGCGCGTCGTGCTCATGTTCGAGGGCGGGTGATGCGGATGCGCTGGGCATATCGCTGCGCCCTCGCCGCGCTGCTCGGGGGCCTGAGCTCGTCGGCGTTCGCGCACGTGCAGTCCGGACCGGCATCCGGGCTTCTCACCGGCTTCCTGCACCCGATCTCCGGTCTCGATCATGTCCTCGCCATGGTGGCGGTGGGCCTCTGGGGCGCACAGCTCGGCGCGCCGGCGATCTGGCTCCTGCCGGTCACCTTCCCCGTGGTGATGGCGGTCGGCGGCTTTCTCGCTCTGCTCGGGGTTCCCCTGCCGGGCGTCGAAGTCGGCATCGCCGCGTCGGCGATCCTGCTCGGCGTTGCGGTGATGACCGAGCGCCGGCCACCGCTGTATGTCTGTGCCGCGCTGGTGGGCTTCTTCGCGATCTTCCACGGTCACGCGCATGGCGCCGAGCTGCCGCGAGGCGAGAGCGGGTTGCTCTACAGCTTGGGCTTCGTCGTCGCGACCGGCTGCCTGCACGCGATCGGTATCGCGATCGGCGCGATACACCGGTGGCCGGCGGGCCGGATCGCGCTGCGCATCGCGGGCGGCGGCGTCGGGCTCGCCGGGCTTTTCTTTCTGTGGCGCGCGATCGGATGAAACCTTATCGCGTCATCGCAGCGGCCGCATTCTGTCTCGTGCTGTGCCCTCTGCCCGGGCATGCGCACCTGGTCGAGACCGGACTGGGCCCGGTCTACGACGGCATCGCTCATTTTGCGCTGACACCCGAAGGCTTGATTGCGACGCTTGCGCTGGCGGTGCTCGCCGGACTGCGCGGCAATGATCAGGCTCGGCGCGTGATCTTCGTTCTGCCTCTGGCCTGGCTGCTCGCGGGACTCCTCGGCGCGGCAGCGAGAATCGCCGTGCCCGAGTCGCTGTCGTGGCTGCCGCTGCTCCTGCTGGGGGGCCTCGTCGCCGCCGACGTCCGGCTGCCCGCTGCAGCGACGACGGTGATCGCAGCCGCGCTCGGTCTGTTCCTCGGCCTCGCGAACGGCGGCGCAATGGCGCAAGCGGGTCCCGGCGTCCACGGCGTCATCGGCATCGTCGGTGCGGTCTTCGTCGTCACGACGCTCGGCGCGGCCTGCGCGGCTGCCTGGCAGTCGGGATGGCGGCGCATCGCGTGGCGCGTCGCCGGAAGCTGGATCGCGGCGAGCGGCCTGCTGTTGCTCGGCTGGTCGTTGCGGTAGGGACACGCGCTGGGAACGGCAACACGTTGCGATGGGTCAATGTCGACCGACAGCAGGACTCAAGAAGGCCTTCCTACGTACGCCGGCGTGATTTCCTTCAGCGAACGGGTCCCACACTGTTTCATGATCAACTCGAGTTCGACGCGCAGGATCTCAAGCACGCGTTCCACACCCGGCTGTCCAAACGCCGCCAATCCCCAGATATACGGCCGACCGATGCAGATCGCCTGGGCACCCAGAGCCAAACCCTTGAACACATCGGTGCCCCTGCGAAAACCCCCGTCGACCAGGACTGGAATGCGCCCCTGCACCGCTTCCACCACCTCCGGCAGTGCATCGATGGCGGCCAGTCCACTGTCCTCCGCCCGTCCTCCGTGGTTGGACACGATGACGCCGTCAACACCATATTGCAGACAGAGGTTGGCATCCTCGCGCGTCAGGATCCCTTTGACGACCACTTTCATGCTCGTCGTTTCTCTCAATCGAGCGACGAAGCTCCATGTAAGCCCGGGCGCAGAAGTGCTGGTCAATCCGGTCAGATCCAACCCGTCAAACATCGGTCTGTGCTCGAAGTGGCCCTGCGCACCGAGCTCATGGCAATCGGCACATCGGCTCGGGTCCAGGCGCTTCAGCCGCTCGAACGTGTCCGTTTTCCTTCCCGTCCCCACTGGTAGGTCCACAGTCAAGACGACGACTGGACATCCCGCCAGTTCGGCCCGCTTCACCAGCGCTTGAGCGACGGTCCACTTCGAGGTCGGGTAGAGTTGGAACCAGACCGGCCCTCCGGTCGCAGCGATCACGTCTTCGACCGATGTCGTGGCAACGGTCGAGAGTATCTGGAGATAGCCGTGAGCTCCCGCCGCTTTGGCGGTCGCGAGCTCCCCGTCCGGGTGATATGCCCGAAGCGTGCCGATCGGCGCCAGGGCAATCGGAGTTTTCCACTTGACCCCGAACAGCTCAGCGGTCATGTCGACGTGCCGCACATCGACGAGGCGTCGGGGTCGGAGCGGAAGCCTGATCAGCGCCTCTCGGTTTGCACGGAGCGTGACCTCATCATCCACGCCCGTCGCCAGAATTCCGTAGTGCGCGGGCGAGAGCTTCTGGCGCGCAACCGTCTCGAACTCGAACACGTTGATCGCCTGATCAGGACTGGCGATGACATATTCGTCGCCAGTCGACGCTGCAACAGGCTTTGGCCCACCGATGGGCGCTGGGAGCGCGTCCGCGTAGCTCACCGCTCTTGCATAGCCCAACATCGGACTTCCTGCCAACAGCTTCAAGAACGTACGACGGCGGGCGAGCTCGTATCGACGGTTAGGCATGGCCGACCTCCAATCGAGTAGGGTGATGCCTCCTGTTAAAGACCTTTGGCGGGGGCCCACGATCGGGCACGTCCCGCGTTCAGCGTCTGCTGCTCTCTTTGTGCCGCTTCAGGGTTCCCCCGGTTGGCGCGCAAGGTTCGAAGCACCGATCGCGATGATGCGGAGTCCACAACGAGCATCACGGCCTCCGGTGTGCCTCGCTCGGAGCCTCGGACATCGCTCATCGACCTGTCCACGCCGAAGGCTACACGGTTTCACTTCATCGCACCCGCCGTCTCCGCGTCCTCGAACTAGAGGGGCATGCGCGGATCCGTGCACGCTTCACTGCCGTTTCGATAGACCGAATCCTTGACCTAAATCAAGCCGCAGCTCGCGCTGATGCGTACGCTTTAACGGCGAGCGTCGCATGCGCGAATTGTCTCGACGACAGGCTTGCGTAAGGCGGCTGCAAGCGTTCCGCAAGTTTCACTCCGTCAACGTCGGTGGAGGTCTGACAGATGGTGTCGCCTGACGACACGAGCGATCCCCGGCCGCAAGCCCGATTCACGCGCCGGGATTTTCTCAGGGGTGTCGGCGCCGCCATCGCCGGCACCGCTGCGTTCGATTCCGGACTCCCGCTCGAGCCTGCGCACTCCGAAGCCGCGGAGAATGCGGCGGCGACCGGAGCGGCCCGAGTGAACATCGTGCTTGACGTCAATGGTCAGCTGCGAGCAGTCGAGGTCGAGCCCCAGGCGAGTCTCGCCGACATCCTGCGAGGCCCGCTCAACTTACCGGGGACCAAGATCGGATGCGGCCGCGGCGCCTGCTCCGCCTGCACCGTGTGGCTGGACCGAACACCGATTCTCTCATGCATGGTGCTCGCCATCGATGTCGGGGAGCGTAAAGTCGTCACGATCGAGGGCCTGGCTCGCGGCCCAGAGCTCCACCCCGTCCAATCCGCGTTCATCGCCCACGACGCGATCCAGTGCGGCTTTTGCACGCCGGGATTGGTCATGAGCTGCGCAGCGCTGGTCGAGAGCAACCGCAATCCCTCCGACGAAGACGTGAAGACGGCGATCAGCGGGCATCTGTGTCGGTGCGGCACGTACCCGCACGTGGTCGAAGCGGTGCTCGATGCAGCGAAGTCCATGAAGGCCTGACCATGGCGACCGGCGACATGCGCGACCAGAAGTATCCGGTAGGCCTCGATCCGTCGGCGCTCGCCGAGATCGAGCGTCGCGTGCCTGCCGACGAGGCGCCGCCGCTGCCTCCGAACGCAATGTTGGCCTGGATCGGAAAGCCCGTTCCGCGCATCGACGGTCGCGCCAAAGTCACCGGAGCGGCACGGTTCACGGTCGATGTGAAGCTTCCCGGCATGCTGTACGGCCGGCTTCTGCGCTCACCGTATCCGCACGCGCGGCTACTCTCGCTCGATCTGGACGCAGCGGCGCGATCTCCGAGTGTACGCGCCGTGTTGGCCGTGAATGAACCTGTGGGGCGTGCTGTCGAGGCCTCCTCTGCGTCTGAGGGCGGCGTGCGGCGCGTGCTCTATGTCGGCGACGTGGTCGCCGGTGTCGCGGCTGCCACCCCGGCCGCTGCCGAAGCTGCGCTGCGCCTGATCACGGCGCAGTATCAGCCGCTGCCGTTTGTCGTGGACCTCGAAGCCGCTCGGCGGAGCGACGCGCCCACGGTATTCGACGGCCCCGTGCAGGCCTATGCAGGCGCCGCGCAGAGCGGCCCACCGCTGCCGCAGCAAGGCAATGTCCGCGGCCCGAATCGAACCGGATCCCGCGGCAACGTGGAAGAGGGGTTCGCGCAGGCGGAAGTGACGATCGAAGGCGAGTTTCGCACGCAAGTGCAGACCCATTGCTGCCTGGAGACTCACGCTGTCGTGGCGGATTGGCGCCCGGAGGGGCTCACGGTCTACCTCTCCACGCAGTATGTTGCAGGTGCTCGCAGCGAGCTGGCGGAAGCGTTCGGCCTGCCGCTCAGTCGCGTTCGCATCGTGGCCGACGCGATAGGCGGGGGGTTCGGCTCCAAATTGGTTGCCGGCAACTACGTGCGCGCCGCCGTGGCGCTGTCGCGACAGGCGGGTGCGCCCGTGCGCATCGTGCTCGACCGCAAGGAAGAGCAGCTCGACAGTGGCAACCGGCCTGCCACGGTGCAGAAGATGCGGATCGGAGCCAAGCGCGACGGTGCGCTCCGCGCGATCGCGCTCGACACCTACGGTACCGCCGGGGTCGCCCTGGGCGCCGGCGCCGGGTTCATGGCTCAAGGGCTGTATACATGTGACAACTTCAGCGTCGCGCACTCCGACGTCTTCATCAATGCCGGCCCCGGCTGCGCGATGCGGGCGCCCGGGAATGTGCAGGGCGCGTTTGCGCTCGAACAGATGATCGACGAGTTGGCGGAAAAGCTCGGCATGGACCCGCTCGCGCTGCGAGACCGCATTGATCCGAGCCCTGTGCGCCGCGAGGAGCGACGCCGTGGAGCGGAGCGCTTCGGTTGGAGCCGACGGCAGCGCCCGGGCGCCGACCCCGGCCCTGTCAAGCGTGGGGTTGGTGTCGCGCAATCCCACTGGGGCGCCAACGTGCGCACCAATTCGTCCTGTGAAGTGCGCATCCTGCGCGATGGATCGGTCGAGATCGTGTCCGCCACCCAGGACATCGGCGGAGGCATCGGCACAGTGCTGGCGCAGGTCGTTGCCGAGGAGATGGGGCTGCGTCCCGAGGACATCGTCGTTCGCATCGGCGATACCGAGTTTCCCACTGGGCCGGTGTCGGGGGGCAGCACGGCCACGGCGTCGATCACCCCGCCAGCCCGAAACGCCGCGTATCGCGTGCTGCGTGAATTGCTGGAGATCGTGGCGCCTGTGCTCAACGCGCATCCGGAAAGCCTCGTTGCACGCGACGGGCGGATTACGACTGCGGATCACGCACGCGGCATGAGCTTTCGGGAGGCGGCCGCGCACCTTCGGACCGAGCGCATCAGCGCTCTGGCGACCCGCTCGGACGATTACGGCGGGTTCGCCCAGAAGTCCGGTGATCGGGCTGCTGCGCAGAAGATGCTGGGTGGTGTGCAGTTCGCCCAGGTTGCGGTCGACGTCGAAACCGGCATCGTGCGCGTGGAGCGGGTGGTCGCGGCGCAGGACTGTGGCCGTCCGATGAATCCCAGACAGATCGAGAGCCAGGTGCACGGCGGCATTCTGATGGGCCTGTCGTACGCTCTCTATGAAAATCGCGTAATCGATCGCCACACCGGCCACGTGCTCAACCCGGATCTCGAGCATTACAAGATCGCAAGGTCGCGCGAGGCGCCCGCGATCGAGGTGATCCTTCTCGAGAACTATCAAGGCACCAGCGCTACCGACGCTTACGGCATCGCGGAGCCGTCGAATATCGCCACCGCGGCGGCGATCGCCAACGCCGTCTACAACGCCATAGGCGTCCGAGTGCGGCAACTGCCGATGACGCCGGCAACGATCCTCGCCGCACTAGGCCGGATTCCGGCGAGGAGCGCGCGCGCATGAACTCGTTCGAGTGGATCAGCGTGAGCGGCCTCGCCCAGGCGGCCGGCACGGGAAGCGTGACGGTGGCCGATGCCATGCGCTCGCAAACCGGCCGGCCCGCAACCGATGCCGTAATCCTGAAAGCCGGCGGCGTTGATCTGTTGGATCTGATGAAGGAAGGCCTGCTGAGCCCGCGGCGCGTCGTGAACTTGCGCACCATCCCAGAGCTGGGCCGCATCGTCGAGGAGCCCGGCGGATCGGTTCGGATCGGACCCATGGTCACGCTCGCACAACTGGCCGAGCATCCTCTGCTCCGCGCTCGGTATCGAGCACTGACCGACGCCGCCACGGGGTCGGCGAGCCCCCAGATCCGGCACATGGCCACGATCGGAGGCAACCTGCTGCAGCGGCCGCGTTGTTGGTATTTCCGCTCGCTGCACCACCACTGTCTGCGCAAGGGTGGCGAAGCATGCTTCGCGTTTGCCGGCGAGAACCAATACCACGCGATCTTCGACCACAACGGCTGTGCCATCGTCCACCCATCGACGCCGGCCACGGCGTTGGTCGCATTCGATGCTCAGGTCGAGCTCCTGAGCGCGCAGAGGCAGAAGCGCGTTGTGGCGCTGGAGGAGTTCTTCCTGTTGCCCGAGCAGGACATCGAGCGCGAGAACGATCTGAAGCCGGGGGAGATTCTCACGGCGGTGCTGCTCCCGGCGCCGAAGCAGGGTGCTCGATCGGCGCACATCCGACAAGGCGAGCTCGAGTCCTTCGACTGGACACTCGCGGATGTAGCGGTCGTGCTGGACATGAAGCCCGGCGACGTCTGCGAGCGAGCCGCCGTCGTGCTCGGCGCCGCGGCGCCGGTTCCCTACCGCGCGAGGCAGGCCGAGGCGCTCCTCGCAGGGAAACGAATTTCCGGCGATGCCGCGCACGGCGCTGCGCGTGCCGCTGTCGCGGGCGCAATGCCGCTCAGCGGCAACGCCTACAAGCTGCCGATGTTCGAGGCGCTCGTGCGGCGGGCCATCCTCAACGCCACCAGTGGAGCCTGAAAATGGAACCCGACAATCCCGTCACTCGAAGACAGGCCAACGCGGCATTGCTCGCCATCGGGGCAATGTCCGCAATGCCGTTGGCAGCGCTCGCGCAGGATACCCGACTGCTTCCTGCTCCCCGCAAGGAGCTCGGGAGGCCGCTCATGCAGGTGCTGCAGCTGCGCCGCTCGATCCGGGAGTACTCGCAGCGACCGCTGTCCGACCAGGTGCTCTCGGATCTGCTGTGGGCCGCGTACGGCATCAACCGCCCGAGCGGCGATCGCACGGCGCCTTACTGGCGCCATATCATGGTGATCGATGTCTACGTTGCGATGGCCGACGGCGTCTGGCTCTATGATCCGAAACAGCACGCTCTCATCCCGCATCTCGGTGCCGACATCCGCGCGCAGACGGGTACCCAGGACTTCGTCGCGATCGCGCCGGCGAATCTCGTCTACGTGGTCCACGGCGAGCGCATGAAGGAAATTTCGCCCGAAGCGCGGCGGCTGTACGGATCGGTGGACGCCGCGTTCGCTGGACAGAACGTCTACCTCTACTGCGCCTCCGAGGGGCTGGCGACGGTGTTCCGCGGGGCGGTCGACTATGACAACCTCGGGCGCGCCATGCACCTCGGGGAGGGGCAGTTCGTCGCGTTCGCCCAGACTGTGGGCTATCCGGCTGCTTGAGCCGGATTGCTAGCTGCGCCCAGGCGTACCGGGAGGGTTGGTACCCGCACGCAGCCGTCGTTCCGGTCACCGACTTGCCGCGAGATTGACGTCCCGGCGGTGCGTTCGGCGTAAGTCTCTCAGGTCCCATCCGGCGCAACGGAGCAGGAGTGCTGGCGCTCGCTGGCCTATCCCACGACGCTCTGCTAGACCATGCCGGGCCTCTTTAGGATCATGTTCTTCGCTCATGTGCGGCTCCCGACCTACTCCGCGATCATGACACTCGGCAACTTGGCCCTGGGCTTCGTCATGGTGTTGGTGATCGCAGCCATCACCAGCTGGGTCGGAATCAGAAGGGTGCTCAGGATCGAGCCCTTCGACATCTTCAGAGAGTGAACGCAAGCGTGCTCGCGAGCCAGGATCCGGAGCTGTCGAGCGGGTCGGAGCCGCGTCGGAGCTCCGGACAGAACCGCTGGGGATCGAATCGAGTGCTGCGTGTCGCCGGCTTCCTCCCGCCTTCCCTTCATGCGATCGCTACGGCATGTGCAGCGAGCTGATCGCGCACCTTACACGTTCCTTTGTAACACGTTGCCCTGGAGAAAACTTCGCTGCGAATCTGCTCAAGACATTTGGAGCCGATGCCGAATAGCAGTGCAACCCTCGCGATCGGACAACGCGACCAGCAGCGTGGGTACCACCCGAACTATTTTAGGAGTCGATCATGTCAGTCAACGCCACATCGGCAACCAACCTCTCCTACCTGCAAAGCGCGCAGTCCAACCAGTCCAGCGTGTTTGCTCAGCGCCGCCAGGATTTCCAAAGCCTGGCTCAGGCGCTGAGCTCGGGAGACCTCTCCGCAGCGCAAAGCGCGTTCTCGGCCTTACAGCAGACTTTCCCGTCTTCCGGTCAGGATCAGAGCGCCCAAGGCGGCAGCAGCCCAAGCCAGAGCATGCAGAGCGCTATCCAGGCCCTCGGCCAAGCGCTGAGCCAGGGCAATCTCCCCGCCGCACAGAATGCTTTTGCGAGCCTGCAGCAGGGACTGCAGCAGTCGCAAGGCCAGGGGCAGGTGCACGGCCATCATCACCACCATCATCACGGCGGAGGAAGTCAGCCCACCACGGCCACCACGACGAGCGGGGACACAACGACCTCAGGCGGGAGCGTGAACACCACGGCGTGATCCTGACGTGACACCAGCGACGTCCAAGCGCGGGCTCGCACGGTCCGCGCGTCGCATCAGTCGTGACGTGGGCGGTCGTGAGCTGACGCCAAGCTTGCGATCCACCGTGTAGGAGAGCGTGTGTGAGCATCTCGCCGGTCGCCAACAGCTCTGCTCTGAGTGAGCTCTTCGCTCCCGCGTGCTGCTCAGGATGACAGTCGAGCCCTGGCGCTTTCTGTGAGACCCAATCTCACGAGGACAAAGCGAGAGCGCGGCGGACCGGCCCCGGACCGCGGTCGAACGAAAGGGTGACGCGCCGGGCCCCGACTCCCATGCGAGTCGACGTCGTGCGCTTGAACGGAAGCATCCTCCACCTCGACCCGCCATGCGCTTTGCCATCGCAACTTGCGACCGCTATCTAGGGGTATTCGCAGCCTTCGTGCAAGCCGGCTGGAAACCGCTCAAGCTGTTCACATGCCCAGCGAGGCACGAGCTGGCCAACCAACATCTCACGATAGCCTACGCGGAGCAGAACAAAGCGGCCATTCAGCTCTCGCGGATGACGGAACGGGATCTGAACGAGTTGCGCGAGATGGGATGCGAAGCACTCGTCGTCGCGAGCTACGAATGGAAGATTCCGGACTGGCGCGCGCACCTGAGCTACGCCGTCAATTTCCACTCTTCCCCTCTGCCACATGGGCGCGGACCCTATCCCGCCGTGCGAGCCATCCTGGAAGGTTGGAACCACTGGGCGATCACGTGTCACCAGATCTCTCCGCAATTCGACAGAGGCCATATCCTCGCCGTGGAGAAGTTCCCTCTCAGCGTGGACGAATGCCACGAGAGCATCGATCTGAAAATCCAAATGGCGGCGAAGAGGCTGGCAGTGCGGGTCGCGGGCCGATTCCTCCCGCTATGGGAACAAGCCACCCCGCAGGACGCAGGAAGTTACTGGCGCAGGTGCACCCTACGCGAGCGCATGATCGATTTTCGTCAACCGGTCGAGAAGATCGTTCGGCACATCCGCGCGTTCGGACAGACCGAGAGCCTGGCCCATCTCAACAACAGCTGGCTCATCGTCAAGCGCGCGGTCGGATGGACTGAGCCGCACCGGGATGTGCCGGGCAGCGTTGTGCACCGGTTCAACCGATCGATCGTGGTCGCGGCGCACGACGGCTTCATCGGACTGCTCGAGAGCTGCCCCGCGCCGGCCCACCTGATCACCGAGCTCCAGACCGAGTTGCACGCTCCGGCCCGAGCGGCATAGAGACTCGAGCGAGAGTCGTCCCCGTCGGGCCAAGATTTCTGGTTCTGCCGAATTGGGTGCATGAGCGCCGCTGGCTTACGCCGCCTTTGTTCGCACTCCGCGTTCTCAACCTGCCGTTGCTTTCATCCTGCTTTCAAACCGGTCAGCGCGGCCATCTATGGAGACTGGCTTGCAAGTTCGTGATCGGCCGAGTTGACGCTCATGCCCGACACCCGAAGTTGAGTTCGATTGCCATGCGTGTTACGGTTCGAGCTCCTATCCGCAATCGCTACGCAGGTCGAGGAATGTCAGCGACCGCCACTCATTGCTCAGACAGCGGCGTAATCCGCAACAGACCAAGATCCCAGGAGGCAGCGTGAATCCGAGAATGCTCGTACTGCTGTTCTTGCTCGCATCGTTTCTCACCGCCGGAGCCGCGGAAACCCGCGCCGGGACGCTGCTGACGCATCATGTGCGCGAAGTCTCGCTCAACGGGCAGGCGATGCTGATCGGCCCGCTGCCCGCGACCCGGACCATGCAACTGGACATCGTCTTGCCACTGCGCGATCAGGCGGCGTTGGACGCTTTCCTCGCCATGCTGGCCGTCACGAGTCCTCGCTACAGGCAGTACCTGACCCCGGTCGAGTTCACCGAGCGGTTCGGTCCGACGCAGGAGGACTATGACGACGTCGTGGAGTACGTCCGGGAGCACGGCCTGGCGGTGGTCGGCGGCTCGCGCGAGGGCATGGACGTGCAGGTCAAGGGGCCGGTCTCGGCCATCGAGGAGGCATTCCACGTCAGACTCATGACTTACCAACACCCGGGCGAGAATCGCGTCTTCTACGGGCCGGACCGCGAGCCCAGCGTCGACCTGCCCTTTGCGCTTTGGCACATCTCCGGCCTCGACAACTATTCCATCCCCCACCCCCTGTACGTGAAAAGGAGCGACTACGCAACGGAGCATGGCATCAGCCCGAGCGGCCTCGTCGCCCACGCCACCACCGGCTCGGGCCCTTCAGCTTCCTTCCTGGGCAGCGATATGCGGGCGGCCTACTACGGCGGAACGGCCTTGACCGGCGCCGGCCAGAGCCTCGGCTTGCTGGAGTATCTCGGAACCGATCTCGCAGATTTGAAGACCTATTACGCCAACGCCAAACAGACCAACCTGGTGCCGATCACCCTGCTCTCCACCGACGGCACCAGCACCAGTTGCGTCTACAGCAAGGGCTGCGACGATACGGAACAGACGCTCGATATGACACAGGCCCTCGGCATGGCTCCCGGGCTCGCCAGCCTGGTGATGTACGTCGGCTCGACCGATACGGCAATCTTGAGCGCCATAACCTCTCACGTCCCACTTCCTACGACCATCGGCTGCTCGTGGGGCTGGACTCCGGCCGATCCGTCGACGCTCGATCCGTATTTCCAGAGAATGGCGGCCCAGGGTCAGACGTTCTTCGCGGCTTCGGGGGACGATTCCACCTGGTCGCGCAGGAACGAGGCCTGGCCCGCGGACGATGCCAATGTCGTGTCGGTCGGCGGCACGGACCTCATCACCGTTAGCGCCGGCGGGGCCTGGAAGTCGGAGACAGCCTGGGTAGACAGCGGCGGCGGCATCTCCCCGGACCGGATCGCGATTCCCTCCTGGCAGAAGCTCTCCGGAGTGATCAACTCCCGCAACAAAGGCTCGACCACGTATCGCAATGGACCCGACGTTTCTGCCAACGCCAACTTCACCTTCTACGTCTGCGCCGATCAGACCAGGTGCACAGCCAACGAGTATGGGGGCACCAGCTTCGCGGCACCCATGTGGGCCGGCTACATCGCTCTGCTCAACCAGAAGATGGCGGCCGACGGCTATCCGACGATCGGGTTCATCAACGCCTATCTGTATTCGTTCGGCGTGAGCTCGAGCTACAGCACGGATTTCCACGACATCACGAGCGGCAAATCCGGCAGCTACTCGGCCGTGACGGGGTACGATCTGGTGACGGGATGGGGCAGTCCGAACGGCCAAGGGCTGATCAATGCCCTCTTCAACGTGCAATAGCGCCCTCCGGACTGTGTCTGCGTTGGTTAGCCACAAGCGAGCTTCACTCTAGAAGACTAGCCGGCCTCGGACCTTGGTTGAGCAGCGCGCCCTTGGTTCCATCATCGCCGCCTGACTGAACCCTTCGGGCATACGCCACGCGTAAGGGCCGCGGCCGCCTACGATCACCGAGCCTCCGAACAAGGCCCAGCGGCTTGACTCCAACCGAAGGCTCCGACAAGCTCCGGGGAGGGTCACTTCGACAGGACGGGCGGGGGCCGAGGAGATCTTCGCCCGCCACATCAGTGGCACGACCCGAATGCGATTGCGGTAGGCCTGGCGCCTGTTTATAGCTCGCGCGACTACCCTGACATCGAATATGCTGGCAGCGCCGAGCGCGCAGCTTCCGGCAGGCTGGCGAGCACCCCGAGAGCCAACCATGGCGTGCACCGGCCGGATCAGGGGGCCGCATCGCCTAGCCCGTTTGGGCCGCTGCTAGTCCCGGCCGCGAAAGGGTCATCCAACACTGGGGACGGCGCGCGCGACGGGCGCGCCGCCCCGATTCCCTCGTCGATCGTAGAAACCGCGGGGTATTTGCGTCGGCCCGCTCTCCGGGCCGCGCCGCCGGGCCCGTACCCGGTCCCGTGTGCCGGCGGGTTCGCGTTCGCACCAGCGGTCGCCGAGGGTCGCTCCTTTGCGCGTAATCAAACGCTTCCGGGGGATCTTCGCCGATCATGAGCTGCTGAACGAGATGGGACAACCGGATATCGTCCAAAAGGCGAGCGACCGCGCACCCGCGAGCGATGGGCTTCGGGTTGCGCCGCCGGCTCGCGCGCGCAAGCGCCCGTGGCAAGCGCTGCTGGTCGGGGCGGCGTTGCTCGCCGTGGGAGCAGCCGTCGCAGCCTATTGGGCCACGCACCGAGAGCCGCCGGTCCACTACACGACCGCTGAGGTGAGCCGAGGGACGATCGAGCGCGCGGTGTCAGCGAGCGGCACCGTCAATCCCGTGCTGACCGTCATCGTCGGCTCCTACGTCTCCGGAGTGATCGTCCGCCAGTACTGCGACTACAACACCCGCGTAAAGAAGGGCCAGCTCTGTGCGCAGATCGACCCTCGCCCGTATCAGATGCTGGTGGATCAGGCCAAGGCGGAGCTCGCGACCGCCCAAGCGCAGCTGAACAAGGATCGCGCCAGCCTGGACTACCTCAAGATCACCTACGAGCGCGACGTCGGATTGCTCAAGCGCGGCATCGTGTCTCAGGACACTCTGGACAACGCCAAGAGTGCATACGACCAAGCGCAGGCCCAGGTTGCGCTGGACGAGGCGACCATCCAGCAGAAGGAGGCAGCGCTCAAGGCGGCGCAGATCAATCTCGAGTACACCGACATCCGCTCGCCCGTCGATGGGACCGTAGTGTCGCGAAACATCACCATTGGACAGACCGTGGCGGCGAGCTTCCAGACACCCACGCTGTTCCTCATCGCCACCGACCTGACCCAGATGCAGGTGGATACGAACATCAGCGAGGCCGACATCGGCGGCGTGCAGGAGGGCGATCGCACGACCTTCACGATCGAGGCCTTTCCCGGGCGTTTGTTCGAGGGCAAGGTGGTGCAGGTGCGCCAGGCGCCACAAACGGTGCAGAACGTGGTCACGTACGACGTGGTGATCGGCGTGGACAACAAGCAGCTCGTGCTCAAGCCCGGCATGACCGCCACCGCGCGGATCATCGTCGCGCGCAGAGAGAACGTCCTGCGGGTGCCGGACCAAGCGCTGCGATTCTCGCCTTCGCGGGCAGCGCAAGCGCAGCCAGCTGCCCCAGCCGGCGGCAAATCGGGAGCACAAGACACGGGGCAGATGGGCTCCGCCTGGGTGTTGCGCGACGGACAGCCGCAGCGCGTTGCCGTCAAGCTCGGACTCGACGATGACAGCTACTCGGAGGTCGTGGCGGGCAACCTGGCCGCAGGCGACCAGGTCATCGTCGGCGAGCAGCGGGCGAGCGCGGCCCAGCCGGCACTCACCCCGCGTCCGTTGGGCCGCTGAGCGGATACGCCGAGCGAGCATGCCGGAACCGGTCATCGAGACGACGGACCTGACCAAGACGTACCGCCTGGGGGATATCGAGGTGCGTGCGCTCGACGGCGTCAGCCTGACGATCCGGCGTAGCGAGCTCGTCGCCATCATGGGCTCGTCGGGATCGGGAAAGTCCACGCTGATGAACGTGCTCGGCTGCCTCGACCGGCCCACGAGCGGCCGCTATCTGTTCGACGGCATCGACGTCGCCGCACTTCCCGAACCTCAGCTCGCCCGCATCCGCAGTGAGCGCATCGGCTTCGTGTTCCAGAGCTTCAACTTGCTCGCGCGCACGAGCGCGGTCGAGAACGTGGCGTTGCCGTTGCTCTACTCCGCCTCGGGTTCCGCTCGGCGCTCCGAGCGTCTGGCACGAGCGCGCGAGGCGCTGCGCGCCGTGGGCTTGGGTGATCGCGAGCGCAACACTCCGAGCCAACTCTCGGGCGGGCAGCAGCAGCGCGTAGCCATCGCACGGGCGCTGATCAGCGGCCCCAGCCTGCTGCTGGCTGACGAGCCCACCGGGAATCTCGACAGCCGGACCTCGCACGAGATCATGCAGACGCTGTACTCGCTCAACCGCGAGCAGGGGGTTACCGTCGTCGTGGTCACGCACGAAGCGGATATCGCCGCCTACACCGACCGCATCGTGACGATGCGCGACGGTCGCGTGCAATCCGACGAGCCCAACCGCTCGGTGTCCTCCCGGCGCACATCCGCGCGCACGCCCACGCTGCCTTTCCCCAGCCGCCCCGGCCCCGAGCGGGATCTCGGCGCGGCGCCGGGCAAGCTCTGGGGCTTTGCGCTGATGACGCTCGGCGCCGCCGCGCAGGCGCTGGCACGCAACAAGTTGCGTTCGGCTCTGACCATGCTCGGCGTGCTGATCGGCGTGGCTGCGCTGATCGCCATGGTCGCCGTGGGACGTGGCGCTAACGAGGCCGTCCGGAAGCAGATCGAGAGCCTCGGCACCAACCTGCTCGTCGTCCTGCCGGGGGCGACGACTGCGAGCGGAGTGCGCGCCGGATACGGGAGCGCCTCGACGCTGACATTGGCCGACGTACAGGCGATTCGTCGCGACGCGCCCGCGGTGGGTCTCGTCAGTTATTTGATCCGCCAGCTCGGTCAGGTCCAGTATGGCAATCAGAATTGGACCACGAGCCTGCAAGGGGTGGCGCCGAGCTACCTCGCCGTCACGAACTGGCAGATCGCGGCCGGGCGCGCCCTGTCGGCCGAGGACGATGCCAACGCGGCCATGGTGTGCGTGATCGGCCAGACCGTGTATCGGTCGCTCTTCCCCGAGCACGAGAACCCGGTGGGCGCGGTCGTGTTGCTGAAGGGCATGCCGGTGCGAGTGATCGGCCTGCTGGTCGGTAAAGGGCAGAGCTCCTACGGCCAAGATCAGGATGACATCGTATTCATTCCCTTCACGACGGCCGAGCGCAAGATATTGGGCGTCGCGGCTCCGAGCCAAGCGCTGGACCCGCTGGCGGCGACCTATCCGCCGCCAACCAACCCTTACGGCATGCCGCCGCGGATGACCGGTTACGTCAATCAGATCTATGTTCAGGCGCGGGCCCCCGAGCTGGTGTCCGCCGCAATCCAGCAGGTGACGGAGATCTTGACGCGCCAGCATCATATCCGAGCGGGCGACACCGCCGACTTCGCGGTGCGCAATCTGAGCCAGATCGCGCAAGCGGCCGAAGGCAGCAGCCGGATCATGGCGCTTCTGCTGGCGACCGTCGCGTCGATCTCGTTGCTCGTCGGCGGCATCGGCATCATGAACATCCTGCTCGTCTCGGTCACCGAGCGCACGCGCGAGATCGGGCTGCGCATGGCGATCGGCGCGCGCCGTCTGCAAGTGCTGCTGCAGTTTCTGGTCGAGGCCGTGCTGCTCAGCGTGATCGGCGGGACGATCGGCATCGGGCTCGGAATCGTCGCCTCTCAACTGATCTCGCGGATCGCGCATTGGCCCACGCTGCTGTCGATGGCAGCGGTGGCGGGCGGGTTTGTGTTTTCGGCGGCGGTCGGAATCTTTTTCGGCTATTACCCGGCGCGCAAAGCTTCGCACTTGAATCCCATCGAAGCACTGCGTTACGAGTAGCCGCGCATGGACCGGTCGAAGCGGAGCGCAACTTGGCGGCGGCGAGCGCTCTATGGCGCAGCGATGCTACTCTACGGCTGCGCCGTCGGCCCCGACTTCAAGCGGCCCGAATCTCCCAAGACCACCGGCTACACGCGATCGAGCGTGGCGCTGCCCTCTGCCGGACCCGCCGACGTGCAGCAGAACTTCGTTCCCGCTGGCGAGGTCGCGGCCCAGTGGTGGGAGCAATTCCGTTCGCAACCCCTGAACGAAGTCGTGACCCTGGCGATTGCCGGCAGCCCGACGCTCGATGCGGCGCGTGCGAGCCTCGCGCAGGCTCAGGAGGTGGTGGCCGAGGCGCGAGGCGGGTTTTACCCCAGTGTCGACGTGACCGCGGGAGCCGCGCGCGGACGGATCAGCACGAGCGGAGTGCCAGGGTCCAGGCAGGTAACCGCCAACGTGCTCAGCATCGAGCCGACGGTGAGCTACGCTCCGGACGTGTTCGGCGGCACGCGGCGCCTCGTCGAGCAGCAGAGCGCGCTGAGCGAGCTCCAGCGCTACGAGCTTGCTGCCGCCTACCTTTCGCTGACCGGCAATGCGGTGACGCAGGCGATCAACATCGCCTCTGCACGCGAGCAGATCAAGGCGGTGCAGGAGATCGTCGCGGTCGACGACCAGAACCTCGAGCTCGTGGGTGTCGAAGTGGAGGTCGGCAAGGCAGCGCAGGCCGATCTGCTGAGCGCGCGCAGCGTGCTCGCCAGCGATCGAGCGCTGTTGCCGCCGATCAGGCAACAACTGAGCGTCTCGCGCCATGCGCTCTCGGTCCTGGTTGGGAGATCTCCGGCGAGCTGGACTCCACCCGACTTCGACTTGGACACGCTCAGCCTGCCGACGGATCTTCCCGTCACCGTGCCATCCGCGCTCGCGCGCGAGCGGCCTGACATCTTGGCTGTCGAAGCCCAGCTGCACGCCGCGACTGCGGCAATCGGGGTCGCGACCGCGCAGCTCTACCCGAACGTTACGCTGTCCGCCTCCTGGACTCAGGCCTCAGGAAACCTGGGCACGCTGTTCGACGGCTCGGCCGGGCTGTACAGCGTCGCTGCGGACCTCACCGCCCCGATCTTTCATGGCGGCACTCTGGAGGCGCAGCGCCGGGCCGCAGTCGATGCGATGACGGTGCAGCTTGCGGCTTACCGGCAGACCGTGCTGCTGGCGTTCGGTCAAGTCGCGGATACCCTGCGCGCGCTACAACACGATGCCGAGACGCTGGCTGCGCTGCAGAACGCGCTCGAGACCGCCCAAGCGTCGCTGCAATTGACGCAGGAAAGCTACGCGGAAGGTCAGGCAAGCTTTCTGCAGGTGCTCGTAGCGCAACGCCTCTACCAGCAGGCACGGCTCGCTTACGCCAAGGCCAAGGGCCAGCGCTACCTGGATACGGTGCAGCTGTTCGTGGCGATGGGTGGAGGCTGGCGGAGCTCGAACGATCCGGCGTTGAAACCGGAGTAGCTCGCGAACCCAACGCTCGCGCGACGGAGCGTCATCTCGAACCGTCGCCCGAACAAGCACACGACACCCTCTGGAGGCAAACGTCTTCGGCGCGCTGAAGAAGAGCGCCGGCTTCACTCGCCCATACCGGATCGCGCCTTGGGTTTGGTGAAGGGCGCTGCTCCAGACAGGCGCACGACGTTTGGATCGCGCGCCGCAGGAGAAGAGCAGCGACTCGGTGATGTGGATCTCCCCGTCGCGCCCGAGCGCGTGGCGAACCGTGGTGCAACCCCAACGGCGGGCCAATGCGTGTTGAGGAGTGAACGAGAAGCTCTATGACGGGACCTCGCTCCGACCCACAACTCGTATCGCGCATGGGTTCTCCGTCCTCCCGCCCTCGGTCGTGCTGGCCGGCACTCGCTTCGCCGTGGCTAGCGCGCGCTCGTTCGACGCAGGCTGCTCGTCGCGGATTCCGAGCCTATTCGAACATCAGACCGAGCCACAAGCGTACGATCAAGACCGACATCGCGAACGACACACCGCTCACGAGATAGAAGAACGCGGCCGGGTGGACTAAGGAGAGGCTTTGATCCAGCCATGCGCCCAGGACATAGCTGGAGACGACCAGGACCAGCCATCGGCGCAAGTAGATCGGCAGATACCGCCGCGCCCGGCGATTGAAGCGCCATGCGGCGGCGCGCTCCGCGAAACTGCCGCGGCTCACGTCTCGGAACAACCATCCGAAGAAAAAGTACCTATACCACAGCGTGCCGAACGAATCGGTCGGCAGGGCGGGTTCGGACGCTTCGTGGCGGCCAGGGCGCATTTGGCACATCTCGTTCAGGCTCTATCGGTCTGACCCCTGCTCTTCGGGAGGATCTTAGCCGGCGCTGGTTGCTGCCGCACACGGCACTGAGTGCCGGGTCGGGCCATCTGACGCCGGAGTCGCCGTCCGCCACGACTCGCTTGTCGCACTCGCCGGATTGCGCCTGCCGGAATCGCTCCCAGACGGGTTCGATGATGATCATGGAGCAATCGTCGGGTGCCCTTGCTCCCCCCGCATGACTCCGATCGGGCCTGCGGATCTTTTCCATAGGTGCGTCCAGCTTCTGTGTGGGTCGAGCAGACGGCAGACCCGTCCCGCGATCGCACAGCTCTCCTCCCCCTTCAAGGGGGAGGTTGGGAGGGGGATGGGGGAGATGGGCCGCTTGCCCCATCCCCACCCTGCCCTCCCCTTGAAGGGGAGGGAACACACACAGCGGGTACGTTGGACCCACAACGACGTCTGGAGGACCTTTCCATAGTAATCGAGATCGCGCCGCTTCGCGACGGTGTGGCAGTGCTCAGAAGCATGGATGCGCAGGGTCTGCGCCGCGCACACTCCGTCGTATTCCGATGTCAATTGGCCTGCAGCGCCCTCGCCTGGTATCGCCGCGCGATCAGGTGGTCCAGCGACAACACACCGGCGCCTCGTGCGATGAGGAACAAGAGCACCGTGATCCAGACGCCGTGGGTGGGATAGGCGCCCGGATAGACGAAAAGCTGGATCACGAGCGTCATCCCCAGCAGGCCCGCGGCTGCCGGTCGCGTCGCAAGCCCCAGCAGGATCAGGAAGGAAAACAAATGCTCCGCGCTTGCAGCCATGACGGCGGCGGTGTGCGGGTGGAGCAACGGCAGCTTGTACTCGTCGCGGAACAGGTCCACCGCAGAGCTCGACAGCTGCGGCACGCCGAGCTGGAAGACGCCGTCCACGAGATCGATCGCGAAGCCCTCCACCTTGGTCTGGGCGGACTTCCAGAACACCGCGGCGATCGAGAAGCGGCCGATCGCGGCGATGAGCGAGTCGGGGATCCGCCCGGCGAGTACGTACGCCGATCGAACCAGGTCGCCGAACTGCCTCAGCATGCCCTTGCGCATCATGCGTCGTGCTCCGTGGGAAATCCGATTGCAGCGACCGCCTGGCTTTGCAGGAGCTCGGTAAGCACCTGGCCGGGTTCGACATCCACGTAGTCGTTCAGCGCTGCCTCCAGCGCCGCTGCGAGTGGAAGCGCATCGGCCAGCGTCTCGACGAGCAAGGCGGTTGCGGGGTGAACGGCAGTGACCTGGACAACGTCATCGGGGCGGCTTACCAGCGCACCCTGAGGGACCATCGGATCGACCGATTCGATCGGCATCATCCCCTGGTGCGACATCCAGATGTCCGCTATCGCATATCGGGACCGGAGCGCGCCCACGGTTGGATGCAACGCGAGCCGCAGCTGCGGCAGCCTCTCCGCGCTGGCAAGCGCACGCTCGAAATCGGACCGGGACACCAGGCGGGCGTCGCCAGCGTGCCAGGCATCGATACGCAGTTGTTCGAGACGCGCCACGTCGGCAAGGTAGGGCACGCTCGCCGCAGGCTCGAAGGCGTCGATGAACCCAGGGAGCAGTCGCCCGTACTCGGCAAGCACGGGGGAGCGCGGAGGATGCGACTGCACGAAGGCGCGCGCCATCTCGCGAAAGAACGGCTCGCCCACGAGTGCGCGGCAGACCACGAAGTTGTCTTCGAGCGACGCGACCAACGACGCGAAGTGATTGTTGCGGTACACGTCGAGGCGGCGTAGTGGATCGCATTCGGCGCGCACACGAAGCCCGACTGGGGCCGGGCCACCCGCATCGCGCACCGCCGCGGAGAAGCGCTGCTGGTTCATGTCGCGATCGCCAAAGTGCTGTGCACGGCAGCCAGGCGGCGTTCTGCCGCGGCCGCCTCGCGGCAGAGCGTCGCGAAATCGGGTAGATCGTTGTCCCATTCGACGAGCGTGGCGACCGGACCCAGTTGGGGCAGGAGCTGCTCGTACAGCGCCCACACCCGATTCGGTACCGGCCGGTCGTGCGTATCGATCAGCAGCTCCCTGCCATCGACGTCCGTCTCCACGGCGTGGCCGGCGAGGTGAAGCTCGCGGACCGCGTCGAGCGGCAGCGCCTGAAGATAAGCCTGCACGTCTCGTCCATGGTTGGTGCAGGACACCACCGCATTGCTGACGTCGAGCAGCAGGCCGCAGCCCGTACGCGCGAGCACTTCCGAGATGAAGGTTGGTTCGTCCATCGTGCTCGACTCGAACTCGAGGTAGGTAGACGGGTTCTCGATAAGGAGCCGCCGCTTGAGCCGATCCTGGACCTGATCCACGTGCCGGCAGACCCGCGCAAGCATGTCTGCGTCATAGCAGACGGGGAGCAGGTCGTTGTGGTAGACCCCGCCGTGCGCCGACCACGCGAGATGTTCCGAGAACGCGGCCGGCTCGTAGCGCTCCACCAGCGCGGCTATGCGCTCGAGGTGCCGGGCGTCGATCGACTCTTCCCCGCCAATCGACAGCCCGACTCCGTGCAGCGAGAGGGGGCGGCGCTCGCGCACCCAGGTCAGCATCCGGTGTCCTGGCCCACCAGCGCCAAGGTAGTTCTCGGCGTGGACCTCGAAGAAGGCGGGCAGCGCCGGGGCCGCACGCACCTGTGCACAGTGCGCGTGCTTCAGGCTCACCCCTGCACCAGGAGGCAGCATGGACTCGGTCCCCGTTCGAGTCGGCAGCGGTTACGCCTTCGTTTCCTTGAAGGGCTGGAGCTGGCCCTTGCCCGTCGGAGAAGTCGGCGAAGCCGTCTTCTCGCACGTGCCCTTGGGGACGTACTTCCAGGCGCTGCCCTGAAAGTTGATCTTGGAGGTGCCCGCGCAGGTCGTGCCCGGGCCTGCGGCGCAGTCGTTCTTGCCCTTCTGGGCGATGCCGAAGCACTTCTCCTTGTCGGGGGCGTCGGCGGCGGACGCCGTGTTGGTCAATGCAGCGCTCAGCGCAGCGGCTAAGATGGCGGCGGATACGGCGTAGGGGGTGGATCTGGTTGGCATGGCTGGATCTCCTTGAATGATCGGTTTGTCGAAAAGTGTGGGGACCGATAAGTCTTGGTCGCGATCGGGGCAGCGACCTTACAAAGTGCGCATCGCCTGCGGGGTAATCTCCGCTGACCCATGTACGATCTCGGCTAGAAACCGGATGTCCCGACGAGACAAGAACGGGAGGGCGGGTGCGCGAGGCCGGTCGTCCCCGCGCGGTCCAGACACGCCGCTCCCGCTCAGGCACCTGGCGTCAAGCGGATCCCGAGCATTCCGCCCTGCCGCTGACGTCGCCGAATCTCGGTGCACGTCCGTGTGGAGGCGGGCGACGCTTCGATCGGATCTCTGGGCAGAACGAGCGGCGCCAGACTGGTCAGGTCACGACATGCCAGGCACCTGATCGGTCACAGCGTTGCCCGCTTCCGCTACAATAGATCGAAATGCCAGCGCGATGACGGCACCGCGGATGAGATCGCACCAGGCGTTTGCGCTGCTGACTCTTCGCCCGGAAACTCGCTAGATTGATGACGGAACTGGTTCTGAGCTTCGGCGCCATGCTTCATCTTCAGGTCGTCGGCGACCGCAGCGCGAACCGCCTGCAAGCTCGCGTGTTGGGGTACAAGCCGGGCGAGAGCATCATCGTCGATGTTCCAGGGATCGGCTTCTTGCCGACCGAACTCCGGCTGAACGATCTGGTGGCTGCCCGCGGCCTGGTCGGTCGGCACATCATCGGCTTCAAATGCACGGTCTTGCGCGTCTGCACCAGCCCCTATCCTTACTTCCATCTGTCTTTTCCCGAGGCCGTCGAGCGCATCGCGCTCCGGCAGAGCGAGCGGGTAACGGTCGCGATCCCCGCGACCATCACCACCGCTTCCGGCACAGCAGTCGAGGCTGAGCTGGGCGACCTGAGCGCGTCGGGCGCGATGCTACTGGCACCCAAAGGCTTGGCGGCGCACGTCGGCGACCGCGTCCAGATCGGCTTCGAGCTGACGTTCGCACAGGTCACTCGCAGGGTGGAGCTGGCGGCGACGATCCGCAACGCCAACTCCGCATCCGGCAGCGGCGGCGATCAGGCGAAGGAGCGCGTTGGTGTGGAGTTCGAACTCGCCGAAGAGGACCGGCTGTTCGTGCTGAGCTACGTATACGAATGCCTGGCGAAAACGCGCGGATCCGTAGATGCTCCGTGAGAGTTCGACGCGGTCGGATCCGAGCGAGCGAACGCGACGCTCGTAGCCGCAGCCAAAGGCCAGCCGCCGGTAGCCGCCGTGACCGCAGGAGTGGCAAGCTGCGCCAGCCCATGCCGCCACGTCCATCTACCGGAATCCCTCCGTTCGCAGCCTCACACGTCGTTCACAGCGTCCGTCGCGACCCAGCCGCCATCCACGCCGCCGGGCAGCATCTGGCCGGCATCCTCGCCGACCTCCGTTTCGATGAGCGCGTTCAGCTTCGCGTTCATCGCTTCGAGAAGACCGCGATGCTTATCTCGGTCCAGTGCAAGGTTCGTACGCTCGAGCGGATCGCTCGTGAGATCGAACAGCTCCACGTCGTTGAGCCTGAAGAGCGCGTCCAGCGAGGCCGGCCGGTTGTGCTGCTTGGGCGAAAAATAGCGAGCGAACTGATAGCGGCCGTCGAACACGCTGCGGATCGCGCCCCGCTTCTTGAGGTCGGGACGCAGGGCGCCTGACTTCGCGGATTCCTTGAGCTTGGCCTTCCCATCGGGCTGCTGCGCGAGCGCGACGACCTTTTCCATGAAGTCCCCGTCGAGGTACGCGAACATGTTGTAGCAATAGAGCGACCCGTCGCGGACCGCCGTATAGGATGCGTCTTCCGGCGCAGCGAGCACTGGCGAGAAGTCTTTGCCGGGCAACTCCTTCGTGATCGCAGCCTTCTTCTCTGGGCTGGCGTTGGTCAGGCTGACCAGCGTCGGTGCGATGTCGAGGTGAGAGGTCAACGCTTTGCAGCGCTTGCCGCCGGCATACGCCGGATGTACGACGATCAGCGGCACGTTGTTCTGCTCCCGGTAGGCGGTTGCGCCTTTCGAGTGCAGGCGATGCGCGCCATCGAGATCGCCGTGGTCCGAGGTCAGCACGATGATCGTGTTGGAAGCAAGCCCGAGCGCCTCGACCTCGTCGAGCAAGGGGACGATGTTGCGATCGACGTCGCGCAGGCAGTTGAGGTAGTAGTTGTGGCGCCTGCGCCACCGCCAGTCCTCGTTCGGGATGTGGCCGACCAGCGCATCGTGCGACTCGAGGTAATCGGCATGCGCCGCGGGCCGGCCCGGAGCATGGAGCGATTGCGCATAGGTCGCAGGCAGCTCGAACGTCCACTGCTCCGCGTACAGCGGATGGGTCGGCTCCGGGAGGATGTGGCCAAGGATGTTCCGGGCTTGCACGCGCTCTCCCGGGCGGTCCGTGTCGATGAACATGATGTCGTGCGGATTGACCAGGTTGACCGCCAGGAACCAGGGCTTGCCCTGCGCCGCAAGGTCCATGCCGCGTCCTCGCAGCCAATTCACGCCCATCGCCGAGATGATGCCGTCGTGGAGATAGCCGCCTTGCTCGTGGGCGATGATGTCGCCCACGCCGACGTAATCCGAGAATCCGTACGCCTCCATCTCCTTGGTGAAGATCTTGGTGGGCGAGCCGAGCTCGTTGACCGTCTCGAATTCCTTGGTGAGGTGCCACTTGCCTTTGTAGGCGGTGTAGTAGCCGGCCTCCCGCAGCATGTCGCCGACCGTCTGGAGATCGGTCGACATGCTGGCGATCCACGGGAAGTTCGTGTTGTCGAACATCTTCGTGTGCTGGATATGACGGCCGGTGTACAGCACCGATCGCGACGGTGTGCACACGCAGGAGTTGATACGGTGGTTCTCGAACACGATCCCCTTCCTCGCAAGGCGCTCGTGTGCCGGCAACCGATAGCCCTCCGGCAACTCGCCGGACCGGAAATAGCGCTCCTGATCCGTCAGGATGAAAAGGATGTTGTACGGGCCGCCTGCAGTCGTCTGCATCTCGACGCGCGGCGGGGTAGCTCCCGCCAAAGCCGTGCTGCTTCCGAACAAATCCGGTCCGAGAGACGCAGCCACTGCGCCCACCCCAATCGTCTTCAGGGCGCTCCTGCGTCCGGCGTCGACCTCGGATTGCGTTTTCCTTGCCATGCGTGATCTCCATCTCTGTTGCGTGCGGCCTTCGGGCCCAGGACGCGGGCATTCTAACCTCTGGCCGAATCCTACCGGGCACACTCAGGCACGCTGTCGTAGCTCCGGGGGTCGGTCACGACGACTGACAAGACCTCGAGCCAGGGACCTGCGGGCATCTGTCTTCCCTCTCGGCCGTGGGCGCATCGGGCGATGACGCGCTACCTCGCCAGGACCCTTGGGCGAACACGCTGCGCCCGTTGATCGAGATCGCAAGAGTGCCGGGCCGGCAGTGGCGCTAGCACAAGCACCGGGTCGTGATCTGCGCCAGCTGTCGACGAAGCGACCCGTAGAGATCAGAGGGACTTGGTCTCGAGGTCCCCAGTCGTCGAGCCTTGGTACCCGGCTGGGTTTGAGCCCACGACCCGCTGGTTCGTAAAGTGCCCGCCTATGACGTTGTCTCCATCCCAAGAATTCTGGGGCGCGCCGGGTTGCAAGCGCCGGGGACGGATGGTCTATCATGTCCGCCTCGACACAGAGGCGCCCGCTATGGAACCCTGCCCGCCGAGCAGCACCGATCCCGATCGCGCGCGGCTCTTCTCCGCCCGCCCGGGGCTCTGATCCACCCTAGCAGCCTCACCGTTGCTGTCGTCATGGCGACCGAGATCAGCCCGTCCAAGCAGGAGCAGGAACTGTGTTCCCGCTTCCGGGCCGCGATCCCGTCACGGGTCAATGCCGATTCACATCTGGTGTGGCGGGGCAGAACGCTGCGCGCGGATTGTCTGGTGCAAATCGGGGCCACCGCGTTTCTGCTGCACTTCGATGCCGGCAGCGTCCGAGAATGCCGTGAGAGTCTGCCGCTGCTGTGCCCCTGGGACTTTGCCGTGCGCGGTTCGCTGCGAGCGTGGGAGAGCCTGTGGCAGGATCCGCCACCGCCCGGCTGGCATGATCTGTTTGCGCTCTCCAAGCGCGGCGAGATGTCGTTCGAGGGCAATCTACAGCCGTTCATGGCGCACTTGCAGTACCTCAAAGACGTGCTGGCCCTTCCTCGCACACCGAGCATGTGATGGCGCGGGCCTTCATCGAGCCGATCGTCGGACGCTACGTTCATGTGGACGTGCTGGGCGACGCATGCCGCGTCTACTTCGAAGAAGCCGGACGAGGCATCCCGCTGGTCTGCCTGCATACCGCCGGCGCCGACTCACGCCAATTCCGCCACTTGATGTGCGACGAGGCCGTGACGCGGCATTACCGAGTGATGGCGTTCGATCTGCCGTGGCACGGGAAGTCGTATCCCCCAGTGGGCTGGGAGAAGATCGAGTATCGCCTCACCACACAGCGTTACGTCGAGACCGTTCGCGCCTTCTGTCACGCGCTCGATCTCGACCGGCCGGTGGTGATGGGATGCTCGATCGGCGGGCGCATCGTGCTGCAGCTCGCGCACGCTCACGGCTCGGAATTTCGCGCGCTGATCGGTCTCGAGGCGGCGGACTATCAGCAGCCGTGGTACGACACCAGCTGGCTGCATCGCGGCGACGTGCACGGCGGTGAAGTGTGCGCCGCGCTCGTATCCGGCCTCGTCGCGCCCCAGAGCCCGCCCGAACACCGGCACGAAACCCTTTGGCAATACATGCAAGGCGGGCCCGGCGTGTTCAAAGGTGACCTGCACTTCTACCGCGTCGATGCGGACCTGCGCGGCAAGCTGGATGGGATCGACACCGCCAGCTGCCCGCTGTACTTGCTCACCGGCGAGTACGATTTCTCATGCACGCCGGAGGACACGCTGCGTACCGCCGGCGCGATCTCGGGCGCCAAGGTCACCGTGATGCAGGAGCTGGGTCACTTCCCCATGAGCGAGAACCCGACCCAGTTTCGCTCCTACATCCTGCCCGTCCTCGACGAGATCCGGCAGGCCGGCGCTTGAGGCGCTTTCCGGCATCGCCGAAGGCTTCGAGCTCACGGCATCCAGGGCACCATCTGCACCGATCCCTCGGGCGCGAAAGGAATCTCGAGCAGCCACAGTCCGCCGCTCTCGTGCGCGCGGCGCACCGCGGCACCGAGGTTCTTCGGTTCGACCCGTTCGGCCCTCGCCCCGAACGCTTCGCCGAGCTTCACGAAGTCCGGATTGGTGAGCGCAGCGCCGATGTGCCGGCCGCCGAACATGCGATCCTGATACTTCCGGATCGCGCCGAAGGCATTGTCGTTGAACACCAGCGCGATCAGGTCGAGGTTCAGGGCGCTGGCGGTGGCGAGCTCCTGCATCGTGAATAGAAAGCCGCCATCGCCGCTGATGGACACCACCGGCTGCCTGGGGCACGCGAGCTTCGCGCCGATGGCCGCCGGCAGCGAATAACCCAGCGTGCCGTAGGTGCCGGGATGGATCAGCGTGCGCGGCTGGTAGGTGTCGAGCAGCAACGGCATCCAATAGCCCACCAGCGTGAGATCATCCACGAAGATGGTGTCGTCCGGCAGCGCTGCGCGCAAAGCCGCGACGATCTCGACCACCGGCCCGGCGCGCTCTTTCAGCACGGCCTGCTTGCGGCGCCGGAAATCCGCCGCATCGAGCCAGCCTGCACGCGCTTGACCGCCACCCAGCTTCGCGACCAGCGCATCGAGCACGAGCGCCGCATCGCCGACGATCCCTACTTCCACTGGCCGTCGCTGTCCCACCACCAGCGGATCGATGTCCACCTGCACGATCCGCTGCGGAAAGCGCGCGCCCAGGTTCCAGTCGGAGACGACGTCGATGCGCGAGCCCACCACCAGCGCGAGATCCGCCTGCGCGAGCAGCTCGTCGTACAAGTTGAAACGACCCCAGCCGTCGCCCAGCGCGAGCGGATGCCGGTCGGAGATCGCCCCTCTTCCAAACACGCTGGTGACGACGGGAGCGCCCAGCAGCTCGGCCAGGCGCGCGAGCGACGCCGTGGCTCCCGCGCTCTCCACGCCGCCACCCGCGAAGATGAACGGACGCTTGGCCGACTTCAGAGCCTCGGCAGCCCGTGCAACCACCGCCGGGTCGCCCGCGGGGCGACTGTAGTGCTCCGACGGCAACAGCACGACGTCAGCCTCGCCGCTTTGCACATCGAGCGGCATCTCGATATAGGCGGGCCGGGGACGCCCACCGCGCATCGCGCGCATGGCTTCGCGGATGACTTTCGGGACATCGCCCGGAGTGGTCACGCGAGTCGCGTAGCCGCACACTGACCCGGCCACGCTGACCGAATTGGCGAGCTCATGGAAATGGCCGCCTTCGCGCTCCAACTGCGCGAGCGTGTTCTGCCCGCCGAACACCAGCATCGGCGCGGATTCCGAATAGGCCATGCCGATCCCGGTGAGCGCATTCGTGAGGCCGGGCCCCGGTACCACGAAGCAGGCGGCGATCTTTCCCGAGGCGCGCGCATACCCCGCCGCCATGAGCGAGGCACCCTGTTCATGCCGGACCGTCACCACCTGAAACGCCGGATCCTCGAACACGCCATCGAACAGCGGACAGTCGTGCGTGCCGACGATGCCGAAAATATGCTCGATGCCCTCTGCCTTGAGCACGGCGGCGACCGCCCAGCCGCCTGTCATGCGTTGCATAGTCTCCTCCCGGCCGTCCTGGCCGTTGATCGGTCGGACACTATACCGTTAATCAGCGCAGCTCGAACGTGTGGTCTGCGCATGGCGGACTTGCCCGCGCGGCGCTCCGCGCAGGGTGGCATTTCTGCGAAACCATGCAAACGCGAGCGATGCCGGCGACTGGTTCGCGAGCGCAACGGTGACGTTCCGGCTGCTCTTTATTTCTGGTGCATCCGGCTCTTGTGTGGGTCGAGCAGACGGCAGACCCGTCCCACGATCGCACAGCTGTCCTCCCCCTTCAAGGGGGAGGTTGGGAGGGGGATGGGGGAGACGGGCCGCTTGCCCCATCCCCACCCTGCCCTCCCCTTGAAGGGGAGGGAACACACACAGCGGGCACGTTGGACCCACAACGACGCCTGAAGGACCTTATTTCTTTGTCGGCATCCATCATGGATCACGTCGGTTGCTGCATTTCAACCGCGCGGGCCGCCTGATCGCCGCCCGGGGCTTGCAGCGGTTGCGGGGAGCCATCGGCTTGGAGCACCGCTACCGATACGCAGTCCGATTCTGGGACGACATCGAAGCCTGATGCCCATCGATCCGACAAGCCCCTGCCCCAAGCGATGATGAAACCGCCTCACCTCGGAAGCACGCGGGAGAAGAAACGCTGCGCCGTTCGGATATCGTCCAGCCGTGAGAAGGAATGCGCCCTCGCTTACCCAGAGACGTCAGAGCTCGGCGACGATGAGCCAAAGGGTTCAGCGTGCCGAGCTGAGCACGAGTCTCGATCGTCCCGGACGGCTCACTCTTTGTGCGCGGTGTCTGGGTGAGCGGCCGTGGGTGGGCGGGGCCGAAGCTTCATGGCCGGCTCGCCCGGCAGCCTGGGCTGCTCGCCCGCGGCGTGGGCTTCGTTCGCGTGAGTCTGTTGAGGCGCTGCTTGCGCTCTCGGCGCCTCCGCGGGAACGTTACGCACGGGTGATTCCGGTGCTCTTGCCTGCTGTTGCCTCGACCACTCGTTGAAGCCGGGAGGCGGCGGCGCCCGCATGCGCTCGATCGGTGCTGGGCGCTCGGCGGGTTCGCGCGCCGGAGTCGGATACGGTTGAGTCGAAACCGGAGGCTGCGGTCCTGCGGGCCGCCGCTGTGCAATGTGGGGCGGAGTGATTTCGGGTTCGTTCGCGGCTGGCGGTCGCGCGGGTTCCTCACGCCCTTGCGGATACGCTGGCGCGTTCGCGAGCGCTGGCCGCGGACCGGGCGAGGCGAGCCTGGGAGCGGGGCTCGCATGCTCGGGTGCCTGCAGGCCCGCATCGCGCAACCGCACAGCCGGATCGCGGGGAGCACGCAACGCCACCACAGGCCGATCCAGAACCGCCTCCGGCGGATGCACGGTGTGGCCTGCCTCCGGAACCAGGCTTGCAGCAGTGGGCCGGATTTCGGCGCCACGGGCCGTGGGGTGCCAGTCGCGCACTTCCGCCGGCGTCGCCCGAACGAAGTCGTGACCACCAGTGCCGAATCGATCGCCAGGGGCCGCGATCACGGCGTTGTGGTACTGCGCGTTCACATACGTGATGTTCGTGACATTGATGTTCCTCACGACGGTGGTCTTGGTGATCACGGTATTGTCGATCACTCTGGGTCCGCCCCAACCGCCCCAGTACGGGTGTCCGACGAAAGCGGGTGGTCCCCACCACGGCACCACCGGCTCACCCCAGCCGAGCGCGACCCAACCGACTCCCACACCGATCCCGACATGCACTCCACCGTACCAGGCCACGAGCGCGGGAGCGTAGACCGGTCTTGCCATATACGGCCCTGGCACCCATCCCCAGTAGCCGCCCACGTAGGCCCACCGCCCATAGTGGAACGGCGCATAGCCCCACGGAGCGTCGTCGACCCAGGTCCATCCGAACAGAGGATCGTAGACCCAGTGCCCCGCGCTGTACGGAGCCCAGCCCACCGGGACCGTCGATGGAAACCACGCAGGGCCATACTCGGGCACCGTGCGCCAGCTTCCGTAGTGATCGAGATCGCTCGCTCCGTATACCTCCGCCGGGACGTAACGCGCGCTGATCGAATCGAGCAGGTAATCGGTGCGGCTGTAGTTCCAGCGATCCCACGCATCGAGCTCCGGAGCGACGTAGCTCTGCAGCGTCGGAGCATCGGTGCCGCTGACCACGACCTCTTCGCTGGCGCTGATCGGGCTGCTGCCTTGACCCGCGTAACTGACGTTCGCCCTGCCGCCGCGTCGGGTGATGAAGCTCGTGGACTGCTGGTCCACGTTCAGCCGATAGTAGCCTCGATGCTCAACGGTGAACGCCGCGTTCGGCGTATCGATTTCGAGCGTGTGGCCCGCCGCGATCTCGCGCACGTCGAGCGAAGCCTCGCCGGCCGTGAGCTTGATCTGCAGGTAGTCGGGCTCGATGTCGCTCACCTCCAGCTGCGTCGAGTTGCCAAGTCGCAAGTACGCGTGGGCGCCAATCTGAACTTCCGCATTGGCGCCGGCTCCCGTGAAGAGGGAATCGCCGGCGCTCAGTGGAGTGTTCAACACCGCCGGAGCCCAGTCCTGCGCACCTGGACGCCAGAACGACACCTGACCGTCCAACAAACTGATGCGCGGCGGCGTCGGCAACGAAGGCGCAACCTCGTCCGCTGCATGCGACAGATTCAAGGGAATCAACAGTACAGCCAAAGCCAAGAGGCGCACCATGCGGATCTCCTCAGGTAACGGCGTCGTGTATTCGACGGGCGTAGGCCCCGTTCGGTTCTCTTAACGTTCGCGGCGCCATTTGGAGGACAGACCAGATCGTCTTCTGCCGTCCGCCCAGTTGCGGCCTGCGGTTCTGTGAACGGGGAAGGGCACCACACCAGGCGCTCCCGACAAGCCGCGGCTGGCGTCGGCGAGGATCGTACCAATCCCCAGGGTCCGGGGCTCATTGGGCTGGGCGGGAATGCCGGCGAGATGCACCACGCGCGCGGCCAGTTCGACTGGCAAGAAGAAGGATACATAACCAGCCTGCGCGGGATCCGCTTTTCGGCTTTCGGCCACTCGATGACAACCGCATGCTGATGGCGACTCCAACGGGCAAGCGCAAACACGGGCAGCGCTAGCGGTGACGGCTGGCAGCAGTGCTTGATCGCGCACGCACCATCCCTCGAGCGGCGTGAGCATTGGGCGCTGCCCTCGCCGGGTCCCTGTCGGCAGCGACTCGGCGAACGGCAAGGCTGTCGAGCAGCGCTGCCTCTCGCCTGCTGCGTTGCGAGATCGGCCGCGCGCGCCGCCGTGAAGAGCTACCTCATGCTTGCGCCGCGAGCGTTCATGCGGCGCTCGCGCGACTGGGGAACGGATGGATTCTGGATTCAAACGAGTTTACAAGCCCAGCGCCGTCGGCTTTGTTGCATCCGCGAGATATCGAAAGGGACTCCGGTCGGTCGACCATCCGGGTGCACGGCCTTGAGATTGTCTGTGCGGCGGCGTATAAGCTACCGTCGGATGTCATGCAGATAGACCAAAGGCGTCACGCGAGCCACTCGCGCCGAAACCACCCCAATAACAGCTGGGCAGTCTGGAGGAGATCCGAATGACCACAGCAGAGCTCACCGTAGGCGCGCTTTCCGACGCCGATCACCGCAAACAGCTCCGTCGCGCAGTGGTTGCGAGCGCGATCGGGACGACCATCGAGTGGTACGACTTCTTCATCTACGGCATCGTCACGGGCCTGGTATTCGCCAAGCTTTACTTTCCCAAATCCGACAGCCTGGTCGCCACGCTGCAGGCTTACGCCATATTCTTCGTCGGCTTCGTGGCGCGCCCCGTCGGCGCGTTCATCTTCGGTCACTACGGAGATCGCATCGGCCGCAAGGCGGCGCTGATCGCAACTTTGCTGCTCACGGGGTTGGCGACGTTTGCCGTCGGCCTGGTGCCCACCTACGAGCAGATCGGCGTATGGGGCCCGATCCTGCTGATCGTGTTGCGCTTCGTTCAGGGCATAGGTGTAGGTGGGGAGTGGAGCGGATCGGTGCTGCTGTCGATGGAGTGGGCGAAGACCAATGCGCATCGCGGCTTCATCGCGTCCTGCCCGCAGCTCGGCGCGCCGTGCGGGTTGTTCCTCGCGAATCTGGCTGTACTGGCCTTCAGCGAGCTCTCCGGCGACCAGTTCCTCACCTGGGGTTGGCGCGTGCCGTTCCTGCTGAGCATCGTGATGGTGGTGATCGGCCTCTACATCCGGCTGGGCATCATGGAGACGCCGGTATTCTCGCGCCTGCTGAAGGAAGAGCGCGTCGAGCGTGCGCCATCGCTCGAGGTAATCAAGCGGCAGCCCAAGCAGGTCCTGCTCTCGGCGCTGGCGCGCATGGGCGAGCAAGCGCCCGGATACATCTACATCGCGTATATCTTCACTTACGGCACGCAGGTGCTGCAGACCTCGCGCGACTTCTTGCTCGCCGCCGTGATCACTTCCGCGGTGCTGGGATTTCTCTGGGCGCCGACATCCGGGCACCTGTCGGACCGTATCGGCCGCAAGCGCATGTACCTGATCGCTGCCGTGATCAGCGGCCTGTTCGGGTTCCTCTACTTTGCGCTGCTCGACACGCGCGTCCCGGTGCTGATCTTCATCGCCATCTCGGTATCGTTTCCCGTGATCATGAACCTGTACGGTCCGCAGGCGGCGCTGATCGCCGAGTCCTTCCAGCCGCGCTTGCGCTACAGCGGCGCCGGGATCGGCTATCAGCTCGCTTCCATCATCGCCGGCGGGCCGGCCCCGTTCATCGCGACCGCGTTGTTCGCGGCCTACCACTCCGGGTACGCGATCGCCTGCTACATCCTCGGCTGTGCGGTGATCAGCATGATCGCCACATCGCTGCTGACGGACCATACGAACAAGGACATCTCCTAGCTTGGCTCCACACAAGGCGGCTCCTTGCCCCGAAGTTCGGGGCGAGGAGCCACGCGGGCGACGTCTGTGAACGATCACCTGATTCTGCCCGCCTTTACTCCTCTACCGAAGATCGTGGGACCTCGAGCTCTTGCGCCGACGGCCTGACTCGTTTCCGGCGGAGGACAGGCCCCCGGTTACGATCCTGCAACGCTCCTCAAGACGAGCACTTGCTTGGGTACCTCGCCGGCCGAAGTAGACGTGGCCGTTCGCGGACGCACGACGGCCGACTATCGGACCGTAGTCCTGACAGCGCCCTTCATTGCGAAGTCGGCGGCGGACCGGCGCTGTTCCGGGCTCGCGTACACTGAGGTCTGTGCATGTCACGTCGGTATCGGGCGGGCTGCGTCACCAGGATGCGCCCACCCGACCCGCTTCGCTTTGCGGAGGACAGCGGGATCCCCGAGTCTGGCGGGCGATTCCGGGGAGGCGGCGCTGGGTTCAAAGACTGGGTCCGAGTCGCGCGGAAGGGCTGCACGTGGGACGCAGCTCACGTCGCAAGCGATTCCCGCCTCAGAGGAGAGAGCGACAGGGCCCGGTCCGCGGGAGCGTCGGCCGCGCGGGGCCGAACGCGAGCCCGAGGCGCCTGCACTATCATGTCAAGGGCTGTCCGGCTGGCGCCGGACGGAGTGAGCTGGTCAACGTGCGAATCCGGAGGTCGGCGTGCAGAAACGCAAACTGGGAAAATCGGGTCTCGAAGTGGCGCCGCTGGTGCTGGGCGGCAATGTGTTCGGCTGGACCGCGGACGAGGCGACCTCGTTCCAGCTGCTCGACGCATTCGTCGCCGCGGGCTTCAACTGCATCGACACTGCGGACACTTACTCGCGGTGGGCGCCCGGGCACCAGGGCGGCGAATCGGAAGCCATCATCGGCCGCTGGCTCAAGCAGCGGGGCAACCGCGACAAGGTGGTGATCGCCACCAAAGTCGGCATGGACATGGGCGGGGACAAGAAGGGGCTTGCTAAGGCCTACATACTCCGCGAGGTGGAAGACTCGCTGAAGCGGTTGCAGACGGATTACATCGATCTATACCAATCGCATACCGACGACGCGGCCACTCCGCTCGAAGAAACGCTCGAGGCCTACGCTCAGCTCACGAAGCAGGGCAAGGTGCGGGCGATCGGCGCGTCCAACTACAAGGCCGATCGGCTGGCGCAGGCGGCGAAGGTCAGCCGCGAGCGCGGCTATCCGAGCTACCAGAGCCTCCAGCCGCTGTACAACCTGTGCGAGCGCGCAGACTACGAGAAGACGCTCGAGCCGGTCTGCGTCGAGCATGGGCTCGGTGTGATCCCCTATTTTTCGCTGGCCGCCGGATTCCTGACCGGCAAGTACCGCTCGGAGGCGGACGTCGGCAAGAGCCCGCGCGGGCAGGGCATCAAGAAGTATCTCAACGAGCGCGGCTTCCGCATCCTCGATGCCCTGGACAGGGTGGCAAGGCAGACCGGGAGCACGCCTACCGCGGTCGCGCTCGCTTGGCTGCTGGCGCGCCCGAGCGTCACGGCACCGATCGCGAGCGCGACCTCCCTCGAGCAGCTCGATACGCTCTTCGCCGGGACTCGCCTGCAGCTCGACCGGCAAGCGCTCGAGCGGCTGAATCAGGCGAGCAGTTGAAGGAGTCGTCTGCGTCGTAAGCGCAGGCAACGCTGGCGCCTGCCCGTGCGCGAAAGCGCCGCGGCTCCTCTCGAAGCAAAATCGGTGACGGGGGAGCACGCAGATCGTGGTGGAGGTGAGCGTGTCAGTCTGCGGAACAGCGCGGGCCGCACCTCTTGCTTCCTCGGCATAGCTCTGGCACCGCGCCAAGGCAAATGAAACAGGCCTGCGTCTTTGCAAGCCATCGATTGTCTGGCGCGTCCGGCCGGATTCGAACCCACGACCGCCTGGTTGGTAGCTTGCCGATCGATCCTCGTGCGCTGATTCATTGTCTATTTATACCATCGAGCCGCGCATGACCCTGGGCCGAGACTTTGGATCCTACGCCTTGGTTGCGCCAAGCTCCCTTAGGGCATCGCTTGCCATTCGCACGAGTCTCCAGTACGGAGGAGGATAACCGCGCTGTGACAGGAATGCAGCGGCTTGAGCTTCGACGCGCCGTAGGACCTGGCCATGCAACGAGGAGTACCATCGACTGCGCAACGCAGCGGTGGCAGACATGCCCTCGGGCACGGGTCCGAGCGCCCCAAACCGATTCAAGACCGCCGAGTACGCTTTCGCCAAGCGTGCCAGAGGCAATAAGTACCACTGGTACTGCAGATGCAAGCCTCGCTCCGCCGCGTCGAGCATCGCCTCGGTCACGGCGTTATCCTGATGGTCCTTGCGCAGCGTCTCCGTGTCCCGCCACTCGGCGACCACACTCAACTGCGGGTCGTACTCCAGGTCCGACGGTTCCTGCGCGTCAAAGTGCCGAACGCCGAATCCAGCGAGCCATTCTCGCAACGTCCTGGAGGTGACATGAGACAGCCCCATCCAGAGGTGAATGCCGAAGCGCGCGTACGCATCGGACACAACCTTGGAGCAGTACATCGCCGTCGTAGCGCGCGGGTCCAAGGCGAAATCGTACGGGATGTGGTGAGCGAGCGAGCGTCGTAATGCGGCCTCGGCCGCACGATGGGGAAGCAACGGATCGGCCCGAAGCGCCGGCAGGTCTGCCCGCAATCGCAGGACCATGATCCGAAGCTTCGTGTCCCGCATGTAGTCGTCGAGAGAGGAGACCGTCACACCTCGTTCGATGCGAGACTCGATGAGCTGCGGTTGACGCGTCACGGCATCGATGTACACCAGAGCGACGTGGGAAAAGTTACCGGGAAAGTCGTTGCCGCGCGCGATCAGCGCGGAGGTTGGAGCGCCCCCGCGCGAAACGAGGATGTCCCCGCTGCGGATCGTCACGTCAAGCAAGGTGGATGAGGGGGTAACGGAGGGTTCGTTCGTGCCGGGCGTCGTTGTACCAGGCTGGGAGTCTGGCGGCATTTGCAGAATCACTTCTTCTACCGCCGTGCGCCCGCCGTAGAGCAGCCGGTACATGGTCTCCCGCGCCGTTCGGCCCTCCATGTTCCATCGTTCGGATTGACGCTTGACGGCCCCGCGCACTCTCGAGACGAGGTCCATATAACTTGGCAGGTCCGAAGGACAGGCGCCAATCCAAGGACCAAGCTGGAACACCAGCTGTTCGATCTCCGTGAAGATCATGTCTCCCGGGCTGAATCGCTCACGGGCAAGCCGGGCGATACGCAGGTGCATCTGACCGACCGCGTTGCTGATCGCCGGGGTCACGGATTGGCATCCGGCCGCACGAGCCTGCACGTAGCTCTCTTCCAGCGTGCTCCAGAACGCGTCCTGATTCCACACGAACGGATGACGCTCCTGATCGGGGGCGGCAAATGAAATAGTCGGAGCGGTGTCCGGGATCAGGAGAGCGCCATAGAGCGTCGTTACGACGACTGTACCCACGAGCACTATGCGCGGAAGACGCCGGATCATGCTCGAGCCCCAACTTCCGCTCTGGCAGTCAGCGCCCTATCGGCTCGCCGTCCCACAGACTCGTCCAGAGATCCTTGCCGCAGTTGCCCGACAGGTTGAAAGTTCCGGTGCATCCGGCTTTTGTGTGGGTCGAGCAGACGGCAGACCCGTCCCGCGATCGCACAGCTCTCCTCCCCCTTCAAGGGGGAGGTTGGGAGGGGGATGGGGAGATGGGCCGCGTGCCCAATCCCCACCCTGCCCTCCCCTTGAAGGGGAGGGAACACACACAGCGGGCACGTCGGACCCACAACGGCGTCTGAAGGACCAAAGTTCCAAGCGTTCGCATCGATGGCCTCGCAGTTGCCGAATTCTCGGAGGCGGCCGTCCTGCGCTGCAAAGGTGATGCACTCTGACGATCGAATGGTTTGCCAGGGTGATCAGTTCGACAACCTTGCGCCGACCTTGTGATGGGTCACCAAGAACTCAGCGCCACTTATCGGCGGCGACACCGTTGCGGACACGAGCATGGGGTGCATTGTAGCCATGCCGAGTGCCCATCGGCGCTCGGGCGAGCACGGTCCATGAGCGGCCTTCGTTGCCAAGCGCGTCGCGCGCTGCTCTGAGCGGGAACCCTGTGAGGTGCGAATTGCAAGAGCCTACCGCGCATCTCGGCCGTCGTGCAGTCTGGCAGAGACCGGCGGGCGTGATAGCGCTTCAATCATGCGCGATCTGTTTCTCCTCGCCGTTCCTCTCCTGGTCATCCTGGCGAGAGGTCACCGACTCGGCGCGGTTCGCGCCCCGGCGGCTCAATCGTTGCACCTCAAACGCCAAGCGCTGATCAACAATCGCCCCAGCCAGCGCGCCCCTAATCTTACCTCGCTCGACCGGTTGGCCCTTGGCTTCGCAACGCTATTCATCAACCCGCAGCGCTTGGCGAGGCCCGCCGCAATCCTCACGCTCGCCATGCCGTTCGACTTCCACAAGGCCATGGTCTGTTGCTACCCACGAACCAGGCTCGCACCGCTGGAAGTCTTTGATCCATTGGCGCCCCGGACAGGATGAATCTGGGCGCTGGCGGGGGGTTGTCGCCCTCCCCTGACTGCCCTCGATCCGAAGCGGAAGTAGCCATTGCCAAGAAGCGGACGCCCAGATTAAATTAGCCCCTGAGGTTACACTGGAGCGGCCTTCAATCGTTTTGAGACCATGCTGCCATGAAAGTCGGCCTAGTCGGTGTCGCAGGCGTCCCGCTCGGGAAGCACAAGGTCAAGGATCCACGCCTGGATCAGGCTGACAAACTCGTCAAGGCTGACAATAAAACCTACGCGTTCGTCGACGTCGTCGGAGAAGAGGAGGCCTCGACCGCGGATGCGATAGTCGCCTCACCGGAGGGCCGATTCGACCTGATCGTGAAGGACCTGGAATTCGCGGAAACGCGGCTCGAGCGCAATCCGCCCGCGACAGAAAAGGCGGTTCTCGAGAGAATCAAAGCACACCTGGAGAGCGAAGGGGTCGTCGCCGAAGCCGGATTGACGCCGGAAGAATTGCACCTCATCGAGTCCCACGCATTTGTTACGGCGAAACCGATAGTGGTGGCCGAGGCGGCGGATTCTGCGGCGTTCGACAATTTTTTGGTCCGCGTGGTGAGCGCGAGCGGCTACATTAGTTTTCTCACGGTCGGCGGCTCGGAGAACCGCGCCTGGTTGATTCGCAAGGGCGCTACGGCGCAGGAGGCGGGTGGTGCGATCCACACTGACATCCAGAAGGGATTCATCCGGGTAGAGATCATTGGCTACGACGACTTCGTCGCCGC
>DATJVI010000074.1:0-15733 GCA_035501875.1 Burkholderiales bacterium
TCGGGCTGCCCGGTAGCTGCGGCGGGATCATCCCAGTGCGCAGGGGGTACATGCCGGTAAAGAAGGCATTGCGCCCTGAAGTGCAGCTCTGCATGGCGACGTAGTCCATGAAGATCGCGCCTTCGTTGGCGATGCGGTCGATGTTGGGCGTCTCTCCCACCATCACGCCGCGGTGGTAGGCGCTCGGCTGCATCCAGCCGATGTCGTCGCCCATGATGAAGATGATGTTGGGCTTCGCCGCCTGCGCCGCGGCAGGCGGGGGTGCTGCTAGCATCCCGATCGCGAGCGACATCGCGACGGCGGAGATTGCGCGGCTAACGTTTACCAGGCACATTTTCATTGACGGTCTCCTTGAATCAAGAACACAAGCCATGCAGGCCACCCGGCGCGGGCGCCGCACGGTAACGCTCGAGCTACCGCAACTGACGCCGCGGCGAGTCGAGATTTCTCGTCCCCTCTCGTCGTTAGATTGCCCATGCGCCGATGAGGGACTCGGCCCCCTGCGCCGGAGCACCTTGCTCCACAGACGCGCGTTGTACTTCCCCTTCTCGACATGTTCTCAGGCAGCGATGGAGTCTTCCAAATACTCTGATCCGCAACGTAGGCTGTGAATGTGACAGCTGGGTTACAGTGCGGCATCCGGGATGTTGACGACTCTTCACGCCTTTGTCTCCCCTAGTCGCGATCATCCACGCGAAGCGTCGTATACCGACGGGAACATCAAACCCGATACTTACAAGACGGCCGACGCGTGCATATCAAGCCTTAATTGAGCGCGAACCGGACACACTTCAGCCCATTCGCTCGCTGTCAGCACCGACTTCAACCGAGAGCGAACGTCTACGAGCTTTTCAGCGTAAGCGCGGTCGTCACCGATCACGCGCTGGCCGGCGCGCTCGACGTCGCTCATCGGCGTCGTGCCTCTGGCGAGCAGCTTGGTGAGGTCATCCATCGCGTGGTTGCGCTTCTCTGCATAAGTCTTGGCCTCGGATTTCATCTGCTCCACGATGGCCAACGCCTCCTGTTGGTGGGCAGAGTCGGTGACGTCCTTCTTGATGAGCGCCGCAGCGATCACGACCGCTGCGAGCGCAATGACCAATTGGAACCGGCACGTTGGCAAAGGAAAGGCGTCGGACGCGTCCGTCACTTGGTTTGTCTCCGGGCGCTCTGGTTTTCCCATTCGCGGGGGCCGCGACGTGTTCCCCCTAGAAGCGGGGGATCGCATTTGCATACGCTGCTTTTCGCCCCGGCACACTCTAGCGCCGAGGCCAGAAGCGGTCAACCGGGTAAGGTTGGACCTGAAAACGTGCGGCTCTGTGGGGCTTGGGCAGCCCGTTTCTGGGTCGAGGTCGTTGTCATGGCGGCGCATCGGGGCGTTTGCGCCAGTGCAGGACGAGCGCGCCGCTGGAGTCTGGTTGAGCCGCTCGGGTGCAAGGGATCAGCCCGGCTGGAACAGCGGCAAGGGCTGCGCCGGTGCGCGCGGTGGGGCGCGGGCGGGTAAGTGCAGGTGCGCGAGGATCTTGACGATGACTTGGGGATCGACGATTGCGGCGATGATGTGCAGGCGCGCGCCACAGCGCGGGCAGAGCTCGATATCGATATCGAATAGGCGCTTGGAGCCGAGCACGCCCAACCGATGCGCGCTGGGGCTTGCGCATGCGCGCCCGGCGCGTGATGATCGCAGGGCTGCGCAGCGCTGAGCGGGGCACTGGGCACGATCCGGGGGCTTAATTTGGCATGCGGGGCGAGCAGGCCATGGAAGCGCATCAGATGCAACCGTGGCCGCGGCACGAGTGCGGCCAGGCGCTGCATAAGCTGCAGCGGCGAGATCACGATATGGGTGGTACCGTCGCGGTAGGGGCTGTTGAGCTGAAGCACGACTTGGCCTGCTCGACCGCACTGGCGCCCGTGCAGCGCCCAGCCCGGGTCCGACCGTGCGCATCTCGAGTTGGTTGTCGTCGAAGTTGTACATGAGGCTACGCACCACCGAACGCCACGTCCCTCCGGGCCAACGGTATCCAATGTGCATAGGGGATTCAAATGCCGCTTTTTCATCGTGGAGCACTGTATCGCTGCGCCGGTGGGTGGTGAATCGTGTGAGTTGTTGGTGTGAAGGCGCAGTTTCCCGGGGTTTGCTCGACCGATCGTGATGGGCGCTGACGGGTGCGCTTGGAACGATCTGAGCCCTGTCGCGCGAAACAAGCTGCCGGTCGCACGGGACCTGTGCTACACTGTTTATGTGTTGAGTTCCGCGAAGGTATGCCATGGCTAACCTGACGCTGACGGTCGACGACGACATCTTGAAAAAAGCCCGCATGCACGCGCTGCAGCGTGGCACGTCGGTCAACGCGCTGGTGCGGGAGTATCTGCAGAGCATCGCTCTCGACGACAGCGAGCTCGAGGCGATCGCGTCGGGGATCGACGCCATCGCCGATGCCTCGAACGCGAGACGCGGCGGCCGCCGCTGGTCGCGTGAGGATTTGTACGACGAGCGGCTGAAGCGCCGGTGAAAGTCTTCGTCGATACCAACGTTCTGCTGTACCGGTTCGATCGCGATTCCCCGAAGAAGCAACAGGTCGCGAAGGCCGAGCTGCGGCGATTGATCCTTGAGCGCGCGATCGTCCTCAGCACCCAGGTGTTGCAGGAGTTTTATGTTGCGGCGACGCGAAAGCTGAAGCAGCCGCTCGAGCCCGAGCGCGCTGCGGCCGTGGTCGACTATCTGGTCCGGCTTCCGTTGCTACAGATCGGGGCGGTGACGGTTCAGCGCGCGATCGCCCTGCACCGCGAGCATTCGATCTCATTCTGGGATGCGTTGATCGTTCAGACCGCAATCGCGGCTGGCGCGGACTTGCTCTACAGCGAAGACTTGCAGAGCGGACAGCAGTTTGAGGGGGTAACGGTCGTCGATCCGTTCACAGCAGTTCAACGTCGCGGGTAGGGCTTGCGCTTCACAGCGCGCGGAAGCGCCACTAAACCCCGAAATCGCACATCGGCGCCCGCGCGCTCTTCGACGAGCACGAACATCCGGTGGTTCTTCAGGTGAAGGCCGCCTGCAGGGGCGTGAGCGCGCGATCCGAGTCCACTTCGGCCAGCTAGCTCATGCCCTGCTCTTCAATCAGCTAGCCGGTGCGGGTGAGCAGCTTCAGGACGCGCTCGATACTCCGGCCCAGTCAAGGTCTGTAGCTCATCGATGCTGGGAGCGCGCGCCTCATGGAATACCGGCACGCCCGCGCGGCTGCGATACACGCCATCGAGCAACAGGCAATGCGGGAGGGATTTTGAGATTGGCCGCCGAGCCGAAGCGCTGGACGAGCGTGACCGCGCCGGTGTGGGCTTCGCTACGTTTCAGCCCCGCCTGCTTGATCAGAAAAGTGGCAATGACGCCGACGGCGGCATCCTGTCCACCCGCTTGCCGCTGTCGTCTAATCGCAAACGGACAGCCCGTGGACTTGACATCACAAATTGTGATCTCAAGTTGTGATCTCAAGTCTCTGTCTGTCAAACGCCGTCATTCTGGGGCTGCCCGCGAGGGCAGAACCCGGAATCCAGACCTGCCACGATCCTTGCAGTGAGCATTCGATGATCAAGACGCAAGGATCTAATCCCACACGAACCTGCGGCGGAAAGGAATAGGTACTCCAACCGTATCCGTCCAAAAAAGGCTGCATCCAGGCGAGCGTATGCAAGTGTTCGTCGTTGATGTAGATCACCACGTTCCGCATCATGATCGATCCCGGCTGCCCGTTGAGACTCAAATCCCATTGGAATCACGCCCCCTGTTCAGACTCAAACCCCATTGGGCAAAGCTGTAAGTCCCCAGGGCGGCGAAACGGATGTAATGTGTGTAATACGAATCCTGGAGCACCCTGACCATGACCCTGACCGTCCGTTTGCCGGACGACCTGGAAGCCCGGTTTACGGAGGCGTGTAAGCGGCGGCGCGTCAGCAAGTCCGAAGCCATCATCCGCATGGTCCAGGACTTCGTTGCGGCGCATCCCGGGAGATCGGCCTACGAAGTCGCGCTCGAACTCGGAATCGTCGGCGCTGCGGCCGGCCAGCCGGCAGACTTGTCGGTGACGACCAAGCAACGGGTTCGAGAGGCGATCCGTGCGAAGCATCGTCGTTGACACTGGCCCGCTGGTCGCGCTTCTATCGAGAAACGACAGCAACCACGCGCGCGTAAGAGATTTCCTGCGCGAAAGCCAATCTGCTCTGCTCACCACATGGCCGGTGTTGACCGAGGCGTGGCACCTGCTCGCCCCATCGAATCGCCTGCACCTGATGCGTTGGGTCGCAGGAGACGGCGTCGCGGTATTCGATCTGACACCGGACGACACTAGCGACGTTCTATCGCTGCTGGAGCACTACGAGGATTCCGGAATGGATCTCGCCGACGCGTCGTTGGTCGTTCTCGCAAGCCGCGCCGGCATCAGCGACATCCTGACGGTCGACCGTCGCGACTTCGACGTCTACCGCCTGCTGGATGGCCGGCCGTTCGTGCGGGTCCTGGCCTCTTTACCGTAAGCGCTGGTCGTAGGACACGCGGCGGTTGGCAGCGCCAAGCTCCGGGGAGCCGAGGGGGAAGCCGCCTTGAATCGCACTGCCGAACGTGATTCGAGGCCCGGTTCGGATCGGTGCGGGCAATGTGTTCGAAAATCTGTTCGAGATCCCGATGCGCGCGGTGTGTCAGCGATCGAGGACCTCGAGGCGGTCGTCGACACGCTGAGCATCGAGCGATTCCCCCTGCTCGGCATCTCGCAAGGCGCCGCGATCGCGGTCGGCTACGCGGCCCGGCACCCCGAGCGGGTCAGCCGCCTGGTGCTCTACGGAGGCTGCGCGCGCGGGCTGCTCAAGCGCAACCCGACGAAGAAGGTCGTCGAGGCGGCACAGGCCATGCTCAAGGCCGCCGAGCTCGGCTGGGGCGCCGACAGCTCTTCCTTCCGGCAGGTGTTCATCTCGCAGCTGTTTCACGACGCCACGGCCGAGCAGCAGCGCGCTTTCGACGAGGCGCAGCGCCTCACCGTCTCGGGAGAAGTCGCGGTGCGCTTTCTCGAGGAGGTGTTCGCGCTAGACGTGCGCGACATGGCGGCCGCGGTGCGCTGCCCGACGCTCGTCTTCGACGCCAAGGAGGATCCGTGCTTTCCTTTCGAGGAGGGCCGCCTGCTCGCCTCGCTGATTCGCGGCTCGCGCTTGGTGCCCTTGCCGAGCAAGAACCACATACCCTTCGAGACCGAGCCCGCGTGGCCGATGTTCTTGTCCGAGTTCCGGGCTTTCGTGCCGTCGGCGCCCGCCGCGGAACTGATGCTGTTTGGCTGAACAGCTGAACGCGCCTACGGTAGAGCTACCGTAGCCGCGAGCCCGCCGTCACCGTATTTCCCCGTCTGACCCCGCCAGCCGGCCGCTGGCAGACTTCCTTCTCGAGCCCAACCCGAACAAGGAGTCGATCATGCAAGCGGTCATCTGCCAGTCCTTCGACGGCCCCCAGGCGCTGGAGATCGGGCAGTTCGCCGATCCGGCGCCGGGACCGGGCGAAATCCTCGTCGAGGTCCATGCCGCGCCGGTGAGCTTCATGGACGTGCTGATGGTCTCGGGGCGCTACCAGATGCAGCCCGCGACGCCTTTCGTTCCGGGATCGGACGCCGTCGGCATCGTGGCCGGCCTCGGCCCCGGCGTGACGCGGTTTCGTCGCGGCGATCGCGTCGCGTGCACGCGCTTCGTGGGCGGGCACGGCGAGCTGATGGTCGCCGGCGAGTGGGAGGCGGTGCGCATCCCCGACGGCGTGCCCTTCGAGCAGGCGGCAACGCTCCTGTACGCCTACGGGACAGCGTACTACGCGCTGGTCGAGCGCGCGCGGCTGCGCCCGGGCGAATCGCTGTTCGTGACCGGAGCCGCTGGCGGTGTGGGACTGGCCGCGGTGGACCTCGGCCGGCATCTTGGCGCGCGCGTCATCGCCGGGATCGGATCGGATGACAAGGCCGCGCTGGTGCGCGCCTACGGCGCCTGCGAAACCGTCAACTATGGCGCCGAGAGCCTGAAGGAGCGCATCAAGGCGATCACGCACGGCACAGGCGTGGACGTGTGCCTGGAGATCATCGGCGGCGAGGTCTTCGAGCAGATGACCCGGCTGATGGCCTGGGGCGGGCGCCTGATGCCGATCGGCTTCGCGAGCGGAACCATTCCGTCGGCGCCGATGAACCTGCCGCTGTTGAAGAGTTATTCCATCGTCGGCGTCTTCTACGGCGCGTCGGTGAAGCGTGACCCGCACGGCAGCGTCGCGATGTTCGAGACGATCATGCGCCTCGTCGCCGCCGGTGAGCTCCGTCCCTGCGTGCAGCAGGTGGTGCCGCTAGCCGAGGTGCGTGAGGCGATGCGCGCGATCGCCGATCGCTCGGTGCAGGGTCGCATCGTGCTCAGGCTGCGCTGAGGTACCGGCATGTCCACGATCGTGATCTCGAGCCGCTTCTGCGGGCCGCCCAAGTCGGGAAACGGGGGCTACGTCTGCGGGCGCGTGGCCGCGGCGATCGACGGCGCGGCTTCGGTGCGGCTGATGGCACCTCCGCCGCTGGAGACCGAGCTGCACATCGAAAAATCGAACGGCGCGGCGAGGCTGCTGCACGGATCGAGCGTGATCGCCGAGGCGAAGGCCGCGGCGGTCGACCTCGCGCCGCCCCGCGCGTCCTCCTATGCGCAGGCGGAATCGGCGGCCGACCGCTACCTCGGCTTCACGCGACATCCTTTCCCGCGCTGCTTCGTGTGCGGGCCCGAGCGCCGAGCGGGCGACGGCCTGCGCATCTTCCCCGGATCGCTCGAAACCGACGGGCTGGTCGCCGCCCCGTGGACCCCGGATCGCTCGCTTGCCAGCGGTTCCGATGCCGTCGGGCGCGAATTCCTCTGGGCGGCGCTCGATTGCACGAGCGGCTTCGCGGTGCTGCCGATTCCGGAAGGCAGAGCCATCGTGCTCGGCGAGCTGAGCGTCCGGATCGACGGCGACGCCGTCCCGGCCGACAAGTACGTCGTCATTGGGTGGCCGCTACGCATCGACGGGAGAAAGCGCCTTTCGGCGGCGGCCGTGCTCACGGATTCGGGCGAGCTGCTGGCCGTCGGCCGCGCGACCTGGATAGAGGTTCCGGCGAGCGCGTTCGGCGGCCAGTAGCCGGTGGGCCGCGATTCGTGCCCGCGCGGCAACTGGGGCATCACCCTCCCGAACGCCGGTTCACAGGGAGCGGGCCATGGAGCGAGCGCCGTCACGCCGAGCCTTGCGGGGCCTCCACTTCCGGTCTGGACATCTGAGCTGCGAGCCCCCGGGCGCTCGCGAGCTGCGCGCGTTACCGGTCTGTCATGCGGCGCAGCCTACGGCGTCGGCTCGGGCAGCACCACGTGTCCTTGCTCCATCTTGTAGCCGGTGACCTCGTCCTTGGTGACCGTCAGCGGGCGCAGATCCAGATGGATGTGCAGCTTGTCCGGCCCGTGGCCCGGCGCCTTGAGCACGCGCCTGGCTTGTCCATGTCGGCGCGGATGACGGCGCGGGATGAGCGGGGGTGCCAGCACGCCGCGGTCACCGGTGGCTGCGGATGCGCGCGTGCGGCATGAGCGTGGCGAGCCGGTCGATGGGCTCCCGGGAAGGGTGGCGCAGCCACCGCGTCAGGAGATCGAGAAGTGCGCCAGGCCCTTGGTGCGCTTGTCGAAGGTGAAGGTGGAGGTGCACCCGGCCGCGGAGTTCTTCGCGCCAATCAGGCAGTCTGCGAAGTCGGCGCCCGATTGCCGGAAGCCGGCCAGTGCTTGCCACAGCGAGTTCTTGTCCTCGAACTCGAACTGAGCCGCAGTCAGTACTTTCTCCACTACCTCCGCCAGCTCGAGGCGGTCGTAGCCATATGTTCGGGCCAGCACCCAGCATAGCTCGCACATGACGGCGTGATTGAGATAGAGGCTCTGGCCAGCGCCGAGTGCATCCTCGATGACCTGCTTCGCCTCCCGCGATTGCACCGGGTCGTCCTGCGTCACGTAACGAACTAGCATGTTCGAGTCGAGGCCGGTCACTTCCGGCTCCGCGCTGCACCCGCCACGATGGCGCGCTCCATCTCGTCCAGCGTTACGGGTTTTCTTCGCTTTCTGGCGAGGAGTCCGCGCAACTGGCGCAGGTCCACGGTGGCGGCGCGTAGCACTATCCGACCATCGGCTTCGACGACGAAATCGAGCTTGTCGCCGGGGGCAAGGCCGAGCAGATCGCGAATTTCCTTCGGTATGGTTGTATGGCCCTTGCTGGTCAGGGTGGCGATTGGCATGCGCTTTTTCTTCCTGCACTAGAGATTCCTTGATAGATGGTAAGGAATACGCGCCCACCGGCCAGGGGTCCCCGAGGGTCCGAGCCAACAAAAAGCCCCCTGAAGACTGCCGGCTGATGCGGCCGAGACGGCTTGTGGGCGGTGCTCGTTCCACTTATACTTCCACATATACTTTATTCAATTCGGAGGCTGTGGTGGGGCAGGTGACGATCTACCTCGATGACGAAACGGAGACCAAGGCACGGGCCGCAGCCCAGGCGAGCGGCCTGTCACTGAGCAGGTGGGTGGCGGAGCGGGTTCGCCTGGGCGCTCTGAGCGAGTGGCCCGCCGAAGTGATGGAATTGGCGGGCGCCTGGAGCGACATCCCATCCGCCCAGCAGTTGCGCCGGTCCCGCACGCGGGACGCGAAGCGGACGCGGCTGTAGCATGTTCGTCCTCGACACGAACACAGTTCTCGACTACTTCAAGGGCAGAGGCAAGGTTGCCGAGCGGCTGCTTGCAACTCCTCCGAGCGAGGTCGCCCTTCCTGCGATCTCCGCCTATGAGGTGTGGGTAGGCGTGCTGGGCTCGCAGAACGCGAACCGCCGCCGGGAGCAATTTCTAGCCTTTCTATCGGTAGTCGAGATCTTGCCATTCGACACGGAGGCGGCGCTCCAGGCGGCGGAGCTCCGGCATGAGCTGGAGCGCACAGGCGAAGGCATCGGGCCCCTCGATACCCTGATCGCAGCGACCGCTCTCGCGCATCGTGCCGTCCTCGTGACTCGCAATCTCCGGGAATTCTCCCGGGTGCCAGGATTGAAGACCGCAAACTGGCACGATTGAGCGGCGCTCCGTGATAGTGGCATGGCCTTCCCCTGCTCGCGGGGCGTGAGCGGCATATCGTGTCCGTCGGGGGCGTGGCTGGTTAGTTGATTCACCCGGCGAGCAGAGCCTCGGCCCGAGCCCTCTCCCTGCCAGAGCGCCCCGAGTCTAGCCATCTTGCCTGCGGAGGCGTCTAATCGCAGGTAGGAGGGGCCAACGCGGCTGGGATAAACGGCCCTGGGGAGGGATGCCGTGCCGGCGAAACCGAGACTTGCCAAACTCACTCGGCCGAAGCTGCACAACGTGCTCGCGCGGCAACGGCTGTTCGCGCTGCTCGACGCGGGTCGCGAGCGTGCGGTGGTCTGGGTGGTGGGGCCGCCGGGTGCCCGATAGCAGCCGCTCGCAGACGACCCATGCGAGTCGAGTGCCGTCGCTCAACGCAAGACGTTCTAAGTTGACCGGGTATTGTTCGTTCGGTCGAACTTCGGTCCGTACATCTGAGCTGCGAGCCATCGGACGCTCGCGAGCTGTTAGCATCACCAGTTTGTCATGGTGCGCAGCCTACGGCTTTGGCTCGGGCAGCACCACATGTCCTTGCTCCATCTTGTAGCCGGTGACCTCGTCCTTGGTCACCGTCAGCGGGCGCAGATCCAGATGGATGTGCAGCTTGTCCGGTCCGTGGCCCGGCGCCTTGAGCACGCGCCCCGCTCCGTATAGGTTGTCCATCTCGGCGCGGATGACATCGTCGTTGTAGATCGCTTTCCACGCAAACTTGCCGGGCGGCGTGGTCTCTTCGCACGCGGCGTTCAAGTCCGCGAAGAACTGGCGCACCGGATCGCGCTCCCAGAAGCCGTCGCTGCGGAGCCCCGCGGTGAGGAAGATGTCCGCGGAGAACTCGCTCCACCAATGATGCGGATAGGTGCCGGCGCGCCATTTGTCGTTGCGCGTGCGCAATCGCTCGAGCAGCCGGACCACCGGCTTGGCGAAGGTGTGATAGCCCTTGGCGCGCGCCTCCTGGCTGCGCGCGGTCGCGAGCGCCTTCTCCAGCTTCTCGCGCTGCGGCCCCTCCGGGGCGGCCTCGAGTTGCTTCTCGATCTGCTCGCGCTGCTGGATCGCCTGGGTCTCCGCATCCCTCTCCACCTTGGCGCCCGCGGACCAACCGGCGGGCAGCAGCTCGGTTCCCACCACGGGATGCACCGGGTCGCGCGCGGCGACGCGCTGCTTGAAACCGGAGACGAACTGCTCGATCGCTGCGGACTTCGCATCGAACTCGCCGCGCTCGAGGTTCGCTTCCACGCGGGTGATGCTCGCCATGTACTCCTCGCCGCCCAGCCTCAGCACTGCGCCGTGGAAGTGCAGCAGGTCGAGCACTTCCTCGATCTCGGCCTTGCTCGTCGGTGCGCGAAGCCAGGCGTCGATCGTCGAGCTATCCGTGAACAGGTGATCGGTATCCTTGGGCGGCTTGTTGTCCTTGAACGGATAGATGCGGTTGCGCAGCGCCTTGTCTTTCGTGAGATCCAGCTTCGCGAGCAGGCTCGCGTCGGCCATCACGTCGTCGAGCTTGAAGAACAGCTGCCCGTCGATCCACGGCAGCAGGATGCGCGCCTTGGCGATCGCGATCAGCTCGCGGTCCAGCTCCTCGTTCATCTGCCGCTGCGGCGAGACGGTCGCGATCGGCGCGGTGGTCTTGGACGTGCCCAGGCCCGATGCTTCCGGGATGGTCTGGCGCTGGATTGCGGCAGGCGCCGGCTCGCGGACGGCAACTGGCGCGTCGGAGTCGGAGTCGGCCAACGCTCGGCTGACGCGGTCGGCCTCGCGCTCGGACGCATCTTCCGGGCGCGACACCGGGACGCGCATTGCCAGTCGACCCCATGCGTCGCGAGTCTTCGGCGCGCTGCCTCGCGCGCCCGCGCCGCCGCGACCGATCCGCGTCGCGCTGGCGTCAGCTGCGGCGCGATGCTGGCGTGGTGCGAACACTCTGCCTCCTGGGATCGCTCGGGGCCTCGCGTGTCCGGTCGAGTGCGAGGGCAGGCGAGTGGAACAAGTGCGCCTCCTCGCTACGCGGACTGCGCGACGTTGAACATGAACTCCTGCCAGTGCGACAGGATGTAGCTGAAGCGTGCGTCGCCTCCCCAGTTCGCCGGGCTGGTCAGGTTCGCCTCGATGTCGCCCTGGTGCATGCGCGCGAACTCGAGCAGCGCTTGCGCGATGGGATAGTAGGACCAGTGCCAGCGCTCTTCCATGTAGCCCAGGCGCATGAAGGTGGAAAGCGGCGTGAAAGTCTGGATGAAGCCGTAAGTCATCGCGTTCGCGCGCAGCCAGCGGTAGGCGTCGAAGAAGCGGCCGCCCGGCGCCCAGTCGACCGGCTCGACGCTGAAGAAGTCGAAGTCGGTGCCGAAATGGTGGCGCGAGATGCCGGGTGCCGACGACGCGCGCAGGATCTCCTGCTGCTTCTCGTCGTCGGAGAGCGCGCCGCCCGCGGGAGTAAGGGGCGCCGAGCCTGCCGGCGTGGAGGAAAGCGGCGGCGCGCCCCAGCATGCGCGATGCGACGGGTTCTCGGTGTCCCACTGTACGTCGCCGGGCGCGATCAGCGGGCCGCAGCGGTTGCGGGCGTGCTCGGTGACGCTGTCGAAGCGGTTGCGCCGATCCAGATGGCCGTGGAAGACGAACTCGAACTTGCGGTTCCAGATCGCGCGCTGGTCGGCGAAGCTGCGATAGCCGGATACCGGCGCGGTCGACGTGCCCGTCGGCAGATGTCCGGACGCAGCGAGCGCACTCATCAAGCACGCGCGCTGTCGGTCCGCTTCGGTGCGCGCGGCTGCCGGCGGCCGATTAACGCCGATGATCCAACTCACCACATCGGCGATCGACATTCCGGCGATGGTGGTGGTCCAATCCCCCTTGCGCGCGTCGAGCGCCGCGGCGTCGGCGAACACACGGCAGCCCCGCGGCGGCGGATCGGGCACGGCGTCGCGCGGCAGCGGCTGGGGCAGCGTCGCCAGCTCCCCGAGCACGCGGCCGATCTCGCGGAACAGTCGGCGGAAGAACTCGATGATGCGGGTGAGCAGGTCGCCAGAAGGCGCCGCGCCGGTCGGACACGGCTTGCGCCCGACACCGAGCTCGCGAAGCACGTCCAGAGCCATCGCCATGTCGGTGACGTAGAACCGGCTCGCCCGGTTGGTGAATGTCTTGCCGAAGCCTTCGATGTTGACATAGCGGTCGGTGGCCAGCGCAACGGAGAGCGAGCCATCGTCGGCCGCGCTGCCGACGGGGATGGTGCTCGACTGCAGGACGACGTTCTGCGCGCCGCTGAGCGCGGCGAAGTCGCGCGGGTCGGTGGTCAGGATGTAGTCATGTGGGCCGCGGCCGGAAACCACGTTCGGGTTGGTCGCACCTCCCGTGCGCGTTGGATCGGTCTCGGTAGCGGCCGCCGAGCTGCCGCCCGGCTGATAGTCGGTGATCGAGAGGCCGCTGTTGTTGTGGAACGCGACCAGCGGCAGCCCGCCGGAGAGACCGCCGCCGGGGTTGCTGCGGCAGGTCGCGATGGCGGGAACCAGCTGGTGATCGCGGAAGTCGATCAAGTCCGCTTCGGCGGCGGTGCGCAGGCCCGTCGGACACGCCCCGAAGGCGTGGCGCGCGATCCCGTTGGCGGTGAAGATGCGATTCGGATCCACGAGGCAGGTGCCCCCGGTTTCATCGACGTGGATCGCGCGTGAGGTGCTGGACAGATCTACGAAGTTCGCGCAGTGGGTGCCGAACAACGAGAGCGCGACTTGGCGCGCGTTCTCTTCGTCGCCGTGCAGGTGGACCATGCACACCTGCGCACCCGGCTGCGTGCTCGACGCCACGGTTTCCCGGACTGCGCGCTGCAGAGTCGGGGCTTGCGTGGGCGCCAGGCGTACCGGCTCACCCATCAGCACCCGCTCCGCCGCATCATCGGCGGCGCGTTCGTCGAAGTCGCCTGGCTCGCTGACGGAACCCGCACGCTGCACTCCGGACGCGGCCCCGCGTTGTTGGACCACGTGCGCGAGCTCGTGAGCGAGCAACCGCCTGCCGTGCTCCGAGTGCGGCGCATACCGATCCGAGCGGAACACGACATCGCGGCCGAGCGTGAACGCCAGTGCGTTCACGCTCCTCGCTGCGGCATCGGCGCTGGCGTCTGTATGTACCCGCACCGCTCCGAAGTCGACGCCGTAGCGCGGCTCGAAGAAGCTGCGCACGACGGGCTCCAAAGGACGGCCTGTGCCGAGCCGCGCAGGGATGCCGTCGGCTACCTCTGCGGGACCCGCTCCGCGGTCGGACTTGCGCTGAATCTCCTGCTCGTCCCGACTCGCACCGCTGCAGGCCGAGCACACGCGCTGGACCTGCGGTTCCGGCATGCGCATGACATGGTCGGCGACGCGCTCGGCTTCCCGCTCGTGAGCGTCATCGCGCGCGCCGACCGCCAGTTTCGGCTGTATGCCCAATGCCACGCGCGCCCAGGTCGGGTTAAGCGCGGAAGTCGCGGGGTGCTCGCCGTAGCGGTCGCTTTTTTCCGGCGGCGCTGCGGATTTCGTCTTCGCCGCTAGCATTGGGTGATCTCGCCGACGGCCACCCTATGGATCTCGCTATCCGCACATCGAGTCGAGCCGATACTCGGTTCCAACCCGGCATCACTCCGCCGGTTGTCTCGATCCCGATGCGCAACGCCGTCAAAGGTTCGCGAGCAGGAAGTCGACATATAACCGAGTCGCATCCGTGACTGCGCCAGGCAGCGTCACGTTGGGCTGCGGACCTGGCGTTGCCGGAGGAGTGTTGAGCAATCCCCGTTGCAGCATCAGGAAGAACACGAACCTTCCCGCGAAGTTTTCCACCGATGGCCGCAGCGCAGCTTCCAGGGCCGGGCGGTTGGTGACCGTGTTTCCTGAGAGGGTGCCGCCGTACGCCGCGATAAAGTTGCGCACCGCGGAAGTCCGAGCTTGCGAAAGGGCGGAGCTCGTGATCCGGAAATACTGCATCAGCACCTCCGAGAACGTCCCCGAAAGCGTGACTGCGTGCTGCAGCTGGCTGGCCGGCGCCAGGCCCGTCAGCCCGGCGCGGATCGCGAAACTGTCGAGGTTGCCCAGCAGATCGCGCGAGTTGGCGAAGTTGGCGAAGTACACGTCGATCGGGTCGGCAGCAGGATTCTGGTAGTGGCCGACAGCGAACTCTGCGGCGCTTGAGCCCACATCTCCCGCCCAGGTCGCCCATTCCTCGTTCGGTACACCGGTGGGAAGGATGACCTGTATTCGGCTGCCTGCCGTGAGCTCGACCTCATGCGGATTGAGCATCGCGTCCAGACCCGTGAGCAGGTGCCCCATGTCGTGCCCCGCGACAACCTGGCTGTCGCGCAGGGCGGCGAACAGGTGAGTGCCAAGTTGAGTTGCCGGATCGGTCGCGGGAGACCACGGACGGTTGGTGATGACCATATTCCAGACAGGATTACGCGATGCGCTCCATGTCGCTGCGCCGTAATAGATCTGGCGCAGCGCTGAGACCATCGTGGGAGCATCGGCTGCCGTGGTCAGACTGAGCCGAGTTTCCGCACACCGCACCAGAAACATGTACTGGTCGATGTCCGCCGCGCGGGTGGGCACGTCGCATGGGTCCTGCCCGGCGACCGGCGGGGCGGAGGCGAAGGACACCTCTACGGCGCGGTTGCGGGCACGTCCCTCGGCGGTGGCGTTGGTGTCGCGAAAATCGCTAGTGGGGCTGGTGGGCCAACTAAACCGTGGGTGCGACTGCAATGCCGCCGGCATCGCTGCGATGACTGCCTGCGCACGCCGGTCGCGGAGCGATAGATTTTCCGCGGCAGCCCCCACGCAGTCGGTATAGCCCTTGACCGCGATCGCCGTCGACGGGTCGCCGGCCGCCATCGACATGAACCGCTGGAAGACCGGATCCGCCGTAGCACCGCTCGGCAGCGTGGCCTCATTGACCGGGAAGTCCTGGATGGCCAGCGTGCTCGTCGACGGTGTAACCACGTCGGTCGAGAGGATCCCGCCCGCAGTGCGCGACCTCGCGGGCTCGTCGGGGGGCCGCGTCGGGCAGCCCGTGGTCTGCCGCTGGATGAGCTGGCGGGCGGCGCCACGCTGTGCAACGTGCGCGACCATGGGAGTATCGCCGCCTCCAGCTGCCACGCCCTCTGCGGCGGAATTCCGCTCCTGGCGCCGCGCGGCGGTCGCGCCCTGCTGAATCACATGCGCGAGCTCATGTGCGACGAGGCGCTTCCCTTCCGCCGTGGCGGGAGCATATTCACCAGCGCCGAAAACGATATCGCGCCCGAGGGTATACGCCCGAGCCTGCAGCGCGTGCGCTGCGGACGCCGCATCGCCATCGGCGTGAACGCGAACGCCGCTGAAGTCGTAGCTGAAGCGCGCCTCGAAAAAGGAGCGCAGCTCGGTCGGCAGCGAGGTCCCGCCATGCCGAGCCGCTCGCACTGCGGCTTCCGGGTCCGTCGTCTCGTGCGCCCGCTCCGAGGTCGCGCGCTTGGTCTGGATCGTGTTCTTCTGTTCCTCTTCGCACGCCGAGCATTTGCGCTGGACCGCGATGGGTGCCGCGCCGACAGACCCCGGGTCGGCCATGCGCATCACCTGGTCTGCCACGGCATCCGCCTCGCGCTCATACGGATC
>DATJVI010000075.1:0-126218 GCA_035501875.1 Burkholderiales bacterium
CATAGTCGGGGCCGACCATGCATGCGCTCAGCACGCACAGCGCACCCCACGCGAGCACGAAGCGCAGCCGCACTAGGCTTTCCTGGGAGAAGGCGTCGCGATTGCCCATTGCATCTTCCGTGGCGAGTGGCGGGACTGACCTGGCTGGCGGCGGCGCGCTGGTCATGGCGACTCCGGCCGCAGGCGCGTCTGCTGCCTCCACCTGCGCAGCCGCAGGACCCACAGCCGGAACCGATCCAGCAGGAGGTAAACCACGGGCGTGGTGTAGAGCGTCAGAAGCTGGCTCATCATCAGGCCGCCGACGATGGCGATGCCGAGCGGCCGGCGGATCTCGCCGCCCACGCCGCCGCCGATCGCGAGCGGCAACGCACCCAGCAGTGCCGCCATCGTCGTCATCATGATCGGGCGGAAGCGGACCAGGCAGGCCTTGTGGATCGCCTCCACCGAGCTGAGCCCTTCCTCGCGCTCGGCGATGAGCGCGAAGTCGATCATCATGATGGCGTTCTTCTTCACGATCCCGATCAGCAGAATGATGCCGATGAACGCGATGATGGTGAGCTCTGTGTCGCAGATCATCAGGGCGAGCAGCGCGCCCACGCCGGCCGATGGCAGCGTCAAGAGGATCGTGATGGGATGGATGTAGCTCTCGTACAGGATGCCGAGCACGATGTAGACCGTGATCAGCGCGGCCAGGATCAGCCAGGGCTGGTTGGCGAGCGAAGCCTTAAACGCCTGCGCGGTACCCTGAAAGCTCCCGCGCACCGACGCCGGCACGCCCATCCGAGTGATCGCGTCCTGGACCGCATCGACCGCTTCGCCCAGCGAGGTGCCCAGCGCAAGATTGAACGACAGCGTGACGGCGGGGAACTGCCCCTGGTGGTTGACCGCCAGGGTATCGGCCGTCGGCTCGAAGCGCGCGATTGCCGCCAGCGGGACCTGCGCTCCGGTGGACGAACGCACATAGATGTCTTTGAGCGTATCGGGCCGCTGCCAGTACTGCGGCTCCAGCTCCATCACCACGTGGTATTGGTTGAGCTGGGTGTACATGGTGGAGACTTGCCGCTGGCCGAACGCGTCGTAGAGCGTGTTGTCGATCAGCTGCAGGGACAGGCCCAGCCGGGACGCGGTGTCACGATCGATCGTGATCGCCGTGCGCAGCCCCCGGTCCTGCTGGTCGCTGTTCAAGTCGACGAGCTTCGGGAGTTGCCGCAACTGCTGCAGGATGCGCGGAGCCCAGGTCGTCAGGTCGCGCAGGCGCTCCGCCTGCAGCGTGTACTGGAATTGCGCATTGCTGGCGCGCGCGCCGACGCGCAGATCCTGCACCGACTGCAGATAGAGTGTAGCTCCGGGAACCTTCGAGAGCTTTCCGCGCAGGCGCGCGATGACCTGGTCCGCGTTGAGCTTGCGTTCGTCGGGAGACTTCAGCACGATGAACAGGCGGCCCGTGTTGCGCGTGGTGCCGCTCCCCGAGCCGCCGGTGAATCCCAGCACGTGCTCCACCGCAGGGTCGCCTTGGACGATCGCGACGAGCTCCCTGATCTTGTCGCGCATGGCCTGAAACGAGATGTCCTGCGTCGCCTGGATCGATCCGACCAGCCGTCCGGTGTCCTGCTGCGGGAACAGCCCCTTGGGGATGATGACGTACAGATAGATATTGACCACGATCGTGGCCAGGGTGAGCACGATCATGATCACCCAGTGGCGCAGCGCCCAGGACAGCGTTCGGTCGTAGCCGCGCAATACCGCGTCGAACGCCCGCTCGCTGGCGCGGTAGATCCGCCCATGCTTCACAGGTCCCCGGCTGGCCAGCACTCTCGAGCACATCATGGGGGTTGTGGTGAGCGAGACCACCAGCGAGACCAGGATCGCGACCGACAGGACGACCGCGAACTCGCGGAACAGGCGGCCCACCATGCCGCCCATCAGCAGGACGGGGATGAACACCGCCACCAGCGAGAGGCTCATCGAAACCACCGTGAACCCGACCTCTCTCGCGCCGCGCAACGCGGCCTGCATCGCGGGCATGCCCTCTTCCATATGGCGCGACACGTTTTCCAGGACCACGATCGCGTCGTCGACCACGAAGCCGGTGGCGATGGTGAGCGCCATCAGCGACAGATTGTCCAGGCTGTAGCCGCACAGGTACATGACCCCGAAGGTCCCGATCAGCGAGACCGGGACCGCGACGCCTGGAATCAGCGTCGCGCGCACGCTGCGCAGGAAAGCGAACACAACCAGGATCACCAGCACGATGGCGATGCCGAGGCTGATCTCCACGTCGCGCAGCGAAGCGCGGATGGTCGGCGTGCGGTCGAGCACCACGGAGAGCTTCATGGCCCCGGGGATCGACGCCTCGAGCTGAGGCAGTGCCGCACGGACGTTGTCCACCGTCTCGATGATGTTCGCGCCGGGCTGCCGGTACACGATCACCAGCACCGCGAGCTTGCCGTCGGTCAAGCCGATGTTGCGCAGGTCCTCGACCGATTGCTGCACGCTGGCCACGTCGATCAGACGCACCGGGGCGCCGTTGCGGTAGGTGACGATGAGCGGGCGGTACTCCTCGGCCTTGAGGAGCTGGTCGTTGGTGTTGATCTCCCAAGTCTTGTCCGCGTCGGAGAGCTTGCCCTTGGGCCGGTTCGCATTGGCGCTCGCCAGCATCGTGCGCACGTCTTCCAGCCCGATGCCGTACTTGTTGAGCGCGGTCGGGTTCAAGTCCACGCGCACTGCGGGCAGCGAGGCCCCACCCACGTATACCTGCCCTACACCTTCGATCTGCGACATCTTCTGCTGCAGGATCGTGGACCCGACGTCGTACATCTGGCCCGTGGTGGCGGTGTCAGAAGTAAGCGCCAGGATCAGCACGGGCGCATCGGCCGGGTTCACCTTCCGGTACGACGGGTTGGTAGGCAGATCGGATGGCAGGTAACTGCGCGCTGCGTTGATCGCCGCCTGCACGTCGCGCGCGGCGCCGTCGATGTTGCGGGCGAGATCGAACTGCAGCACGATCGAGCTGGAGCCCATCGTGCTGGTGGAGGTCATCTCCGTCACCCCGGCGATGCGCCCCAGCTGGCGCTCGAGCGGCGTGGCGACGGAAGTCGCCATGGTCTCCGGATTCGCACCCGGCAGAGAAGCGCTGACCGAGATGGTCGGGAAGTCCACCTGGGGCAGCGGCGCAACGGGGAGGAGGCGGAAGGCGAACGCTCCCGAGAGCGCCACCCCCACGGTCAGCAGCGTGGTCGCGACCGGCCGGTGAATGAAGATCGCCGGGATGCTCACACCCGTTACGCTCCCGCCGTTTCCATCGCGCCGCGGCGGCGCGCGATCCGGTCAGCCAGCCGATCGAACGCGAGATAGATCACCGGCGTGGTGTACAGCGTGAGCAGCTGGCTCACGATCAGGCCGCCCACGATGCTGATCCCGAGCGGCCTGCGCAGCTCCGCGCCCACGCCGCCGCCCAGCGCCAACGGCAACGCACCCAGCAGCGCGGCCATCGTCGTCATCAGGATCGGCCGGAAGCGCAGCATGCACGCCTCGAAGATGGCGTCGTGCGCCGAGCGCCCGCCGCTGCGCTGCGCCTCCAGCGCGAAGTCGATCATCATGATGGCGTTCTTCATGACGATCCCGATCAGCAGGATCACGCCGATCAGCGCGATCACGCTGAAGTCGTTGCGCGTCACGATCAGCGCGAGCAGCGCCCCCATCCCTGCGGAAGGCAGCGTGGACAGGATCGTGATCGGGTGCACGTAGCTCTCGTAGAGCACCCCCAGCACGATGTACACCGTCACGATCGCCGCCAGGATCAGCAACGGCTGATTGGCGAGCGAGGCGGCAAACGCCTGCGCTGCGCCCTGGAACCCGGCCTGCACGCTGCGCGGCATGGCAAGCTCGCGCCGGGCCGACTCGACGGCCTTCACCGCGTCGCTCAGCGCAGCGTCCGGCGCCACGTTGAAGGAGAGAGTTGCCGCCGGGAACTGGCCCTGATGGTTGATGACGAGCGATGCGGGTCGCTCGGCTGCCTGGGTGATCGCGCTGATCGGCACCTGTCCTCCGGTGGGCGGGCGCACATAGATATCGGACAGCGAGGACGGGTTTTGCTGAAAGCGAGGCTTGACCTCCAGGACCACGCGGTACTGGTTGAGCTGCGTGTACATGGTCGACACCAGCCGTTGGCCGAACGCATCGTAGAGCGTGTCGTCGATGAGCTGGGGCGTGATGCCCAGCCGCGAGGCGGTGCTGCGGTCGATGGTGAGCATCGTCTGCAAGCCCTCCTGCTGCTGGTCGCTTGCCACATCGCGCAGCACGGGCGAGGCCCGAAGCTTTTCCAGCAGGCGCCCGCTCCACAAAGCGAGCTCCTCCGGGTCCGCGTCCTGCAGCGTGTACTGGTACTGCGTGCGGCTCACACGGTTCTCCATCGTGATGTCCTGCACGGGCTGCAGGAACAGCGCGATGCCGTCGACCTGATCGAGCTTGGGCTGAAGCCACCGGATCAGCTCCGCAGCGCTGAGCCCGCGGCGCGCCAGGGGCTTGAGGTCGATCAGGATGCGCCCGCTATTCAGCGTGACGTTGCTGCCATCCACACCGATGAAGGACGACAGGCCTGCCACGTCCGGGTCTTCCAGCAGCACCTTCGCCAGCGCTTGCTGGCGCTGCGCCATGGCGGTGAACGAGATCGATTGCGGCGCTTCCGAGATGCCCAGGATCATGCCCGTGTCCTGCACCGGGAAGAAGCCCTTGGGGATGAACACGTAGAGCAGGATCGTTGCCACCAGCGTGGCGACCGCGACGACCAGCGTCGCGCGCTGCCGGTCCAGCACCCAGCTCAGCGTGCGGCGGTAGAGATCGATCATGCGCTCGATCGCCTCGCCGGTGACGCGGTAGAACCGGTTCTGCTCCGATTCGGGCCGGTGCTTGAGCAGGCGCGCGCACATCGTGGGGGTGAGCGTGAGCGACACGAAGGCGGAGATCAGGATCGTCACGCTGAGCGTGATGGCGAATTCGCGGAACAGGCGCCCCACCACATCGCCCATGAACAGCAGCGGGATGAGCACCGCGATCAGCGACACGGTGAGCGACAGGATGGTGAATCCGATCTGCTGCGCGCCCTTGAGCGCCGCCTGCAGCGGCGGCTCGCCCTGTTCCACGTAACGCGCGATGTTCTCGATCATGACGATCGCGTCGTCCACCACGAAGCCGGTCGCGATGGTGAGCGCCATCAGCGACAGGTTGTCGAGGCTGAACCCGGCGAGGTACATGACGCCGAAGGTGCCCACCAGCGACAGCGGCACCGCGACGCTCGGGATCGCGGTGGCGGCGAGATTGCGCAGGAACAGGAAGATCACCGTGACCACCAGCGCCACCGCGAGCATCAGCTCGAACTGCACGTCGCGCACCGAGGCGCGGATCGTCGTCGTGCGGTCGGTGACCACCGAAACCTGCACCGACGCGGGCAGGGCGGCTTGCAGCTGCGGAAGCAGGCGCTTGATGCGGTCCACGACCTCGATGACGTTGGCGCCCGGTTGGCGCTGGATGTTGACGATGACCGCGGGCCGATCGTTGAACCACGCGGCCTGCTTCACGTTCTCCGCGTCGTCGATCACATCGGCCACGTCGGACAGCAGGACCGGGGCATTGTTGCGGTAGGCGACGATGAGCGAGCGGTAGTCGCGGCTGGATAGAAGCTGATCGTTGGCGCTGATCGTGAAGGCGCGCTGCGGGCCGTCGAATGTGCCCTTGGCCAGGTTCACGTTGGCGGCGGCGATCGCCGCGCGCACGTCCTCCAATCCGACGTCATAGGATGCGAGCGCCGTAGGGTTGACCTGCACGCGCACCGCGGGCCGCTGGCCGCCCCCGATGCTGACCAGCCCGACGCCCGCAAGCTGCGAGATCTTCTGCGCGAGCCGCGTGTCCGCGAGGTCCTCCACCTGCGGCAGCGGGAGGATGTCCGAGGTGAGCGCCAGTGTCAGCACGGGAGCGTCCGCGGGGTTCACCTTGCTGTACACGGGCGGGTTGGGCAGGTCCTTGGGCAGGAAGGTGTAGGAGGCGTTGATCGCGGCCTGCACCTCCTGCTCGGCGACGTCGAGGCTGAGATCGAGGCTGAATTGCAGCGTGATCAGCGAGCTGCCGCCCGAGCTCGTCGAGTTCATTTGCTTCAGGCCGGGCATCTGACCGAACTGGCGCTCGAGCGGCGCGGTGACCGAGGAGGCCATCACCTCCGGGCTCGCGCCCGGATAGAACGTGAGGACCTGGATGGTAGGGTAGTCCACTTGCGGCAGCGCCGAGACCGCCAGGAGCCGATACGCGACAGCCCCCGCCAGCAACAGCGCGACCATCAGCAGCGAGGTCGCCACCGGCCGCAGGATGAAGGGACGCGAGAGGTTCATGCGCGGCTCCTCGTTATATCGGGCGATGCGTTCGCAAGCTCAGCCATGCGGCTTCGCACCCGCCTCGCCGGCTGCGCCCTTGCGTTGGCCCCCGCCGTCCGGGCCGCGGCGCGGCGCGGCGCCGCCCATCTGCACATCGACTTTCGCGCCGTCGCGCAGCTTGTCCGCTCCATCGACTACGACCATGTCGCCGGGCTTGACGCCGGAGTCCACGGCGGCGTTATCGCCCTGTGTCGCGCCCAAGGCGACCTGACGCACGGACACGCTATGGTCGGGGTTCACGACGTACACGAACGGCCCTTGCGCCCCGCGTTGCACGGCGACCAGGGGCAGCACGGTCACATCTCGCTTCATGTCGACCAGCAGGCGCGCGTTGACGAACTGGTTGGGAAACAGCACCCCGTCCTCGTTCTTGAACAGCGCCTTCAGACGCACGGTTCCCGTCGTCGGGTCGATCTGGTTGTCGACGGTGAGGAGCGTGCCGGTGGCGAGCTTCACCTTCTGCTCGCGGTCATAGGCCTCGACCATGAGCTTGTCGCCGGCGTGCAGCTTCTTGAGCACCTGCGGCAGGCTATCCTCGGGGATCGTGAATACGACCGTGATCGGCTGCAGCTGGGTCAGCACCACGAGCCCGTTGGTGTCGGTGGCGTGCACCATGTTGCCGGGGTCCACGAGCCGCAGCCCGAGACGGCCGCTGACCGGTGCGGTGATGCGCGAGTACGTGAGCTGCAGCTTGGCGTTGTCGATCTGGCTCTGGTCCATCTTGAGCGCGGCCTCGTACTGGCGCACCAGCGACTCCTGCGTGTCGAGCTGCTGCTTGGGAATGGAATCCTGCTCGACCAGCACGCGGTAGCGCTCCAGGTCCACCTTGGCGTTCTTCAGCAAGGCGTCGTCGCGCGCGAGCTGTCCTTCGGCCTGCTCGAGCTGTACTTGGAACGGGCGCGGATCGATCTCGGCGAGCAGGTCGCCGGCGTGCACCAGCTGGCCCTCCTGGAACAGCACGCGCATGAGCTGCCCGTCGACGCGGCTCTTCACCGTGACGGTGTACGTCGGCACCACCGAGCCGAGCCCGTTCAGATACACGCCGATGTCTCCCGTCTTCACCGGCGCCGCGACCACCGGGAGAGAGCGCGCAGCCGGGTTCTGCCCCGGGCCCTGCTTCGAGCCACGCGGCTCGGCGGCGCCCGGCTTATTGACCAGGGCATAGATGCCGATAGCCGCCAACAGGACCACCAGGGCCGCCAGCCACCAGCGCCAGCGCCGGAAAGCGCTCTCGCCGCGCAAGGAGGAAGACAGCTCGCTCGATCGGATGGTCATGGCGTTCGATGGGTCCTTGAGACAAAATGGTCCGCTGGCGAGGGCCACCGGTGACGGATCGGCGAGACCGGTCCCTGGCGGGAAACGGAGGACAGGGAACCCGGAGCACCGCCGACAGCCGCGGTTTGCCCTCCGGCCAGCGGTAAGCTCCATTTAATCAGAGCGGCGGCGCCGGTTGAACCACTCGGGCCATGCTTTTTGAAACGCAGTGTTGCCGGCGAGCCGCCTGTCACACTATGAAACTTCAATAACGAGACGCGGCGTTTCCGCGCGGCTGCGACCCCGTTTCCGCCCGCTCGAGGCGGCGGCACGCATCCGTCACGGTTCGATACAACCCTAACCCAGACAGAGGAGAAGCTCATGAGGTTCAGCCGGTCCGCAATCGTTGCGGTCACCGCAGTCGCAGTGTCGCTCGCGCTCAAGCCGCAAGCACAGGCCGCGCCACTGCTCGAGGCCAAGCCCGAAGAGGTGGGCGTCTCTGCACAGCGCTTGGAGCGGATCACGCACGCGATGCAGCAGATCGTCGACAAGGGCGAGCTGGCAGGGATGGTCGTCATGCTGGCCCGCAAGGGCAAGCTCGTCTATCAACGAAGCTTCGGCATGCAGGACAAGGACAAGCAGGTGCCGATGGCGCTCGACTCGATCTTCCGCATCTACTCGATGACCAAGCCGGTCGTCACCGTGGCCGCAATGGTTCTGGTCGAAGAAGGCAAGCTCTCTCTGGACGAACCGATCTCGAAGTATCTCCCCGAGTTCAAGGACATGAAGGTGGGGATCGAGGGCTATGATCCGACCACCGGGGCACAGAGCTTCTATACCGTGCCCGCGAAGCGCCAGATCACCGTGCAGGACCTGCTGCGCCACACCTCGGGATTCACGTACGGCCCGAACGCCAGGACGCAGGTCCAGAAGCTGTACGCGCAGGCTGGATTGTTCTCGCAGAAGTGGACGCTCGACAGCTTCTGCAAGGAGCTGGCGAAGCTGCCGCTGCAGTACGAGCCGGGAACCGTCTGGGAATACGGCCACTCCACCGACGTCCTGGGCCACGTGGTGGAAGTCGCCTCCGGGCAGCCATTGGACAAGTTCGTCGCCGAGCGCATCTTGAGGCCGCTCAAGATGAACGATACCGCCTTCGAGGTTCCTGCAGACAAGCAGGGCCGGCTGGCGCAGCCGCAAGTCGATCCGCAGACCGGCAAAGTCGCCGAGCTGATCGATGTCACTCAGCCCGCGACCTTCTTCGCCGGCGGTCACGGGCTGGTGTCTACCGCCGGAGACTACCTGCGCTTCGCCCAGATGCTCGCGAACGGCGGAGAGCTCGATGGCGTGCGCATCCTCGGGCCGCGCACGATCGCGTTCATGGCCTCCGATCACGTGCTGAGCGCGGGCATCTCGCGCGGGCCCAATTGGCTTCCCGGCAACGGATACGGCTTCGGGCTAGGCTTCGCCGTGCGCCGCGACGCTGGCGCCTCGGAATGGCCGGGATCGGTCGGTGAGTTCTTCTGGGCCGGTTACGCGGGCACCTACTTCTGGATCGATCCCAAGGAGCAGATCGTGCCGGTGTTCATGTCGCAGGAGCCGAACCGGCGGCAGCATTACCGCGTCATCCTGCGCGACTTGGTGTACCAATCGCTCAATGACTGAATCGGCACGCGTGCTGGCAGCGGAGGACGGCAAGCCCTGAAAACCCCGGCAGCGGGGCGCTTCCATAGCACCTACTAGATCGACCCTCGCGCGCTGCGTCCCCTTCGTGGCTTCGGTCTATCCGGAACCCGGTAAGCGGATCGGATCATGGCTGCCCCGTCGTTGCACAAAGGCATGAAGCGCCGGGCTCGCTAAGACGTTCTCGCTAGGCATGCTGTGCAGATAGCCAGCAGAGCACGGCCGACAGCGGACGGCGCTCCCCGAGCTGCACGCCTGGGCTAATGCCGGCCGCCGTAGGGCCAGATTCCGAGGAGGGTCACAATCGGATCGTTCGTGCTGCGGAACGTTGCGAGTCGCACACCTTCGTGGGTGCGGGCAGCTTTGTGCGGTCAGCCCGCGCAAGATGGGTCTCCGACTGAGCGCGCGTAGGCGGATGCCTTGGCGGGCTGACAGGCTTACGTTGACATACTCAGCAGACAGGTACCAATCCGCTGCGCCGGTGTCGATGTGTCACCGGGCGAGGCTGGGGCTACTTACGCTGACGAGGTAGCCGAAAATAGTTACCACGAAAAAGGCCACGGACGTGTCGCAGGTCACAAACTCGGGGCCAACGAAGGTTCCAGGCCCCAAAACTACGCGTGCCGATACGATGCCGTTATACCTACTACTGCCGTCGGGAGCGGTGTATAGCAACTGCATTGGTATCCCGAACACCACCCGCCCAATCCAACTTGCAGTCGCGTGGGCGCTCCCCGGGCTGCACACAACATCTGCAACTGCCGTCTCTACAACCAGCCTGTATCCATCGGGAACCGTATAGGACGCGAATGAATTGACGTCTACCGCTACAGGCGTCCGTGGATAGTTATCTATCGAAGTTATTACTGAACTCCTGGCCGGGTTGGCGACATTCACGTTACCGGTGACGTTCACAATGCCCCCGGTGGTGGGATCACTGAGCACCTCCACCGGCACGGGCGTGCTCCGATTCGTCACCGTTACCGGCAGCGGGGTATTGACGACCTTTATTGACTGTGTAGGTGGAGCGGCCTGAGCATGCGTCACCAATGCCGGGAGAATGCCTATCACCGCGACAACTAGACACTTGGTTGTAAGCCGTTTCATCGCGTCCTTCGCTGATTTTTGATTACCGGCAGATCACCGGGGGCGGAGTTTAGGTACGCTCCACTTAAGGTACCTGACGTGTAGCTTACGCACGGCCTGGCCATATGACGACGAGTGTTGGAGCCCCTTCGAGGCGACGCGCTCGTGACGACGTAGCCGCTCGCACGTCGAGATGACCGGGACGTTCAGCTTGCCTCCCTCCGAAGCGCCATCTCCGCTTGCCGCGCTATCCGTATGCAATCTGTAAGTCCTCGTCGGATAGCCTGGCCGCGGGGTAGGGCTGCGTGCGTGCCGACCGTGGGCACAGATCGATCACTGGTGTCCCCGCTCCCACTCGGCATAACTCCTCGAAGCGCAAGTCCAGACAAGCGGCTCATCTGGATTGCGTCTTGAGTGGGAAGGTACGACGCCCTACGACCGGAACGGTCCACCACACTCGTCGAGAAGGAGGATGCCACATGAATCATGCGGGAGGATGGGTAAGCAGGTATGGCTTGGGAGCGGTCGCGGCGATCGCTCTGGTCCTGAGCGGCAGTCCAGTTGCTGCGGACGGTAACTTCAGCGAATGGCCTTCGGCGGGGCAAAACATCCAGAACACGAGAGCGAACCTTTCGGAGCACCGGATCAACCCTTCGAACGTCGGCAAGCTAGGTGTGAAATGGGTCTTCACGACGCAGGGCGATGTGTCCGCGACCCCTTCCGTGGACGAAACGTCCGTCTATGCTGTGGATTTCGGCGGGTACGTCCATCGGATCGACCGCACGACCGGGAACGCAGTATGGTCGAGGAAGGTGTCCGACCTGGTCGGGACCACGTACTTCAACCCATTCCCTTTCCCGATCAACATCTCGCGGACGACGCCGGCGCTCGATCGCAACCGGGTGATCTTCGGTACGCAGGCCGGCGCCTGGGTCATTGCGGTCGACAGGGCGAGCGGCGCACTGCTCTGGAAGACGCAGGCAGATCGTCATCCCTACGCGATCGTCACCACCTCACCGGTCGTATTCGGGGACCTCGTCTACGTCGGGGTCGCGTCAGTCGAGGAAGGCTACGTTATCATCGGAGGCAAAGGGTACGCGTGCTGCACTTCCCGCGGCAGTATCCTGGCGCTGAACAAGCATACGGGTGCGATTGTCTGGAAGACCTACACGTTGCCTGAACAGAGCGCGGCACCGGAAGATCGCTTCGCCGGGGCGGGGGTCTGGGGCAGCACCGCGGCTGTAGATGTCCTTCGCGGAAGCTTGTATGTCGGAACTGGCAACGCAGTTTGGGCCCCCGACTCGGTGCGCCTGTGCATACAAGCCAAGAACCGGAGCGGCGACGAGGACCAAGATCCCACGGCGAAATGCACCATCGCGTGGGAGCGCGCCAATCATGCTCACGTGTACGTGGATTCGGTGCTGTCGCTCGACCTCTACACCGGGCGGATCAAATGGTCGCGACGTTTGTGGGGCGCAGATGTCTGGAATGTGGCCTGCCTGCACCTCCCGGCATACAGCGACTACTGGTGTCCAACGCCCACGGGCCCGGACTACGACTTCGCACAGGGGCCGGCGCTGTTCACGATCCCGTCTAAGCACGGCCATCGCCAGCTCGTCGGCGCTGGCCAGAAGAGCGGGATCTATTGGGCGCTCGACCCAGACGACGGCAGCGTGGTCTGGGGGCACCAGGTCGGTCCCGGCTCGGTGTTCGGGGGACTCGAGTGGGGATCTGCGGTTGACCAGACGAGGGTTTACACGGCGTTGGTCAACATAGGCAACAGACCGTACACGCTCCAGCCGTCGGGAGTTTCGGCCAATGCTGGCGGGTGGGCCGCGCTCGATGCGGCAACCGGGAAGCCGGTGTGGCAGATCGCGGATCCGGCGGGCATCCTTGGCTACGATCTGGGCCCGGTCTCGGTCGCAAACGGCGTCGTCTTTGCCTGTTCCGTGGACCCGGTGAACGGGACGATGTATGCATTGGATGCCGCGACGGGAGAGATTCTTTGGTCGTTCTCGAGCGGAGCCTCATGTATCGGCGGGGCCTCCGTGGTAGACGGTACGGTCTATTGGGGAACGGGATACGGCAAATACGTCGTGCTGGGCTTCCCGTTCACACCCAGCAACAAGCTCTATGCATTCGAAGTGAAGGACTGAACGCGGCGTCCGGCGACGACGACCTCAACGGAGGGCTCGGCCGGAAGGCTGAGCCTTCCTGATCGTCCGTCACGCTGAACGCGAATGCGCAATGACAGATTCAAGGCTCTTGGAGCGAGCTTCCCGAAGATGTTTATGGATAGGGACGCTCAGCGACCAACGCCAGCGGCCTGGCGCGGCTCAGAGCCGCGCTGCTGCTGCGCGTTTCCTGCCCATCTCATACGGCCTCGTGGAGACGATCCGGAGTGAGCTCGCTGATGCGGAAGGCGTCACGGACGAGCGAGGATCGGAGCACGATCGCGCGCCGTCACTCGACAGCAGGCTACCGGAAGAGGCCGCTCCCACTATCACGCGACGCAAAGAGGTCGAGCATGACAAACGTATGTTTCCTGCATGCCAAGGTCGTCGGCGGCTTGTTCGCAATGGCTCTTCTCCTCTGTCCCGCGCTGGCCAGAGCCGGCGACCCCGGAGATTCCGCCCGGTCTGAACGCCAAGTACTGGTGCGTGGCGCGCCCATTCACGGCGCCAACGGACTGCGGTTCGACAAGCGTGACCGGTTGTACGTGGCAAGCGTTCTGGGACGCGAGATCGTAGTCATCGATCCCCAGACAGGCACGATTCTCAACCGGATAGGGCTGCCCGAGATCGACATGGGAACCCCCGATGACCTGGCGTTCGGACCGGATGGCTCGCTGTACTGGACCTCTCTCCTCAGCGGCGAGGTGGGCCGCCTTTCGCCCGCCGGCGTCAAGACAAGCCAGCTCATCTCGCCCGGGGTCAACTCGATCGCCTTCTCCAATGACGGCCGCCTATTCGTGGGGCAGTGCGTCCTAGGGTCCCTGTTGTACGAGCTCGATCCCAATCTCACCCAGCCGCCACGCGTCATCACAGACAAGTTGGGTCCGGGCTGCGCGATGAACGGCGCCGATTGGCACGATGGGTTTCTTTACGGAGCGCGCTATTTCACGGGCGAGATCGTTCGTGTGAACGTGGATTCGGGTGAGTTCACGACGGTAGCGCAGGGCTTCGGCACTCCCGAAGCGGTCAAATTCGACTCCCATGGCCGCATGTACGTGGTCGACGCCCTGAACGGGGAAGTCGTGCGTGTGAACATCCAGACCGGCGAGAAAACGGTCATCGCCCAGTTGTCCGTGGGGCTGGATAACCTGGTCCTGGATTCCCAAGATCACCTGTATGTCTCGAGCTATATGCACGGCTTCATCGTCCAGGTTCTTTCCGGCGGACGGACACGAACCGTCAGCGTGGGAGGGATGGTCCGACCGGGAGGTGTGGCGGTCCTGCCTGGTCCGGAAGGGCGGGAAACGGTCTTCGTGGCAGATCTTTTCTCGCTGAAGGCGTTCGACGGCCGATCGGGGAAGCCTGAGGGCACCACCGCGTCGATCGTCGAGGTTTCGGCGTTCAAACTCCCGTTCAGTGTCTCACGCGATGGCGATCATTGGTCTTCGCCGCATCGCTTGATCTTGTCGTCCTATTTCGACAATTCGGTGCAGGTATGGGATCCAGAGGCGCAACAGATCCTGGAAGAGTATTTCGACTTTGTGGTGCCGATGAATGCGATCCGCTTCCGGGGCGATCTTGTGGTTGCCGAGCTTGGGACAGGAAGCGTGGTGCGGAGGGACGCTGGCACGGGCGAGCATGTCACGTTGGCAAAAGGCCTGGCTGTTCCCACCGGTCTCGCGGCTACCGACCGGAATCTCTGGGCGGCCGATTGGGCGACGGGCACCGTTTGGAAGATCGTGGCCAACGGAGCCGTGCTCGCAACGCCCGTCGCGGTGGCGACCGGTCTCCTCGGGCCGGAAGGCCTTGCGGTGGATCGGGACAGCTTGCTGGTGGTCGAGTCCAGAGCGGGACGTGTCTCGCGCATTGATCTCTCGACCGGCCAGGTCAGCACTGTGGCCAAAGGCCTGGCCATCGACGGGGCTCCGGCGCCGGTCGGGCTGCCGCCCTCATGGATCTTCCACGGCGTGGCGGTGGATTCCGCAGGAGCGGTCTACGTCACGGGCGATCTCACGGATGTCCTGTACCGCTTCTGGCCCGAGAACCAGGATCGGGACAAGTAGGGAGGGCGCTCGGACATCTGAGCGCTGCCGCGCCGGACTTGAAGTCGCAGACCGCACTGTCGGTGGCCTACGAGGTATCGACGAAGCGAGCGATGCAGGTTCTCCGTCTGGACAGGCTCAGCGGGAATCGATGCGGACTACCCTAGCGCCACTTACGGATCGGTTACCGCTGCATGAACAAGGATGGCGTCTCGCGGAACGCTTCCGTAGTCCGCTGCGCGTCTGGTAGGGGCTTCGCCGCTGCAGAAACGCTGTCCCCCGCCAAGGGTCTCCGTGTCCTCCGTGGCAGCTTTTCGTCGTCGGCGTTCACTGCTCTCGTATCCAGGTCTGCGATCGCCCGAGCAACGGAATCCCGATGAAGCCCCGCACCTCCAGCCTCGTACCATCCCGCACGAGCTTCATCTTCGCACGGTAGATCTTGCCGTTCTCCGGGTCGAGGATCTCGCCGCCGCTGTATTGATCGCCATCCTTCCTGAACCCCCACAGGATCTGCATGCCAACGATCGGCTGGTCCTTGCGCCACCCCTCGCACATGCGGCACAGGTCATCGGGGTCGTCGTCGGGCTGCCGGTTCAGCACCTCCTCGACCTCGCCGTCGTATACGCCGTTGGCCTCGGTGATGCGAACGAGCGAGCGTTCCTTCCCCGTTTCGTCGTCGATCGTGCGCCACAACCCCACCGGAGTCGCGGCATCGGCGAAAGTGCAGGCGCACGCGAGAAGCGCACCGAGATACAGCAGCACTCGGCATCCGGCGATTGCGTCGGTCATGGACCGCTTCCCTTCGACCTCTGCTCACCTGCAGTTGCCCCAGGACTGGCTGGCTTCAACGGCGCGGCCGCCGTGGATTCGATATCGGCGCCGCGCTGTGGCTTGCCGGCCTTCGTCATCTGCTGTTCCCGCTGCATCTTGCCGGCCTTCGCGCTCCGCCTCTGCTCGCCGCCTCGAGGCGGCGCATGCTCATGCCCACAGCCTCGGCGGCGATCTGGATGTCATACCCCATGGCTGACCCTGCCCTCAACAGGTCTGCCAGCCAGATGTCGACGTCCGGCTGACACATGTACGAATACACAGCATAGCACGGCCTAACCGCGACCCGCGCTCCCCGATCTATGCGCCGAGGCCGATACCTGTCTCGCGGATGGGCAGATCGCGCAGCGGAGCCGTTAGCGGCGAACAAGGACCGGCTGATCAGGCTTCTCAGCTCGTGTTCACCTCCGATGGTCGATCGCCTGCAGCGCACCGACTCGAGGAGTTTAGGTAATATCGCGGCAAGGTCCCTGACGGCGCACGAACAGGGCAGGTTTCGTATGACGATGGCCGGGCAGAGTTGGTTCGAGCGCTAGGCCTCGTGCCGTGCTACGTCGGACGCTCTGGCGGACCGCCCGGATCTGGAGCAGCGCACTCCTCTGGAGCGCATGTTGATTGAGGAGGGTCCGGTCGCCGCTGTCGACGGGAGCAGGCGCAGATGATCGCTATCACCTGGAACGTCCAGTGGTGTCGCGGGATCGACGGAAAAGTCGACCCTGCGCGCATCGCGCGCACGGCACAGGCGCTTGCCGACTTCGATGTTCTGTGCTTGCAGGAAGTCGCGGTCGGCTTCGCCGATCTTCCGGGCAGTCGAGGCGAAGATCAGGTCCGCGAGCTCTCGGCTGCGCTGCCACGCCATGCGCCGTTCTTCGGCGCGGCCACGGACCTCCCCACCGCCGGAGGACAGCGGCGGCAGTTCGGCAACTGCGTGTTCTCGCGTCTTCCGGTCCTGCAAGTGTTCCGACACTTGCTGCCCTGGCCTGCGGATCCGAGCGTTCCCAGCATGCAGCGGCTCGCGCTCGAAGCGGTGATCGAGACGCGGAGCGGCCCGATGCGCGTCCTCAGCACGCACCTCGAGTATTACTCGATCTTGCAGCGTGCCGCGCAGGTCGAGGCGCTGCGAGCGCTGCATGGGGAGGCCTGCGGTCATGCGCGCGCGCCCCGGCCGGCTGGAGATGCCGGCGATCCTTTCGACACTTCCCCGCGGCCCGTCTCCGCCCTCATCTGCGGCGACTTCAACTTCAAGCCCGAAGACCCGGAGCACGCGCGCATCACCGCGCCGTTTGCTGACCGCGCACCCGGCTTCGTCGATGCCTGGCAAGTCGCACATCCCGCGCAGCCGCATCCGCCGACGGTGGGCGTTTACGATAAGAGCTGGCCTCTGTACTGTTGCGACTTCCTCTTCGTCACCGAGGACCTCGCCCCGCGCGTGCGCAGCGTACGCGTGGACGACGCCACCGATGCTTCCGATCACCAGCCGGTGATCCTGGAGCTGTCGGATTGATCGGCCCCTTGTCCGCCTTGAGCTCGGAGGAGGAGAGAGGCAAGTCCGACCGTGGACGGGCGCGACCGGCTGAGCTGGCCGGGTTTGATTTATATCCGCGCGCGGCCGACGTGGATCCGCTACAGCGATTTCAACCGAAATCCCCCGCAGGTCGTAGAGTTCAGCGCTCACCAGTTCGGGTCCGGCGGGACACGCGTGTAGTCCCGTATCGACTGGAAAGCCGATGCTCCCGACACCGTCAGGCGCCGACGGGGCTGCCGTGGTTTGCTCTCATGCTCAGGCGTTCGGGAGTGCCGATCGCCGGCGCGGCGAGCCCGGTACTATTGCCAAGAGCGCAACAGAGGAGCCCGGTCATGAAAGCCGTTGTCGGGGTCGTGGGCAGCGATACCATCGCCGCCGTGGAAAATGCTCGTAAGCTGGGGCGCTTGCTCGCCGAAGAGGGCTGGGTGATGCTTAGCGGCGGACGCGACTCGGGCGTCATGAAGGCAGTCAGCGAGGGAGCGAAGCAGGTCCCTGGCAGTCTCACCATCGGCGTACTGCCCACGGCAGGCGCCAAGGTTGCGCCCGACGTCGACGTGGCAATCATCACCGACATCGGAAATGCAAGGAACAACATCATCGGCTTGTCGAGCTGTGCGGTGATCGCATGCGGCGTCGACGGGCCGGGAACGGCGTCCGAGGTCGCCCTAGCGATGAAAAATCAGAAACCGGTGATTCTGCTCGGCGCATCGAGCGCCGCGGCGGAGTTCTTTCGCGAGCTCGATGCACAAAGCAAAATATATTTGGCCAATACACCGGACGAAGCGATCCGCATCATCAAGCAGAATGCACTCTGCGGGCGACAGCCCGCGTGACGCGGCTAGCGACGCGTCGGGACATTCCCACATTCGAGGTTGACAAATGAGCAAGGGGCGGTTGGAAGCGTTCAGTGACGGCGTCATCGCGATCATCATCACGATCATGGTGCTGGAGCTGAAGGTGCCACATGGAGCGGACATGAGCGTGCTGCGGCCGCTGCTCCCGACTTTGCTCAGCTACGTGCTGAGTTTCGTGTTTGTCGGCATCTATTGGAACAACCACCATCACCTGCTGCAGGCGGCCTCTCACGTCGACGGGCGCATCCTGTGGGCCAACCTGCACCTGCTCTTCTGGCTTTCGCTGATTCCCTTCGTCACCGGCTGGATGGGCGAGAATCACTTTGCCGCCGCTCCCGTCGCACTGTATGGCAGCGTGTTGCTGTTGGGCGGGTCCGCCTACTTTCTCCTGGCTCGTGCCCTGATTGCCCGCAGCGGAAAGGATTCCGCTCTCGCGGTCGCGGTGGGCCGCGACTTCAAGGGCAAGGTATCGCTGGTGTTGTACGCCGTCGCGATCCCGATTGCGTTCGTCAACTCGTGGATTGCGTTCGCGCTGTATGTCTTGGTCGCGGCCATCTGGCTAATCCCCGACCGTCGGATCGAGAAGCGCCTGGCCTAGGGCCGAGCGTGAGCACCAGAGACGGCGCCGGTTGCCGGCCGACACACGAGATCGGATGAGACGAGCGCGGGTCGCTCAGGCCGCGGTCATTGTCCTGGTGCTCACGGGCGCGGGACTGGCTGGGTTCATCTACACCGACTACCGGCTGGAGCTGCATGCGGCGCAGGAGCGCGTGTCGAGCGGGAGTCGACTCGTCCAGACGCCGTGCGGGCCGATCGAGTATGCGAGCGCGGGCGATGGCGCCCCGGTATTGGTGGTCCATGGCGCAGGCGGCGGGTACGACCAAGGCTTGGATTTCGCCCGACCGCTGATCGGAACCGGGTTTCGCGTGATCGCCATGTCGCGGTTCGGATACCTGCGCACCCCGCTTCCGCGCGACGCTTCCGCCGCCGCCCAGGCGGATGCCCATGCTTGTCTGCTCGACGCATTGAACATCGCACACGCGGCGGTCCTGGCCGGCTCCGCAGGCGCGCCATCGGCGATGCAGTTCGCGCTACGCCATCCGCAACGGTGCACGGCGCTCGTGTTGGTGGTTCCCGCCGCCTACGTGCCACGGCCAGGCGGTGCGCCGCCGATGCGAACTCCGCCCGGCACGGCGTTCCTCTTCGACACCGCGCTGCGATCGGACTTCCTGTTCTGGGCCGCCATCCGGGTCGCGCGGCCGACAGTGATCCGCTCGATCCTCGCGACTCCGCCAGAGGTGGTCCAAAACGCAAGTCCGGACGAGCAGGCGCGTGTCGCGCTGGTGCTGAACCACATCCTCCCGGTCAGCTCGCGCCGGCTGGGCCTGCTCAACGATGCCGCGGTGACGTCTTCGCTCCCGCGGTATGATCTGGAGCGGATCGCGCACCCGACGCTCGTGATGAGCGTCGGTGACGACTTGTTCGGCACCTTCGACGGCGCACGCTATACGGCGGAGCATATTCCCCATGCCTGGTTCATCGGCTATCCCATCGGCGGCCATCTCTGGGTTGGACATCAAGAAGAACTGTCATCCGCAATCATCGCGTTCTTGAAGTGACGCAAGGGGATCATTATTCGCGCGTCCCTCATGGCAGCACGTCGCAATGCATAACGGGACGCCGCTCAACTAGCGCCGAGTTCCGATTCAAGGAGAGCGGGAGAATGCGCGATCTGGCACCCGACATCACGCGGCAGCGGTTGCTGATCGAAGGCCACTACACTTCTGTGGTCGACGGAGCAGCGGTCAAGCGCTATCTCGTCGGGCTGGCGGCACACCTCGAGCTGCGGGCCTACGGCGAGCCCATCGTGCACTCGCCGAGCGGCGCCGGGAAAGCCCAGAACCAAGGGTTCGACGCGTTCATTCCCCTGATCGATTCCGGGATCTCGCTCTACGTCTGGAGCGCGCGCCGCTTCTTCGCGACGGTATTGTTCACCTGCAGGCGCTTTCCGGTCGATCGAGCGGTCGACTTCACGCGCGAGTTCTTCGCGGCAGGCGAGATCGAGCACGAATCGTTCTAGCGCCCAGTACGCTCGCCGCGCGGTCCGCGCTAGATCTTTCCCACCACCACGTCCGAGGCCTTGACGATCGCGACCGCCTGATCCCCCACTCGGATGGCAAGCTCGTCGGCCGCCTCGTTGGTGATCGATGCGGAGAGGATCGCCGGATTTTGCACCTCGATCTTCACGATCGTGGTCACGGCGCCCCTGCGGATCTCGCAGACGACCCCCTTCAGCTGATTGCGGGCACTGAGCTTCACGGCGTGCTCCTCCTGAACAGGTAACTGCGGTCGCGATGATGTTCCCCCGGTGCGCGCCCGGCACCGATGGCCCCGGTGCCGAGGCCGACATCGCTCGAGCGATGCACCCCAGCGGATGACCGACATATCCTAGCATATATAGCGAGCCGGCTCGCGCGTCGTTCCCTTTTCGGCCGTGATCGGCTTGACACGCTCGCTATATTTAATGGAATATAGCGACAGGGAATGAGGACAGGGAGCATCCTCGAGTCTGGGTGTCTTCTGCGGCTTTGTTCCCCCTTCGAGTTGGGGGCAGCGTCCCGAAAGAACGCTGCCCTTTTTTCTTGGTGCGCAAGAGGCCGCGCTTCCGCTCGATCGCGGCTGCAACGCGCGTTGAACGACGGGAGGAGTCCAATGAACAAACGATCGACGGTGGTGGGCCTGGCCACGCTGACGCTGGGCCTGGCAGGCGGGGCGACGCTGGCGGCGGACCCGCTGCAGCCGTATCCGGTGCTAGGTCAGGTGATCCAGAGGCTGAATGCTTTCGACAATCCCGAGGGATCGATCTTCAGCGCGGACGGCAGATTCGTGTTCATCTCCAACTCGGCCGAGCTGGGCATGCCCGACAAGGGGTTCCACTGGACCCACAATGCCGGCTACGTCAGCAAGCTCGCGGTGCAGCCCGACGGCACGCTGAAGATGGTCAACGAGAGGCTGATCACCGGGCTGACCGGGCCGTTGGGGATGGCCGTCATCCCGGTCTCCACGAAGAAATTCCCCAAGGGCACCATCTTCTTGATCGAGGCGTGGGCGCCGCTCGCCGAAGCCGATGGGACTGAGGTCAAGGATCCGAGCGTGCTCGATCCCAAGATCATCGCGTTCAACGCCGACGGGAAAATCCTCGGAGCGATCAAGCTGGGTGACGGGTCGGCAGCGGCAGGCGCGGCCGGCGTCGTCGCGACGCTGGGAAATGCCCTCTCCTTCGACAAGGAGGGGAACCTGTATGCCACCGACACCGGGATCGCCGGGGGCACGTTCAATCCTCCGATCGCCACGAAAGGAGGCGGAGCATATATGTTCCCGGTCTCCTCGCTCGACGCACTGGCGGACGGCCAATCGGCTCAGGTGTTCTACATCCCAGTACCCGAAGGCGGGCCGGACGGCATCGAGGTGGCTCCCGACGGCGGGATTCACTTCAACACGGTGGGTCTCGTCGCAGGATTGAAGGACCCGGCCAACGGAGGAATGTACCGGGCAACCAAAGAGGACTTCAAGACTGGGCACCTGCCAACGCCCTTCGCCCAAGGGGTGGGCGCCCTGGACGGACTGGACTTCGCCGGGAGCGTGCGGCTGGACACCGAGATCAAGAACTCGAACAGCGTCGTGGTGACGCCGCCGTACGGTGTACCGATGATGCTGATCTATGACCAGGACATCAAGCTCGCCGGCCCCGCCGACATCGCGTTGCGCAAGACGGCGGACGGGAGCTATCTGCTGGTCATCCCGGAGTTGTCGGCAACCTCTCCCAACAACCACGACAACCCGGTGACGGTGGTCAGACTGCCGGCCAATTTCGACCGGTTTTGAAGCCGGGTCCACCCCGCGGCCGACGCCTCCCGATTCTGGGCAGCGGGGTTTTCTCCCAGGGCAGCCGCGGCTGCCCTGGCTTTCCTGGATCATTCATGAAGACGCCCTGCAAGCCTACGCGGACATTGTTTTAGGGCGCCTGTCCCACCCGCAGGCGCTTGAGCTGGCGAACCCATCGCGCCTGCCGCTTCTCCCAAGGCACTACGATCCGCAGCGGGCCCTCTTCGGTCCGAGCGCTCCCCCATTCCTGCGATCCGCGATGAGGATCAGGCCATCGGTGAACTCGGGATCGAATTCCGGCAGCGCATAGACCGCTTTGTAGCCATCCGCAGCCTCGGCCAAGACGTAGAGCGTCAAGCGTTGGCCGCGCAACTGCTGCCCAAACGGCGCACCGCCGAGCTTCAGGATCTCGCGGGCCGGAACGCCTTCGAACGTGGCCTCGGCCCCGCCATGATCCACGGCTTTGACGGTCGCCCGCGGCAACTTCGCCCAATCGTCGGCCGTCAGCCGCAACTCGGCACCATCGGGACCGACGGCGCGCAGCACCGCGGGCGAGCTGTCTTGTTGGCAGTAGCCAGCGCCGGCACCGGCCAGGCCATAGACGATCACTGCGATCCACAGAAGCGGGCGAACGAAATTACGCACGTTGCGATACTCCCCAAGTGGCGCTACTTCCGCGTATTGTGCCGGCGCATGGCAATGCAGTCGAGCGCAGCTGCGGATCGCCCGGCTCGGGTCACGCGGTTATCGCCCTGAACGTGCGCGGCCGGCGCCGCACGCCCGGCGGCTCCTGCGTATCCGCGACGACTGTTGTTCGCGTGCCGCGTTTCATCGAGCATCCGCAGCCGAATCCGTGCGCCGTCTTCCGCGGCATCAAATATAGTCAGCGCAGCAACACGAGCCGTGTCGGCCACTGCGCATCGTCCTGGATCGTTTCTCCGCTATGTTACATCAGATATAGCGAACGGTTGTGGGCACAGTGGAACCCGGGCTAGTTCTCGTGCGGACGCGGTGCACATCCCGCTTGCAGAGTACCGGGGCGCACCGTGGCGGTGGCTCGTAGGAGAGCGGCTGCCGGTTGCGTTCGCACCGGGTTTGGTGCAGGATTTAGCAGCGCACGGGCCGAATGCTTACAGTCGTGTAAGGATCCGCCCGGCCGAGAACAGAGCATGGCACGAACACTGAGACACGCTGCTCAGCACTGGCGAGCCTTCTTCGTCCAGGTGCTGCTGCTGTCCGTGCTCAGCCTGCACAGCCTGGGCCTGCTCTCCAAGCACGACACGGCGACCGAGCAGGATGCCTGCGCGGCCTGCCAGGTCGTCAATCATCAGGCGGCATTGGATCTGCCCGACCCGGGCTGCGGCTGCTTGCTGCCTGTTCTGCTCTTCCTGTTCCTAGTCGTTGCCCGGCACCGGGATGAACTCCCCGGCGCCCCGTTGTTCGCTCGCGCTCGCTCGCGAGCACCACCCTCCTTCTTCTCCTGACCCATTGCGCTCGCGGTGCGTCGGCGTAAGCCGACGGCCGTCGCTTCTCGGCTCGCCCGAGCGCGATTGCGTTCCTTCTTGGGAGATTTGCGTCCGTGATTGACCGCACGAGCCGGCCGCGCCGGCGCGTCAAGCCGATGAGAAGAAGGGGAGAACGTGAAGACCGCATTCCAGGCGATGGCGGGGGCATTGCTATTGGCTGTGGGGTTGCCCACCGCATATTCTGACGAGGTCGAGGCTCCGACCGTGGAGGTCGTATCCAAGCAACTGAACGAGGCGCGCAACGCGCTGCTGCCCGATACAGGCAGCACCGTGTATCGGTTCACTCAGGAAGACATCACCGATCTGCCGCTTGGAGCTTCCACCCCATTCAACCAGCTCCTGCTGCAGGCGCCCGGTGTCGCGCAGGATTCCTTCGGACAGCTCCACGTGCGCGGTGACCACGCCAATCTGCAATATCGCATCAACGGCGTGATCATTCCCGAATCCATCTCCGGGTTCGGCCAGACGCTGGACACGCGCTTCTTCGAGTCGGCGAACCTCATCACGGGAGCCCTGCCGGCCGAATATGGTTACCGCACCGCGGGTGTGGTCGACATCCATACCAAGACCGGAGCTTTGAGCCCCGGCGGTGACGCCAGCCTGACCGTGGGAAGCTTCGCGACGGTCAACCCGAGCATCGAGTACGGCGGCACGAGCGGCCGGACGGACTATTACGTGACAGCTCAGTACCTGTACGACCAGATCGGGATCGAGAACCCCACCAGCTCCTACCGCCCCATCCACGACGACACCAGTCAGGGAAAGGCTTTCGGCTACACGTCCTACCTGCTCACCGACACCTCGCGGATCAGCTTGTTCCTCGGGTCGTCAAACAGCTATTTCCAGATCCCGAATAGCCCGGGGGTGCCTCCGGTGTACTCGCTCGACGGAAGCGTCGACTCGGGTGGGAACATCGTCCCGACGTCCTCCGATTCGACCAATCTCAACGAGACCCAGCGCGAGCTCACTTACTACGGCGTCGTCGCGTATCAGGACAAACCCTCGGGCGACATGGATTACCAGGTGGCGCTGGTGTCCCGGTACACGCAGACGAACTTCTTTCCCGATCTCTACGGGGATCTGGTGTTCAACGGCGTGAGCTCGTACGTCTACCAGAGCAGCTGGACCAGCGGCGTGCAAGCCGATGGCGCCTACCGGCTCACCGACGTCCACACTCTGCGCGCGGGCTTCAACTACAGCATCGAAAACGCGATCAACGACAACACCTCTTACGTGTTCCCCGGGCAGCCGGGGGCCCAGACCCCGAGCCAAGGCGCCTTCCCGATCGTCCAGAACGGCGGCAAGCTCGCCTATCTGTACGGGCTTTATGTACAGGACGAGTGGAAACCCACCCAGGTGCTGACGGTCAACTTCGGCCTTCGGGCCGATCTGATGAACGCGTACGTCAACGCGAGCCAGCTGAGCCCGCGCATCGGGATGGTGTACGAGTTCTCGCCGCGGACTTCCATGCATGCCGGGTACGCCCGCTACTTCACCCCTCCGCCCACCGAGCTGATCACCACCCAGAACATCAATGCGTTCGCGAACACGACCAACGCCCCGGAAGTATTCACGAACGACCCGGTGCAGCCGGAGCGATCCAATTACTTCGACATCGGAGCGAACACCTCCCCGATCCGCGATTGGACGTTCGGACTCGACGGCTACTACAAGCGAGCGCAGAACCTGCTCGATCTGGGCCAGTTCGGCACGGCTCTGGTCTTCTCGCCGTTCAACTACCAGGAAGGCAGAGTCTACGGCGTGGAGTTCACAAGCAGCTACCGCAACGGCCCGTGGGGCGGGTATTTCAACTATGCATGGCAGCAGGCGCAGGGCAAGAACATCGACTCGGCGCAGTTCTTCTTCGGCGCGGACGAGCTGCAGTACATCTCCACCCACTGGGTCTATCTGGATCACGACCAGACCAGTACCGCCTCCGGAGGTGTTTCCTACACATGGCAGAAAACGACCTTCACCGGGGATCTGCTGTTCGGCAGCGGGTTGCGCAGCGGGTTCGCCAATACGGAGCACGTGCCCGCCTACACCACGGTGAACGTCGCAGCGTTTCGTCCGATTAGCCTTGGAAGCACGTTGGGGGAGTTCACCGGCCGGCTGTCGATCATCAATCTCTTCAACAAGAGCTATCAGATCCGCAACGGCACCGGGATCGGGGTATTGGCATCGCAGTACGGCCAGCCGTTATCGGTGTACGCAACGTTGAGCAAGGCGTTCAGGTGACCGGGTTGAAGCTACGTGTTGTCCCGCGCACCACGGGATAGGCAGACCATGGCAGGCTCGGTGGTGGTTCTCCGGGATCTTCGTCACGCCTATGACGGGCGGGACGTGCTTCGGTTGGACCGATGGTCCGTCGCGGAGGGCGAACACTGGTTGGTGCTCGGTCCCTCGGGCAGCGGCAAGACCACTCTGCTGCACATCCTCGCGGGGATCCTGACACCGACCCAGGGCAGTGTGTCGATAGCCGGACAAGATCTGCGGCAGCAGCGAGCCGGTGAACTGGATCGGTTCCGCGGGCGCAACGTCGGCATCGTGTTCCAGCGCTTGCATCTCATCTCGAGCCTCACCGTGCTGGGCAATCTGCTGCTCGCGCAGTACCTCGCGGGCACTGCGCAGGACGCGCTCGCGGCGCATCGTCTGCTGGCGGGCCTGGGACTGGCAGACCAGGCACACAGCCTGCCGCAAGCGCTGAGCTTCGGCCAAGCCCAGCGCGCGGCAATAGCCCGGGCGGTGGTGAACAAGCCGCGGCTGATCCTGGCGGATGAGCCGACTTCCAACCTGGACGACGCGAACGCAGCCGCCGCGCTCCACCTGCTGCTCGATCAGGCTCGAGCATGCAACGCGACCTTAGTGATCGCGACCCACGACCGCAGAATCAGAGAGCGGTTCGAGCACCAGATCACACTGGGCATCGGCACGTGAACCTCCTGCGCCTATCGCTGGCCTATATCCATGCAAGGGCGCTCAATGCCGCGCTCAACGTGCTGCTGCTCGCATTGGGCGTTGCGACGATCGTCGTGCTGCTGCTGTTTACGCAGCAGCTGGAGCACCGGCTGGAGCGCGACTCGCAAGGGATCGACCTGGTGGTCGGCGCCAAGGGCAGCCCGCTGCAGCTGATCCTGTCTTCCGTCTACCACGTGGACATCCCCACCGGCAACATCCCGCTAGCCGACGCCGAGAAGCTCAAGGCGAATCCGCTCATCAAAGCCAGTGTGCCCCTTGCGCTCGGCGACAACTACCAGGGGTTTCGCATCGTCGGAACGAATCACGACTACGTCTCGCTCTACCAAGGCGCGATTTCCGAAGGCAGGTTGTGGGAGAAGTCCTACGAGGCGGTGCTGGGCAGTGACGTCACCGCTCACGCTCATCTCCGGGTCGGTGATACGTTCGTCGGCAGTCACGGGCTGGTGGAAGGCGGGGAGAAGCACGAGCACTCGCCCTACACCGTCGTCGGCCTGCTTGCTCCGAGCGGAAGCGTGCTGGACCGCCTGGTGCTCACGAGCGTGGAGAGCGTCTGGGAGATCCACGGCCAGGGGCGTGAGGAGCATGACGAGGACGAAGACCGCGCCGATCCAAACAAACCCCGACATGTCCAACCTCAGGAACTCACTGCGCTGCTGATCCAGTATGCCTCCCCAATGGCAGCCGCGATCCTGCCGCGGCAGATCAACGCGCAGTCGGCGCTGCAAGCCGCCTCGCCTGCGTTCGAGTCCGCGCGGCTGCTCAGCCTGGTGGGCGTCGGCGTGCAGACCGTTCAGGCCTTCGCGGCGATCCTGATCCTGTGCGCGGGGCTATCCGTCTTTATTGCCCTGTACAACGCCTTGCGCGAGCGCAGCTATGACCTCGCCGTCATGAGAACCCTCGGCGCCACGCGCGGCAAGCTGCTCGCCGCGATCCTTATCGAGGGGCTCATCCTGGCCTCTTTGGGCGTCGCGCTGGGATTGCTGCTGGGGCATGCGCTCACCGAGGTGCTCGGCAACTGGCTGCACGCTGCACAGCGGGTAACCATCACGGGCTGGACCGTCGTGCCCGGTGAGCTCGTGCTGGTCGTGGCGGCTTTGCTGGTCGGCCTGCTGTCGGCCCTGCTGCCCGCTGCTCTCGCTTATCGCACCGATATCGCTCGCGTTCTTGCACGGAGGTAGAAGATGAAACGATGGATCTGGGCTGCGCTGTTGGCCCTGGCTGCGCCGCCCGCGCTTGCGCTCGAGGATGGGCGCGCAGCTGACCCGAAAGGCTTGGTGTCATGGAAGACGCTGGCGCAGGTCGAGGAGATGAAAGTCAGCGATCGGATCGTTCCCAAGTTCAGCGCGCAGATCATCGCTCTGGACAGCAAGCAGGTGCGCCTTCAGGGCTTCATGCTGCCGCTGGAGCCCGGCGCGAAGCAGAAGCGATTCCTGCTCTCCGCTAACGTGCCCAGTTGTCCGTTCTGCTTGCCCGGCGGCCCCGATTCTCTGATCGAGGTGCTGTGCAAGAAGCCGATTGCGTTCAATAGCGAGCCCATCGTCATTTCCGGGAAGCTGTCGGTATTGAGAGACGATCCGACCGGACTGTGGTATCGCCTCACGGAGGCGGTGCTCGCTCCATAGCCGGAGCTGCGCACCGGTTTTCCCATGAACAGGCAGAGCCGGCTCGCGCGGCCAAGGACCGATGCATGAAGCGGTCGAAACATACGACGAAGCTCACTGCGCGCGAGTGGTTCTATATCGGCTGCCTCGCCATTGGCGCTGCAGCCGGCATCGTGGCGACTTCCTTCTACGGCTCGCGGCCGCCCGGACCCGATCACTCGCGGAGCTTGCTCGAGGCACCGGGGTTGGTCTCGTGGTACACGCTAAGCAAGGTGAGCTTCGTTCAGCGCGATGGAAAGCCTGCGCTGCGATTCGGCGCCGGGATCCAGGCGCTCGACGGCAAAGAGGTGAAGCTGCGAGGATACATTACTCCGCTTCAGCTCGGCACCGGTCAAACCCACTTCCTCCTGAGCACGAAGCCACCGTCCTGCGCGTTCTGCGCGCCGGCCGGGCCGGACGAGATGGTGGAGGTGTTCAGTAAGAACTCGGTTGGTTACTCGCTCGAGCCCGTCACCGTCGCCGGCCGCTTTACCCTGCTCGAAAACGATCCCGGTGGGCTGTTCTATCGCATGGCCGACGCGGTGCAGCTCGCAGCGTCCGGCTCGCAAGAATGACTGTCAACTCATCGCTCTCAGACGAACGAAAGGAGATCCCATGAAGGCAATGCTGATTCTCGTTGCGGCTGTCATGCTGTGCGCCTGTGCCGACGCCCCACAGGTGCACACGTCGATGCGCTACAACGGCCAGTCAATGCCGTCGATGGACATGACGGATCCACGCTTCTACATGGATGACGACAGGCCTGCTCCCGAGCTCGCCGCCCCCGCCCAAGTTCACTCGGTGGACGGTCTTTGCGCATCCAGCTGCTTGAGCCGTGGCGGGCCGGCCGGCTATTGCGACCGGGCTTGCGGCTTCTAGGACACGGGCAGCGAGCCGGTGGCAACAGCGGTTCAGCAGCGGGGGCCCCTCGGCCGCGGCGTAGCATTCGGCCTGGTCGTCCTGCTCCATGTCGTCGTCATCTATGCACTGGTCACCGGCCTCGCGCGCAGACTGATGGAGGTCGTCCGCCGCCCGATCGAGACCCGGATCATCGAAGAGTCGAAACCCGTGGTGCCGGATCTCCCGCCTCCGGCGCGATTGCCGACGCCGAAGTTCGATGCGCCGCCGCCTCCCTACATTCCGCTGCCCGAAGTACGCATCCAGCAGCCGCAGCGGCAGACCCCGGTCGCCATCTCGACGCCCGTGAAACCGGAAGCTCCCACACCGCCGCCGGTGTTGCGGACAGTGGAAGCTCCGCCCCACGTCCCCGTTCACACTCCCCCGGTGATCGACGCGGCGCGAGACTGCGAAAAGCCGGAGTACCCGCCGGCTGCGCGCCGGCTGCGGGAGACAGGCATCGTCGTGCTGCGCATCCTCGTCGGCGTGGACGGCAGCGTGGTCTCGAGCGAGATCCTTTCCTCGAGCGGGTCGAAGCGCCTCGACGAGGCGGCAAGGCAAGGGCTGAGCCTGTGCCAATTCAGACCAGGGAAAGTGGACGGCAAGCCAGAGCAAGCCTGGACCACGTTGCGCTACGCGTGGAAGCTGGAAGACTGAGAGCTATCGGAAAGGCGCCATAATGCAAACAGCATGGAAATCCTTCGTCTCCGCCAGCCTGGTGGCGCTGCTCGCTCCCCTCCCGATCGGGGGCACCACACTCGTCGTGCTGGCGGCTGTACCGCACAGCACGCGGGCCGAAGAAGGGACATCTCCCGCACCCGCCAGCGACCAGTCCGCAGCGGCCGTGCCCGCCGCGAATCCGCCCCAGGCGAGCACCGAGCTGGTCGCCAATCCGTACGGTCTGGACGCGTTGTGGCGACAAGGCGACTACGTCGCGCGCGGCACCCTGCTCATCCTGTTGATCATGTCGATGGGAAGCTGGTACATCATCGTGACCAAGCTCATCGAGCAGCAGCGCGTGATGCAGCAGGCCCGGGCAGCTCGCAAGACATCCCCAGCAGCCGGCGTAGCGCCGGAGACAGTCAAAGAAGCCAAGGACGACAGCCCGTTTCGCTTCATCGCAGAGAGCGGGGCGCAAGCGGTCGAGGAGCACAAGCGCGTGCACGACCAGGTCGACCTCCACACGTGGGTGACGATCGCGATGCAGCGCGCCATGGAAACGGTCCAGAGCCGACTGCAGGGCGGGCTCGCGTTCCTCGCCACCGTCGGTTCCACGGCGCCGTTTGTCGGGCTCTTCGGGACGGTGTGGGGGATCTACCACGCACTCACGGCGATCGGCATCGCGGGACAGGCCTCGATCGACAAAGTCGCGGGTCCGGTGGGGGAGGCGTTGATCATGACCGCGTTCGGTCTTGCCGTCGCCGTACCGGCCGTGCTCGGTTACAACTGGCTCGTCCGCCGCAACAAGCTTGCGATGGAGCAAGTAAGGGCTTTCAGCGTCGAAACGCAATCGTTGCTGATGAGCCGCGCCCGGGTCGGCGGGCCGGTGCTCGGCATCGCGAACGTCAACCGGGTGAGCCATGGCGATGCACGCTAGCCCCCTAGAGAGCGCCGGCGAAGAAGACGAGTTGGCCGCGACGATCAACACCACCCCGCTCGTCGATGTCATGCTGGTGTTGCTGATCATCTTCCTGATCACCATCCCGGTGGTCACGCACTCCGTGCCTCTGCAACTGCCCAAGGACGTGACCCAGCCCAGGCAGACCAGACCGGAGAATGTGACCATCTCGGTCACCAAGGACGGCGAGACGTTTTGGAACCAGCAGAGCATCCCGAGCGAGCAGGCCTTGGTCGAGAGACTGAAACGGGTCTCCGTGCTCGTGCCGCAGCCGGCGATCGAGGTCCGTGCCGACCAGGATGCCCGCTACGAGTTTGTCGGCAAAGTGGTGCTCGCGTGCCAGCGCGCGGGCATTCTCAAGATCGGCTTCATCGTCGAGCCGCCATCGCGCGGCGGCTGACAACCAACCCACGAGCCCAGCTCATGACAGCGAGCACGCCACTCGGCAACCAGTCCGGCGATCCCGAGGTGATGGTCGATATCAACACCACGCCGCTCATCGACGTGATGCTGGTGCTGCTGATCATGCTGATCATCACCATCCCAATTCAGCTCGATTCCGTGAATCTACAGATGCCGGCCGGCAACCCTCCCCCGCCCGAGAAGCCGCCGGAGGTCGTCACGATCGACGTCGATTTCGACGGTGCGGTGTACTGGAACAACCAACTCGTCCCGGATCGACCGGCGTTGGAGGACAAGCTCCAGGCGAGCGCGCAAATGCCGACGCAACCCGAGATCCATGTCCGGCCCAACAAGCTCGCCGCGTACAGGCACGTCGCCGCCGTGCTCGCCGCCGCACAGCGGCGTGGGTTGACCAACATCGGTCTTGTCGGGAACGAGCAATTCATCGAATGAATTCCCCGCGAGTGTCCAGGCTGGGCCGTACAGATCGAGGTGCAATGCGTGAGCCGGGGGGACCGTTCTCTCGCGATTGTGTCCGGCTTTGGGCCATCGTTGCGCTCGCCGTCACGATCTGTTCGGGCTTGACCGGCCCCTGGACCGCGCTGGGCGCCGACCAGAACCAAGCCAGCGAGACCGTCCGCCCGGAAGTGGGCAACCCGCTCCAAGCGGCGCAGGAGCTGATCAAGGCGCACAAGTACAAACAGGCCCTGGCAAAGATCCAGGAGGCCGACAGCGCCAAGGACAAGACTGCGTACGAGGCTTACGTTATCGAGCGGCTGCGCGGCATCGCGGCGGCCGGGGCCGGAGAGGTCGACCTCGCGGCAAGATCGTTCGAGTCGACCATCGCGTCGGGTCGGTTATCCGCACCCGACAAGCTCAAGATGATGGAGGCCACCGCAGAGCTGTATGCCCGCGCGAAGGACTATCCCCACGCGATCGCGTGGGCGTCGCGCTATCTCAAGGAGGGGGGCACATCGGAGGAGGTGCGCCGGGTCCTGATCCAGGCGTACTATCTCAGCGGCGACTGCTCTGGCGCCGAGAAAGAGTTGCACGCCGAGCTGCACGCCGACGAGAGCGCAGGCCGCGCGCCGCCTGAAGATCGCCTGCAGCTGCTGGCCAGTTGCTATCTCCAACAGGCCGACAAGCCACGGTATGCCGCAGCGCTCGAAGAGCTCGTCACCTATTATCCGAAGCAGGAGTACTGGGCCGAACTCATCTACCGGATCCAGACCAAGCCCGGCTTCTCTCCTCGTCTCGGTCTCGATGTATACCGGCTCAAGCTCGCGCTGGGTATCTCGAGCAGCGCGTCGCAGTTCGTGGAGATGACACAGCTCGCGCTGCAAGCAGGGTTCCCCGTAGAAGCCAAGAGCATCATCGACAGAGGATTCGCGCTCGGCGTGCTCGGCGTCGGCGCGGACGCCGAGAGGCAGAGGCGATTGCGCGAGCTGGCGACGAAGAGCGCGGCCCAGGACCAGAAGACGCTTGGCCAGAGCGAAGAGCAGGCCGCGGCTTCCGCGAAAGACGGCACCGGGCTGGTCAATACCGGCTTCGCGTACGTCGTCGGCGGTCAGATCGACAAAGGCATCGACCTGATGGAAGGGGGCATCCGCAAAGGCGGGCTGAAGCACCCCGACGATGCGAAGCTGCATCTTGGTATCGCGTACTTGCGTGGAGGTCAGAAGGAGCAGGCGATGCAAACATTCAAGAGCGTGCAGGGAACGGACGGTGCGGCCGACCTGGCGCGCCTGTGGATCCTGTACGCGCGCCGAGCTACATGATGGTGCGTTACGGGCTTAGACCAAACCACCTTCGGGGAGAAACGCGTGAAGGTTCCGGCATGGGTAGCTCTGAGTCTCGCGTGCGGGTGCGCTCTCATGTTGAGCGCTTGCGTTCCGACGGTTCGGCCGACCGCTCCTGATGTGCCTACCGCGCCGGCGGGCCAACCGCCGTCGTCGACCATCGGCCTGACGATCTCCATCCCGATCAAGCCGCTGCTGGATAGCGCCGAGGCGAGCCTTCCCTCCTCGCAAAGCGCTCGGGAGTATGTCGAGTTCTTCGGAACCGGCGGACCCGATCGTCCGAGCTGCGGGATCGGCTGTGCATACGACGTGAAGCGGTCTGCATTGTCCTTTGCGGTACGCGCAAATGAGATCACGACGAACTATTCGCTTTCGTATTGGCTGAGTTGCAGAAAGCGCATCCGCTGCAAGGGACGTTTGGTAACCGGTTCCTGCGGCAAGGACGAACCGCGGCGCCGTATCTCGGAGTCGCTCACCACCCGGATCACGGTGTTGCCCAACTGGAGCACCGACGCGAGTACCACGGACAACGGTGCGGTGGCTGAGGATCCCTGCGCGATGGGTCGGCTGGGCGTGGTCGACGTGACGGACAAGCTTGCCGCGCGCTTCGGCGATCTGGGCAAGAACCTAGACGGCTGGCTCGAACGCGGATTGTCCGCTCTGCGGCCAAAGGCCGAGAGCGTATGGCGGCTGCTGTCGGATCCGATCCAGGTGGACGTGGATACCTGGCTGGAAGTGAGACCCGAGAAGGTATCGATGTCGGGGTACCAGATCTCCGCCGACGCGCTGCAGTTGGCAGCCGATCTGACCGCACAACCCGTTGTGGAGGTCGGCGCGCAGCCGGCTGCCGTGGTCAGCTCCCTGCCCAACGCGACCCCCAGCACGGGGAGGTCGGGCGGCGGCTTCGAAGTCTACATGCCGGTAAAGGCAGACTACTCGGCAGTCGCAGCGGCTCTGAGGCAAAGGCTGAAGCTCGGTGCCGGAGGCTTGCGCTACCCGCCCAGCGGCAATCACTACCTGACGCCTACCGACGTGACCTTTTACGGATACGGACAAAAAGCGGTCTTCAAGATCGCCTTCAAGGGCATCGCGGAGGGCTTCGTCTATCTCGAGGGCACGCCCCACTTCGACGCCGATACGAACTTTCTCTCGTTTCCCGATCTCGACTACTCGCCAGAGAGCAAGAAGCTGGCGCTCGATTCCATCCAGTGGGTCGACCACGACGCTTTCATCAAGAACCTCAGGGTCCGCCTGGTCATCGACCTCGCGGACCCCCTGAGTCAGGCGAAGTCGAAGCTATCCTATGTCTTGAATCGCCAGTACGGCGATGTTCAGCTCGAAGGCGTCCTCTCAGATCTCGTGCTAACCTCCGTTTACGCCAGTCCGGGACAGCAGCGATTCGTCGCGCAGTTCGCGACAAGAGGCTCTGTGAAGGCCAGCGTCCGGTAGCCAGTCGTCGAGCGGATGGCGGCGGCGCTGTTCCTGGATAGCGCGAACCGACGACGCGCCAAGAAATGCCAGATCTTGCGCGCGACACTCTGCCGGCCATGCATCGGCTTCGGGCAGCAGGCCGTCAAAATCGGAGGATGCGATGCAAGCGACGAAAGATGACAGCCCCCTCTACGAAGTCGAGCGCCGGACGGAGCATGCCGCGCGCCCGGGGTTTCGCATCACCGAGCTCCAGATTTCCCCGACGCAGAAAGTGCCCTGGCACTTCCATAGCAACGTGCAGGACACCTTCTACGTGATCGACGGCCGCCTCAGGCTATTCCTGCGCGAGCCCAAAGAGGAGATCCGGCTCGGGCCCGGCGAAACGTACTCGGTCGAGCCGCGCCGGCCGCACCTCGTCACCAACGCGGGAGAGACTTCGGCAACGTTCCTCGTGCTGCAAGGGATCGGAGAGTACGACTTCGTCCCGCTGGTCTGATCTGTATCAGCCGCTCGCAAGTGCGCGCGGAGTCATGTTCGCAGTCACCCCTTGTCGAGAGAAGACACCGCTATGCCCGACGCCTTTGTACATCCCGAATACCTGGTCGACACCGCTTGGCTCGCCGCGCATCTGAACGATCGGGACCTGCGCGTGCTGGACGCCACCACGCACACCCTGCCGTACCCGGACTTCTCGCTCTATGACGTCGTGCCGGGGCGCGCAGAGTTCGAGACAGCGCATGTGCCGGGCGCGGGCTTCGTGGATATCGAGCACGATGTCTCGCGTCCCGATCCGCGCCTTCACTTCATGCTGCCATCGCCGGAACTGTTCGCCTCGGCCATGTCGCGCTTCGGCGTGGGTGACGACACGCTCGTGGTCGCCTATTCCACCGCCAACCACTGGTGGGCCACGCGGCTGTGGTGGATGCTGCGCGTGTTCGGCCACGATCGGGCCGCAGTTCTCGATGGTGGCTTCCAGAAATGGGCCGCACAGGGCCGCCCTGTCGAGCAGGGACCGCCGCGGCCGACCGCGCCGAGGCACTTCACCGCCCGCTTCCGGCCGGAGCTCGTTGCGGACAAGCAGGACGTGCTCGCTGTGCTCGCCGATCCATCCACTTGTAACGTGAACGCCTTGCGCCCCGAGCAGCACGCCGGCACGGGCGGCGTGCACTACGGGCGCCGAGGACATATCAGCGGCAGCATCAACATCCCCGCCGTACACCATATCAACCCTGACAACACGTTCAAGGGCGCGGCAGAGATGCGGGCGCTGTTCGCGCCGGCGCTCGCCAAGCCGCGTGTGGTCACGTATTGCGGCGGTGGGATCGCGGCCACCAGCGTGGCACTGATCTTGGCGATGCTGGGTTACGACCAAGTCAAGGTGTACGACGCATCGCTCACGGAATGGGCGGCCGATCGCACGCTGCCCATGGAGCTCGGCTAGCTCCGGCGCGCTCAGAACACCATCTGCAGCCGCGCCTGCAGGATGTACAGATTCCCGGGCGAGGGCCCGTTGATGACGTTCGCGTAGCCGGTGTTGAGCTGCCAGCGGAGGTAGCGGTTCCAGTACCAGTTGAGCCCCAGCATCGCGATCGCCATCTTGCCGCCCAGGACGTTCTCGGAGTCGAGGTCGACATAGGAGAGCCGCGCCGCGACCTCCCACGCGCCCCCCGTCCAGTCCTTCCAAGAAAACTCGCGGTTGGGCACGAGCGGTGCGATCACCTGAGCTGAGTTGCGGTTGTACCTGCGTTGCTCGCCCGTGAGAAACCAGCCTGCCGAGACGTACCCGCCCCAGAAGCTGGCGTCGTTGACGGTGCCGCCCATGAGCCGGGTCCCCGTCAGCTCCCCGGTCAGGGTGAAGCGGCCATTCATATAGATCGACTCCAGCCCGACCAGGCTCGACACATCGGCTTGGAGCGTGCCGGTGTTGACCAGATAAGGAGCGATGAAGCTCTCCGGCCGAGACCGGAACTCGAACTGCGCGCCCTTGGCGAGCTGGTAGCCCACGCTGATGCCCAGGTGCAGCAGCTTCACATCATCCGTGCCGCGGTCGTCGTAGATCGGCAATCCGGTGAATCGCACGACCGGGTAAAGGAGCGTCTGCGCTACGCTGCCGCCGTTCAGGCCAGGATCGGAGCCGACCGAGTACACGCCCACGGACAGGTACATCCGCTCGTCCGAGAACGTGCGGTCCGCCTCCACTCCCAACCGCTTGCCGGGCGAGAACGCAAGCGACATGGACGAGGCCTCCATGAAGGTGAGGGCGTTGAACGCGTAGATGTTCTCCAGCGTCTGCGGCACCGTTTCGTAGCCGGCTTGCACGTTGCCCGCGTATTGCACGCCCTGCCACCGCAGCCAGCCGTTCGTCATATAGAAGCTGCCGTTGACCGTGCCGAACTCGAGCGAGTAGAGCGTGGGATCGGGTCCGCGCCCGAACTGCCCGTTCGCATAGAGGCGGAACGTCCGCACCTCCGCTCCGCCGGGGATCTGCTCCTCGCGGTTCGTGCTGTGGAAGTCCGCCGCATCCAAGGAGAGCTTGAGGCCGGCCCGCCCGGAGAGCCGGATTTCCTCCCCGATGATGCGTTCGCCGCCCAGGGGATTCGGCACCGAGATCGGTTGATAGAGCTGGTAGCGCAGGCCTTGATCCCAGTACATGCGGAACAGGTCCTCTTTCTGCGGGGGCGGCGGTGGCGGCGCTGCTTGGGCGACCGGCTCTCCTAGCGGGACCGGGGGTGCGACCACCTCCTGCGCGCCGCTAGGGGTGGCGCCCGCAACGGGCCCTTTCTCGATGCGCTGGACGCGGTCGCGCGGCACGGAGACCTTGCCCAGGCCAGCCGATTCGAACACCACCGACGCCGCGTCCTCGGAGACGACCTTGCCGACCAGCGTCTCGCCTGTGGTGAGCACGAGCGTATCGGCCAGACACGGACTCGCGGCGCAGAGCAGCGCGAGGCAGCCACATACTCCCATACGCCAGCGGGAGCGTGGTGAACGGAACGAGAGCTGCTGCGCAGGCATGGAACGGGGCAACTTACCATACTCTCTGTGGGCAACGCCGGAGGGATCCGCTTGCTCTGCGTTACGCGGCTGCACGCTGCGGCGGAGCGATTCGCGCCCCCGGGGTGCGGCCTGATGCCTGACGGCGACATCGCGCTGCTCGCCCCGGCGGTGAGCGGACCATGCATGGCTCGTGCGGCGGGACGAGAACCTCGTCGACCGGCGGATCGAGTACTATGGCGAGCGCACCCCACGCGTCGCGGTGCGCGTCGAGAGAAAGCACGCGGGAGTTGTTCTCCGTTCCAAGCAGTCAGGTGTTGACCTGTCGTTCACCGGCACGCAGCGCCGTGTGGGCGACCGAAGGCCGAGAAGCGCGGTGGATTCTTCTTTCGGATGTGAGACGAGGAGGGGCTTGAGGCCATGACCGACCTGCCGGCGGGCACTAGGCCCGCGGAGATCTTGCTGGTCGAGGACAACCAGAACGACGCGTATCTCACCCGCATCGCGTTCGAGCACGCGAAGCTCGCCATCAACCTGCATCACGTGACCGACGGTGAGAAGTGCATGGCGTTCCTGCGCAAGCAGCCTCCCTACCAGGATGCGCCCACGCCCGACCTGATCCTGCTCGACCTCCACCTGCCCGTGATGGATGGGCGGGAGGTCCTGGCAGAGATCGCCAAAGACGATGCGCTCAAGCAGCTGGCCGTGGTGGTCCTCACCACGTCCTACGAGGCGGAAGATATCGTCGGCGCGTGCCAGCTGCGCTGTGATTCCTATATCACCAAACCGGTGAGCTTCGAGAAATTCGCGCAGGCCGTCAAGAAGCTCCACGGCTACTGGTTCACGGTCGTGGTGGTGCCCACCGGTAACGCTCAGGCGGAGGCCCCGGCCCGCGGAAGTTGAGCGGATGTGCCGGCCTGCGCGTGGCAGGCATCTCTTGCGTCATCCCCGCCAGTCCGAACGCGGATCCATGCAAAACGCATGGCACGTCGTGCGGCAGCTCGTGCCCCGGTGCATGGCTCGGTCGCTCCACTTTGATCGGCACCCCTGTTCAAAGTCGATCGGGACTAAGGCCTCTGGCCCGGTGCGATGCAGACCGGATTCCGCGCGCTCAACCCAACCAAGCGTTGGAATTTCCGCAGTACGCGACAGCGCAGCAGTGCGTGCCGCCCCGGTCACAGCGCTTTCTGAGTGGTTGTCCACCATGCAGTGCTCGACGGCGAGACCGGGCCGTGGCGGCCGAGGCTGGAGATTGTGAAATCGAATTTCGATCGGCGAGTTCTCTTGTGACGGCACTGTGGAGGTGATACGGTCTTGCATTATGGAATAACTCGAACGTCTCTCCGCCGTGATTCGGGTCGCTCGCAGCATCATCTCCTTGGGACTATGCGTTGCAGCCAGCGTGATGGAAGCGGCGCCCGACTATCCGGTGACGGTCGGACCCACGGGCCGTTATCTCGTCGACAAGAGCGGGGTTCCGTTCCTCATCGCCGGCGAGTCGCCTCAAGCGATGATCGGCAGGTTGAGCCTGGCGGACGCCGAGCTCTTCTTCGCCAATCGCCGCTCCCACCGATTCAATGCCGTCTGGATCAACCTGCTGTGCGGGTCGTACACCGGATGCAACTCGGACGCGACCACTTTCGACGGCATCGCTCCGTTCACCACACAGGGAGACCTGTCGACCCCGAACGAAGCCTACTTCGCCCGTGCCGATCAGATCCTCAAGCTCGCGGCGAAGTACGGATTCCTGGTTATCCTGGATCCCGCCGAGACGGGCTATTGGCTCAGCATCCTCGAGTCCAACGGCGTCGAGAAGGCGCGCAACTACGGGCGCTATCTCGGGAAGCGCTACGCCGGCTTCGACAACGTCCTTTGGATGCACGGGAACGACTTCCAGAGCTGGAACAGCGATCCCAATGCCGACCCGGCGGTCCAGGCGGTCGCCCGCGGGATCCAGGACTTCGATCAACGCCACATCCACACGCTCGAGCTCAATTATCTCGTCAGCAACTCGCTCGACGACCTCTCCTGGGCGCCCCTGCTCCAACTGAACGCCTCCTACACGTACTTCCCCACGTACCAGGAGGTCCTCGACGCGTATAACCTGAACATCTCCGGCGTTACGCCGCTGCCGACTTTCATGGTCGAGGCGGGGTACGAAGGCGAAAACTACTCCGTCCTGGGCAACGCCCCCAAGGCCCTGCGCGAGCAGGCGTATTGGTCGCTCTTGAGCGGGGCGACCGGCCAGCTGTTCGGCAACCACTACACCTGGCAGTTCATCCGCGGATGGAAGAATCATCTCAACACGGTCGGTGCCATCCAGTTCAGCTATGCGACTGCGCTGTTCGAACCGCGTGCCTGGTACGACCTGATGCCCGATCAGGACCATACCGTCGTCACCGCCGGCTACGGCGACTTCGGGAGCGGCGACTATCTGACCGCTGCGCGCACGCCCAACGGCGAGCTGGTGATGGCCTACGTCCCCTCCGCTCGTACGTTGACCGTCGATCTCTCCAGCGTCAGCCGGTCCGTCATCGCCCGCTGGTACGATCCTGCGATCGGCAAGTTCGTTGCGATCCGCGGCTCTCCGTTTGCGAATTCCGGCCCGCGTGATTTCACGACGCCGGGCAACAATGCCGGCGGAGCGGGCAATGACGACTGGGTTCTCGTCCTGGAAGCGGTGCCGCTGCCAGATCTGGCGATGGCGAAGGTCGCCGCACCCAATGGCGCGGTGGGACGCCCGCTCGCCATCACCAACGCCGTGCGCAATCTTGTTCCGGCTCCCGCGACGGCCGGAGCGTTTCGTATCGACTTCTATCTGTCCACGGACAAGGTGCTCGGTGCGGGCGATCGATTGTTGGGCAGCCGCTACGTCCCCGGCTTGGCGGGGCTCGCGACCTCGGCGGCGACGACCATGGTTCAGGTGCCGGCCGACGTGAGTCAGGGGGCCTACTACATCATCGCGGTAGCGGACGCAGGCAACGAGGTGACGGAGAGCAACGAAGACAACAACACGCTGGCCACCGCCGTGCCGATCCAGATCCGCCAGCCTGATCTTGCGATGACGCGGGTGAGCGCATCGAGAGGGGCGGTAGGACACCCCCTCTCCATCGCGAACACGGTTCGCAACCTCACAGCGGCTCCAGCCGCAGCCGGAGCATTCCGAATCGACTTCTATCTGTCCGCCGACAACGTGCTCGACTCCGGCGACAGGCTCCTGGGCAGCCGCGAGCTCGCGGGGCTGGCGCCTCTTACCAACTCGGCGGCTACGACCGTGGTGCGCGTGCCTGCGAGCGTGAGCCCGGGGACCTACTACATCATCGCAGTGGCGGACGCCGGCAACCAGGTGGCCGAGAGCAACGAGAACAACAACACGCTGGCTACGGCTGCACCGATCCAGATCCGCTAGCCCGATCTTGCGATAAAGCCGCAACCCGAGGATCGCACGCGCGTTCTGCGCAACGCGGGCGCATCCGTACCGCGCCCTTGTCCAGAGTTTCTGGTTGCCGCCGCTCGCGTCGCCTTATTGGGCGTTGGGGTCCGTGTAGAAGAAGTAGTCGGCGGTGTATGGTACGAATGCCGTCTTGCCGACGTCCGCCAGCGCGGCACAGCCGCTCGAGGGCGCACTCCCGCCATGAGTGTTCACCCGTTGGATGAAACTGGTGGCCGTCAGCGTGTCGCCGCCACCGGGTCCTTCTTGGGCTCCAACCCTCTGGAGCAGGAGCCAGGGGATCGCCCCCTGGGCGACGAAGTTGGGGTCGGAGGAGGCTGGTTTGAACAGCTTGGCCCAGACGGCGCTTGTGTCCCGTGAGTGCTGCCACGTAGCGCGAATCATGCCCTTGTCAGACCGCTCATCCGGGTTGTTGTTGGCGCTGAAGAAGTGGGTGGTGACTTGCTTAGGACCATTGAACAGCGTGGCCTCCGGGGTGAACAATGTAAAGGCGAAGCCAGAGGGCGAGGTTGCTGAGGGCAGGCAGACGTAGTTCTGAGTGCCGACGCCGTGACCCACGAGGAACACCTCGTTCCCGGGCGGCACCTCGATGTCGGCGGGCACGCGTGGCGGTCTGATCTCGTATGCCTGGGCGGGCTGCGCCAGCGTGATCGTGAAAGCTACCGCGAGAGCAGTAGCGCACGCGCTGGGCAAGATGCGGCGCGTGATCTGACCGTTCAGTGCATTGCAGTTCTTCATGCAATTCTCCTTTCGCGCCTCAAGCGCGGGTTGTGGGTTGACCTTCGAATCTCATGGATACGCGGACTGCGGCGGGTCCACGTTGCGCGTGTTCCAACTTACGACAACGCAACGCGGACCATCGCTCCCGAGCGGATCGGAGCGGGAAGGACCGCGTGCGGGATCTCTCTTAAAGGTCCCGTAGCCGTATGTCTGAGCTGGCCGTGCAGTCTATGTCGGGTACGTATTAGGTGGACTTCGCCATCACGGGAGTTTTGTTTCATTTGTTTCAGGCCTGTGATTGGCGCGACCGCGGGCGCTGCAGTAGTTGTATGATCGGCCTTGCCGACCACAAACTGCGGCACTTCGCCCCAAAGTCGAGGAGGCCGGCAGCCATGAGCACCAAGGCCACGCTCCTGATCGTCGACGACGAACCCGACCTGCGCGAGGTTCTGCAGGAGTACTTCGTCACGCAGGGTTACACCGCGCTGAGCGCCGAGAGCGCAACGGCGGCGCGAGCGCTTGCCGCCCAGCATCAAGTAGACATCGCGCTGCTCGACATCGCGATGCCCGGGGAGGACGGCCTGAGCCTCGCGCGCCATCTGCGCGAGCGCTATGCCAAACTTGCGATCATCATGCTGACTTCCGCGGGCACCGTGGTCGATCGCATCGTGGGGCTCGAGATCGGGGCGGACGACTATGTCACCAAGCCGTTCGACCCGCGCGAGCTGGCGGCTCGCGTCAAGAGTGTGCTGCGCCGCACGTCGGTCGTCCTCGGTGCCGAGCTGGGTGCCGAGCGGGTGCGCATCGGGCGCTGCGTGCTCGACCGCGCGACCCATCGGCTCACCGACGAGACCGGCGGGGAGGTGCCGATGACGCCGCTCGAGTTCACATTGCTCAAAGCGCTCAGCGACCATCCGAACCGGGTGCTCTCGCGCGAGCGAATCTTGAACTTGAGCGGCCAGGGCGAGTGGGATCCGTTCGACCGCAGCGTGGATCTTCGCATCTTGCGCCTGCGCAAGAAGATCGAACCCGACCCCGAGCATCCGCAGTACATCCGGACCATACGCAGCGAAGGCTACAAGTTCGTACCCGGGGGATCGGAGGACAGATGAACGCATCGCCACGCATCGCGCGCCGCGCATTTGCACTTTTGTTGCTGCTTGCCGCGGGCGGCTGCATGCGCGAGCCGGAGCCGCCGTTGCGCATCGGCACCAATGTATGGATCGGGAGCGAGCCGATCTATCTCGCGCGGGACCTCGGCTACCTGGATCGCGAAGCGGTCCAGCTCGTCGAGTATCCTTCGGCGAGTGAAGTCTCGCGCGCGTTCCGCAACCAGGCGATCGACGGCATGATCATTAGCCTGGACGAGCTGTTCATGCTCGCCGTGGACGGATTGCAACCCAAAGTGGTGCTGATCGTGGACGTCTCCCACGGAGCCGATGTGGTCGTCGGCCGCTCCAACATGCGCAACATGCAGGACCTCAGAGGCAAGCGGGTAGCGGTGGAAAGCGGAGCGCTCGGCGCGTTCGTCCTGAGCCGCGCCTTGGCCCTGAACGGGATGCAGGCGACCGATGTCAGCATGGTGCACCTGGAATCCAACGAGCATCCAGCCGCGTTCAACCAGGCTCAGGTCGACGGAGCCGTGACGTTCGACCCCTATCGTACGCAGCTCGTTGCCGCCGGCGCTCGCGTCCTCTTCGACAGCAGCCAGATTCCCGGCGAGATCGTCGATCTGCTCGCGGTACGCGCAGCCGTGCTGGAGAAGAATCCGGGGGCGGTGCAGAATCTGCTTGCCGGCTGGTTCAAGGCGCTTGCCTACCTCAACCGCGACCCGAAGGATGCCGCGGCACGCATGGCCGTGCGCGAGCAGATCACGGGAGAGCAATTCCTGCTAGCGCTACAGGGCCTGCGTACTCCCTCGCGGGCGGAGAACCTGAAGATGCTCGCCGGTGCGACCCCGAGTCTGGTGGTCTCGGGGCGCCAGCTGATGAACTTGATGGTCGAAGCAAAGCTCCTTCGCAGCACGCTCGACATCGAGGGGTTGCTCGCGCCCGCACCGTTGCAGAAGCTATCGCAGTGACGAAGCTGCTTCCGACCTCGCTCAAGCTCGCGGTTCCGGTCATCCTGCTCGGCTTCGCCGCGGCGCTGAGCGCACTCAACGTAGCCTATCAGGTGCCGCGGGCCGAACGCGCGGTCGAAGAAGACCATCGGGAGCGCCTGCTCCAAGAGCTATCGCGGCTGCAGAGCACGTTGGAGTATCTGCTCGTGAAGGGTGACATCGAAGGCGCACGGCGCGAGGTTGCGATCCTCGCCTCCAACCGCAATTACACGCTCGTAGCGCTGATCGACGACCAGCACTCCGTTCTTGCAGCGACGCGGCGAGCTTGGCTGGGACGCCCGGCAGCCGAAGTGCTGCCGAAGTTCGAGCCCGGCGACGCCGAACACGCCGCTGCCGGGCGCGATGCACGAGTAATTGCTGGAGCCGACGACGATTCCTTGCTCGGCTACGCCGGCATCCCGATGGGCGGCGGCAGTCAGGAGCTGCGCGGGTCGCGCATGGGCCGGCTGTTCTTCGAATACGACTTGAGGCGAGCCAAGAGCGCTGTACGCGGCCAGATCGTCGCGCAGTCGCTGTACTGGACCGGCTGGGTCACGGCGCTCGCGGCGGCTTTGTGGATCGTGTTCCACTTCCTGTTGACTCGCCGCACGAATCGACTGGTGGCGGCAGCCGAGCAGCTCGCGGCCGGCAATCTCAGCGCCCGCAGCGCCCTCCAGGGCGACGACGAGCTCGCCCGGCTGAGCCGTGCGTTCGATGCCATGGCCGGCGAGGTCGCGCACACGCAGAACCGCCTGCGGGAGGATATTGCCAAGCGCATAGAAGTCCAAGACGCGTTGCGCGCAAGCGAAGAGCAGTATCGCGCCATGTTCGATGCGTCGATCGACGGGCTCGCGCTGTGGAGCCCCGGCGGTGAGATCGTCGACATCAATCCGGCGCTATGGCGGATGTACGGCTACACCCGCGAGGAGTTTCTCGGCGTGAGCACCGAGACGTCCGATCGACCGGCGCGCGGGCCGGCGTTGAGCAGGATCCTGCGCTCAGCGCCCAACGGGGAACCGTTTCACGCCGAGGTGACCGATCAGCGCAAGGATGGATCCGCGCTGGAGCTGGAGGTGCACGGGATCCCTATCCAGTACCGCGCCAAGCCGCACGTGCTCACGATCGCGCGCGACATCACCGACAAGAAGCGTGCCTCCGAACAGCTGGCACGGCAACGCGAAATGCTGCATCAGCGAGAGAAGCTTGCCGCGCTCGGTTCGCTGCTCGCCGGCGTCGCCCACGAGCTCAACAACCCGCTTTCGGTCGTTGTCGCGCGAGCGGCGATCCTGGAGGAGCGGGACGACCCCGCCACTCGGGGAGCGGCATCGAAGATCCGCGCCGCCGCAGAGCGCTGCGCGCGCATCGTGCGGACCTTCCTCGCCATGGCGCGCCAGCAGCAGCCGCGGCGCGCTCCCGTCGTCATCCGGGAGGTGGTGTCGGCGGCGCTCGACATCACAGGCTATGCGCTCAAAACCAGCGGCATCGAGGTGGCGCTCCATCTCGCCGAGGGTGTCCCGCCAGTCCTTGCCGACGCCGACCAACTCCATCAAGTGTTCACGAACTTGATCATCAATGCTCAGCAGGCCCTGCAGGACCGGCCGCATCCTCGCAAGCTGAGCGTCGCGAGCCGGTTCGACGCGAGCTCCAACGCGATCCGCATCACCGTGGCTGATAATGGGCCCGGCATCCCCGAAGCCGTGCGCAAGCGGATCTTCGAGCCTTATTTCACCACCAAGCCGTTGGGAACAGGCACAGGCGTGGGGCTCGCCGTGTGTCTGGGGATCGTAGAAGCGCATGGAGGCACGCTAAACGTCGAAAGCCGCCACGGCTCAGGAGCGGTGTTCACCATCGTGCTGCCGGCGGGAGATTCGGACCGGGAGAGCACCGAGGAGAGCGCACCGCCGAACGCGAACGCCGCACGACGCTGCGCGCTCGTCGTCGATGACGAGGCGGAGGTTCGCGAGATCCTGTCCGAGATCCTGATCCGATCCGGCCATCGCGTGGTGGCCGCCGCATCCGGGCGCGAAGCGTTGGAGCGTCTGGACAAGCAGAGATTCGATGTGATCCTGACCGACATTCGCATGCCCGACCTGGACGGGCGTGCGCTGTACAGCGAGATCGAGCGGCGCTGGCCCGAGCGGGCGGCACAGGTGATCTTCGTGAGCGGCGATACGCTCACTTCTACGCTGCGCGAGTTTGCGCAAGAACGCGGCCGTCCCGTGATCGAGAAGCCGTTTCTACCGAACGAGGTGCGGCGCGTCGTCAGCGAAGCGCTACCGCGCCTCGAGCGCGACAACAGGGCTTAGCGTGTGACGTGCGCGGGCCGCGGCAGCCTATGCCGCGAGCGAGCGCGCCGGCTCCCCTCTAGCGGCGGGTTCGAGGCAGCCCTTCCCTGCGCCGAGTGCGTTGGTCTCGACTGCAACGCAGACCCTATCCGCTGTAGTCCGCACGGCTCATTCGCATGTTCAGGAGCTCCGCTCCGGACCGAGTGAGCCGGCGGCAGTCCGCTGAAACAAACGAAACAAAAATGTTCTCGCACTGAAATACCTCTAACGCGGCCCCTCACTAGACTCGGGTCCTTAAACCACTGGATCCGTGTCGAGGGACAGCGATGGCGATTCTGCAGGTCGGCGGCAGCCGCGTGGAATATCTCGAGCTCGGCAACGGCGAGCCCGTGGTGCTCTTGCATTCTTCGGGCAGCTCCAGCGCCCAGTGGCACACACTCGCCGAGCAGCTGAGCGAGCGATATCAGGCCATCGTGCCGGATCTGTACGGCTATGGGGGCACGGGGAACTGGCCAGGAGGCCGGCCCTTCCACCTCGACTGCGAAGCCGAGATCGTTCTCGCTCTGCTCGCGCACGTGAACGAGCCGGTGCACCTCGTCGGACACTCCTACGGCGGCGCCATCGCGCTGCATCTTGCGGGTTCCTGCCTCGATCTCGTGCGCAGCCTTACGCTGATCGAGCCGGCTGCGTTTCATCTGCTCAGGGGGATGGACTCCGCGGCGCTTGCCGAGATCACCGGGATCGGGAACGCGGTGCGCCGCGCGGTCGTTCGCGGAGAGTACGTCTCCGGCTTCGAGCGCTTCGCCGACTATTGGAGCGCTCCAGCTGCATACGCCGATGTCCCCGCGTACAAGCGTTACGCAATGGCCGCACACTTGCCCAAGATCGCGCTGGAGTTCCATGCAACGCTCAACGAGCCGACCCGACTCGAGGATTTCCGCTGGATCACTGCGCCGACGCTGCTGTTGTGCGGCACGACCTCGCCGTCTCCGGCGCGGCGCGTCTGCGACCTGCTCGCCCGCATCCTCCCGCATGCGCGGGTGAAGTGCATAACCGGTGCGGGGCACATGGCGCCCGTGACGCACCGGGACGAGGTCAACGCGATCGTCATGGCGCACGTCGATTCGCATTCCGCGCAGCGCTTCAGCGCGCGCAACGCGCTCGCTCCTGCTCCGAGCTGAACCCTGCCGCGCGGGAGTACCGAGATGGAAACTGCAAGCGCAGCACGGGCCGATCTGGCTAACAAGACCCGCCTTGCGGCAAGGACGATCAGGCTGAAGGACGGCCGGCCGGTCACACTGCGCGTCGCCGCCTCGGAAGACGCCTCGGCGGTGCAGCAGTTCGTGCGCGGTCTTTCGCTCCGGTCGCGCCACAACCGCTTCTTCCTCCCGGTGCGCGAGCTCTCGCCCGATCAGCTCGAACGCGTCACGCGCTCGCGTCCTCCCGGCGAGCTCGCGCTCGTGGGCGAGACTGCGGAAGGCGTTCAGTCGCGCATCGTCGCCATGGCGCAATACGCCATGTCCGAGTCGCACGGCGCCGAGTTCGCGGTCGTGGTCGACGATGCCTGGCAGCGGCAAGGCCTGGGCAGCCAGCTGATCGGCGTGCTGGCCGACCACGCGGCGCGTGCGGGGATCACCGCGATCGGCGGGCTCGTGCTCGCTGACAACTGGCCGATGCTCGAGCTCCTGACGCGCCTCGACTGCGAGCTCGACAGCGACAACGATTGGCACGTGATCCGGGTCGTCAAGCGGCTCGACGCGCGCGAGTTGGCGGTTTGACCGTGCTCGCTCTCACCGAGCCGTGCCTGCGCGTGGGCACATTCGGGGCCGGCCCGGAGCTCGGGTATGAAGTTGCTCGTCCACAGGGGATGCACCTGGTTCTATCGAACACCGAGGGGGTTTGAGATGAGTTCGAATTCGGCAGCGGACATCGCGGCGTTTGGTTCGGAGACCCGCCCACCGGCGGCGGTCCCCGAGCAAGCTGCACAGGGCGTACGGGTGTCCAGCCGCGGGTTGGGGTGGGCGTCGCTCCACTTCGAGCGCCGCGACCAGCAGCCGGGATCGCTCCGGCTGGTCCATGGCAGCAGGAGACACCTGATCTTCGTCGGCCTGACGACGGGACGGATCGTGCGCGAAGGCGGGGGTGAGCGGGTCGAGCGCGAGCTCGCGCCGGGATGCGTTGCGGTGGTGCCGGCGCAGACCCCGATCTGCTGGCGCTCCTCGACGCGCATCAGCTTCTCGCTGATGCGACTCGATCCCGACTTAGTGGACCGGGTGGCCGAGTCGGTATTCGGCGTGCGGGCATCCGACTACCGCTTGGTCCTTGCCGAGCGTACGCAGGACACCGCGCTCACGAACGTCGCCGGCGTGCTGGCGCGGGAAGCGATGCGCGGCGAGCCGGGGAGCCGCCTATACGCAGAGTCGCTGGCAAGCCTGCTCGCAGTACACCTGCTACGCCGCTACGCGCAGCGCGCCGATGGCAGCGCGCTGGTCGGCGGCACAACGCTGGAGGAGACCAGATTGGCGACTTCGCTCGTAGCCAGCGTCAGAGGTTCGACGCATCCGCGGGCCGTCGCCGACGCCCTCGCCTTCATCCACGAGAATTATGCGCGAGAGCTGTCGCTTGCCGACATCGCCGAGGCCGCGCACCTCAGCCCTTTCCACCTCGCACGGCTGTTCAAGCAGTCGCTCGGCGTGTCGCCACACCAGTACCTCATTCAGCTCCGCGTGAACAGCGCGCGCTGGCTGCTGACCGCCGGCTCCGGGGAGCGCTCGCTGGCAGAGCTCGCGAATGCCGTCGGGTTCGCCGACCAAAGCCACCTCACGCGTCACTTCAAGCGGGTGCTGGGCGTGACGCCGCGACAGGTTCGAGCCTGACCGGAACCCCCGAGGCAGGGCCCCTTCACTCCGATTGCATCGTCCGGGTTGACGATCAGGCATTCCATGCATCGTCCCCGCGGCGAGACGGGTCCCGCTTCGGATCGCTGCCGATTCGTCGGTTCAGTCGACTTGCGCAGGCGCACTTCCGTGGCGCTGTGCGGGCTTCAGCACCAGCGCGCCGCCGCTCGCTTGGCTTCTCTCCCGGACCAGGCTTCGCAGCAGCACGTAGAACACCGGTGTCAGGAGCAGGCCGAAGAATGTCACGCCCAGCATCCCGGAGAACACCGCGATGCCCATTGCACGCCGCATCTCGGCGCCTGCCCCCGTGGTCACCACCAGCGGGAACACGCCCATGATGAAGGCGAACGAGGTCATGAGGATCGGTCGCAGCCGCAGCCTCGCGGCTTCCAGCGCCGCGGCGACCACGCTCTTCCCCCGTCTCTCGAGCTCGCGCGCGAACTCGACGATCAGGATCGCGTTCTTGCACGCGAGACCCACCAGCACGATGAAGCCGATCTGCGTGAAGATGTTGTTGTCGCCGCCCGTGCCAAAGTGCCCGAAGGCCCACACCCCGAAGATCGCCGACAGCAATCCCATCGGCACGATCAGCACCACCGCCAGCGGCAAGGTCCAGCTCTCGTACAGCGCAGTCAGTACCAGAAACGCCAGCAGCACGCACAGGGGGAAGATGAAGAACATGGTATCGCCCGCGAGGATCTGCTGGTACGTGAGCTCCGTCCATTCGTAGGTGATGCCATTCGGCAGCACCTGCTTGGCAAGCGCCTCCATCGTCGCCTGAGCCTGACCGGAGCTGAACCCGGGCGCGGGCGCGCCGTTCACGTCCGCGGCCGGATATGCGTTATGGCGGATCGCGCGGTCCGGGCCATAGCTCTGCTCGACCCGCATCAGCGAACCGAGCGGGACCATCTCGCCGCGGCCGTTGCGCGTCTTGAACTGAGAGATGTCTTCCGGTTTCTGGCGGAAGGGCGCATCGGCCTGCGCGATGACTTGATAGGTCCGGCCGAAGCGGTTGAAGTCGTTGACATAGAGCGAGCCCAGATAGATCTGCATGGTCTCGAAGATGTCGGTGATCGCGACCCCTTCTCGCTTCGCCTTCACGCGATCCACGTCCGCATACAGCTGCGGGACGTTGATCTGGAAACTGGAGAAGGTCTGGTACGGGTTGATCACGCCCGAGCGCCGCGCCTGGTTCATCAGCGCCTGCGTGGCCGTGTACAGCGCCTCCAGACCCAGGTCGCCGCGGTCCTCGATCATCATCTTGAAGCCACCGCTGGTGCCCAGGCCGATGACCGGGGGCGGCGGAAGCACGAAGATGAACCCGTCCTGGATCGAGGCGAGCTTCTGGTTGAGTGCGCCGGCGATCTCGTTGCCGGACATCCCCGGCCCCTTGCGCTCCCCGAAATCCTTCAGGCCGAAGAACACGATCCCCGCATTGGGCGCATTCGAGAACCCACTGATGGAAAGACCCGGGAACGCGACCGAATTCGCGACACCCGGATGCTCCAGGGCGATGGACGACATGCGCCGGATCACGGCTTCTGTCCGATCCAGCGAGGCCGCGTCCGGCAGTTGCGCGATCCCGATCAGATAGTTCTTGTCCTGCTGCGGCACATAGCCGCCGGGTACGATCTTGAACAAGAGCGCGGTGGCCGCGATCAGCACCAGGTACACGCCCATCGCGATGGCCTTGCGCGACAGGACGCCCGACACACCCGCGCCATAGCCCCGCACGCCGCCTTGGAACGCGCGGTTGAACGGACGGAACAGCCATCCGAACAGCCGGTCGATCCAGCGCGATGCCAGGTCCTTGGGCGCATCTTTGCTCTTGAGCAGCAACGCGGCGAGAGCCGGTGAGAGCGTGAGCGAGTTGAACGCCGAGATCACCGTGGAGATCGCGATGGTCAGCGCAAACTGGCGGTAGAACTGCCCAGTCAGGCCGCTCACGAATGCGATCGGCACGAACACTGCGCACAGCACCAGAGCGATCGCGACGATCGGACCGCTCACCTCATCCATCGCCTTGTAGGTGGCGGCTCTGGGACTCAAGCCCGCTTCGATGTTGCGCTCGACGTTCTCCACCACGACGATCGCATCGTCCACCACGATGCCGATGGCAAGCACGAGGCCGAAGAGCGACAGCGCATTGATGGAAAAGCCGAACGCCAGCATCAGCGCAAAGGTCCCGATGATCGACACCGGTACGGCGAGCAGCGGGATGATCGACGCGCGCCAAGTCTGCAGGAACAGGATCACCACGATCACCACCAGCAGGATCGCTTCGAGCAGCGTCTCGACCACCGCCTTGATCGAGTCGCGCACGAAAGTGGTCGGGTCGTACACGATCTTGTAGTCGATCCCCTGCGGGAATTTCTGCTTCAGCTCCTCCATGGTCTTGCGCACGTTGTTCGACAGCTCGAGCGCGTTCGAGCCGGGAGCCTGGAAGATCGGGATCGCCACCGCGGGCTGGTTGTTGAGCAGGCTGCGCAGTGCATACTCGGCAGCTCCCAGCTCGATGCGCGCGACATCGGAAAGTCGCGTGATCGAGCCGTCCTCGCCGGCCTTGACGACGATCTCGCCGAATTGATCCTCCGTAGTCAACCGCCCCTGAGCATTCACCGAGAGCTGGAAGTCGGGCTGGTTGCCGGTCCGAGCGAAAGGCGGTGCGCCGACCGACCCGGCCGCGACTTGCAGGTTCTGCTCCCGGATCGCCCGCACGATATCGCCGGCTGTGAGCCCGCGAGCGGAAATCTTCTGCGGATCGAGCCAAACGCGCATGGAATAGTCGCCGGCTCCGAACAGCAGGACCTGCCCCATGCCCGGGATGCGCGCCAGCACGTCCTTGACGTTCAGCACCGCATAGTTGCGCAGATAGACGGTGTCGTAGCGGTTGTCCGGCGAGACCAGGTGCACGACCATGGTCAGGTCCGGCGAGCTCTTGATCGTGGTCACGCCGAGCTGGCGCACCTCATCCGGCAACCGCGGCAGCGCCTGCGACACGCGGTTTTGCACCTGCACCTGCGCATTGTCGACATCGGTCCCGAGGCGGAAGGTCACGGTGAGCGCCAGAACGCCGTCGGTGGTGGCCTGCGAGGACATGTAGAGCATGTTCTCGACGCCGTTCACCTGCTCCTCCAGCGGCGCGGCGACGGTCTCTGAAATGACTGTTGGGCTGGCGCCAGGATACTGCGCGCGCACGATCACCGACGGCGGGACCACCTCCGGATACTCGCTGATCGGGAGGCGAAACATCGCGATCAAACCCGCCAGGAAGATGACGATCGAGAGCACCGCGGCAAAGCGCGGCCTATCGATGAAGAATTTGGGCAGGTTCAACACGGCGGCTACTGGGTCGTGGCCGAGTTGGCCGCGGTGACTGTCGCTTTCCCGTCACCTTCCATCGAGACGATCTGCGGCGTCACCGGCTGGCCTGGGCGCACGCGCTGGATCCCGTTCACCACGATGCGCTCGCCCGGGTTCAGCCCCTGCTTCACAACGCGCAGGTTGTCCGCGATCGGGCCAAGCTTGACCTCGCGGTAGGTCGCCTTGTTGTCCGCGCCGACGACCAGCACGAACTTCTTGCTCTGGTCGGTGCCGATGGCGCGGGCGTCGACCAGGATCGCGTCGTAGGTGCTGCTGCCGATCAGCTTCAACCGTGCGAACAGGCCGGGCGTGAAGATGCGCTCCTTGTTGTCGAACACCGCTCTCGCTCGGATCGTGCCCGTTTGCGGGTTGAGCTGGTTGTCCACGAAATCCACATACCCTTTGTGCGGATACCCCTGCTCGTTGGCGAGCTCCAGGTAGATGGGATTTCGGGTGGTGCGGGAGCTCGGACGGGCTTGCGCGCGAGCAAGCTCGGTGTACTTCAGGTACACCTGCTCGTCGCCTTCGAAGTAGGCGTAGATCGGGTCGAGCGAGACCACCGTGGTGAGCAGCGTCGCGTTTGCCCCGCCCAATCCCGTCACCAGGTTGCCGACCGTGACTTCGGCACGGCTCACGCGGCCGGCAACCGGAGCCCGCACTTTCGTGTACTCCAGATTGAGGCGCGCGCTTTCCACCGCGGCTTCCGCCGCTCTCACGTTGGCGGACGACTCGCGGCTTGCGCTCGTGCGGTCGTCATAGGCTTCTTGGGAGATGAAGTTCTGCTTCAGCAGCTGCTCGGCGCGGCGCAGCTGGCTCTGCGCCAGCTCGGACTGGGACCTGGCGCGGGCGAGGTCCGCCTCGGCTTTGTCGAGGTCGGCCTGGAACGGCCGCGCGTCGATCTCGAACAGCAGATCGCCCCGGTTCACTTCCGAGCCTTCGCGGAAAGCGATCCGGTCGATATAGCCCGAGACGCGTGGGCGCACCTCCACCTTGTCGATCGCTTCCAGCCGGCCGGTGAATTCATCCCAGTCATTGACTTGCCGCTCGATCACGGTTGCGACCGAAACCGCCGGCGGAGGCGGCATGGAAGGAGGCGCGGATCTACTCTGCCCGCAACCCGACAGCGCAGACAGCACTGCGATCAGCGAAACCGCCGACAAGACTTCTCTGGAGTGGAGCATCAGCATGTCCAGACCCCCTGGAGCGACTCAAGTTGGCAAAGCTAATGGAGCCGACCGCCTACGTCTTGTACGCTCTTGTGCGGCGGTGGAACGTTCTTGCTGCCACCGTCCTCGCTGCCTAGACCATGACAAGCCCATGACGGATTCCGATGGCGACGGCCTCCGTGCGGCTCTCTGCACCGAGCTTTGCGAGGATCTGACTGACATGAAACTTCGCCGTGTGCTCGGAGATCTGCAGCTCGGCCGCGATGGACTTGTTCGGGACGCCGTCGGAAAGCATGCGCAGGACTTGCAGCTCGCGCGGGGTGAGCGGCTGGATCCATTCCGCGGTGCGTCCACCATCCATGCTCGCAGGCGAATCGAAGAGACCCGACGTGTGCGTGGGCGCCACCGCGGTCAGGCCGCTCGCTGCGGCACGCGCCGCGGCGACCAATTGCAACACCGTGGGGCTGCGCTCGAGTATCGCGACGCCGCCGCCGGCGAGCAGTGCTGGCAGCACCGCGTTGCGGTCGGGCTCGTGGCTCAGGATCACGAGCGGCGTGGGCGGAGAGCCGCTCTGCACCAACGTCTCGAGCGATTCGCCGTCGGGCGCCTCGACGATCACGACATCGGGCGTGCGCGTGAGCCGCGTCAGTTCATCTACCATCGCGGCTGTCCCGATACACTCCAGCCCGCGCGCACCGTCGATCAGCGCAGCCAGGCGATCGCGCAACGTGAGCGACGCTGAAACGACCGCCACGCGTAGCACGTCGGCCGACATCTGGCTCAGCAGCGCAGCCGTGGGCGCTCGCCTAAGATGATCGCAGAGTCGATGCGCTCTCCTGCGCGCACGACGCCTACGCCAACGCGCTCGCCGATGCGATCGCCGCCCAGTACGCCGTGCAGATCATCGACATCCCGCAGCGGCCGGCCGGCAAGCTCGACCAGAATGTCGCCGGGCAGCAACCCCGCCTGTTCGGCCGGGCCTTGCGGCGCGAGAGACAGGACGATCAACCCCGTGCGGTTCTCCAAGCCCAGCTTACGGGTCAACGGTTCGGGCAGCATGACGGATTGGGCGCCGATGCCGAGGTAGCCGTGCGCGATGCGGCCGCTCGCGAGCAACTGCTCGGCGACGCGGCTCACCGTCGATGCAGGAATCGCGATCGCGAAGCTGCGCGCGAGCGCTTGGGTCCCGATTCCAATGACTTGCCCTTGCATATCCGCGATCGGACCGCCGCTGAACCCCGGGTACAGAGATCCGTCGAGGCGGATCAAGCGGTCGATGCGGCCGCCGCGCCAAGTGCGCCACTCGCCCTGTGTGGCGCCGACGATGCCGAAGCTGGCGCTCGACGCGCCCTGCGCGTCGCGCGCTACGGCGAACACGAATTGGCCGGTGCGCACGCTCGTCGCGTCCCCGATGTCCGCCACGTGCTGCCCTTCTCCGTCCAGCTTCAGTGCAGCCAAGTCGGTGCTGCCGTCGACCCCAGCCAGCGCAGCATCTCTACGGCTGCCGTCCGGCATGCTGACCTGGATACCGTCGTCGCGGCGGATTGCGTGCGCGACTGTGACGACAACGCCTGAGCGCCACAGCACGCCCGATGCCGACCCGTGTCGGCCTGCGTGAACCGCGACGACGCTGCGCCCGACATGCTCCACGGCATCGGCGAGAGCCTCGGAAACCTGGTTTAGTACATGGATATTCGGATTGACTACAGCCATCGTTGACTCCTGTATCGAGACAGAAGCAGCTTGCACCGGCGGCTCGACCCGCGCATCACCCAAACGGGTAGGTATGTTGTGCGGCCCGGGGCAGAGCACAAAGCGAGCGACTCCTTGTGGATCCATATCGGGCCCGATCGTCCCGGTTCAACGGGCGATCTTGAAGTTGAAGGCTCCGGTTCCGATACTCTTCCAGAGACCCATCCAAATTCGATGCGCGACTGAGCGCGATGCCTGCGGATCTTCTCGAACCTACGCTCATCGAGCGGACGGTGCGCGGGCGGGTGCGCTAACATGCGGTGCCTACCATCGGCCAGCCCGGCAATCCCGAGGACGACCCGAGCTTCTCGTGGCCCGGAGGAGTCAGGCAGCGGAAACCAGGGACGCCGACGATCTCGGCGGGTGCAGATGAAGGCTGGCTTGCGCATTGAATTCCCGCGGAACAGGAGTCTTACATGAAACTCATCTCGTGGATGCTGATGGCCGCCGCCGCAATCACCCCCGACGCAAAGGTAGATAACGGAGTGGAAAACGTTGCCAGCAACTACTCCGTTTCCGAGACGATCGACCGCCTGGAGGCGATCGCGAAGTCCAAGCAGCTCATGGTCTTCGCCCGCATCGATTTCAGCGGCGATGCCGCGAGAGCGGGGTTATCGATGCCGCCGACGCAGATGTTGATCTTCGGCAACCCCAAGGCAGGCACGCCTTTGATGCTCGCCGCACCCAGCGTTGCCATCGACCTGCCACTGAAGGCCGTGGCGTGGCAGGACGGGAGCGGGCGGGTGTGGCTCTCGTATAACGCGCCGGATTACCTGAGGCGGCGGCACGGGCTACCCGAGACGCTCCTACCGAACATCGCCGGCATCCAGGCGTTGGTCGAGCAGGCCGCGCGATAGCACGAGGCGCACTCGCTGCGGCGCTCGGGGCGCCGTTGTACGCCTTCCCGAGCGCCATCAACGCCGGGCTTAGTTCGACCAGATCGCGCGCGGAACGCGCTACGCAGAGACGGGGCGCCATCTCCAGGTCCAAGATGTGCGCAGGTTGCTGTGGCTTCTTCGGTTCGACGACGCGGAAACGGCCTACCGTTGCTTCACGCCGATCGCCGGCTCGACGTCTGGGAACAGCACTTCGCGCTCGTCCTTCGGCGCGATAGATCCCTCACGCCTCGCTGCCGAACTCCGGTCCGTCCAGTTGGCGCACTTCGCATTCGATGTCCCACTCCTCCCCGTGGATTTTCAGGAAACGCTGCGTCAACCCGATCGCTTCCTGCTTCGACTTCGCCTCGAGGATCGCGTAGCCGCCGATCACTTCCTTTGTCTCGGTGAACGGCCCATCGACCGTCGACAGGTTGCCGCGGCGCAACCGCACACGCACCCCTTCCGAGGTTGGCCGGAGCCCGGCCGTGCTGATCAGCTGGCCGCTGCGTGTGAGCTCCTCGATCAGCTTGCCCATGTCGCTCATGAGCTGCTCGCTGGGTGTCTGGCCGGTGTTCTCTTCGATGCGGATCATCGACATGAATCGCATGGTGCTCGTCTCCTTGTTGGTTGGCGCGTGGATGCCGCATGATTCCGTCGCTCGGCACACCGCTGCTACCTAGTCGAACCAAAGTCGGGTAGATCGACAAGCTACGTGATCGATCCAACGAACGGCCCGTCCGTCGCGCTCAGCTTGCCCCCAGCGGCCCGGACCCACGCGCCCGTCGAACTCGGAAGCAGCTCGCCGCTGTCGACCAGCACGCCCGATTTGCGCAGGCGCTCCGCGTGCTCACCGATGGCGGCGACCAGCTTGGGATCCGGCTGCGTGCCCGCTTCGTGACCGCGGGCTGATCGGGAGCTCCTGTCGTTGCTGATCAGCATCATGCATCGTCGCCTGTCCCGTGCGTTGACCGACTCACTACTCCAGACTCAGTCGTTCGGTATTGGGAGGCTCGACGATACCTTCTGTGCTTGAGCCGGCTCCCGTATGCTCGTGCTCGTAGCCTTCAGAGAAGCTGCCTGATCGGGTCGCGTACCCGGCTGAGCGCCCGGGACCCAGTCGATGATGCGCGAGATGAGCTCATCGGAGGCTTGCGTCAACGCCCGAGCGCCGCCTGCGGCGTCGGGCGTTGCTGCCGGCCGCTCGATGACGAAGACGCGATCCATCCGCGAGCCGTCGCTGCCGCGCAGCGTCGCCCGCGCGGCGGCGACTACCCGACTGCGATCCGGCTGGTCGAAGATCTGATCGAACTCGACGAGCTCTATCGTGAGGTCGTCCACGTTGCCCGGAGTGGTGTTCACGCGCACGACCATCTCTTCACTCGTCTGCGCTACGCGGACCCGCAGGCGCGCCGTCAGTAACGCAGCCGGCGACATCACCCAGCGACTCTCGGCATAGCGCTGCGGGCTCGCAGCATTCTGATAGGCCAGCCGGTAGTACATACTGGAATTGTCCATCCATGCCGGCGCCGTTACAGCGTCGACTACGATTCCGCTGCTGAGGCGAGGACGGGTTGCGGTGTGTTGGAGCGTCTCAACCGGGCCGAAATCGTAGGCGACGGTCGCTGTCTCACGCGACGGCGCGATAGCGCAGCCCGACAGGCATAGCAGCCCGATGCTCAGCATCAGCCTCTTCATTTGCGCACCTTCGTTCTGACAGTGAACCCCGCCTCGCCCGGCCCTGGGGCAGGAGCCGCAGGACCGTAGATCAGACTCTGCGGCTGCTCCCGGATCTCCGCCAGTGTCTGCCGAAGCTCTCTGGCGTCCCAGGTGGCCTGGTCGATGAGCGTGTTCAGACGCGGCAAGGTCTGCCCGGAAAAATCGCGGGCCGCGCGTTCCAGTTGTCGCGCTGCGCCCGACACGCTGTCGAGCGTGTCGAGGCGTCCATTGACGTTCGCCGCGACGGTTTCCAGCTCGCGCAGTGTGCTCTCGCCCTGCTGCATCGTCCTGGTGGCGCTCGCCACCAGTTGCGGGAGCGCTTTCGCGCTCGGTTCCAGCTCTCGCGCGAGCGCTCGATATTGGTCCGAGGTCTTTTCGAATGAGGAGATGGCAGAGAGGAACTGGCGCTGGTTGTCGTCGCTGAGAAAAACCTCCATCCGGCCTGCCACGCGGTCGATTCTCGCCAAAAGCTGCTGCGCGCTGTCTTCGGTGGTCTCGAAGAACGAAGGCCGGAGCTCCATCTGCGCGGCCCCACCCGGGGGCACGACCATCGGTCGCGAGTCCTTCCCGTCGTCGTCGAGCTGGACGAACGCCACGCCGCCCAGTCCCTGGTAGCTCAACTTGCCGTAAGCGCCACGGGTGACCGGGGCGTCGGGATCTACCGCGACGCGAACCCTGATCTGCCCGGGTTGGTCGCGGTCGAACTGGATCGTCTCCACGCGCCCGATGTCCACTCCGCGGAAGCGGACCGGCGCTCCGGCGCTCAATCCACTGACGCTGTGTCTGGTCACCAGCTCATAGTGAACGCTGTAGTCGTGCCGGTCGCGGCGCAACCACAGTGCTCCGCCGATCGCCGCCGCCGTCAGTGCGATGACGAATAGGCCGGCCGCGAAGGCGTAGGCGCGATTCTCCATGGCGGTGTGCTTCCGGCGAGAGAACTCGGCCGATGCGCGGGGCGCCGTCGCATCAGGGCCTGCTGCCCGCGCTCACCGAGGAAGTAGCTCCGAATGAACGGATGCGGGGTTGCGACGACCTCGTCGATCGGTGCAGCCACGACGATCTTTCGGTCGGCGAGCACTGCAACGCGGTCGCATAGTGCGACCAGAGTGTCCAGATCGTGCGTGACCATCACGACAGTAAGACGCAGCTCTCCATGCAGTTCGTCGATCAACTCCGCGATGCTCTTGGCTGCCTCGGGATCGAGACCGGCAGTGGGTTCATCGAGAAACAGGATCTCGGGCGCCAACGCGAGGGCGCGGGCGAGCGCGACCCGCTTGACCATGCCGCCCGAGAGCTCCGAGGGCAGCTTCTCGGCATGCTCCGGCCCGATTCCAACCGTCTCGAGGAGGAACAGCGCGGTTTCTCGAACGAAGTCGCCGTCATACGACTTCAACTCGCGCAGAGCCAGCGCGACATTGTCCACGACGGTGAGCGCCGAAAACAGGGCGCCGCGCTGAAACACGACGCCCGAGCGCCGCCGCAAGAGCGCGCTGGTCTCGGTGTCGAGCCAAGTGGCGGCGCCGTTCAGCATCTTGATCGTGCCGCGCGTGGGCCGCTCCAATCCGAGCATCAAACGCAGCAGCGTGGTCTTGCCTGTCCCCGACGCGCCCACGATTCCGAGGACCTCACCGCGCCTCACGGTAAGCTCCAAGCCCTCATGCACGACCTGGCCTCCCAGGCGGGTGGAGATCCCTTTCATCTCGATGACCGAATCCGAGGACAGCGGCATGGTCAGAAATGGGAATCCGGAAATAGCACCGCGAAGGCGGCGTCCAGCACGATCACGCTGGTGATTGCAGCGACCACCGCGCTGGTGGTTCCCGCGCCCAGGCTCTCGGTGTCGGATTTGATGCGCAGCCCGAAATGGCAGGCCACGAGCGCGATGGCGGCCCCGAAACTGACGCCTTTCGCCAGGCCCAACCAATACATCCCGCTGGGAACCACCCCGGGCAGCGCTTTGACGAAGTAGGCGTAGCTGACCCCGAGCGTGTAGTTCGCCACCAGCATGCCGCCCAGCAAGCCGAACAGATCCGTCCAGAGGGTCAACAGGGGCTGCACGAGAGCCAGCGCCAGTACCTTCGGCAACACCAGACGCCGAGTATAGGCAATGCCCATCGCGGTCAGCGCATCCAGCTCGTCGTTGAGCCGCATCACGCCGAGCTGTGCGGTGATCGAGGAACCGGAACGCCCGGCGATGAGGATCGCCGCCACCAGCGGCCCCAGCTCCCGGACGATGGCAATGCCGAGGAAATCGACGACGTAAGCGTTCAAGCCGACGTCGCGAAGCTCCTGGGCGGACAGATAGCTCAGGATGATCCCGATCAAAAACCCGACGAGCGCCGTAATGCCGAGCGCTTGAGCGCCCATGCGATACACGCCTGCGGAGACCTCGGCCCAAGGCCAGGAGGCCGGAACTCTGAGAAGACCGGCTAGTTCGAGCAGAACTTGGCCCATCAGGCCGATGAAGCGCCCGAGCTGCGCGCCCATCTCGAGAGTTACAGAGCCAACGGACACGATCGGATCGGAGAAGCTGAAGCGGTGCCGCGAAATCCGGGGAGCGTCGCCCTGAAGGCGCGCGAACACGCGCCGCATGTCGTCTCGAACGATGATGTCTGCCGGCATGCGCCTGCCCCAGCCCTGCCACAACAGCAGCGCACCCACGTGGTCGAGCGTCTGCACTCGAGACAAATCCCACCGAAGCGCTTGCTTGCCCGCGTATCGGGCCAGCTCCTTGCGCAGCGCTCGCGCCTCGTGCCGCAGTCCGAGCGCCGTCCAGCTGCCGCAAAGCGCGATAGTCTGGTCGGCTTGCGCGCCGCCGGCGAGCCGAAGCCTCGGGAGTACGCGTTGCTCAAAGCCGAGGTGGTTAGCGGGCCGGCGTGGCGCATGATCTTTCCGATCCTGCGCTTCGACCGTGCCGCAGCTTTGGGACGCAATTCGCATCGCCGCGGCCGTGCGCGCTTGCGATGCATGTCCGTTGTGTCGAGCGAGTTCCATCTCAGATGCCGCAAGAAAGTTTGGTCGCCTCTCGCCGCCTACCGCAGACGGCAGTTGAACATGTCGAACCTATTGGTACTCACTGCCTCCACCGCGCCCCGACCAGCCGTCCAAGCGCTGCAACACCGCCTCGGTCATCGCCTGCACCGCTAGTTCCTCACGCGGGTCCAGCGATTTCAGCTGCGGCTCGCCACGCCGCTCTCGCTCCTCATACAACCCGCAGTGGAGGAGTTCGTGCACCAGAATCTTCGCGAGACGCTGCGGCTCGCTCCTCACGCTCTCCCGCACGGCGATGATGTTCTGCCCGTCGACGGTGCGGACGTAGACCGCCGGCCATGGCAGTTCCTCGGCCGGATAGCGGCGCAGGTCGGGATTCGTGCAAGGCAGCCCGAATGCCGCCACTGCAGCGATCAGTGTGCTCAGTTCCATCTAAGCCGTGTCCTGTGAAGTCTCATGCGGGGAAGCCGCGCCCGTCTGTCTGACGATCCCGCACGTCGTCCCCACCTTGGAACGAACGTTAACACTGCGTGCCGCCTCAACTCTAGAAAGAGGTTGGCATGCTTTTGGATAATCTTGTGCTCCCGGATCTGAGCGAAGCTGAATCGCCCACGCGTTCGTGACCATTCGAGATTTGGGGTCTCTGTCGTGCTCTAAACTGCCGTGGGGTGATGCCCGTCACGCGTTTGAAATGGCGCGTGAGATGGCTTTGATCGGCGAACCCAACGGCACTGGCCACCTCCGCCACCGACCGCTCATCCGCGCCGGCCGATAGTAACCAGCCGGCGTTATTCACGCGAAGCCGAATCAGGTATTGATGCGGCGACACGCCCAGCGAGTGCTTGAACACCCGGGCGAGATGAAATCGGCTCAGGTGAACGGCCTCCGCGATGTCCGTCAGTGACAGCTCGCGCGCGTAGTTGTTATGGATGAACGCCAGCGCGGCGATGACGGCTCGTGGCCTGCTCTCGCGGCCGCTTTCAGAGCATCCAGGCGGGATGATCGGATTCGGTGTCGATGCGCTGCCAAGCTTACCTCCGTCGGCGCATCGCGCATAATGGCGCAACAGGTGCACGGCGAGAATGCTGGCCAGTGAGTCTGCGTAGAGCGCGCTGCCGGGTTCGCCGCGGATCGTCTCCTGCGCCAGTACTGCCGCGATATTCGCGATGGCGATGTCGTGCGCACGCTCGGCCAGCAACAAGCGATACTCGCAAGAGCCCAACCCGAGCACCGCTTGCGCCACGCGGTCCAAGAAATCGGGCTGCATGCGCAAGACCGAAACGCTGATGCGGGTCGACCAACTCCAGCTCACAGGGGTATGCGCCGGCACGACGGCGACGGACCCCGGGCTAAGCTCGCGTTCGACCCGCTCGCCGGCGCTCGTGCGCACGGTACGCCCGCTGGTGAGGCTCACCAAGATCAGATGTTCCCTGCCGTGATGAGCCCAGGCGCGCGGCGAGGGCGGATAATCGCGGCGCTCGAAGTCCAGCGCCGACCATCCCAAACCGCGGCTGGACACCGGAACGCTGTGGGCAGCCCGGCTTGAAGACTGCGACGCCGCACTCCAAACGGCCGAAGCCGACCCCAGCCCGGACTGCACTGCGCGCACGGGTTGCCTTGCTTGGGGCCGGACTGGACTGCATCGTCTGCCCATCTCGCCTTGCATGAGGTCTGCGCACGAGGGCGCAGACCGCTGATGTCGCTGAGACTCCGTCACAATGACCTCCTGACAAGTTGCAGCATCAGGGCGCATGGGTCGCATTCGCGCACCGAACGCTGTACGTAACGATTGTCGATCGAGCGGCGACCGTTTCGACCGGCGCCTCGAAAAAATCATCGAAGAGCCTGTCGTCCGGGCTGTCGTCGCTCGGATCCAGGTAAATTGGAGCAGCGATCGCGAGGCGAGTCGACTACCTCGGAGGTAGTCGGACTGGACGGTTCGAGTCGGCTACGAGCCGCTCACCGAACCGTACAACTGGCAGGGGAGCGGTGCGGTCGTGCAACCGGTCGCCCAGTTGTTCGACTCACACGCAAGCCGGATAGATCCATACGACTGCTCGCGTCGGATTCGGAGCGCCTGGCGGCGCCATGAGATGCGAACTCGGGTGGCCGGCTTTGGCGGCGTAACGCTGGACCGAATGCCCGTGTGGATCTGCGTGCCGTCCCCGGCGGTGATGTAGCTCTTGCTGCCCGCGTTGGCGTGCAAAATGACGGCTGCGACCGAGACCGTGACTACGCCTTGCGCCTCGAGCGCACGAGGGAAGCGATTTGCTGTTCGTGGTGTCGGCCTGCGCAGCTTTCGATCGGGTGCGCAGTCCGGGATATCACGCAGGGCTGTGTGACCTTTGCCAGTGGATCACCGACCAATCGGGAACCAGTCCAATGATCACCGAAGCGCTCACCAACTCCACCGTCAAAGCTGCCATCGAGGCGCTGCAAAGCGGCGACCGGCATGCCTGGTCGGCGCTGCTCGAGCCCGACGCCGAGTTGTATGACGATGGCGAGCCGCGCAGCCTCGCCGCATTCACGCGAGACGCGATCGGCCACGAACGCTCCACATCGATCGACCGCGTCAGGAACCAGGGCCTGCACTTGGGTGGAGCGTTCCACTCCGCTCGATGGGGAGATTTCCGAACCTACTTCCGGTTCCGGCTCTCTGCGTCGGGCAAGATCCGGCGCCTCGACATCGGGCAGTCGAAGTGACCGGGTGCGCTCGTCCGCGGCATGCGGTCCAACGTGCGCCGGTGTGCCGATCGGCAAGCCCGGTCTAGGCAAGCTCCTTTTCGACCGCCTGAAACAGGTGTTCGAGGCCGAAGGACACGTCGACGATGGCGCCGTTGATGAAGAAGGTCGGGGTCACGCGCGCGCCGCTGCGCCTGGCGCTGTCGACATGCTCAGCCACACGTTGACGGTAGACCTGATCCTTCAGCTCGTAGTCGAACCGCTCGAGGTCGAGCTCCAGCTGCTGTGCGTAGCCGCGCAAGTCGTTGGGCTTCAGCTCGAGCTGGTGCTCGAAAAGGAGCGCGTGCATGGGCCAGAACCTATGCTGGGCGCCGGCGGCTTCTGCCGCTTCGGCAGCGAGCTCGGCGTGCGGATGCACTTCCGTCAACGGAAAATGGCGGAACACGAAGCGCACGCGGTGCTCGAAGCGCTTGAGCAGGAGTTTCACCGCCGGGTAGGCCTGACCGCAATTCGGGCACTCGAAATCGCCATACTCGACCAGCGTTACGCGAGCGGTTTCCGGCCCGACGATATGGTCGGTGGAGTTGACCGGTACGGCCAACGTGAAGGGTTCAGTGTGCCGGTTCACCGGAGCGTAGCGATCTTTGACGGGCCGTTGCGTGCAATGGAGCGGCATGCCCGCACCAGACGCTTGCGTCTCGGCGAGTCACACACCTCCGAACTCCAGCCAGGCCTGATCCACGTAGCACCAACCCCAGGTCTCTCCGGGTTCATGCGAGCGCATGATGGGATGCCCTGTCGCGTGGAAGTGCTTGGTCGCATGCTTGTTCTTCGAGCTGTCGCAACAGCCTACATGCCCACACGTGAGGCACAGGCGCAGATGCACCCACTCGTCGCCCGTCTGCAGGCATTCCTCGCAGCCATCGCTCTGCGGGGACACCTCGCGGATCTGGTTGAAGTGTTCGCATCGGGCAACCATCTACTTGACCCTACATCGATGAGGGGAGCGTTCGCGAGACACCCGGACAGCCAGCATCCACGCATCGAGTCGGTGCGCAGAACCTGGCTCGCGAGCCGCTCGCTGCGTCCATTGTCACCCAATCGAGCACTCTTGTCCGCGCCCGTACGCTCGCCTTGATCATCGCACCCGCCCCGGGGTCCCCATGGACGGGAGGCGACCGATCAGGATCAGACCCCGCCGGGCTCCAGCCCCTTATGCTTGATGACCGTCAATGCAGCAGGCGCGGTCAGGAAGCGGATGAACTGCTCCGCGATCGCCGGTTCCTTCGCCTGGGTGCCGACGCCCGCGGTGAGCGTGACGTAACTCTGCACCTCGGCCGGAAGCGGACCGACGACCTCGACGCCGCGCACCGGCAGCAGCTCGTTGATGAGCTGCACGCCGAGTTGCGCCTCCCCGTTGGCCACCATTTCGCCCACATTCGAAGTCCCGTACTTCGTCTTGGGTTGCATCGCCTCGGCGATGCCCATCCGCTCCAACAGGCCGGCGAAGTAGATCCCGCTCGCGCCGGCTTTCGAGTACGCGATCGACTTCGCGTCGAGGAGCGCGCGCTTGAGTGCCTCGACCGAGCCGATATCCGGTTTGAAAGCTCCCGCGCGCACGGCGATCCCGATGCCGCCGTGAGCGATGTCGGTACGCGTGGCGGCGACGAGCTTGCCCTGGCCGATCAGCTCGTCGGTCACGGTGGAGGTCATGATCGCGAGGTCGAAGCTCTCCCCGTCGGCGATCTGCTTCTTCATGAGGTTCGACACGCCATAAGTGATGTCGAGCTTGTGGCCGGTTGCGCGCTCGAACCGCGGCGCGAGCTCCTGCACGACGGTCTGGACACCGACAGTGCTCAGGATCTTGAGGTCGGCGGGGTGGACAGTTGCGGGCAATGCCGACACGAAGAGCGCTGCCGCCGTCGCCGCATGGAATCGCCCGAGACGGATCGTCATAGCCTCCTCCCTGTTCTGCTCTCACCTTCGATGACCCGCGGGGTATGGGTCCGTCCGAACCGACGAGCACGGTCCTTCACGCTGGACGGCTGCGTACCATGGTACGCCCAATGCACATGCTCCTGCACGAAGGCGATGGGCGCGTTTTGTGGCACACTCCAGAACGACGATCGTCTGCAGCCACAATTCGGGTAGCGCCGCCCGGCCGGCCGCACACTGGGGAAATGCTGCGCGCTTCCCTGTCACCAAGCACCGATACGCATCGAGTCACATGCTCGCGCTCAAGCTCGCTCTGGTACCCTCACTCATCTGCGCGATCACGCTCGCCGGCCGCCAGTGGGGTCCGGCAGTGGCGGGCTGGCTCTCCGGCTTCCCCGTGATCGCAGGCCCGATCCTGTTCTTCGTGGCCACCGAGCAGGGAGATGCGTTCGCAGTCACGGCCGCCGCCGGAACTCTTTCCGGCGTTCCTGCACTGCTCTCGTTTGTCATCACCTATGCCTGGGCCGCGACACGCGCGAACTGGCTCGCGAGCCTCGCAGCCGGATTGCTTGCATACTTGGCAGCGGCAGCATTGTTGTACGGGCTCGCGCCCGGCCTCTACACCGCCAGTCTTCTGGGGCTCGCCTGCGTCTGGGTCGCCCCGCGCCTGTTCCCTGCCGTCGTCGGGCCTCCCTCCGCTCCTGAGCTGCGTTACGGCGAGCTGCTCCTTCGCATGCTCGCCGGCGCAGGCGTCGTGCTCGCGCTCACGCACTTCGCGCCCGTGCTGGGTCCACGGCTGAGCGGGCTGCTCGGCATGTTTCCGATGCTCGGCAGTGTTCTCGCCGTCTTCTCCCATCGTCACGCCGGGGCGCAGTTCGCGATCCATCTGCTGCGCGGCATGGCGCTGGGGCTCTACGCGCTCGTCACGTTCTGTTTCGTCCTCGCGGCCGTGTTGCCGTGGCTGCACATCGGGGCCGCCTTCACGCTCGCGCTCGGCTCAGCGGCCCTTGCGCAGGGCCTGACGCGAGTTCGAGCTCGGCCTGCCTGAGCGCGCGGACTGCTCAGATCCGTATGCTCCCGAGAAAAGCGGTTTAGAGCGGGACCCGCTCTTGCGCTGCGAGCGAAGCGCACGCTTCCTCTCCTTCGTCCCCACCCTACCGTGCGCAGGAAGGAAGGACCGCCGTCACGCGCTCCGTCGGGTCCGCGCTGCTGGAAGCTATGCGACTACAGCGGAGGGCGGGATGGAGGGACCTGTGGCTCCGCTCGTCTCGAGCGCTGTGACACCGAGGCCTTCCTGGCCGGGCACGAAGTGCACCGTTACGTTGAAGAGCACCCCGAGCCTCACGTGCACCTCGATGGTGTCGGCCGCCAACGTGCGCAGGAGCTCTTTGAAATTCACCGCCGTCTCCACGGCTCGCAGCACCGCGGCCAGCACCCGGTTCTCCTTGTGCGCCTCGCGCAGGTGGCGGATCTTCTCGGGGTCGAGCGAGCGAACGGAACCCGACACGATCAGCCTCACCGACGGCAGCATGCCCACGTCGACGGCGACGTCCTTGACGGACAAGCCGACGCTGCGCAACTGCGGCAGCATGCGATTCACGTCATCGAGAAACTTCTCCATCTTCTTCTTGGCGTTGGTCATGATTGCGGCTACGTTCATGGTGCACCTCCGTCTCCGAACGATGATGAAGTTGCGGTGCGGAGCCCGGCATGACGGGCTCCGCCGCCACCAACCGGCCAACCGCCGACTCACCCTGCCGGTTGATTCTCACGACGTACCACAGCGCGAGTGTTGCCACGACCAGGCCCGCGAGCAGTCCGCCCTGATATCGATGCAGAAAGAAGCTCCAAGCAGCCAGCAGCGCGTTCAACCCCCATTGGACCGCGAACAAAGGCACGGCCGATCGGCGCTGCTGGAACAGAACAACACCCGCGACCACGCTAAGCACGAGAAAGAGATCGAGCAAGATCAAAGGCGCCAGCGGCAGACCGAGGCCATCCACACAGACTCGCGACCTGCCGAGACTCATGGCGACATGCGCGAGGCATGTCCCGAACGACGCCAGGAAGTTGACCCCTCCGAGCAAGTAGGCGCCGGAGATCAGCCACACGAGCGCGGGCCGACCGAGCGCAGGGGGTTTCTTCTCCTCTGGGACGAGCGCGCGCATCAAGGCGGCAAACGCGTCCTCGTAAGTCCGCTCGTCGAAGTTCACCCATTGCAGGTTGCCCAGCGTCAAGCCGATGGCCGGCGGCAGCTGCACGGACTTATAGACGAGAGGAACGATGCGCCGGCCGGACGAGGCGGCATACGCCAGCTCCCGGTTCACTTCGTCCGATGCGACGGACCTGGGGGAGAGGACAATCAGGAAGGCGCCGCACTGCTGAATCGCCTGCGCGATCTCCTCGCGCCAGGGTTGCGCTGCGCGGATTGCTTCTTGGTCGATCCAGCAGCGCAAGCCGCGCCGCTCGAGATCCCGGGCTAGATCGCCCGTGAAGCCGCGGTCTTCGTGAGCATAGCTGAGGAAGACGTGACTCATCGAGCCCCCATCGCCGCAGGTGATCGGCGAGCGCTTCGCACACTGGCGCGGACCGGCATCGGGCGTAGCGGACATACTGCCGCCGGGATCAGGACAATGCAAGCAAAGCTGCCCTGCTCCGCAACGGGACGCCGATATCCCTGACTCGCCGCGCTCGCGAGAGTCCGAGCACTGTCGCGTAATGACGACAGGGTAGGCGGGCTCCGCACTCGGCGCTTTCAGCATTCCAGGAGCACACCCGGCAGCCGAGTGGAGCGCGGACGCCGACAGAGCGCGCAAGCGACGCGCAGCACGTGGCGCGCCCGGACGAGCTAAAGGAAACCGAAGCGGGGACGACGGTCAAGGCGACGTCACTGACCGAAGGCCAGCCGTCTTGTCGCCCCGATCGGTAAGCTACTCGGCGGGCTTGATCTTCTCCTTCGTTTTCTCGATGAGGTTAGCAAGCCCCTTTTGCATGACCTTCTGCCATTCCCCATCGGTCGCTGCGAACGACTCGATGGCCGCGGAACCTCGAACCGTCTGCTCCGTGGTCGGGATGACGACCTGCCCGTTGATCACCAAGATGCCCTCGAACTCCAACGTGATCGCCGCGAACCCGGGAGTGAACCAAGACCAGAATTGCTGGATGTCTACCTTGAGTGGGACCGCTTCCCCGTACTTCGGCGACTTCTCGTCCACGACGGCATAGCCCCGCTGCCGCGCCGCGTCCGTCACCACCTCCCTGACCAGTTGCTGAACCGTGCGCCCCTCCGGCAGAAGGATGTCGGCCATCGCATTGCCGAAACCGCCTCGCTTTCTGGCGATCGCTCGCGAGGTGATGGCGGGGTTGTTGAGGTCCTTCGCATCCGGGAGCGAAGGGGTGGATGGTTCGCTGGGTTTGCCTTCGAAATGGCGCTTGTCATTCACCTCCGTCACCTTGATGAAGCCCTTTGGCGGGGCAGCCTCGGCGGCGGGCACCGTGACGTCGAACGTAGAGCGCGTTGCTGCGCAGCCCGATATCAGCAACGCAAGCAGCACCGCAAATGCGCATCTCAGTTGCACTGTTGAGCTCTGCATCGTGTCCTCGCTGGTTGTGGGAGGCGTCGTGCCGACTTATGCCTCCGTGTGGGACTGCGTTGACTGGATGGACCCCGCAAGCAGCGCGTGCGGCTGGCTGGGCGCTTCCCAGGTCACTTCGGGTTGAGCGACCAGCCGCTAATTCTGATCCCGGGCGTAGGTCTTACAATGCAAGCCGAGCCTCCCGCTGCTTGCAGCTCCGTGCCGTTGGCGATCGAACCCGCTCCGACATATGAACCGTATCATGTGTTACGGGACGACGCGAAGCGGAGTATGACGGATGCGCAAAGCCCTGTGAAGCGCTGGCGTAGGCTCGTCGCGACTTTGACGCCGACGGGCGAGAGCGCGATACTGCAGCGAACCGGGACTACGAGATCGTCCCTGGCTCATTCGCACGTCATCCGGGGATGGCGAGACGCATACTGATCATTCAGGGTCATCCTGACTCTCAGGCCAAGCACTTCGGGCACGCGCTGGCGGATGCATACCAGGCCGGCGCGGAAGAGGCAGGGCATGAGGTGAAACGGCTCGCAATAGCCGAGCTCGACGTGCCGGTGCTGCGCCGCCGGGAGGACTGGGAAGGCGGGATCGCTTCCGAGCCGATTCGCCGGTCCCAAGAAGCGATCGGATGGGCGGAGCATCTCGTGCTCCTCTATCCGCTCTGGCTCGGCGCCATGCCCGCGCTCCTGAAGGCGTTCCTGGAGCAGGTCCTGCGGCCGGGTTTTGCATTCGGGAGAGAGCAAGCCGGCAAGGTAGGCCGCCCGCTGCTCACCGGCAAGAGCGCGCGAATCATCGTCACGATGGGGATGCCCGCGCTCGTCTACCGCTGGTACTTCGGCGCGCACAGCCTGAAAAGCCTGGAACGGAACGTCCTCGGCTTTTGCGGCGTACGCCCGATCCGCGCCAGCCTCATCGGGATGGTGGAGGCGATGGGCGACGCCAAGCGAACGAGATGGATGGACGAGGTCCGCGCGCTGGGGCGGGCGGCCCGCTAGGCCAGCGCCGATTGGAGGGCAGCACGACGATGGAAGAAGCGCAAGTCTCCGACATCTACAACTACCGCGCCGTAGACGCACTGCTGTCCACCTCCGGGCAACCCACCGAGGACGAGCTGAGGGTTGTCGCGCGCGAAGGGTTCGAGGTGGTGATCAATCTCGCCCTTCACGACGATCCACGCTACTCGCTTCGAGATGAGACCGGTCTGGTCCAGTCGCTGGGGATACGGTATGTGCACATCCCGGTACAATTCGCCGCCCCAACGGAAGCCGATTTGGACGCGTTCTTCGCGGCCATGGAGCAGCACCGCGGTCGGAAGATCCTGGTCCACTGCGCCGCCAATAAGCGCGTCACCGCATTCCTCGGGCTATACCGTGTCATCCGCCAGGGCTGGCGGGAGGAGGATGCCTTCGCGCTCATGCACTCGGTCTGGCAGCCGGACGCGGTGTGGTCACCGTTCATCGCAGCGATGCTCGAGCGGCCGCGAGGCTGACGGAGAGGTCAGTCCGCGTTCGCCCTACGGGCGCGCCGCGAGAAACGGAGATCTTCCGCGCGCGCCAGCAGGCGATGTGATCGACTGACTCCCGCCGTAGCAGACGAAGCATTCGCGCGCGACCGCAAACCCCTGCTCAAAACCAGTTGGCCTTGTCGACCACGTTCCGCAGCGGGCGGCCGTCGCGGAAGCGGCGGCAGTTATCGAGGAACACCTCGGCGCGACGGTCGTCCAGGTATGGCCCCGCGGCGGCCACGTGGGGCGTGATCAGCATTCCCGGCGCGTCCCAGAGCGGGTGCTCGGCAGGCAGGGGCTCGCGCTCGAACACGTCCAGGCCCGCTCCGGCCAGTTGACCGGAGCGCAGCGCGGCGTCGAGATCCGCGAGCTTCACCGTCGCACCGCGCCCGATGTTGATGAAGACGGCGCCGCGCTTCATTCGCGCGAAGAACGCGGCGTCGAACATGCCTCGCGTGGCTGGGGTTTCGGGCACGGTGACGATCACGAAGTCGCCGCGCGACAAGATGTCATTCAGCCTTTCCGGCCGCACCAGCTCGGCTACGCCCGGAAGCGAGGACTCGACCCGCGGATCGATCCCGATCACATGGATCCCGAACGCCGCGCACAGCCGCGCCGTCTCTGCGCCGATTCCCCCGACGCCAAGAATCACGGCCGTGCACTCGGGCAGGTGGGACGTCGGTGCGCCGGTCTTCCATTCGCGGTGCGCCTGCTGCGTCCAGTAGCGCGGCAACCCGCGGGCGAAGGCGAGCATCATCGCCAGGATATGGGCGCCGATATGGTCGTTGAAGATCCCCCGCATGTTCGTCACCACGACATTGCTAGCGACCAGTGCCGGGTGGTAGAAGCTCGGGTCGGGGCCCGCCTGCGGACATTGGATCCAGCGCAGGCGCTTGGCGCTTGCGAACAGATCCGGCGGCAGCTTGCCGAAGGCAGCGTCGGCGCTGGCGATGTGCGCGTCGGCCTCGGCCCGGGTGCGTGCGAGCACCACCTCCACGTCCGGCAGCATCTCCTTGAGTGCCGCCGGATAGCGGTCGGCGATATGCGAGTCCGGATAGCTCTCGTCGCGGTACAGCAGGAGTTTATACGTCATGATCGCTCGTGTTCGAGTATGGCGGAGCGTTCTGCCGAACGGCGCGCGTGGAACTAGATGCGGCTGACGGAAAGCAAGTTCAACCGTATCACGCCTCGCGGAAGCGCTCAAGGCGAGCGGTAGTGCCGAGTCGGGTGAGTCGGCGAGGACTGGAAGGAGTCACGATCCGCAGCCAGGCGGGAATGAAGAACGCGCCGAGCGAAGTCCCCGTTGCACATCGCCTGAGCGGCCGCATCGAACGCCCGACGTCACTTGCGTGCGGAGAGTACTATGACACGATCCAATATGTCGGCGTGGTTCATGCGGACTCGCAGGACAGAGCAAGATTCGGCGCATTGCCGCACGCTACTCGGTGTCGCACCCGATGCTTGAGGGTCCGGGCAGCCGGCATCGATGGCGGATAAGGGATTCAACACGCGATTTCCGTCCCTTGCATCCCGTCCTGCATGAGGTCCGTGCCCTTCGATGCCCACAGCCGAAAATTCTGCGATCCGTTCGTCGCGCAAAAGGGAACCCTTGACCCCAGAACCTGAACGGCTAGACGCAATTCCGCAATCGGCCCGTCCCGATCGACTGGAGCCCGCACGCTCGCGGCGAGTCATGTTCGTCACGCTCATCGCACTGCTGCTCGTAGTGCTGGGGCTGGTGCTGGTGGTGTTCTGGCCCTTTCTGCTCACACTGGCGCTCGCCACCGCGATGGCGCTGCTGCTCCGCGGCACGCACCTGCGCCTCACCCGGCTGTTCGGCGGCAGCGCCGGGTTGTCGGCGCTCACCATCGTGCTGGCCGTCACGCTCGTGATCCTCATCCCGGTGATGGGCCTGATTGCGGGCATCGCCACCCAGGCGCTCAGCCTGTACGCATGGCTCGCCCCCCGACTGAACAGCGCGACACTGACCGAGTGGTGGACCCAGCACCTGCTGGTAGACTTCCCTTGGCTCGCGCAGCTGCACGCGATCGGTGAAGGGCGCGTGATGGATTTCCTCATGGCTTCCGCGTCGCGCCTGGCGGCGACGGCCAACTACATCCTGCAGCGCGCTGTCACCGGCATGACCTCGGCTGCGTTCGAGCTGGCGCTGTTGCTGATCACGCTGTTCTTCTTCCTCCGCGACGGGATGCAGTTTCGCGAACAAATCCGACGCGTCTCCCCGCTCAGCAAAGAGCAAGCGGACGGCGTGCTCGATTCGATTGCGCAGACCATGCGCGGTGCGCTCGCCTCGCTGCTGTTCGTGCCATTCGTGCAGGGCGGGCTCGCGCTCGCCGGATATCTCGTGCTGGGGCTGCCCAATGCGCTGCTGTGGGCAGGCGTGACCACGGTGATGGCCTTTGTCCCCGGCGTGGGCACGCCGCTGGTGTGGGGGCCGATTGCGGTCTATCTGTTCGCAAAGGGGCAAGACTGGCAGGGCGTCGTGCTGGTGCTGTACGGCGCGCTCGCCATCTCCTCGATCGACAATGTCTTGCGTCCGTTGTTCCTGAAGGGCGCGGCGCGTATCCACCCGCTGTGGAGCTTCCTTTCCATCTTGGGCGGCCTGATCGCGTTTGGCGTGGTCGGCCTGCTGCTCGGCCCGCTGGTCCTGTCGCTCGGCGTATCGGCATTGAGGATCTACGAGATGGATGTGTTGGGCGTTCCGGTGCCGCAGAGCTCACCCGGAACGGTGGAGAGGGCAGGTGAAGAGGTGAAAAGGTGAAGAGGTGAAGGGGGCGGAGGCGACCAGCCGATGCGCTTCCTGGCGGAGGGACGCGAGAGTGCACAGAACGTGCGAGATTCCCCTACGGCCCTGCCCTTCCGCCGTCGCAGCTCTCCGGCCGCGTCATTGGATCATCCCGAGCTTCCCGTTGTGCGAGCCCATGTACCACACGCGGCCGCTCGCATCCACGATCATCTTGCGGACTCCGGTGTTCTCGCCCGGTAGCTTGACCACGCGCATCTCGCCGGTCGCGGGGTTCAGCCGCACCACGGTGTTGGCGTTGATCTCGTCGGTGAACACCATTCCCGCGCCGTCGACGGTCACGGCATAGGGGCCGCCGTTCGGCCCTCCGGGCAACTCGTACTCGCGAATCTTCTTGCCCGTCATGGGATCGAAGTGCAGCAGCTTCCCGCTGCGATAGAGCGTGACCCACAGCGTGCCGTCCGGAGCGGCGGCGATTCGGCGCGGCGCACTGCCCGCACCGGTCGCGAACTCGCTCACCTGGCCGCTGCTGGGATCGATCTTGCCGAGCTTGTCCGCCACCATCCGGCATACCCACACGTTGCCCTGCTGGTCGAGCGCGAGTCCGTACGGGTTGCCCGACATCTTGTACTCGACGATCTTCCCGGAACGCATATCCAGCCGGCCCACGCGCCCTGCGCCCTGCATCGTGAACCAGATCGTGCCCTTGCCGTCGGTGATGAGCGTGTGCGGATCGCCGCCCGATGGCGTCTTGTACTGCATCACCTTGCCGGTGGCCGGGTCCAGATGCCCGATCGTGCCGTTGCCGTTCCCGGTGTACCACGCTGTATTGTCGGCATCGACCAGCACACCGTGCGGGTACGCGCCGGGCGGCAGGTCCCACTCCTTGAACGTCTGCGTCTTCGGGTCGAAGCGTGCGATCTTGTTCCCGTGCATGACGCTGATGAAGATGCTTCCATCGGGCGCCGGTGCCGGGTCGCGCGCGAATTGAGGCGTGGGGACGGGCCACTCCTGTACCTTGCCTTCGAAATTCGCGTTGATGCCCGGCTTGACCGTGTAGTTGGAGCCGCCGGCGATTGCGACGCCTATCGTGAGCATCCAGCCTGGGATGAGCGCCAGCTGTCGTTTCATGGACTTCCTCCTGCCTCGATGAACGCGTATGGTACTGCTCCTCGGTTCCCCGCAGCGGAAACCCATGCGACGCGGCGGTGGGAGATCGAGTCGCGATGCGAACCGCAGCTTCCCTTCATTTGACACTGTGCGGATCGCTGCCGATAATCGGGGCGAAGAAGACTTCTCGGCAAGGAGGCGTGTCATGGCTGTGGATGTGTTCTCCGCGAAAAAGCTCGAGCGCCAGATCCATGTCGATCCGAAGTCCACGGCGCTGATCGTGGTGGACATGGTCAACGAGTTCTGCAAGCCGGGCGGCGCCATGGTCTTGCCCGGTTACGAGGCGTTGGTCCCGCCACAAAGGACGGTCATCGCCGCGGCACGCCAGAGCGGCTGCCCCATCCTCTGGGTCGTGGATACGCACCGGCGCAACGTCCGGCAGGACCGCGAGTTCCTCAAGCGCACCCCGCATTGCCTGGAAGGTGGCTGGGGCGCACAGGTGATCGAGGACCTGGAACCCAAACCCGACGACATCTACGTGGTGAAGCGCCGCTACTCCGCATTCTTCAACACCGATCTGGATGTGACCCTGCGCGACCTCGAGATCGACACCGTGGTCGTCTTCGGCGTGGTCACCAACATCTGCGTGCGCAGCACCGTCCACGATGCGTTCTTCCTGGGCTATCAGGTCGTCGTACCGGAGGACTGCGTCGCAGCCACCGGCGAGCGCGAGCAAGCCTCTTCGCTGTACGACATCGCCACCCACTTCGGGATCGTCAGCGACAGCGCCCAAGTGGCATCGGCGCTGCTCGAGGCCGCACCGCTTCAGAACCGCATCGCCGCTTGAGCGAGACCCGCGCGCGAGCGCCGCGGACCGGATATGTCTGCGTTCTAGAAAGGGGAGGACCACCATGTCGACCAACGACCGTAACGACAAGCCGATCTCGATTGCACGCCGCCGCCTCCTTCAGGGGGCCGCCGCGGGCGCGGCGGTGCTGGGCTTTCCGTACATCGCCCGCGCGGCCGAGACCATCAAGGTCGGAGTGCTGCAACCGCTCTCCGGCGGGTTGGAGAACCTCGGCCAGCAAGGCGTCGAAGGCACACAGCTCGCCATCGAGGAGGCCAACGACGCGGGCGGCGTGCTGGGCCGCAAGTTCGAGCTGGTGATCGCCGACGACAAGACCGACCCCAAGACCGCGGTGGAGCGCTGTCGCGAGCTGATCCAACGCGACCAGGTGGTTGCGATCTTCGGACCGGTGACCAGCGCCAACCGCGACGCTATCCAACCTACGATCGAGCGCTTCAAGACGCCGCTGTTCTACGCCACCGACTACGAGGGCGGAGTGTGCAGCCGCTACATCATCTGCTACAGCGGCCTGCCCGAGCAGTGGGTGAGCCCGTTCGTCCCCTTCCTCAAGCAGAACTACGGCGACACGTTCTACACCTTCGGCAGCGACTACATCTGGCCGCACAAGATGAACGAGGCGGTGGCCAAGTCCGTGGCGCTCGCCGGCGGCAAGGTGGTGGGCGAAGAGTACACGCCCTTCGGCGTGAAAGACTTCACCAGCACGATCCGCAAGATCGACGAATCCGGCGCCAAGATCCTGGTGCTGGACGTGGTGGGGGCGGACGCGATCACCTTCGCCAAGCAGTTCACTGCGGCCGGCATGAAGGCCAAGTGCAAGTTCGCCTGGCTCGGCTACAGCGAGAACTATCTGCCGGGCCTGACGAAGGACGAGTCGGAGGGCATCGTCACGGTGGCCAACTTCATCAGCACGCTGAACAAGCCCGAGGCCAAGGCCTTCGTATCCAAGGTCAAGGCGCGCTTCGGCGACACCGCGATCGTGAGCAACACGGTGGACGCACACTACATGCTCACCCGGTTCTTCATCGAGGGGATCAAGCGCGCGAACTCGGTGGATAAGGAGCAGATCATCAACCATGTCACCGGGTTTTCGCTGCAGTCGGGCAACGGCATGGTGCGCCTGCGTCCCGAGGACCGGCATGCCGATCTCAACGTGGTGATCGCCGAGACGCGCAACCAGCGCCTGGTGCTGGTCAAGGACATCGGCCTGGTCAAAGCCTCCAACCAGTGCCAGAAGTCGTGAGCCGCACGCGGGTCGGATGACCGCGAGCGTCGTGGCGCCGCCGATGCTCGAGGTGCGCGGCGTCACGAAAGACTTCGGCGGCCTGCGCGTGCTGCGCGGGGTCGATCTTGCGATCGGCGCGGGCGAGCTTCGCTGCATCATCGGGCCCAACGGCTGCGGCAAGACCACGCTCTTCAATATCATCACCGGCGCTTTCCCGCCCGGCACGGGCCGCGTGTTGTTTCGCGGCGAGGACATCACCGGCCGGCCGCCGCACCGGATTGCGCGCCTCGGCATCGGGCGCAAGTTCCAGGTTCCCGGGATCTACCCCACGCTGAGCGTCGCGGAGAACCTGGAAGTGCCGCGGGTCGGCCGGCCCGGCGCGCGAGGTCTGCGGCGCGCGCGAGCGCCGGGCCCGGGCGTCGCGCCGCCCATGAGCCGTCTGCTACGCGAGTTCGGCCTGGGTGGCGCGGCGCTGCGCGCGGCCGGCACGCTCGCCCACGGACTGAAGCAGTGGTGCGAGATCGCCATGCTGGAGAGCGCGCAGCCACAGCTGTTGCTGCTCGACGAACCCACCGCCGGCATGTCCGTCGCGGAAACCGCCGCCACCGTGCAGCTGATCCGCAGTCTTCGGACGGAGCGGGGCGCCGCGGTGCTCGTCATCGAGCACGACATGAGCTTCGTGCGCGCGCTCGGCTGCCCGGTGGTGGTGATGATCCGGGGCACCGTGCTGGTCGAGGGCAGCTATGGCGAGGTCCACGAGCACCCCGAAGTCCGGCAGGCCTACCTCGGGCAGGCGCCGCAGTGAGCGCGCGACCATGCTCAGCGTGATCGGGCTCGTCGCCGGGTACCGCGACGGCGGACGAGTCCTGGATGGCGTGGAGCTCAGGGTGTCCGACGGCGAGTGCGTGGCGCTCATGGGACGCAACGGCATGGGGAAGACCACCCTGCTGCGGGCGGTCATGGGCCATCTGCGGCCCGACGCGGGGCGCATCCGCTTCGCGGGCCAGGACATCACGGGACGGCCGCCCTATGCCGTCAGCAACTCCGGGATCGCCTACGTGCCCCAGGGGCGCGAGATCTTCAAGGACTTCACCGTGGCGGAGAACCTGCTGCTCGGCCTGATCGGCAAGAAGGCGCGAGGCGCGGTCATCCCCGGATCCGTGTTCGCGTATTTCCCGGTGCTAGCCGAGCGACGGCGGCAGATGGCGGGCACGCTCTCCGGCGGCGAGCAACAGCAGCTCGCCGTGGCACGCGCGATCGTCAGCCGCCCGCGCTTGCTGCTCCTCGACGAGCCCGCCGAGGGGATCCAGCCCTCCATCGTGCAATCGCTCGGGGCGACGCTGCGACAGATCGCGCACGAGGAGAAGATGAGCGTGCTGCTGGTGGAGCAGAATCTGGAGCTCGTGCTGGCCATGAGCGCGCGCTGTCTGTTCATGGAGAACGGCCGCATCGTGGATGGTACGGACACCGCCGTGCTTCGGACCGACGCCGCGCTGCTCGACCGGTATCTGGCGATCTAGAGGCATGCGCGTCGCGCAGACTCCTGGGGTCGAAGGCCTCCCCCGTGGCGCCACTACCACCTGCGGCGCGTGTGTAGCGCGCTGGTAACCGCGTATGCAGCAAGCCCTGATCATTGCGCTCGACGCGGCCAACTTCATGCTCGCGCTGCTGCTGGTCACGCTCGGCCTGGCGATCATCTTCGGCCTCATGAACGTCATCAACATGGCCCACGGCGAGCTGTTCCTCCTGGGCGCCTACATCGTGGTGGCGGTAGACCGTGGCGGCGGGAGCTTTTGGCTGGCGCTGCTCGCTGCGCCCGTCGCGTTGGCGGGGATCGGGTTGCTCATGGAAGAGCTGGTGGTGCGCCACGTGTATCACCGCTTCATCGACACCATCCTCGCCACGTGGGGGCTTTCCATCGTCATCAAGCAGGCGGTGATCATCCTGTTCGGTCCTACCGCACAGCAGGTGAGCAATCCGCTGCCGCACGCCTTATCGATCGCCGGCGCTGCATATCCGCTGTATCGCCTGTTCATCATGGCCGTCGCGTTGCTGGTGGCCGGTGCGACGTTCCTGCTGTTCTATCGCACCAACCTGGGCCTGGCGGCGCGTGCGGTGATCGCCAACCGCCCCATGGCGAGCAGCCTCGGCATCAATACCCGGCGCATGGATCGATTCACCTTCGCCTTCGGCGCGGGGCTCGCCGGATTGGCGGGAGCCGTCATGGCGCCGCTCATGAGCGTCGATCCGCAGATGGGTGTGGGCTTTCTGATCCCCGCGTTTCTCTCCATCCTGGTGGGCGGCAGCGGCACGCTGCTTGGGGCGCTGCTGGGAACCACGCTCATCGCGGGTGCAAGCACGGTGGTGTCCAGCATCTGGACCCAAATCATCGCGCAAGTCGTGGTGTTCAGCGTGGCCATCGTGGTCATCCGGTTGTTCCCGCAAGGCCTGACGGGGAGCCGGCGATAGCATGTCCGCGCCACGCATCGGCGTCGCAATGACCATCGGAGTATGGGTCGTGCTCGCGGCTGCGCCGGCTGTGCTAAACGAGTGGCGCATGAGCCAGCTCGCGCAACTTGTGAGTTACGGCATCTTCGCCATGAGCCTGTCCTTCGTGTGGGGGCAGACGGGGTTGCTGTGCTTCGGGCAGGCGATCTTCTTCGGCATCGGGGCCTACGTGATGGCGGCGCTGACCAAAGGGATGCTGCACGGCTGGCCGAGCGGGACCGGCTTCGGCCTGGTGGCCGCTGCGCTAGTTCCGGGAGCGGTCGCGCTCGCGGCCGGGCCGCTTATGTTCCGCGGGCGGGGCCTGTCGGGCGCCTACTTCGCGATCGTGACGCTTGCAGCAGCGGTGATCGTCGAGCGCGCGGCAAGCCATTGGGATTGGATCGGCGGCTTCAACGGACTGCTCGATGTGCCGCCGTTGCGGATCCCGCTCGGAGGTCGACCCATTGAGCTGCTCGACACCGTGCCGGTCTACTACACGTTGCTTGCTGCGGCTGCACTGGTCTACTCCGTCTTGCTGTGGCTCGAGCGCTCACCGCGCGGGACCGTGCTGCGAGCGATCCGCGACAACGAGACGCGCACCTCCTACTTCGGCGTCGACGTCGCGCGCTACAAGACCTTCAGCTTCGCCGTGAGCGGCTGCGTCGCGGGGTTTTCCGGCGCGCTGTTCGCCACCCAGTTCGGCTTCGTCTCGCCCGCGTTGATCGGCGTGCCGCTGTCCACCGAGGTGCTGATCTGGACCGCGCTGGGCGGACGCGAGGTCCTGCTCGCGGCTTTTCTCGGCGCGCTGCTCGTGCGCTCGGTGGAGAGCGCGCTGTCGGGCGCGCTGGGCAACTACTGGCTGCTGGCGCTCGGAGCGCTGTTCGTGCTCACGGTGGTTCTCTTCCCAGCGGGCTTGTTCGGACGCGTACTGGCACTGCCGCTACCGAAGCGGATGAGACGGGGCTGAGACATCGCGGGGGTGCGCTTGCGCCCGCAGCGACCCCCGCGCCCCCCGGCTATGCCACGTCCTTGAACACCGCCATGCTGCTCTCCGTCTCCGGCATCACCGGGAAATGGAAGCCGCACTTGGGACAGGGCGTCTTGAGGGTCGCCTGCTCGCGGTGCAGGTCGTAGGGCTTGTCCTGAAACTCGCCGCAGCATGGGCAAACGCGCAGCAGACGCGTGCTGGCGAGCTCGAAGTTCGTGATGACATCCTCCATGATCGCGCCGCGCGCCGCCCACTCCTTCGCGTGCTTGTGGTAGGTCGCCTGGTGCCAGTCGTTGAGCGCCTGCTTGCTGGTCCAAAGACTCACCTCGTTGAACCACTTCGGGTCCTCGGGATGCACCCACCAGGTGAGGTGCAAGAAACCGGGCAAGACCTTGAGGTGGTTGCGAGTATCGGCGAAGATCATCTTGAACTTGTCATAACCGTCGGCGCTGGAAAATCTCACCCGCTGCATGCTCAGATAGATCGCCATCGCAGTTCTCCCTGTTGACGAGGGCGCTGCCGCCCAACCCGCGCCGCTCTAGCGAACGATCATAGGCCCCTCGGCGGCGGGCGGATGGCTCCAGTCGCTGATCGACCGATGGGTCCAAAGCGGCCGCATGTCGGCGAATCTGGTATGGTGGCCGGGCGAGGTGGCTGGATCGATGCAACTGCCGATCTCCGTCAGGCCGGGCGGCGCCGACCCTCTGCAACAGCAGATCGTGCGGCAGATCGCCACGCTGATCGAAAACGGGATGCTCAAGGCCGGAGACGCTCTTCCGGCCACGCGCGAGCTCAGTGCCCAGCTCGGTGTAGCGCGCAACACGGTGGTGCTCGCCTACCAGGCGTTGGGGCGCGAGGGCTTCGTCGAGACGTTCGGGCGAACTGGAACGCGGGTCGGGTCGATTCTTCCGCGCGCGTATCTCAATGCCAAGAAGCGGGTGTATCGGCCCGCCGAGGTGCCGGAGCGCGTTCCCGAGCCGACGCACCTCGAGCAGTGGCGCAACTCCTCGCTCTACGACCCCTCTCGCAACCACCTCCTGCTGGATTTTCGCGTGGGCCGCCCCGATCGCACGCTGTTTCCCCATCGCGTCTGGAAGCGCCTGGTGGAGCAGCGGCTGCACGGGGCGCCGCTCGCGCTGACCGAGTACGGCGATCCGCTCGGGCTGCGCGAACTGCGCAGCGCGATCGCAGAGCACGTGCGCATCACGCGCGGCATCCTCTGCTCCCCCGATCAGGTGCTCATCGTCGGCGGTGTGCAGGAGGGGCTGAACTTGGTCTCGCGGCTGCTGCTGCAACCGGGATCTGCCGTGGTGGTCGAGAACCCGACCTACGCGAGCGCCGCGGCCGTGCTCTCGAGCTACGGCGCGAACTTGATCGGATGCGAAGTGACGGAGGAAGGCCTGAGCCCGCGGGTGCTGCCGCGAGCGGGAGCGCGCTTGGCATACGTGACGCCCTCCCACCAGTTCCCGTTGGGCCCGACGATGAGCCTCGAAAACCGCATCGCCCTGCTGGAATGGGCGCGCCGCACGGGCAGCTTCGTGGTGGAAGACGACTACGACGGCGACTTCCGGTATCAGGGCTCGCCGCTCATGGCGCTCGCCGCCCTGGATCGCTCGGAGCGCGTGATCTACCTCGCCACCTTCTCCAAGTCGCTCGGCGCGGGGCTGCGCCTGGGCTACGCGATCGTCCCACCCAGTCTCGTGCCCAAGGCAAGGATGGTGAAAGACTTGTTCGACCACGGGCATTCGTGGCTGGAACAAGCGGTGCTCGCGGACTTCCTCCGATCGGGCGCCTTCGAGGCACAGCTGCGCAGAATCCGCATGGTGTATCTCGAGCGGCGCGACGGCCTGATCGCCGGTTTGAAACGCCGCTTCCCGGACGTGAGCGTGATGGGCGTCGAAGGCGGCATGCACTTGACCTGGTACCTGCCCCGCACTGCTCCGCCGGCGCAGACTCTGCAGCGCGAGTTGCTGAGCAAGGGAGTCGGCATCTATTCGCTGGTCGACGGCCCGGCCCTCATGCTCCAACCGTTCGACGGCTGGGATCGTGTCGTGCTGGTCGGCTACCCATGCCTCGACCGCGCGAAGACAGAGGAGGCGCTGGATCACATCGCGCAGGCTCTCGCAGTAACATAGTCCCGCGCCCATGAAGGGTTTGCTGCGGATCGCTACAATCCACAGCGTACGCGGGTGCGATACGGATCCCTGGCCGTGGCTGCGCTTTCCGCGTGCGCCAGTTCCGCTGCCGGTTTGACGAGCGCGGCATCGGTATGCCGCCGACGTAGTTACGCTAACAACAGAGGAGAACCGCTATGGCACGCAAGGTCGTCACTCAGTACGCCGTCTTCCACAACATCGGAGGCGCCTCGGACATCGTCTTCTACTACCAGGGCGGCGGAGCCGATTCCGTCACCGGTGTCGCCTTTGCCGAGGCCTCTTACATCGTGGACCTGCTGCGCAACGAGAAGCCGATGTCCTACGACGCCAGCATCAAGCGGCTGTCCACCTACACTCCGGAGCCGGTCGGCGAGGGGGAATAGGCCATGGCGCGCAAGACAGTGAGCAGCTACGCCGTATTCGAGAACGTCGGCGGGACGCGAGACATCGTGTTTTACTACGAGGGCGGCGGCGCGGACACGGCGACCGGCATCAATGCCGCCGAGGCCGAGTACATGATCGACCTGCTGCGAAACGAAAAGCCCATCTCCTACGACGCTGCGCTCAAGCGCGTGTCCACGTATAGCCCGGAGCCCGTGGGCGAAGGCGTGAAATCCGTAGACCTCGACGCTTGGCTCAATGCGCATCCGGCCGTCTCGGCGAGCATCGTATGGGAGGACTCGAGCGGCGCGCACGCCTGGTCGTCCTGGAGCGCGGCGCAAAAGGCGGAGCTGCGCCAGGCTTTCGAGCTCTCGCGCATCCGTAGCTCGATCCCGGTCGCCGACGTTCCGCCGAACCAGGTGACGTTAGCCGATAACCAGCAAGTGACCACCGTTCTGGCGCCGGCGGATGCCTGGGCCTATTTCAAGGCGAGCGTGGCGCAGTCGCTGGCGGTGGAGATCGGCCAGCAGGTGTTGTGGTCCGTTCAGGCTTATTCCGCGCCTCAGCTCGCCGAGCTGTTCGACAGCCGAGAGATGTTCTATTGGAACGCATCGCCCGCCGGCTATCGAATCGACTCGATGCACGGCAACATCGTGCCCGCGCCGCCGGCGCGCAGCTACGCGTTCCTCGGCACGGGAAACTTGATCGGCGACACTCGACTGGACACGTTGAGCCGTGTGGTGGACTGGTGCCGCGCCAATCTGGTGCATTTCAGCGGCGGGTTGACGGCGGCGAATATGCAGGATCAATGGCAGTACCGCGGGGTCCCGCCGATGACGCGCGTCCTCGACGGCACCGTGCAGACCTCGCAGCCGGGGCTCGGCGTCATGCATCGCACGGCGGGATGCTGGGGCACGGTGGGCCTGCTACGCGCATTCATGCGCGCAATCAACGTCCCGGTGAAACTGGTGACCAATGCCGGACATGCGCAGCCGTGGTTCATGGCGGACTCCCGCTACTTGAGCCATGGCGACGATCCCTACAACCAGCTGACGAAAGCAACGCCGCCCATCCCCGCTTCGGAGATCCCGATCGATCAGGCGAAGTTCGATGCCTGGTTCGGAGCCGCCGTCAGCGCCACGGACAAAGCCAACAACGTCGGGCGCCGCACGCGTGAGCTGGCGATCACGTACCTCCCCAACTACCTGCTCCACGCGTATTGCAGCGACATCGCCAACGGAAAAGGGCACGGGAACGGCCAGGTGTTCGACACGCTCTCGTTGAACTACACGGTGGCCCAGCTGGAAGCGCAGACGTTATGGACGCGCATGGACGCGAAGATCGCGGGCTTCGGCGGCTGCGCGCATGTCCCGTAGCGACGCGTGCAAGTTTCGTCGGCGCAGCGGTCGAGGTGCCCGTACAGACGGACACCTACCCGACCCGCTGCGCCGGTGAACGTGACGGCGACTTGCGCGCATCAGCGCAGCGCACCAGCTGACTACTTGGATCGCGCGCGTAACGACCGGCGCAACACCAGATATCCGGCCACTGTAGCGAGCACCGAACCCGCGATGATCCCGATGCGCCCGTCCCCGCCATGCGCGACGGCGGTGGAATCGAACGCCAGAGCATTGATGAACAGGCTCATCGTGAAGCCGATGCCGCACAGGAAAGAAACGCCCCACAGGTCGCCCCACCGTATCCCCTGAGGCAATCCCGCCCACTTCGCTTTAATCGCGACCCAGCATGCGCCGGCCACGCCGATCGGTTTGCCGAGCAGCAGCCCAGCCGCGATCGCCATCGGCACTGGCTGGAACAAGCTCGACAACGCGCCCGCCCCTAACGTGACCCCCGAGTTGGCGAAGGCGAAGAGCGGCAGGATCGCGTACGCGACGGAGGAATGCAGATCATGCTCGAGCTGCTTCAGCGGGGAAGACTCGGTGTCGCCTTCGCCGCCGATGGGGATGAAGGCGGCGATGGCCACCCCCGCGAGCGTGGCGTGGATTCCGGACTTGAGCACCGACACCCATAGGACGATCCCGACCAGCAGGTACGCGGCAACCTTTTTCACGCCGGACACGTTGAGCAAGAACAAGGCCCCGATCGCAGCGGCGGCGAACCAAAGCGAGGTCAGCGAGATCTGGTCGGAGTAGAAGACGGCGATGATGACAATGGCACCGAGATCGTCGAGGATGGCGAGCGTGAGCAGGAACACCTTGAGCGCGCCGGGCACCCGGTTCCCCAGCAGGCTCAGGACGCCAAGCGCAAAAGCGATGTCGGTCGCCGTGGGAATCCCCCAGCCGCTCAACAGCTCAGGTTCCGCTCGCACCACCGCGATGTAGACTGCGGCGGGGATCACCATCCCGCCGAGCGCGCCCAACGCCGGCAGCACGATCTGCGACCGATTGGAGAGCTCGCCTTCGAGCATCTCGCGTTTGAGCTCGAGCCCGACGAGCAGGAAGAATACCGCCATCAACCCGTCGTTGATCCAGAGCAGCAGGGGCTTGGACAGGCCTACGGCTCCGATCTGCACCGTACCTCGCATGTCCAAGAACTGGCGATAAGCGTCTTCCCAGGGAGAGTTGGCGATGACCATCGCCGCACACGCGGCCAGGGCGAGCAGGATCCCACCCGCAGCCTCGAGCTTCAGGAACTGACTGATCGCTGTGAGCAATTTCGCCATGGTAGATAAGTCAGCGTCTCGCCCTCGCTCCGCCGAGGTTCGCCAACTGGCAGCGGGCAGCAGCCCGGGCGGCCTCTTCTCCGCTTCGACGCTCGTGGCCGGGCGGGTCTTGGCGGCCTCGCGAAGCTACCCGGCTCCCCTGTAGTGTATGCGCCCGGAGCACCAACAAAGCACTGCCCGAGCGGTCAGGCGCCGGCGCGCGGGCGCGGCGGGTTGTCCCGGTGTAGCCACGCGAGCAGCAAGCTGTAGCCAAGGCTGAACCCTACCGCGCCGACGAACAACCCGATGATGCCTGTGCTGAGGAAGCCGCCGATGGCTCCGATGAATACCACCACGATCGGCACCCTGACGCCGCGACCCAGCAGGATCGGCTTCAGGATGTTGTCCAACGGCGCGATGAGGATCGCATAGACCAGGAACGCCACCGCGGTGGTAGTGCTGGCCGTGAGGAAAAGCCAGACCACCACAGGGATCAGCACGACTGCGACACCGACTTGGATCACGCCGAGGAAGATGCACAGCAGGGTGAGCAGACCGGCAGCCGGCACGCCGGCCACCAGGAACCCGACGCCGGCTAGCAGCCCCTGCAGCAGCGCCACGCCCACGATGCCGGCAGCAACGCTGTGCACGATCTTCTGCGCCGTCTCGGTGTAACCGAGGCCGTGCTCCGGCGACAGCCGATGGGCGATGGCTCGCGCCGCGCGCCCGCTCTCGGCTGCGCGCGCCAGCAGCACGCCGGCAATGAGGATCGCCACGACAAACTGCAACAGGCCGAGCCCGGCGCCGGCGGCGACGCGCAGCAGCCAACCGCCGGCATCCTTTAGCAACGGGCTCAGTTGGCGCAGCGCCTCCTGCAGGTCCTCCGAGGCCAGTCGCCAGAACCGATACAAGTCTTTGCCCACCAACGGCCATGCAGCCACATGCTCCGGGGGCGGGGGTACGGTGAGTGTGCCGGCCTGAAATGCGGAGGCTAACTGTTCAGCGCCCTTGACCATGGAGCCAGCAAGAAACGACGACGGAACCACCAGCACCGCCAGCATCAGCAAGGTGACCAGCACGGCGGCCAAGCCGCGGCGGCCGCCCAGCGCCGCCTCGATCCGGCGGTAGGGGGGATAGACCGCTACCGCGATGATGATGCCCCAGGCCATCGGAACGAGGAACGGCCGCAGGATATCGAAGCACCACACGGCTAGCGCCGCCAGCAGGCCGATGCGGATCGCCGCATCGACCGTGCGCCGGAGGAACTGCTGTTCGTCGTCGGGAAGACGTGAGCGTGAGCTCATCCACGATCCTGACGCTGGAGAAAAGGAGCGGCTTTCGCGTGCAGGACGACGTCATCGTTGTGAGCAAAGCGCTCTGCCCCGACGTTCTCGCGCATCTCGCGATCGTCGTGGCCCTCGCAGATCTCGCTGTCGATCTTCGGCCGGCCGAGACCGCCGGCAGCGAGCCGGTGGCCGTTCAAGTCCCGGTCTCCACGGCCGTCACAGCGCTGTGCTGGTCCCTGCTCGGCGGGATCATGAGCGTCGCCACGGCCGTCAGCGCACGCAAGGCGTGGAGCCGGTCGCGCCAGGTCCGGTCTTTGCCGTACCCATCTACGGCGCGCCCTATCGCACCAGACTTGGTTACCGCGAGCCGAACCATCTCAATCCTCAGGAATTTCTCTCGACTCTGCCAACGATCTACGCTGCCACCCGTGCCAGCCGCTTCGTCGCCACCGCGATCGACTTTCGGGAGCAGTCTAGCATCGAAGGCCGAACTCAGATTCACGATGGATGCAGAGATCGGAACGGTCCCGGGAGATACGGCCGCGTTCGGTGCTGCGAGCTGGTCGCGGAGAGCTGCCCGACAACTACGACGCTAGAGGAATGGCGCGGGCGCTCTTTGCGGTATCGTGTGGCGCCAGTCAACCGAGCACGGCGCCGGGCACGTGCCCTTTCAGTCACTACGCTACATCGCACGGCTGGAATTGTTGGTTGCCCTCATACCCGCGCGCGGCACCGGCACCAGCTGGGGAGTGCAGGTTGCCGGACGCAGGAGCAGTCCGCGAGCGCGGCTGCACAAAGGAACGTAACGACTCCGGGCGGGCAGGACGCCGCCAGGCTAATGGCTCGGGCCGGCGGGAGGCTCTGGCTCTGCCCGTGGCTCGACGCGGCTTCGACTGATCACAGGGGATGCTCGATCCGTTTGCGGCTGCTCGAGCTCGCGGGTCCCAGACGAGAAGTCGTCCGCAGCGGCGCGGATAGGCCAGTGCGAATTTCGCAGATGAAAGCGCGGGCGCGGTCCCGCGACATCCGCCTGCGCCTCCAGATACGCCTCGATCGTGCCCACGTCGCGCCAGTACCCGCGCTCTTCGTAAGGCCGCACCCCGGGCACGCGGTTGCCGGAGAAGTCATATGCATAGCCCCGGTGGGTGCGGGTCAGACGCGGCAGGAGATCCCGCCCGAAATCGTGCTCGTCCCGCGCGTTCGTTTCGCGCAGCGCCCGGGCCAGCACCTGCGGGTCGAACAGATAGTTCCCCATCGACGCGTATGCATGAGTGAGCCGGGCGGGAATCGGTGCAGGCGTGCTGGGTTTCTCCTGGAAATCCCGGATTCGACCGTCCGCCGAGGTGATCATGACCCCGAGCGAGCGCGCTTTCTCCAAGGGCACCGGCACCGCTGCGACGCTCACCTCGGCGTTATGCATCCGATGGAACTGTTCCATCTGCCGCACGTCCATGCGGTAGATATGGTCCGCGGCAAACACGGCGACCATGTCTGGCCGATGACGATCGATCAGCTGCAGGTTTTGATAGACGGCATCGGCGGTGCCGCGAAACCGGCCAGGACTCGAGCCGCTGCGAGGAAGCACAACCTCCAGCCTGTAATCCGGGTTCGCGCGGCCGAGGCCCCAGGTGCGCCGCAAGTGCTCGATCAGCGATTGCGGCTGATACTCGGCGAGCACATAGATCGGCGAGATCCCGGAGTTCACCAGGTTGCTGAGCACGAAGTCCACGATCCGATGGCGGCCGGCGAACGGCAATGCGGGCTTCGCGTGGTCCGCGGTGAGCGGATACAACCGCGTACCCTTGCCGCCGGCCAGCACCAGAGCAAGGATCGTTCTGGGCGGGATCGAGCGCATCCATCCGCTCCTCGAAGTCCACTCCGCGCCGTCGACGTGCACGACCTGCCCGTCGATAGGAAGATGACCAGCCATGTTAGGCTCGCAGATGGAACATTTGATGTCCTTGACCTAGATCAAAGGGACCAGTGCCGCACTCGGGTCTCCTCGCGCAGCGCGGTTTCATTTTCCTGTACGCTCTTGCATACTCTGCTTGGACCATGCGAAGGCGACGCGCCGGGCCTGGCGCCAAACCGGATGCGATGGCGTCCAGAGGTCCGATCCGCAGGAAGACCGAGCACAGAGGACAACATGAGAGCTTTGCTGGCTGTCGCGCTGGTATTGCTCGCGCTCAATGCGCGGGGCGATGAACCCCGCGAGGACATCGTCGACGGCAATCTGCTCTACGAGGAGCTGCAACGAGCGCCGGAGGCCGCAGCGGCTTACATTCTGGGAATCCATGACGGCATCGGAGTCATTCAATACCATGCCCCGAGCGACCGGCGTCTGTTCTGCGCCCCTGTCGGGATCACCGGCGAGCAATTGGCCGAGGTCGTCCGCCGCTCCCTGGAAGCCGATCCCATGCTGCGCGACTATCCGGCGGCGATACTCGTGATCCGCGCTTTTGTGCTGGCGTTCCCGTGCGGCGGCACTTGACCAGGCAGAGGAGGAAGGTAAGGATGAATCTCACCGACACACAGCTCTCCGAGCTGCGACGCAACCTGGATCAACGTCATGCCTCGCTGCTCGAGGAGGTGCGTGACGAGCTGGAGAAGAGCGAGAACCAGCAGTATGTGGAGCTGCTCGGCCGCACTCCGGGAGACATCGCCGATGAATCGGTGGCGGACGCACTGGCCGACCTCAACCTGGGCATCGTCGATCGCCACATCCTTGAGATCCGGGATATCGAGGCCGCCAGGGCTCGCATCCAGGCTGGCAGCTTCGGCACCTGCATCGCGTGCGGCACGGAGATCGAGTTCGAGCGCCTGCTGGCCTATCCTACGGCGAAGCGCTGCCTCGCTTGCCAGCAGCACCGCGAGAGAACCTACGCGCACCAGCCAACCCCGAAGCTGTGATCATGCGGGGCGCCCGCGCTCGAGATCCAGGACAATGGCATAGGTGCGATGACTCGACTGTCGCAGCCTCGTCGTGACGAGAAACCGTCAGTGAAGCCGATCGCAGTCCAACCAGTCAGCCACGCGATCTGATAGAATTAATTCTGGCTTTCGAGTCTGCTATCGAGAGCCGACTCTTCAACTACAGTTCTCCTCGATGTCAAGCGATCCTGCGCCAAGCGACAGTACCGTTACGTCCGACGCCCGTCCGGAGCATCAAGACGAGGCCACCCCGCATGTATACGCAATCCAGGCGCTGGCCAAGGAGTCGAATTGGCCGGTTCCGGTTGTGGCCGATATGTATCTCGATCAGCTGTCTCGCCTCCAGCGAGACGCGACGATTCAAACCTACCTCACGGTGTTGACGACGCGCAAGGTGCGCGATGCGCTGCGTAGGCTGCCTGCGCGGCCCGCCGCGGCGAGCCGCACGCCCGCTTGATTCCCTCTAGCCCGGATGCATCGGGTCGTGCGAGACGCGCAGGCGCCGTCGACCGTTTGGCAGTAATCCCCGGATCGGCGGATTGCGTGTCAGGCTGCGGCGATCCGGCACCTGTCATGACATGCGCATCAGGATCGCCGCATACGGCGCACTTGGTGTGACGCTGACTCCATCACGCGGCGTGACGCCGGCGTCTCACTCAAGCTCCTTCCAATAATCGTCCACCTGCCGCTGCAGCTCCGCGATCGCCGCGTGATTCCGCTGGGGCTCGAACAGGTGCGCGAAGCGCCCCTGCAGGCTGAGGTACTCTTCCACCGGCAGACGCGGACGCGGGATTCTCGTGTGCTGCACCTTGCCGTCCACGTATTCCTTCAGCGGCCAGATGCCGGTACGCACCGCGAGCCGCCCGACCTCCACCGACAGCTTCGGGTCGTAGTCCCAGCCGGTGGGACAGGGAGCCAACGCGAGGATCAGGCGCGGCCCCTTGAGACCCGCGGCTTTCTGGATCTTCTTGGCGAGATCCAGCGGCTCGGCGCCGATGACGGTTGCAACATACGCCGGCCGGTGCGCTGCCCAGATGGCGAATAGGTCTTTCTTGAAGCCTGCGTAGCCGCCGGACCCGGCCGTGGTCGCCGTGCGCGCCGCATGCGGCGTGGCGCCGGAAGCCTGCTGGCCGGTGTTGCCGTAGCCTTCGTTGTCGTAGCACAAATACAGGAAGTCGAGGTTGCGCTCGATCGCGGCCGAAGTCGCGGACAGCCCCATTCCGTACGACGAGCCGTCGCCTGCAAGCACCACGGCGGTCATGTCCTCCTCCGCGGACAGACGGCCTCTGCGCTTCAGGATGTCGAGCGCGTCGCGCACGCCCTGCGCGCCCGCCGCTGCCGAGGACATCGATGTGTACAGCCAACCCGAGCGAAACGGCGTGAACGGGTACACGGTCAGCAACGTCATGCAGCCGGCGGCATTCACGAACACGGTCCGAGCCCCGAGCACGTCGTAGATCTCATGCAGCGCCTCCAACCCGCCGCACCCCGCGCACATCGCGGTGCCCGCTCCGAGCAGGTGTGTGGACGGCAGATCCTTCATGCTGTGGATCGTCGCCTCGCTCATATGCCGATCTCCTTGCGCTCGCTCGAGGCGATGGCATGCAGCTTCTTCAGCTCGCGCAGCTCACCGCTCGTATAGAGCATGCGCGGCTCGGGTGCGACACCCTGCTCGGCCGCCGTGCGCGCCACCTTCGCCATCTCGTAGAATTCCTCCGGCGGCAGCTCGCGACCGCCGAGTCCGCCGACAAAGGCCACCAAGACCGGCGCGCCCGGCTGACCGTACAGGCCCGACGCCAGCTCGCTGTAGAGCACTCCGCCCTTGCCCATCGACAGGTTCTGGTCGACGACCACCACCGCGCGGCGACCCAGCAGCAGGCGGCGCAACGCCGTGACCGGGTATGGGCGCAGCAGGCGCGGCCGCACCAATCCGACATTCCACCCCTGCTCGCGCAGGCGATCCACCGCATCCTTGGCCTTGGTGGCGAAGGCGCCGATCATGTAGAAGACGATCTCGGCGTCCTCGCACCGGTACGCATCGATCGCCGGATGATTTCGGCCGAACCGGTCGAGGAACTCGGCGGCGATCTCGTCGTACGCAGCCAGCGCCTGGAGCTGCGCGAGGTGTACTTCGTACCGAAAGTAGGAATAGGGCGAGCCCCCCAGCACCGCCACCGCCTGGCTGATCGGCTTGCTGGCTCGATATTCGATGCCGCTGGCATCGAAGGCCGGAAGGAACGCGCGTACCGACTGCAGATCCGGAGTCTCGACCGGCTCACGCGTGAAGGACAGATAGAAGCCGTCCAAGTTGACGATGACCGGAAGCCGCACTCGCTCGTGCTCGGCCAGCCGGTAGGCGATCAGCACGCTATCCAGCACCTCCTGGCAGGTCGCGCAATGAATCTGCAGGAAGCCGCTGTCGCGGGCCGCGAGGATGTCGGTGTGATCCGGCTCGAGCGTGATCGGGCTCGCCAGCGCGCGCGATACGTTCACCAGCACGAAGGGAGCGCGCCAGCCCGAAACCGTATAGACCATCTCCATGGCATACAGCAGTCCCTGGCTGGAAGTGGCGGTGAACACGCGCACTCCGGTGGCAGCGGCCGCCGCTGCTGCGGTGATCATGGAATGCTCGGATTCGAGCATGACGAGCTTGCCCTGCATCTCGCCGCTGTCATACCACTGCGCCAGCGTCTCGATGATCTCGGTCTGCGGCGTGATCGGGAAAGCCGGGACGTAGTCCACCTCGGCCAACCTCGCGCCCCAGGCGGCAGCGGCGTTGCCGGTGATCAGCGTGCGCGTCATCTGGGCGTTCGCTCGCTCGCTGGCGCCTGCGTGCGTGCCGCACCTGGCTCAGGCACCGGCCCCTGCGTGCCGCGCGCCGTTTCCGGTTCGGCCCGGATCGCGTGCGGCGGGCACACGGTCACGCACAGCATGCAGCCCTTGCAATGATCGTAATCGATGTGCGGCGTGTGATCCGGTCCCACTCGGATGGCGCTGTCCGGGCAGAGCGTGCTGCACACCCACGAGCAGCGATTGCACAGCTCGTAATCGATGACCGGCCGGTGCGTGCGCCATGCGCCCGTGTTGACGAGCTCGCTGCTGGCCGGGCTGGAGATGTCCGGAGCGGAGAGGCGCGCGCCCTCGAACGGCAGATCGACCCACTCGGGAGGAGAATAGTCGGCAGCGGTGACGGCAAGGCCTTCGCTCACCACTCCCGCGTGCTCGGCCATCGCATCGTAGGTCGCCAGCGCTTGCTCCAGATTGCTCCGCACGGCGGACGCGCCGAGCTTGCCGATCTCGTCGCGGATCGATCGCTCGAGGCTGTGCCGCCGGATCACGCCCAGCAGGCGCGCCGCCGCGCCGGCGCAGGCCGCGCCAACGAGCGGAGATTCTGCAATCTCAGCGGCCAACGGTAGGTTCAGTATCGGCCCGCGCAGCTTGAGCCGCTGGCGCCATTCCTCGGGGGCCTCGGCGCTCTGAATCAACAGCACCGTGCGCTCGGAGATGCCCTGCAAGACTCCAGCCGCTGGCACCGGCACCAGGGTCTCATCGGCTACCACGACGAGGTCCGGGCGCGTGATGACACCGCGTTCCTGGATCGGTGCTCGCGCGGCGCGCACATAAGCGAAGATCGGCGCGCCGCGCCGCTCGGCGCCGTAGCGCGGCGCGTCCTGCACCTCGTAGCCCTCGAGAAACAGCGCGGTGCCCAGCATCTGACTGGCGGTCTTGATGCCTTGGCCGCCACGGCCATGAAAGCGAATGCGGTACATGGGTGCCTTTGTGTAGTCCGGGTGCTTCGTGCTCAGGTGCGGGCTCCGTGCACGAAGCCGAGGGCACGGGCAGCGTTCACATGATGCCGAACCTTCGGGTAGCCATCGCCTCGCGCACCCGTCGCACAGCCAACTCCACGGCGGCCTGCCGTGGTTGCACTCTCTTCGTTTTCGCCGCGCTCAGAACCGATTCGGTGTTGGCGCGGATCTTCTCCGTGATGGCAGCGAAGGCAGCCGATTGGGTCGCGCCGCGGAGCTCCATCGCAGTGCAGATCACACCGCCGGCGTTGGCGATGAAGTCCGGGACGACGAGCACCCCCTTCTCGTGCAGCATCTTCTCTGCGCCAGGTGTGCAGGGGATGTTCGCCCCCTGCAGCATGAGCTTGGCGCGCAAGCGTCCGGCGTTCTCCTCGCGCAGCACGTCCGGACGCGCGGCCGGGATCCAGATATCGCAGTCCACTTCGATCACGGCATTGGCGTCCAGCTTGCGTCCCGCCGGGAAGTCGATCACGGACCCGCCCTGCGCCTTGTGGTCGATGAGCGCCTGTACGTCCAGGCCGTTCGGATCGCAAACGGTGCCCCGGGTGTCGGATGCGGCCACCAGCAGCGCCCCGTCCTGGGCCAGGAAGCGCGCCGCATGCTTGCCCACCGCGCCGAAGCCCTGGACCGCAAGGCGCGCTCCTTTCAGTTCCAGTGCGCAGTAGCGCGCGGCAATCTGCGCGGCGGCCCGTAGACCCCAACCCGTGGCCCCTAGCTCGTCCAACGGAATTCCGCCGAGCGCTGCGGGCAGACCCACTGCTCGGCCGATCTCGTCGTGCACCCACGCCATGCAGGTCTCGTCGGTGCCCATGTCCGGGCCGAAGATGTAGTCGGTCTCGTTGCGCAGGGCGTGGGCAAACCCGCGGATAAGCTTCTCCTTCTGCGCGCGGGGCATGCGTGGCTCGCCCCAGAGCACGGACTTGCCGCCACCGTGCGCCAAGCCCGCTGCGGCGTTCTTCATCGTCATGGTGCGCGCGAGCCGGGAGCACTCGTCCACACTCACGTCGGGCGCGATCCGCAGGCCGCCGATCGATGGCCCGCAGGCGACGTTGTCCACCACGACCACAGCCTTAAGGCCCAACCCGGGCTCGTGCACCTGAATGACCTTGGCCGGTCCGAGATCGTCTGCCAACTCGAAAATGCCGCTCACGCGTCCCTTCCAGCGTATCGACGAAGATACGTTACCCCGTGGCAGCGCCCTGCCGGTTGACGCAGGTCAAGCGCCTGGACCGCGTGGCGGATAGGCGAAGCCGGGCGGCACCCGTCGTCCGGAGCAGACGGGGGCCGCCTCAAGTTTCCGGGCGCCTCGCCGTTAGGTCATGCATGGGCCCCGCCCATGCGTCGTCCCCATCCGGCAGGCACCGCTCGCATGACCAAGCTCACCTCTGCCACCGTCGCGCTGACGATTACCCTTCTCACCGGGTGCGCCGGTCCCGAATCCGTCGACGGGACCACTCAGGTCGGAAAAGTCCAGGGGGTCTACGTCGAGCGCTTCCGAGGAGTGTTCGTCGACCGGCAGGTCGCGGGAGGCCGCGGCGGGGCTGCGGCTTGGGCGTACGTGAGCTTCACCCCGCCGCTTGCGGACGGGCGCACCTTCGTGACGGGCGAGCTGCCGGGAGAGCTCGACGTGGAGCCAGGCGACCTGGTCCGGCTGCGCTTCGGCCATGACTCCAGCATCGCAGAGACGCCCTTTCCCGGCCACGCCAGCGTCATAGCCCTGGTGGCCAAGCACGACACGCAGGCTGCCCGCGAGCACGACCTGCACGCGCAGCGCTCGATACAGAGTCAGCGCCCCGCGAGCGGCGCCGGACTGCTGTCCTTTCTCCCCTCCGATTAGGTCGAGCGGCCGTCGCGCAGCAAGGCGCCGGCTCGCTCACCTGCCCGCAGCGCGCGCGGCACGCGCGAGGCCGATCAGATAGAGGATATCCGCCGCCAGGGTGGCGCCGGCCAGCGCCGTGATCTGGCCCAGCGCGTCGTAGGCTGGCGCGACCTCCACCTGGTCCCCGCCCACCACGTTCATCCGGCGCAGCGCGAACAGGAGCTCGCGCGCCTGGTGGGTGGTGGGGCCGCCGACCACCGGCGTCCCGGTCCCCGGGGCATACGCTGGGTCCAGGAAGTCGATATCGAGCGTCAGGTAAACGGGCCTGTCCCCCACCACGGTGCGTGCTCGCTCGGCCGCCGCGCGCGGCCCTTCATCGAGCAGCGAGCGGGCATCGACTATGGTCAACCCGTGCGTATCCGGATTCGGTGTCCGTATTCCAATCTGGATCGAGTGCGCCGGGTCGATGAGGCCCTCTTGCGCCGCGTGATAGAACATGGTCCCGTGGTTGTAGTCCTCCGACGTCCAGCTATCGGAATGGGCATCCAGATGCACCAACGACAACGGCCCGTGACGCGCTGCATGCGCCCGCAGCAACGGGTAGGTCACGAAGTGATCTCCTCCCAGCCCGAGCAGCGAGACGCCGGCGTCGAGGATGCTCCCCGCCACCTGCTCCACCGCCTCGGCCATGCGCTCGGGATAGCCGACGTTGAAGTCCACATCGCCATAGTCGACCACGTTGAAGCGGCTGCGCACGTCGAACTCCCAGGGCCAGACTCCCCACGGATATTCGCCCACAAAAGCAGACTGCTCGCGCACCGCGCGAGGACCAAAGCGCGCGCCGGGCCGGTTGGTCGTCGCGAGATCGTAGGCAATGCCCAGAACGGCCAGGTCGACGCCCCGGAGGTCACGGGTGTAAGGACAGCGCAGGAAGCTGAGCGGTCCAGCGTAGCTGCCGCCGACGGCGGATTGGGGTATGGCGGGGTTGTCTGACATGGCGCAACGTGGCGAGGACTCGAAACCTCTCAAGACCAGGATAACATGCGCGCTTGCGGAGCAGCGGTTTCCAGATCCAATGACGTGCGCATTGTGACCGCCGCGGCGAAGCGATCTCTCCCGCACGGGGCTCTCAGCCAGCCGCCTCACCTTCCAGATAGGTGTACCCTTCCAGCCCCGCGACATACTCGGCGATGAACGTATTGGCTTCCTGCCGCGACAGCGCCCTGGCGCCGCTCACCTTGCGCCTGAAGGTCGCGAGCAGGTTCGGCGGGTCGAACTGCACGTAGCTCAATACCTCGGCCACCGTGTCGCCGTGCACGAGGTCGGTGATCTCGTATCCGCGGTCGGTGAGCTTGAGGTGGACTGCGTTCGTGTCGCCGAACAGGTTGTGCAGATCGCCGAGGATCTCCTGGTAGGCCCCGGTGAGAAAGATCCCGACGATATAGTCCTCGCCGTCGCGGAGTCGGTGCAGCGCCAAGCTGGGGCGGCCGTCCTTGCCGCCGATGAACCGGTCGATCTTCCCGTCCGAGTCGCAGGTCACGTCCTGGAGCGTGCCATGGCGCTCCGGCTCCTCGTCCAAACGGTGCACGGGCATGATCGGAAACAACTGGTCGATCGCCCACGAGTCGGGGAGCGACTGGAACAGCGAAAAGTTGCAGAAGTAGCGATCCACCAGCACCGCCTCGAGCTCCGCGGCGATCTCCCGATAGGCCTCGCGATCCTGCCGTGCGTAGCGCGCGATTCGATTGATGGTCGCGAAGTAGATCGTCTCCGCCATCGCGCGCTCGCGCAGCGACAGCACCCCGCTATTGAAGTACTGACGGGAGCGCTCCTTGTCGAAGGCGGCGTCGTGGAACACTTCGAGAACGTTGCGTGCATTCGAGGCGGGCTTGGGGCCGTCCAGCGTGCGAAAGTCGGCGATCATGTCCTGCAGCAGCGGATGGTCGTCGCCGCGCACTTCGGGAAGCGCGGGCTCGGCCTGCGACTCGACGTCGATGATCTTGACCAGCAGCAGCGCGTGGTGCGCGGTGAGGGCGCGTCCGGATTCGCTGATCAGATGCGGCATCGGCAGCCGGTTGTCGCGGCACACTTCGGCGATGGTGTAGACCACGTCGTTCGCGTACTCCTGGAGCGAGTAGTTCACGCTGGCGTGCGAGGTGGAGGAGGTGCCATCGTAGTCGACGCCCAGTCCGCCGCCGACGTCCACATAAGCGATCTCGACGCCCGCGCGCCGCAGCTCGACGTAGTAGCGTGCGATCTCCTGGAGCGCCGCCTTGATGTAGCGGATGTCGGTGACCTGGCTGCCGATGTGGAAGTGGACGAGCTGGAGCAGATCGAGCCGGTCCGCCGCACGCAGCCGCTCGACGAGCTTCATGACCTGCGCCGAGTTCAACCCGAACTTCGACCGTTCGCCCCCGCTCTGCGCCCAGCGCCCCGCGCCCTCCGACGAGAGCTTGATGCGCACGCCCGCCATCGGCTGCACGCCCAGATCGTCGGCCGCCGCGAGCAGCACGTCCACCTCGCTCAACTGCTCGACGACGATGAATACCCGATGACCGAGCTTCTGCCCCATCAAGGCGAGCCGCATGAACTCCTCGTCCTTGTACCCGTTGCAGACGATCAGATGCTCGGTCGATTCGGTGAGGCCGAGCACCGCCTGCAGCTCGGGCTTCGATCCGCATTCGAGCCCCACGCCGTGGAGGGCGCCGAACTGGACGATCTCCTGGACCACGTGACGCTGCTGGTTGACCTTGATCGGATAGACGGTCGTATACGCGCCCTCGTACTCGAATTCGCGAATCGCGCTCGCGAAGCGCTCGCCGAGCGATTCGATCCGCGATCGCAGAATATCTGAGAACCGCAGCAGCACCGGGAGCCCTACTCCCTGCTCCTGGAGGTCTTGCGCCAGATCGAACAGATCGAGCGAGCGCTGCGGGTGGTCCCGATCCGGGCGAACGACGACTCGGCCGCGCTCGCTCACGTCGAAGTAGCCGGCGCCCCAGCCCTCGATGTTGTAGAGTGCCCTGGCCTTCTCGATGCTCCAGCCTTCTGCTGCCTCGTGCCGCTCGGTGGCGGCCGGAGGCATGTCGACACTGCTCATGTGCGAAGCGATGTGGCCCGGAGGCGGAGAATGGTTTCGGTGTGAGGTGCTCGACTGCAGGCGCGCAACGATCAGGGCACGCCCGCGGGCAGCACGGTCCCCGACGCTTCTCCGAAGCCGATCCGTGCGGCACCGGCCTTCTCGCACCAGCCGCGCAGGATCACTCGGTCTCCGTCCTCGAGGAAAGTGCGCGTCTCTCCGTTGGCGAGCGCGACGGCTTGCTTGCCGCCCGACGACAGCTCGAGCAGCGACCCCGCTTCATCGGGGTTCGGTCCCGATTGCGTTCCGCTTCCGAACAAGTCGCCGGGATGGAGATTGCACCCGTTGACGGTGTGGTGGGCAACCATCTGCGCGATCGTCCAGTACGAGTGCCGGAAGCTGGTACGCGACAATGGCACGGGCGCGTGGCCGGATCGACGCATTCCGTCGCTCTCGAGCAGCGCCTCGAGCTGGATGTCGAACGCGCCGCCGGCGCGGTTCGCCGCGGAATCGAGGTACGGCAGCGGTTGCGGATCGGTGGCCGGACGTGTCCACGCGATCCGGTAAGGAGCCAACGCCTCGAGCGTCACGATCCACGGCGAGATGGTGGTCGCGAAGCTCTTCGCCAGGAACGGGCCCAACGGCTGATACTCCCACGCCTGCACATCGCGGGCCGACCAATCGTTGAGCAGGCATATGCCGAAGACATGCGACTCCGCGTCCTCGATCAGAATGCGGCTGCCCGGCTCGTTTCCCGTGCCGACGAACACGCCGAGCTCCAGCTCGTAGTCGAGGCGCTTGCACGGCCCGAACTGCGGCTGCTGTGCGCCCGGCGGCATCGTCTGGCCCAACGGGCGGTGGAAGCGCTGCTCCGATACTCCGATCGAAGAGCTGCGCCCGTGGTAGGCGACGGGGAGCCACTTGTAGTTCGGCAGGAGCGGATTGTCCGGGCGGAACAGCCGGCCTACGTTGGTGGCGTGATAGACGGACGCGTAGAAGTCCGTGTAATCGCCGATCCGCGCCGGCACCGCGTATTCGGCGCGTGCCTGCGGCACGAGGCAGCCGCGCAACTTCTCCGCGGTGGGAGAGCCTGGACGCAGCGCGCGCGAAAGCGCGAGCCGCAGCGCCGACCATGCGGGCGCGCCCATCGCCATGAACGCGTTCAGACTCGGTTCGGCGCAGGCCGCGGCCGCGCGTGCAGCCAAGCCGGCGAACGCGCCGGCAGCTTGCGCCGCCGCCAGGTCGAGGACCTCCTCGCCAATCGCCACCGCGCCGCGGAACGCCTCGCTCGTGCCTTTGCGCCGGAAGACGCCGAACGGCAAGTTCTGGATCGGGAAGTCGCACCCCGGATGGTTGGCGGCCTCTACCCAAGCCTTCAGCCCCGGGTCGTGCGTCTCGTTCAGCTCATGCATGAGCATCCTCTGCGCGTCTCGACCTCATCGCCGATCGGGGTCGAAATGCTTCTGCAGCCCCTGCCAGCACTTGTAGTAGTCGGCCTGCAGCTGCGCGCACTCCAGGGCGAATCGCGTGGGGCGAATCACGCAACGCGTCTCGAACATGAAGGCCATGGTGTCCCGGATGTAATCCGCCTTGGCGAGATCGGCATTGGCTGCCTTCTCGAAAGTCTCGGCGTCCGGGCCGTGGCCGCTCATGCAGTTGTGCAGGCTCGCGCCGCCGGGCAGGAAGCCTTTGCTCCTCGAATCGTAGACGCCGTGGATCAAGCCCAGGAATTCGCTCGCGACGTTGCGGTGGAACCAGGGCGGGCGAAAGGTATGTTCCATCGCCAGGATGCGCGGCGCGAAGATCACGAAGTCGATCGTGTCCACACCCGGCGTGTCAGACACCGACTGCAACACCAGGAAGATCGACGGGTCCGGGTGATCGTAGCTGATGGAGCCCATCACGTTGAAGCGGCGCAGGTCGTACTTGTAGGGTGCGTAGGTGCCATGCCAGGCGACGACGTCGAGCGGCGAGTGATCCATCTGCGCGACCCAGAGGTTGCCAATGAACTTCGCGACGAGCTCGACCGGGCCTCCCTTGTCCTCGTACCAGGCGTGCGGCGTGAGAAAGTCGCGCGGGTTGGCCAGCCCATTGGCTCCGATCGGGCCCAGGTCGGGCAAACGAAAGTTTGCGCCGAAGTTCTCGCAGATATACCCACGTGCAGGCCCGTCGAGCAGTTCGACGCGGAAGCGCACGCCACGCGGCACGACTGCGATCTCTCGGGGCTCCACGTCGATCAATCCGAGCTCGGTCACCAACCGCAGGCGCCCCTGCTGCGGCACGATCAGCAGCTCGCCGTCGGCGTTGTAGAACACGCGATCGCTCATCGAGCGGTTCGCGACGTAGAGATGGATGCCGCAGCCGCTCTGCGCTTGGGGGTCCCCGTTCCCGCCGATCGTGACCAATCCTTCGATGAAGTCCGTGGGCTCGCTCGGGATCGGAAGCGGATCCCAGCGCAGCTGGTTGGGAGGCGCAGGCACGGCGCCAAAGTCGCTGGTGAGCCGGCCGTTGTCCATCCTCCGGAACGGCTGATGCATCGCGGAGGGGTGAATCCGGTACAGCCACGAGCGGCGATTCGACGCCCGCGGCGCGGTGAACGCGGTGCCCGACAATTGCTCGGCATACAGGCCGTAGGGACACTTCTGCGGCGAGTTCTGGCCGACCGGCAAAGCGCCTGCGAGCGCCTCGGTAGCGAACTCGTTGCCGAACCCGGTCTGGTAACTCGGCTCCGGCTCTCGCGCAGGAATGGCGTGCGGCGCGGTCCTTTGCTTGGCTGCGGTTCCCATCAGTCGGCTCCTCGATCGGAAGTCGGCGTACAGCGCGCGCTTGAGCGCGACGCCCGTCTGCGCCTCAGCTTTCCAGTGCCCGCCACATCTCCTGATCGCGTTGAGCGGTCCAGATGCGCGGATGCGGATATTGCGTCGCCTCGTCGTAGGCCCGCGATATATCGAACGGCATGCAGTGATCGAAGATCACCCATTGGCCATACTTGGGTGCGAGCTGCGCGTAGGTCTCACGGTAGACGCTGCGCAGGTCCTTGCCTGCCGCGGCCGCGGCTTTGACCGCCGCGAAGAGCTCGCCGACGAAGTTGCGCGTGCCGTCGAGCCCGGCTTTTACCTGGGCCGGCGTGCGCAGCGTCGCGCCCCGTCCCGGCACGAGCTGCTCGGGCTTGAGTGCGGCGATGGCATCCAGTGTCCGCGGCCAATCGCCGAAGTAGGCATCGCCTGCATACGGCGTGGCTCCGTACTCCACCAGGTCGCCGGAAAACAGGATCTTCTCCTGCGGCAGCCAGACGACCGTATCGCCCTTGGTATGGCCGCGACCGAGCTGCATGATCTTGACCTCGAGCTTGCCCAGCCAGAGCGTCATCTCACCTTTGAACGTGAGCGTCGGCCAGGTCAATCCCGGCACGGACTCCACGGCGCGGAACAGACGCGGGAAGCGATCGATCTCGCTTTTCATGTCCGCCTCGCCGCGCTCGACGATCAAATCGTAGGTATCCTGGCTCGCGACGATGTGCTCCGGCCGGTAGGCGGAAGCGCCCAGCACGCGCACCGCGTGGTAGTGGGACAGCACTACATATCTGACCGGCTTGTCGGTGACCGCACGGATGCGGCGGATCACGTCCTGCGCCATGACCGGAGTGGCCTGAGTGTCGATCACCAGCACGGCGTCCTCGCCGATGACGATGCCGGTATTCGGATCGCCTTCCGCAGTGTAGGCATAGGCGTGATCGCTCAGCTTGTCGAAGCTCACCTGCTTATCCTGCAGGTCTGCCTGGGATGCGAACTTCTTCTGCGTGCTCATACGACGGCTCCCGGGGGATGTGACGGGCTGGGAATCCCGTTTATACACCATCGCCGATCGGTTCGGTGATCGCCAAGAGCCGAAGACCTACAGAGGCGGCAAGAGTCCCGTGCTTACAACCGCGGACGCCAGCCGGTTGCCTGCTTGAATCGCGCGTTCGAGACGCGGGAGGCGGAATACGCGTTGCCAGATGCATCACCGCCTCGACGGCGGAGACCGCTCGCCGGATCGCCGGCGGGTCGAAGAGGTCCAGGTGCGCCCTGCGCGGGGCGAGCACCTCATGGCCAGCTTCGGCGAGCCGTGGAATCGTAGCCCGCCCGAGGACTCCGCTCCCACCGGTGACGAGCACGCGCATCCTTTGCACTCCGCTTCGCGCCGGCGGCTGAGGTCAATCCGGCGCACGAATGTGATCTCCCTCGACGATCACCTCGTCTCCGACCTGGAACAGCACCGGAAAGCTCTGCTCGATCGACTGGGTCGTTCCGTCGCGACGTTGCAGCTCGATCACCCAAGCGTCCTTCTGTTTCCGCACCATGAACCCGGGCTGGGTGATCGGGGGCACGTGCGGATTGTAGGGCCCGAATGGCGGCTGGCGGCTCACCGGTCCCTGGACGCGCGCCGTGGGACCGTACTCTTGCAGATCCCCATACCGTATCGAGATGATCGTCGCGCAGTTCGGCAGAGTGCAAGCGCGCGCAACGGGTTCGCCGCTCGACTCGCCGAGCAACTTGCGGCCAGTGGCGGGCGAGATCTCATCGGCCGGCGCTTGCGACGTCATCACGGTCGCGAACACAAGCAGAAGCGAGAGCAGATCGGATCGTGCCATCAGAACCGCCGGGTGGGCTCAGGCGTTTGCTTCCCAGAATCGAGAGCAGCGAACACGCGGCCGATCCCGATGGCGCCGCGAGCGGCGGTGGTCGGAGGAATCCGCAACAGCGTCGGGACGAGCCGCAACGGATCGTAGCAAAATCCGCGGCCCGCGAGTCGCCCATGACGCCCCGGGCACATACCCGCATCAGCCTCGCTCGGTCGGGAATCGAGCCATCAGAACTCTGCGTGCAACCTGACTCCGAAGAACCAGACAGGCCCGCGGTCCGCGTTGTAGGCGGGGTTGTCGACATGCTGGACATCCAATGTGAGCCAACTGCTCTTGTATACATCGAAGCTGTAGTAGGCCTCCACGATCTGCTCCGGATGATAGTTGAGCCTGCCGTCGCCGATGAAAAACCCCAGTCCGCCTGCGGCCAGATAGGCCTGGTCGACTCCGGACAAATAATTGGAGATAAATGCAACGCCGACGGTGTCTTGGTCCCGGCCCCAGCGCGATCCCTTGGCCGAGACCCCCGCCAGAATCGAGCGGTCGATCTCGGTATACGAGTAGGTCTCCGTCTGTCCGTCCGCCCAGATCGCACGCAAGAACGCACCGACGTCGCTGCTCAGGTTCTGCTCGACATTGATCCCGTAACCATGCTTGGACTGACGCTTGCGCACGTTGCTCACCGCAGGCGTGCCGCCGTATTGCGCCGCGAAGTCGAGCGCGTCCTGGAAGCTGCCCATGTTCTCGACGTTGCGGAAGTATAGGACGCGCACCCGGCCGGGCTGGCCGCCGACCGCGTAGCCTCGTTCGACTTCCACCTGATCGCCGTGGAACTGCATAAACTGCCAGTTGAGCGCCTCTCCATTGGACTCCTTCGGGACGAGATAGCGTCCCAAGCGAGCCGCCCATTCTTCGTGGTAGTACTCCAGGGTCGCGCCCCAAGTGTATCCGCGCGCGTCGGCCGCATAGTCGTAGGCGCCATAATCGACGGCGGCCCAGTTCATGAATTGCGTGCGCGTGTCGTGGCTGAATGCGTTGTTGTCGAATAGATCGACTACAGCGATCTTTCCCACCGTGAGCACGAGCCGGTTCCGGTCGACCGTGCCGGCTAGCTGATGGAACCCGGTCTCGACCGGCACGGAACCGCCATCGAACCCCCACGTCTGACGCAGGAAGGCTCTCGGGATATACACCTTCGGGTCCGCCGCGCTGACTTTCTGCAGCTCACCGTTGGGAAAGCCTCCCAGGCCCGTCAGATTGGAAAACGGCACGCCTGCGATGGCTTCCGCGTCCACGTAGACCTCTCCGCCCCGCCAAACACGCGCACCGAAATAGGCGGTCGCCGAGAAGCTGTAGCTGTCTTCTGCTGCGGGCGACAGGCTGTTGGGGCCGCTGTACAACGCACTGAACTCCGGCTTGTACATATAAATGGCCGTGGCCTGAAAGCGCAGCATCGAGTTCTGCTGCGCGGGTTCTGAGCTCGCCCGCGCGGGCGCGCTGCTCGCCGACTCGCGTTCCAGCTCTTCGGCGATCCCGGGCCGTGCGCAAGCGAATACCAGCGCTAGCGGCAGAGCAAGCGCGCGCACGATGAGGTGCCGGAGCGGTTCCACGAGCGATGCCTTTCACGCTATGCGGCCTGCATGCAGACACGCGGGCTCCGGTCGTTGGTGTCCAAAGCCATTCTCCTATCCAGCATCCGCGATCCGTGACTCGGCGAGCAAACGTCCGATCGCGTCGCGAGCATCCGAGCAGACGGCCGCGATTGTGCGGGGCTGGCCAGCCTGCACATTCGCAATAACCCACATCGCGCTAAGGGACCGAGGGGGTCGATGCCACTTTGCTCGCGCTTCGCGAGGCCGCTGCGCGTGTCGATGACGCAGGCCCAGACCTCAGGACCCGGCGCGAGCATTCGTCCTACATCGTGGGTCTCGCAGGCAATGAACCCGCCGGCGGTGGTGACGCTGCAACCGAGCCATCCGCAACCATGCAGACCTACCGCCGGCTCAATCGCCGTGCACGGCGGCCTCTGCGGGCGCTGGACTTTATCACGCCACCGGCCTGCGACCTATCGCCGTTTCGGGACCGTGCATGTAAGCCTATTGTAAGCGTGCGGCCCCCGCGAGCTTCACCCGCGACGCCACACCGCCATCCTCGCCGCAGCGGAATAAAACTCCGCGACGCAACGTTGACCTAGATCAATCTCAAAGCTTTGAATCGCGCGCTTACTAATGCCAAATGTAAGCGCAGAGAGAAACCGCGTTCATCGCCCGGAGGGCGTATGCAATCAGAGATGGATCCTTGCACTGTGGTGTACTAACAGGAGGAGACTATGCAGCTTCTTCAAGCGAGAGGTGTTTGCGCTACACTCGTCGCGGCAGTGGTTGCCGCGATCATGCTGGCCGGCTCAACCAAGGCGCTGGCTGTGCCGAGCTTCGCCAGGCAGACGGGCATGGCGTGCGAGGCATGCCACACGGTTTTTCCGGAACTGACACCGTTTGGCCGGGCGTTCAAGATGAATGGATATCTCATCGACAATCTGCCACAGGTCAAGGAGGTGACGGCCGACCAGAAAGAAGCGCTGCTGCTCAACTGGCTGCCGCCACTGTCCGTGCAGTTCATCGCGTCTTACACCCAGCTCAAAACGGCGCTTCCCGATACCAGCGGTGGGACGGGAACGCCGACTGGCAACGGAACGACGCAATTTCCGGAGGCCTTTAGCTTCTTCTATGCAGGAAGAATCGCGCCCAAGTTGGGCGGCTTTATTCAGGTCACGTGGGCCAACGACAGCGACAGTTTCAGTTGGGACAACACCGACATCCGGTTCGCCGATCAGACGACTCTAGGGAAGGATACGTTGACCTGGGGTGTGACGTTCAACAACAGCCCCACGGTGCAGGACCCCTGGAATAGCACGCCGGCGTGGAAGTACCCATTCTCGCAGACGAGCAGCCTCGCGCCATCATCCGTCGCCAGCACGCAGCTGGACAGCCTAGGTAACAACACTGTCGCAGGCTTGAGCGCCTATGGCTATTGGAACAATCTCGTCTACGTAGAACTGGGCGGATACACCGCAGCCCCGCACCTGACCACCCCCTCACAGGGGGTCGAAAATGTTCATGGTGGCGCACCGTACGGGCGCATCGCAGTGCAGCCGCAGTGGGGACGTCACTCGCTGGAGTTTGGCGTGCTCGGGTTCTCCGACAACGCGACACCCGCCGGCAGCCTGAATTCCACACCAACCGACCAGTACAGGGATATCGCGTTCGACGCCGAATATCAGTTCCTCGGCGATGACAACATCGTTTCGGCCGAACTGACCTATATCCATGAGAACCAGACTTTGAATGCGACTGCGCCATCGGCTGCGTCGAACACGCTGAACACGTTCAGACTAGGAGGAAGCTATTTCTACCAGCGTCAGTGGGGTGGGTCAATCGGTTACTTCTCGACGACCGGCAACACGAATCCTGCGCTTTATGTCCCCTTGGGTAGCGCCAACGGCAGCCCGGATACCTCGGGCTGGGCGTTCGAGCTCGATTACCTGCCGTGGCAAAACGTGAAGCTCGCGCTGCAATATACGCTCTACACGAAGTTCAACGGAGCCGGCACGAACTACGACGGGACGGGCAGGAACGCATCCAGCAACAACACGCTGTACCTCTTCGCGTGGCTGGCTTTCTGACCAATGGTGTACGTGGTCGCAGCATCGCGATGCTAGAGAGCGGACAACCACGGGAGCTCACAATGAGACACCGTATCGGTATAGGGCTAGGTCTGGCCTTGGCGCTGGGTGCGCCCATCGCCTATCCGGCCGAGGATCAGCAGATCCAACGCTTGGCCACGCAGACTTGCGCCACGTGCCATGGGCGCAACGGCGATAGCATCTCGCCGGCATTCCCACGCTTGGCTGGCCAGCAAGCGCAATACATCGAAGCGCAACTGGTCGGGTTTCGCGACCGGTCGCGCGGCGATCCTGCGGCGATGGCATACATGTGGGGGATGGCGTCGCAGCTGGACGACCGGACGATCAAGGGGCTCGCAGCGTATTATGCAGCGCAGCGCCCTGTTCACGGCACGCCAGGAGACAAAGCATTGATGGCGCGTGGCAAGGCGATCTACGAGCAGGGCTTGCCCGATGCGGGGGTGCCGGCGTGCGCTGCCTGTCACGGCGCCGCCGCCGAAGGCAAGGAGAACATCCCGCGCCTTGCCGGACAGCATCCGGCTTACCTCGTCAAGCAGCTCGCCTATTTCCAGTCGATGCTGCGAGGGAATGCACCGATCATGCACGCGGTCACGGACAAAATGACATTCGAGCAGATGGAGGCCGTCGGAACTTATGCCGCATCACAATAAAGACGTAGCACCCTGCGCCGTTGCACCGGCCGCGCGTGAGAGCGGACCAGGGTTCGCGTACGCGACAATGCTCTTTGCATGTCTGGCGTCCGCGGCGGTAACGTCGCACGCCGCAGAGTCGGATGCTTCGTCGCTGCAGCAGGAAGTGGAGGAGCTGAAGCGCCAGGTCAAAAGCCTGCAGGAGCAGGTCCAGTCGTTGAAGAAAGACGCTGCCCCGGCGGAGCAAACGCAGCCGCCAGCAACCGCGGCGCCTGCAAACCCTCCGGTGACCGAGCCCGCCGCAATCTCGGCACCTACACCCGCGCCTGAGCCCGCGGCGGCCCTGGCGCCTCAGGCTGCACCGTCGAGCCCGCCGGCGACACCCTCGACACCTCAGGCCGGGCCACAGACTCAACCGACGCCAACTGCGGCACCTCAGGCTGCGCACCCGGCTCAGCCGGCAGCAGCTGCCGAGCCAACGCCTGCCAACAGCAAACCCACTGCCGAATGGATCGTCACGCTTCGGCAGAACTGGCATCAGGTCGAGCGAGGCATGACGAAGGCGCAGATCAACGATCTGCTCGGGCCGCCTACCAAGGAGCTGCGGATCAACGAGAAGCTCGTCTGGTACTACTATTACAAAGGTATCGGTGGCGCATCCGTCTTCTTCAACAGCGACGGGCGCGTTTCGAGTGACCAGTCCCCGACGCTCGGCTTGTGGTAACCGAGCGTAGTCAAGTTCTCGGCATCGTGGGAGGCGCTGCGTAGACCGGTGTGGCTCGAGGCGGGTCTCGCCGTCGAGCTCGCGCTTAAGGTCGCGCGAGTCCGGCCGCCATGAGCGGACCCGGCTTGGTTCGGCACCATCGACGCCGCCTGGATTTCCGGCGCGGCCTGATTGGAGGTCCGTGCACGCTGCGATCGCTCACAGCGTCAGGGGAAAGGGTCGAGCCTATTTCGATTGCAGGTATGCGGCGACCGCGATGATCTCCTCGTCGCTGAGGTCCCGCGCAATACCGTGCATGACCGGGGAGTCCCGCAGCCTGACTCGCAGCATCTGCATCTGGCGGGCCAAGTATTGCGAATGCTGGCCCGCGAGCCGCGGGAACACCGATAAGCCTTCGGCGTTGACGCCATGGCACGCCGCGCAAGGAGGTATCGCGCGGTCGGGGCTGCCTTTCTCGTAAAGCTGCTTGCCCGTGGCCACCACTGCAGGATCGCCTGGTTTACCGGGCGCCGGCGACTGAGAGGAGTAGTAGCTCGCGATCGCCGTGACGATCTGATCGTTCAGCAACCACGCCGAGCTGATGCCCCACATGTAGTCGTGGGCCTCTGGATCACGGCGGTCTTGGGCCCGAAACGCCTTGAGCTGAACCTCGATATAGCTCTGCTGCTGGCCCGCGACGTTCGGAACAGTCGGATCTGTACTCCGCCCGTCGACACCGTGACAACGGCTGCAGATCGAAGCGGCGAGAGTGCGGGCTGCCTGTTTGGTCGCAGCATCCGGAGTGGTCTGCGCGAGAGACGATTCACCGCCACACAGCATCGCAAGCCACAGAAGCATTGAACCCGTTTGTAGTGCGCTTCTGACTTTGTCCATTCCGACCTCCTCGATGCAGCGTTCTGCGATAGGGCAACGCGCAATACAGCAACTCTATTCATACTCTACGTTATCGCGTACGACGCCTTGATCTAGGTCAAGCCCCGGCCATGGCGAGGTGGTTTTCGATCTCATCGGGCTCTGCTCGCGCCAGCGGCGTGCACGGTCTCAACCAGACGCCGCTCCCGAGCGAGAGGCGGGATCTGCTACGCGCGATCGGCCCATTCCGGTTAAGCTTCACGCATGCGCGCTCTCAGCACGTCGGTAGTCCTGCATCTGTTCCGCTCGTCGCCGCTTCGGCACGAGCGATTTCGGCTGTTCTACATCGGGTCGATCGGCACGGCGCTCGGCTACACCATGCAGGCGACCCTCGCTGCATGGCTGATGACGACGTTGACGCCGTCCGCGTTCACGATCGCGTTGGTGCAAACCGCGAGCACCGCCCCGTCGCTGCTGTTCGGCCTCGCCGCGGGTACGCTGGCGGACATCGTCGACCGGCGACGGATGGTTCTGTTCACGCAGATCCTGTTGCTCACGTCCACGCTCATTCTCGGCGCCGCGACGCTGGCAGGCGTGATCGGCGCGAGCACGTTGCTGGCACTGACTTTTGCGATTGGGGTCGGATTCACGTTCTACATGCCGGCGCAACAGGCGCTGGTCAACGACCTCGTCCCGCGGCCAGAGCTGCCTCCTGCAGTCGCTCTCTCCGCGGTGGCGTTCAACGTCGCGCGGGCGGTCGGGCCTGCGCTCGCAGGAGCGCTGGCCGCTTGGCTGGGCACGGGAAGTGCGTTGCTTGCGAGCGCGCTCGCCTTTGTCTGGATGATCGTCGCACTGCGCGGTTGGCCGAACCCGGCGCGGTCGATTCCCGGCGTGCCCGAGACGCTACTTTCGGGTGTCTTGAGCGGCCTCCGCTATCTGCGGCACTCACCGCCGATGCGCGCGTTCGTGACCCGCAATCTGAGCTTTTCGGTGTGCGCCAGCGCACTTTGGGCGCTGCTGCCGGTGATCGCCCGCGATGAGCTCGGGGCCGGCGCCGGCGGCTTCGGGATATTGCTCGGCTTCTTCGGCGCCGGAGCGGTGATCGGCGCACTGTGGATCCCACGGCACCTGCAGAAGGCTTCGCTCAACACCGTAGTCACGGGTGGCTTCCTCCTGTGGGCGGTCGCCGCGCTGGTCATCGCGTTTGCGCCCATCGTCACCGTTGCGGTGGTGGGAACATGCGCAGCCGGCGCCGCTTGGGTAAGCGTGCTCGCCAGCCTTTCAGCCGGCACACAGACCACCGCGCCCGCCTGGGTGAGGGCACGAGCGGTGGCGATCAATCTGGTCTCGGTGCAATCGAGCCTGGCGCTGGGCAGCGTCGTCTGGGGTGCGCTCGCCTCCGCCTCGGGGACGCGCATCGCGCTCAGCCTTTCGTCAGGGGTCTTGATGTTGTTGCTCGCCATCAGTCGACGGGTGCGCGTCGCGCTGGGGCACGAAGCCGACGTCACCACCGGAGTGCAACTGCCGGAGCTGTCGATCGCTGTGGAGCCGCTTCCGGACGACGGACCAGTCCTGATCCAGATCGAATACCGGGTGGACCCCGAGAACCGCGAAGCTTTCCTTCGCGTCATGCGCGAGATCGAGGCGGTACGCCGCCGCAATGGAGCGAGCAGTTGGCGAATGTTTCGCGATCTCGAAGACCCGGGGCGATACGTCGAGCGGTTCGTGCTGAGCTCCTGGGCGGAGTATCTGCGCCTGCGCTCGCGCATGACGGTGGCGGATCGCGAGCTGCAAGAGCGCGTGCAACGGCTGCACACGCCGGATGCGCCGATTCGCATCTCGCGCTTCATCGGGGTCGCACCTACGAGCCCGGTCGAGCAAAAGTCGGACGCAAGCCAGGAAGTCTAGCGGGCGGTCGAGCGTGCCCTTGGTGGCGATGATCGTCGTCGAGGGCATCTTGGCCGCCTGCAGTCGAGCGAGCTTCTCTTCCGGCTTCTGCTCGACAATCTCACCGATGCGCTACTTCACCAGCTCGTTGAGCAGGTTGGTATCGGGTGTTGCGCCCATCGGCGGCTTCCTCTCAGCCGCCGTGCGCGCACGGCCCGATCAGGAATGCGCTCTTTCCGTGTCAGCGCGCCGCGCCCTGTCGCCGCAGACTGCGGCCGAAGGCGAGCAGGAAGCGCAGCGTCTCTTGATTCTCGCCCTCGCGCAGCAGCTGCCACATGCCGCCCAAGCCCCCGCCCGCAGGAGAACCGCTAGACATGTCGCGGTGCGCGGCCTCGGTTGCGCCCACGACGCGCTCGAGCAGGTCAAGGCCCGCCGTGAGCCGATCGGCCAGTGCGTCCAGCCGCTCCAGCGCTCCGCCCGAGGCGAGGCGCTCGAGCATGCTCACGAGCCGATCGACGCCGGCCCGGTTGAGCCGGTCCATCAGCGACAGCGATGCGCCGATCGTGTCGGCCATACGAGAGACCATCTCGTCGGTGACCGCGTCTTGGGCGGCGCCGTAAGTGCGGGCGAGCGCGACCAGCCGGTCGAGGTCGCCGTTGGCGACAAGCTGAGCCAGGGCAGGCAGCGCTTTGCCTACCCCGGAGCGGTTGATCTGATCGAGCAGATCCATCCCCTCGCCGACCGTGCCCGAGAGGCGGCTCACCATCTCGTCGGTGAGCGCGTCGCGCGCCGCCGCAGTCAGGCGCTCGAGTTCCAGAGCATCGTTCGGGTCCATGGCAACCTCCTACAGCAGACCGCGGGCCGAGGCCCAATACAGCTTGTTGTACGCCATCTTGAACCAGTGCACCGCGCGCGTCGGCGGTTTGGGATCGGGCGGGGTGGTGTAGTTGAACATCGCGTAGGTAGCGCGATCCTTGCCGCACTCGATGAAGCAGAAGACCTTGCCGTCGTGCTCCCGGACCGGGCCGCCGAGCTTCACGATGGCCGCGATGTTCTCGCCGAGCGTCTCCGCCTGATAGTGCACCGTGGAGCCGGCTTTGCTGATCGGGATGTTGGTGGTGTCGCCGATCACGTACACGTTGTCGCGCTTCTCCATCTTGAGCTTGACCTTGTCGGTGGGGATGAAGCCGCCGGCCCCGAGCCCGTTCTTCTCGATCACTTCCATACCCTTGGGCGCAGGGATCGCGACGAGCAGATCGTACTTCACCTCGCTGCCTTCCTCGCTCTTGAGAACCTGATTCTTGCCGTCGACCTCTTTCAGGTTGAACAGCGTCTCGTAGGTGATGCCGAGCCGATCGAACTCGGGTGCGGCCCACTTCGCGACGTTGTCCAGCCCATGCACGCGCCCGACGGGATAGGTCTAATGCAGCTGGACCTTGCCCGCGCGCAGCTCGGGTGCGAGCCGGCGTGCAAGGTTGTTGCCGAGTATCGTGCCGCCCATCCCGCCGCCCACGATCAGGATCTTCATCACCGTCTCCTCATGCTGTGGCGCTGCGAGTCTCGGATCACTTCGTCTTCTTGATTGCGATGTGCCACACTCCGGCCTCCTCTCGGGTCCCGAGAAGCTCGTGCCCGACCTTGCGTACCCAGTCCGGGATGTCGCTCGCCGAGCCTTTGTCGGTGGACAACACCTCCAGCTCATCTCCCACCTGAGCTAACTTCAGCCGTGCAATCAGCTCCATCAGGGGACCCGGGCAGAAGCTGCCCCGTGCGTCCACGACGATCTTTTCCGCCATAGCATCCAGTCCAAGTTTAGAACGACCACACCTGCCCGCCGTGTGCGTCGGACAGGAACTTCGTGAGACCCAAAGGCTCGCCGAGCCAAGGTTCCAGCTCCGCGGGCTCGACCCCAAGCACGTCGATCGCCATCGAACAGGGATGGATCTTGGCGCCGCCTAGCTCCACCGCGCTCTGAAACAGCTGCTTGAAAGCCGGTGCCTTCTTGGCTTCGAGCAACTCGCCGAACGCGTCTTCCGCGGGCGCCGGGTCGGTAGCGCGTTTGCGAAAGTAGCGCAGCGCGTTCATGGACACGAACACGGTGACGTCGTCGCCGCTCACCGCGCCGACCGAAGCGATCATGGCCGCCATCTGCAGGCGCTCGCGTGAGCCCGAGACCACGACGATGCTGATCTTGTTCGCCATACGAGGCTCCTTGCCTGGGCCGGAAGCGGTTATGGGCAGCAAGCGAACGCGGCGGCAGTCTTCGCCTCGAACGCCGGCGCGACCGATCCGGTCAGCTCATCCGCGCGGGCTAATTTCTTGGGTGCGTACGCGACGACCTCGCTCGCGAGCGCAGAGGTGTCTGCGGTTGCGCCGCCGGTCAGGATTTCGTCGGCCTCGCGCCACGCCCTGAGGTCGTTCCCGACGCCGTGGTGCAGGTCGTCGCGAAGACGGCGCTTCTCCGCCGATGCCATGCAAGTGTCCGAGAGATTCGTGAAGGCGGCGCCGGCCACGGCCAGGACGCTTGGGGTAGATCAACGCCGGAGCCCGCTTACTTCTTCTTCATGAGGAAGGTGAACTCCTTGTTGGCCTCGGAATGCGAGACCAGTTCGTTACCGGTCTGCTTCGAGAACGACTTGAAGTCCTGCACCGACCCCGGATCCGTCGCGAGAATGCGCAGCACTTGGCCGCTTGTCATGTCCCCGAGCGCCTTCTTGCTGCGCAGGATCGGCAACGGGCAGTTCAGCCCGCGGGCGTCCAGTTCCTTGTCGTAGTCCATCGCCTCGTGTCTCCTTCGCCTCTTGCATGGGCTGTTCGCGGCAAGCGCGCCGCCGCGTCCGTGCCGTTTGCCCCACCGACTCAGGCGTTTTATTAGGGTGCATCCGGCTTTTGTGTGGGTCGAGCAGACGGCAGACCCGTCCCGCGATCGCACAGCTCTCCTCCCACTTCAAGGGGGGGTTCGGAGGGGGATGGGGGAGATGGGCCGCTTGCCCCATCCCCACCCTGCCCTCCCCTTGAAGGGGAGGGAACACACACAGCGGGCACGTTGGACCCACAACGACGTCTGAAGGACCTTTATTAGAGACTCTTGCTATGTAGAACGCAACCCCCCGCGGCTCGCGACGACACCCGGGTCGCGGCTCTCTAGCCCGCGTTACTCGCAGGGCCAACCCGGAGGTAGATCTCGTCGACCGCGCTCGGACCAAAGCGCAAACCAGGCGGGTAGCGCTGTGTGAGAGTCGGTCGCACGGATCTGGCCGCGTCCAGGCGTCCGACGCGGGCTATTGAACGGCTAACGCGGCGACATCGGGAAACATCGCAAAGCGGCACCGCGCTCATCGGCGGAGAGGGCATCGGAGGTCGACGGGTGAAATCTGCTTCCGGTCGCCCGTCGCGGCACCGCCCTCGGCATCCTCACGCGGCTAACAGTCGGGAGCCCAACTCGATTCCAGAACGCCGTCAGGCAACCAGAGTCTCCTGTGGCGTCCGCATCTTGCCGTCACCGTGCACTCGAGTTCAGAGCCCTCAGGGAACGCCTTTGGCGGCCTTCCTCATCGAAGTTTCCAGGCGCGAGCCAAGCCTCGAAGTTCGCACGCACGCGAGGCCACTCGCCGTCGAGAATCGAGTACCAGGCCGTGTCTCGATTGTGGCCTTTCACGATCATGTGTTGATAGAAGATCCCCTCATAAGTGAAGCCCAGTCTCAGGGCGGCCGCGCGCGATTTCTCGTTCAGCGCGTTGCACCGCCACTGCATGCGCCGATATCCGAGCTCATCGAAGGCATAGCGCAGCATCAAGAACAGCGCTTCCGTCGCTTGGGGCGTTCGCTGCAAGAACGGCGCGAACCAGATGTATCCGACCTCGACGGAGCCGTGGCTTGGACAAATGTCGAGGTAAGTGGCCATGCCGCCTAGACGGTTGGTTCGGGAGTCTCGGAATGCGAATACGGCGCGGTCCGGATTTGCCGCCATGGCAGCGAGCCAGACTTGGAAATCGGAACAGCTCCCGAAGGGACCGTCAGGCAGGTAGTTCCAAATCTGCCGCGCTTGTGGAGTTTCGTGTGATGCGATGTAGAGAGACTCGCTGTGGCGCTCGATGTCGAGGGGTTCCACGACCGCGAGCCTTCCTTCGAGGACTCGCCGTTCGGGCGCTCTTCCAGCCGAGAAGCTAGCGATCCTACTGCCGGAGATACGACGCTCCACCTCGGCCTCCTCTGCCGCGAAACAAGGTGCCCAAAGTCAGCGAAGACTATGGCTCCCAAGCGGCAAAGGCGTCAAGCGCAGGCGCCTCGCGGTCGCGCTCGCGGACTCGGCGTGACGGTGTGGCCGATGCATCGGATGCCATCACCACGCTCAGTGGACGGTCCCTCCGCGCCGCGGGTGCGGAGGGTGTTAGCGATTCGATATCAGACCGTGGCAAGGATGCTCCCATCATCGTCTGCCCGCCACAACGAGTCCTGGCGGGCCGGGACAGGGCGATGCCCCGACACATGGATGCGGCGACGATCTGACACGCGAGAACGTCATGACGGAGGTCGAAGAGATCAAGAACCTTGAACTCGCGATGCGTCTTCTTGGCGTTAAGGTCAACGCGAGCGCTAGCAGTTGCGCTCCAATCCGACGGCCAAGACGGGCCGGTTTTGACGGGACGCACTGGATTGGGCTTGGGCTCGTCATCGAGAGATCGGTTGTCCGTAGTCCGGTCGAGACGTGCTACTGCAGGCCGGGTCTGAAGCAAGCGCAATCGCAGCTTCGGGTCGGGCCCGCCTGTTCGAGGCACGCAAACGGCCTCTGTCGGGTGGCAACGCTAATCGCTTCGGGCTCGCCACTCGCGCCGCGAGAAGCAGCGCCACGAACCGAGTGACATGCCCCTCTATCGGCGCTTGCGTAAACGCCTAACCACCCGGTCACGCTTCGCGCGCCACCCCTTGGAAAGGCTCCCTCCACCCCGCCCCCTGCGGGGGCACCCCTCCTCCCACGAGGAGGGGTCGGCCGAAGACCGGGGGTGGTGTGCCTCGTGTGAGGCAATTTCGCGAGGCTCAACAGGACCGGGCATAAACACGCGCCCTTGTTCGATGGTGCATCCGGCTTTTGTGTGGGTCGAGCAGACGGCAGACCCGTCCCGCGATCGCACAGCTCTCCTTCCCCTTCAAGGGGAAGGTTGGGAGGGGGATGGGGGAGATGGGCCGCTTGCCCCATCCCCACCCTGCTCTCCTCTTGAAGGGGAGGGAACACACACAGCGGGCACGTTGGACCCACAACGACGTCTGAAGGACCTGTTCGATTAACCGACACGCCCGCTGCGTGCGCGCCGACGCCACGAACGTCAGCCGAGTGATCTTCGGGCGTGGCTCCTTCGCATCGCGCTACAACCCGTAGTCAGCCTACAGCAGAAGGCACGGCAGGACCGGCCTTCCCTGCGCCGAATCGGATCGCGAACGCAGCACTGGCCCCCGAAGGGCCGTTGATCACGCGATGACGCGACGGGCGCACAGCGACGCGGTTGCTAGGCAATGCCTTGTCGCTAGAATCTGATCTCGGATTTGCGTGACTTCTGCGCAACTGTGTGCAGTGCTGCCCAGCCGAGTCCGGATATCCTCGCGTGACCCATGCCACCATCCGTATTTGCGCTGTTCCCCGGAGGGGCGTCGAAACCTTGCGATGCGAGCCGCGTGGTGGTTTGCGTCGGGTTCGCCTGCTTCGAAGATTGAGCGAACACCGAAACGGCAACCGGGACGATTCGGCAAGGTCCAACGGTCTGCACCAAACCCGTATCTCTGATCCGCTGTACGCGAGAGGAATCGTGACGGTGCCCGCAGGCGAAACGGCGCTCCTCGCAGGAGCGCCCGTAGCGCAAACCGCTGGAATCGCCGGGCGGCGAGGACTCTCCACTCCCGAGGCCCAGAAGCGGCTGGGGCAGTACGGCCCCAACGTCGTGGCACAGCCGCGTGCTAGTCCGTGGCTGCGTCTCTTGCGCAAATTCTGGGCACCGGTCCCATGGATGCTGGAAGCTGCGATCGTGCTGCAGCTCGCTCTGGGACAACACGCCGAGGCAGTGGTGATCGCAGTCTTGCTCCTGATCAACGCGGTTGTCAGCTTCGCGCAAGAGCATCGCGGTAACCGCGCGCTGGCGTTGCTGCGTGCCCGATTGACCGTGCAGGCCCGCGTGCTGCGCGACGGGCGCTGGCAGCTCGTGTCCGCGCAAGACCTGGTGCCCGAAGACATCGTCCACGTGCGGATGGGCGATATCGCGCCGGCGGACGCCCGGCTGCTGGACGGTCAGTTGCTCCTCGATCAGTCGGCGCTCACGGGGGAATCGCTGCCGGTGGAAGCGAGCGCGGGCGCGCTGCTTTACGCAGGAACCGTCGTGCAACGTGGCGAAGCGACCTGCGAGGTCACGGCTACGGGGACACGGACGCGTTTCGGCAGGACCGCCGAGCTGGTCGGCATTGCGCGAACCGTGAGCCATCTCCAGGAGACGATCTTCGCCATCGTCAAGTACCTGGTAGGGCTGGACGTGGTGCTGGTCGCTGCGGTGCTGACATACGGGTTGATCGCCGGGTTGCATTGGGCCGAAGTAGGCCCCTTCGCGCTCATCCTGTTGATCGCTTCCATCCCGGTGGCCTTGCCGGCGACCTTTGCGCTCGCCACGGCCCTCGGCGCGCAGGAATTGGCGAAGCAGGGAGTGTTGGTCACGCGGCTTTCGGCGATCGAGGAGGCCGCCGCCATGGATGTCCTGTGCTGCGACAAGACCGGCACGATCACACAGAACAAGTTGGCGCTCGCGGAGCTGCACGCGTATGCGCCGCATACGGAGTCCGATCTGCTGCGCCTTGCCGCGCTCGCCTGCGACGAGGCCACGCAGGACGCGATCGATTTGGCGATCGTGGCCGCCGCGAGATCGCGCCAGGTGCTCGGCGACCTTCCGCAGCGGATCGACTTTCTTCCCTTCGACCCGGCGACCAAGCGTTCCGAAGCCACGTACCAGGTTGGCGACGGGAAGCTGCATGTATTGAAAGGCGCACCGAGGACCGTCGCGGCGCTGGTCCAGGACGCGCGCGACGTGAGCGGCGACGTCGAACGGCTCGCCGCCGAGGGCTACCGCCTGCTCGCCGTGGCTGCCGGGAAGGATGCGAACTTACAGCTCGTGGGCCTGCTAGCGCTGCGGGACCCGCCGCGGGAGGACTCTGCGACGGCGATCCAAAGCCTGCGAGATCTGGGCGTCCGCGTCGTCATGGTGACCGGCGACGGGCTCGCCACCGCTCGCAACATCGCAGCGCAGGTTGGCCTCGGCGGGACGGCTTGCCCGAGAGAAGATTTGCAGCGTGCGGACGACGCGCAGCTCGAGCGGTGCGACATCTTCGCGCGCGTGCTGCCGGAAGACAAGTTCCGGCTGGTGCAGAGGCTGCAGCGCGCCGGACATGTCGTGGGCATGACGGGGGATGGAGTCAACGATGCCCCCGCGCTCAAGCAAGCCGAGGTGGGCATCGCGGTGTCCAGCGCGACGGATGTGGCCAAAGCCGCGGCCAGTGTGGTGCTCACCGCGCCGGGCCTCACCGACGTGCTCGCCGCGGTGACCACGAGCCGGCGCATTTACCAGCGCATGCTCACCTATACGCTGAACATGGCGATCAAGAAGTTCCAGGTGGCTTTCTTTCTGAGCCTGGGACTGATGTTCACCGGGACGTTCGTGGCCACGCCTCTGCTGATCGTGCTGTGGATGATCAGCAACGACTTCATCACGATGAGCATCGCGACCGATCGGGTGTCGTTCTCCCGCTCGCCCAACCGCTGGCGCGTCTCCACGCTGATCCTCGGCGCTGGCTCGCTGGCGGTGCTCATCCTTGCGCTCTCGTTCGGCGTGTTCTTCCTGGGGCGGGATGTGCTCCGACTGCCTCTGCCCCAAATACAGACCCTGGTCTTCGTCATGCTCGCGGTCGCGGGCCAGGGAACCGTCTACCTCGTGCGCGAACGGGGGCACCTTTGGCAGTCGATCCCCAGCCGGTGGCTGGCGTTGACTTCGGCATTGGATGTCACCGTCGTCATGTTCCTTGCCACCCGAGGGTTCCTGATGGCGCCCGTCAGACCGGCGACGATCGCCGCGCTGGCCATCGGGGTTCTGCTCTATCTATTCGGCGTGGATTTCGTGAAGGTGCGCGTATTCGCGCTGTTGGGGGTTCGCTGAGGAGGTGGCTGGCGCCAAGGCCTTCCGGCGCCGTGGGCGGTTCCAGCAAGAGTTCGTCGTGCCGAACTCGTCGACCCGGCGCGCCAAGCCGGGCAGATGCGACGCGACGGACAGGGAGCCCCAGACTCGGGCGGCAATTTCCTGCCTTCGAGGGGAGACAATTGCCGCGTCTCCCCACGCCGAGTGGGTGTCGGCGCCGCGTCGCAGGACTTCAGGCCTTGACGTTGATCGTGCTCGTCGGGGCCGCGCTGGTGGCGCTCACGCTGCTGCTTGAGCCGCCTTGACCGCCCCCAGTTCGATGGTGGTGGTGATGGTGCGCTTGCCCGGCGTTCTGGAGATTTTGCTGCAGCGTGGTGAACGCGGTCTGGGCGGCAGGGATGTTGCCCGAGGTCAGAGCTTGGCCCAGCGCCTGCAATGCACCCACGACGCTGTTTTGGGCGTTCGCCGCAGCGGGCTGGCCATTCTGGGCCTGAGGCGCAGCCTGAATGTCCTGCTGGAGCGCAGAGAATGCGCTTCGCGCGGCGGAGAGGTCCCCCGTGCTCAGCGCCTGGCTCAGGGAGACGAGCTGCGGCTGACGTTGCTTGAACCCATAGGCTTGCTCCGACTGCGAGCCTCGGATGTACAGATTGATTGCTGGAGATGGTCCGCTGACCGACATGATGTGCCCCCGTGATGAGTTGACTTCAAGAACCGGCCCCCGGCTGGAGGGCGTGCCGGGTACGTGAGCAATCGACGCGCCAGATCTCGACGCCCGGACCGCAAGACGGTAAAGGCGGCGTGTTCGCAGCCGCGGTTGAATGTTGCTTGATGCGCGTCCGCGTAAGTCTGGCGGAAGAATCGACAGCCAGCGGACACGGATCCGATCCACATCGCGTAGCGGAGACGCGCGCGCGGACGCGGACGCCGAGCTACACCGGCCCGGGGCTGCGGCGCTTGACCACGATGACGGGACGCTTGCTCGCCGGGCGGTCCGCGAGGTGCGGACTGACCGGGACGATGTTCATGATCGCCTGCTTGTAGACCACCTGCGTCTGGCCCTGTGCATCGAGCGCGATCATGTAGACATCGTGCCCCGACAGGACGCCGCGAAGCTTGGTGCCATTACGAAGAAACACATCCAGAGGAGTCGCCGACTGCTGCCACTCTTCGAGCACGCGCGCCTGGCAGCTCTGGGCCGGTTCGGCGCTGCGCGCTGGCCGCGCGCGCGCGGTCGGCCGGCCTCGGCCAGCGGCGGCCGGGCGGCCCGGGAGCCCGCCCCCGGACGGGTCTCGGGGTTGTCTCACTGGAGGCCCTCCCCAGGCTCCGCCTCAGTCCAGGACCAAGCGACCCACTTCGCGGGCTGGTCCGGCCGTGGGCTGTTCAATGGCGCTCCCGACGTCTCGTGATCGAGATCTGTGCGAACATACTTCCTGGCGACCAAGCAGTTTTGCGGATTGTCCAGGAGCACAACGGCATGCACAAGCCCCTGCGCCGGTTTCTGCGGACGGCGGCCGTCATCTTTTGTCCGGCTGACCCCGTGTGCAGCCGGAGCAAGCAGGATACACCGGCGGTCGTGGGAAATGTGCCCGCCGACGACGCGAGCGAGATCACGCCGACGCCCGAAAACGGGGCCAAGCTCCCTCGGGCATCCGTCGAAGTCGTGGATCGCGGCGGGACCAAGGCCGTCTTCGAAGGCGTCCGCTTGTGCGAGACCCGCAGGCTCGCTCGCACCCAGTCTGGGTATGAGTCGCGTGGCCAACGTTTTTCGCTGTACGGCATGGCTCCAGGATCGGACGGCTATCGGGAAGTGTACGCCCTTCCGGAGCTCGACCGCGGGTGTCATCCTTGTCGCGGACGGGAGGCATCGGAAGGATCTCTCGCCCAAGGATGGGCGCCTGCGGACGATCGTGCGCCGGGAGATGCACCACCCATGGGTACGGCAACGGGTTGCGCTGCGCCTAGGTGAGCTGCAAGCGAACCGGCTGCCCGGTCTTCCGCCAGCATCCGATCTGAACCATACAACAGCGGGTGAACGACCGGACCCGCCTCATGCTCGACCCCAGGCGAACCTAACATGAAGAGCGTTCTCGTCACCGGCGCCACGGACGGCATCGGCCGCGAAACCGCGCGCCAGCTCTTGGAACGCGGCCTGCACGTGCTCGTGCACGGTCGCACCGAGAAGAAAGCCACGGATCAGGCACAAGCTCTGGTGCGTGGCCAGCAGCGCGCGATGGCCACGCCGGTCTGGGGCGATCTCTCGAGCATGGAGCAGGTGACGGCGCTCACGCGACAGGTGCGGGAGCGCGCACCGGCGCTCGAGGTGCTGGTGAACAATGCCGGAGTGTTCGAACGCAGCCGCCGCCTGACCGCAGACGGCTTCGAGATGACGATGGCGGTCAACCACCTTGCGCCGTTCCTGCTCACTCGGCTGCTGCTCCCTGCAGTCACGGCTGCCCCGGCCGGCCGCGTGGTGACGGTCAGCTCGATGGCGCACCAAAGCGGCCAGCTCGACCCGGACGATCTCATGCCCGCGCGCGGCTACGACGGGTACGAAGCCTACGCATCCTCCAAGCTGGCCAACATCCTCTTCACACGCGCGCTCGCACGACGGCTCGCGGGAACGACGGTGACGGCCAACGCCTTGCATCCCGGCGTGATCGACACCAAGCTGTTGCACGCGGGCTTCGAGATGCGCGGCGCATCCGTCCAGCAAGGCGCGCGAACCTCGGTCTATCTGGCGGTTTCAGAAGACGTGGCGGGTGTGAGCGGCAAGTACTTCGTCGACTGCCGCGAGGCGACGCCGTCGCGCCTGGCGCGCGACGATCGGCTCGCCGAAGCGCTCTGGGTGCAATCGGAGCGGCTGTTGCAAGCGTTCCTCTGATTGCGCTAGAGGCGGATCGGCAGTTCGCGGATGCGCTTGCCCGTGGCCGCGAACAGTGCGTTGCACACGGCCGGTGCGATGGGAGGCGTGCCCGGCTCTCCGATCCCACCGAGGTGCTCGATTCCCGAGTCGACGATGTGCACCTCGATGTGCGGCGATTGCGCGAGCCGCACCATGTCGTAGCTCGGGAAGTTGCTCTGCTCGATCCTGCCGTTCTTGACCGTGATCTCGCCGAATAGCGCGGCGCTGAGGCCGAACACGATGCCGCTTTGCATCTGCGCCACCACCGTGTCGGGATTCACCGCGAACCCGCAATCGACGGCGCAAACCACACGCGTCACGACGGGCATGTCGTTGCGGACCTCGACCTCCGCCACCTGCGCCACGATGGAATGGAAGCTCTGCGCCAGCGCCATGCCGCGCCCAACCCCCTTCGGAAGCGGGTTGCCCCAGCCCGATCGCCGTGCCGCGGTCTCGAGCACCGCGCGATGTCTGGGCCGGTCCGCCAGCAGCGCCTTGCGGAACGCATACGGCTCCTGCCCTGCCGCCGCCGCGCATTCGTCGACGAAGCATTCGGCGAAGAACGCGTTGTAACTGTGCCCGACGCTGCGCCAATAGCCAACCGGCACCGGCTCGTGCGTGAGCACATGCTCCACTTTTCGGTTCGGCAGCGCGTACGGCAGATCGAACGCCCCCTCTACCGTGGTCTTGTCCTTCATCGCATCCGAGGCAAGCGCGGGGAGCAGCCGCGACAGGAAACTGCCGGTGCAGGATTGGCCCACGATGCGGTTGTGCCAGGCGGTGATGTTCCCCGCGGCGTCGAGCGCGGCGCGGAACTTCGCCATCGCCATCGGGCGGTAAACGTCGTGCTGGATGTCTTGCTCCCGCGACCAGATGAGCTGGACCGGTACATCCGGGACCTGCTTCGCCACCATCACGGCTTGCATGACGACGTCCATCTCGGCGCGACGGCCAAATCCGCCGCCGAGAAACGGGGTGTGCACGCGGACGTCGGCGCTATCGAGGCCCGCCGCCTTGGCGGCGTACCCTCTCACCAGGCTCGGCGACTGGTTTCCGACCCACACTTCGCAACTCGTCCCGCCGCGCACGATCGCCGTGCAGTTGATCGGCTCCATCGTGGCATGGGCGAGGTAGGGCGCGAAATACCGCGCTTCCAGCCGGCGGGCCGCACTCGCAAGAGCAGCATCGACATCGCCGGCAACGTCGTAGGTCCTGGCATCGCCGGACTCGAGCAACGACTGGTACCGTTCACGCTGCCCGCGCGTATCGTGCGCAGAATTCGGGCCGTCGTCCCATTGGATCGCAACCTCGCCGAGCGCGCTGTCGGCCTGCCAGTAGTGGTCGGCGACCGCCACGACCGCGGCGGCCGACGTGCTCGTGGCGGGCAGCGCGAGCACGGCATTCACGCCACGCCGCGTCCTGGCCTTGCCGGCATCGAACGACTTCAGCGAGCCGCCGAAGACCGGGCATTGCCTGATCGCCGCATACAGCAGGTTCGGGAGCCGCGTGTCGATCCCGAACTGCGCCGTACCGTCTACCTTCGCCGGGATGTCGAGCCGCGGTTGCGGCTTACCCAGTACGCTGAACGCCGCAGGCTGCTTCAACGGCACGTCGCTTGGAATCGGCAGCTTCGCTGCCGCCAGAGCCACTTCGCCGAAGCTCACACGCTGTCCCGACGCGGCGTGCGTGATGATGCCCTTGCTCACCGTGCATTCGCTCGTCGGGAGTCCGAGCTTCGCAGCTGCGGCCTGCACGAGCATGGCGCGCGCCGTCGCGCCCGCGCGCCGCATCGGTTCCCAGGCGTCGCGCACGCTGGTCGATCCGCCGGTCGCCATCACGCCCAGCGCCTGGCCGAACTTGAACTGGGTCACCCGCGCAATCGCCGCGAGCCAACCCGCATCGTCGGGACGAAACGGCGCGCCATCGCCCAGGACGCTGGCATTGGCGTAGACCGAATCCACCGGCGCCTCCTCGAACCCCACCTTCGCGAGGTCGGCATCCAGCTCTTCGGCGACGAGCATGGGCAACGACGTCGTCACACCCTGCCCCATCTCCTGGCGTGGAACCTCGACCGTGACGCGGCTGTCCGGCGCGATCTTGATCCAGGCGGTCAACACCGCCGGCCCAGGACCCGCTCGCAGAGCTGCGGGCGGCGTGAGGCGATCGCGTTCCCGGTAGAACCGCCATACGCCGACCGCCAGCGCTCCGCCGAGCACGCCCGCGGTGATCAGGAAACGCCGGCGCCATGGGCTGCGCGGCCGAAGTTGTCGTTCCTGTCCCATCATGAACGGCTCAAGCCCCGGCTTTGTGCGCGAGCGCAAGGATTGCCTGCTTGACGCGCGGATAAGTCCCGCAGCGGCAGATGTTGGTGATCGCCGCCGCGATATCCTCTTCGCGCGGACTGCGGTTCGCGGTCAGCAGAGCCGCCGCCGCCATGATCATGCCCGACTGGCAATATCCGCATTGCGGCACTTGGAAGTCGATCCAAGCCTGCTGCACCGGATGCAGTTTGCCGCCCTGCCTGAGCCCTTCGATGGTGGTGACGCGCTTTCCCGCGCATGCGGAGATCGGCATCACGCAGGAGCGCACGGGCGCACCATCCAGATGGACGGTGCAGGAACCACAGGCGGCGACGCCGCAACCGAACTTCGTCCCGGTGAGGTCGAGATGATCGCGCAGCACCCACAGCAGCGGGGTGTCCGGCTCGGCGTCCACTTCGACGCGCTGGCCGTTGACCGTGAATGACAGCATGTGCGTCTCCGACGTTTCGATCCGCGCCGAGTATACGCTGCATCCGTGCCCCTCCGGCGCCGGCCACTCGACGACAGCGTAGCAGCGCGAGCAGCGGCCTTGCCTGCCGCGTGCGGAACGACGCGGACCCCGACTTGCCCCGATCTGCCCTTCGTCTTGCGGTGGTAGATTAGCCGGGCCCGTTCATCGTTCATGACGCCGTCTCGCCGCAAGATGAAAAAGCTCGGAATTGCGCTGATTGTGGTCCTCGCCGTCGCCGTGGCGGCATTCTTCTTCGTGATTCCGCAAGTCGTGGAGCGCATCCGTAACGGTGTGTACCCCGGGACTGCACCCGCGGTTCCCCAAGCGGTCGCCGATCTGCACGCCCGCTTGCTGATCGCCGACATGCACGCGGACAGCCTGCTGTGGGGGCGCGATCTGCTCCAGCGCAGCAGCGTAGGGCACGTCGATATCCCGCGGCTCATTGCCGGCAACGTCGCCTTGATCGGCTTTTCCGTGGTCACCAAGACTCCCCGTGGCCTGAACATCGACCGCAATGCGGCCGACAGCGACAACATCACGCTGCTTGCGATCGCACAGCGCTGGCCGCCGGCTACCTGGTTCAGCCTGAAGGAGCGCGCGCTGTATCAGGCGCGGCGGATGCACGAGTTCGCGCGACGCTCCGGCGGCAAGCTCACGCTGATCGAGAATCGCGACGATCTCGCCCGCTATCTGGCTGAGCGGCGCAGCGATCCCGAGCGCACTGCGGGCTGGCTCGCTCTGGAAGGAGCGCATGCGCTCGAAGGCGACCCGAGCAACCTCGACGCGCTGTTCGATGCGGGCTATCGGGTGATCGCGCCGACACACCTGTTCGACTCCGAGTTCGCCGGATCCGCAAGCGGGGTGGGCAAGGGAGGGCTCACCGCGTCGGGCAGAGAATGGCTCCGCCGCATGGAGGCGAAGCACATGATCGTGGACCTGGCGCATGCCTCGTCCCAGACGATCGACGACGTCCTGGCGCTGGCGCAGCGGCCCGTGGTCGTCTCGCACACCGGCGTGAAAGGCACTTGCGACAACAACCGCAACTTATCGGACAACCAAGTGCGCGCCGTAGCGAGGAAGGGCGGCCTGATCGGGATCGGCCTGTGGGAGGCGGCGACTTGCGGCAGGGATGTCGCTTCCAGTGTCCGCGCCATCCGCTACACGGCGAACCTCGTCGGATTCGATCACGTCGCGCTCGGGTCCGACTGGGACGGCTCGGTTGCGGCCCCGATCGATGCCGGCCAGACAGTCCAGTTGACACAGGCATTGCTGGAGAGCGGCCTCACGCCGGACCAGGTCGCGATGGTGATGGGCGGGAACGTCGTGCGCCTGCTGTCGCAGCTTCTCCCCTAGCCGTGAGTCGGCTGCGCGTTGCGGCTCACGGCAGTGCATGGTAGCGTTCTGCATCCCATCTCGTGCCAAGCGCGTCTTGACTGGACCTCGATCCGATGAATCGCGTCCCGCACGAGAATCCACCCTTCGCCTTACCGATCGTCGCGCCGGCCGAGCCTTCGGCAGCGGTGGTACGAGCGCCCCTTCGCCGCTCGTGCAGCGATGCGGCCGGGGTAGCGGCGGCGCGCGCTCGCCGATAAATCCTGCACCGCAGCCGAGATGCCGGCCAGGCCTTGCTCAGCGTGCGGTCATCTGGTGGCCCATGGCGCAAACTACTGCGAACGCTGCGGCGCCCGTGTCCCTGCTGCATGCCCTGCTTGCGGCGCAGAAGTCGCAAGCTCTTCCGCTCGGGATTGTTCCTCCTGCGGCGAGAAGCTCGCGGCGCAGGACGCGACACCCGCATCGGTCCACTCGGCAGCCAAGCCGATTGCTCCCGAGCGCCGCGCCGCAGAGCGACGGCAGACCACGGTCCTCATGTGCGACCTCGTGGGGTCGACGGCGCTCAGCGCTCGGCTGGACCCGGAGGAGGTGCTCGTCGTCTTGCAGGGCTTCCTCGACACCGCGACCGCGATCGTCCATAAGCATCGTGGATTCATCGCGAGGTACATGGGCGATGGCCTGCTCGTCTATTTCGGATACCCCCGCGCGGACGAGCACAGCACAGAGCTCGCGGTTCGCGCCGGGCTCGAGCTGGTAAAGGCCATCCACGCGTTGCACCCGTTGCCCGAGATCACTCTGCAGGCCCGCGTGGGAATCGCCACGGGTGTCGTGGTCGTGGGGGACTTGATGGGCACCGGCTCCTCCCGCGAAGCCCCAGCGATGGGAGTCACGCCCAATCTCGCTACACGCCTCCAGTCCGTGGCGCGTCCCGGAACGGTCTACCTGTGTCGGGAGACGTATGCGCTCGTGGGGAGGCTCTTCGACTGCAGCTATCTCGGCGCGCAA
>DATJVI010000076.1:0-6644 GCA_035501875.1 Burkholderiales bacterium
CTCGGCCTTGACTCGCTCGAGCAGCTGGTCGGGGTCAGGCCGGGCTTCGGCCATGTCAGGTCATTTCAGCGCATCGAGGGCCAGGTTGAGCTCCAGGACATTGACGCGCGGCTCACCGAGAACTCCCAACAACCTACCCTCGGCGTGCGCGGCAATCAATGCCCGCACCTGCGCCTCGGGCAAGCCACGCGCGCGTGCCACGCGCGCCGCCTGATAGCTCGCGGCCGCGACGCTCTCTTCGGGGTCGAGGCCGCTGGCGGAGGCGGTCACCAGATCGACCGGGACCGGGGCCTTGTTCTCCGGGTCCGCGGCGTGCAGCGCCTCGATGCGCTGCCTGATGGCATCGGTCAGAGCGGGGTTCAGCGGCCCCAGATTCGACCCCGTGGACCCGGTGCCGTTGTAGGGCTGAGGGGTGGTAGCCGAGGGTCGGCTCCAGAAGTGCTTCGGATCCGTGAAACTCTGGCCAATGAGCCTCGCGCCGATGGGCTGGCCGTCCTTGACGATCAGGCTGCCGTTCGCCTGGCGCGGGAAGAGCGCCTGTCCGATTCCGGTGACCACGAGCGGATAGACGATGCCGGTGATCACCGTAAGGATCACGAACAGGATGATCGCCGGACGGAAGAGTGAGGTCATATGCAAGTCCCCGAGCGTCAGACGAGATGGGCCACCACGAGCCCCATGTCGATGAGCTTGATCCCCGCAAAGGGAATGACGATGCCCCCCAGGCCGTAGACCAGCAGGTTGCGCCGGAGCAGGACGGCCGCACCCAGCGCACGGTACTTCACGCCCTTCAGTGCGAGCGGAATCAGCGCGACGATGATCAGGGCATTGAAGATGACCGCCGCGAGGATGGCCGAGAAGGGGCTCGCGAGACGCATGATGTTGAGCGCATCCAGCTGCGGATAGGTGGTAGCGAAGGCCGCGGGAATGATCGCAAAGTACTTGGCGACGTCGTTGGCGATGCTGAAAGTCGTGAGCGAGCCGCGCGTCATCAGCATCTGCTTGCCGGTCTCCACGACCTCGATGAGCTTGGTGGGGTTGGAATCGAGGTCCACCATGTTGCCGGCCTCCTTGGCCGCCTGCGTGCCGGTGTTCATCGCCACCGCAACGTCCGCCTGCGCGAGCGCCGGCGCGTCGTTGGTGCCATCCCCGGTCATGGCCACCAGACTCCCCTGACCCTGGTGCTCGCGGATCAGCTTCAACTTCGCCTCCGGCGTAGCCTCGGCGAGAAAGGCATCGACGCCCGATTCCGCGGCGATCGCGGCCGCGGTGAGCGGATTGTCACCGGTGATCATCACGGTCTTTATGCCCATGCGCCGCAGCTCGCCGAAGCGTTCGCGAATGCCGCCCTTGACGATGTCCTTGAGCTCGATGATGCCGAGCACGCGTGGGCCGTCGCTCACCAGGAGCGGCGTGCTGCCGCGGCGGGCGACCTCATCCACGGTAGCCTGCACCGCCCTCGGAAACGCCTGCCCCAGCCGCTCGACCTGGCGGCGGATGGCGTCCGCTGCGCCCTTGCGGACCTGGCGCTCGCCGATATCGACGCCGCTCATGCGGGTGTGGGCCGAGAACGGCACGAAGGTCGCATGCAGCGAGGTCAGATCGCGCTCGCGCTTCCCGAAGCGCTGCTTGGCGAGCACGACGACACTGCGCCCTTCCGGTGTCTCGTCCGCGAGCGAGGCGAGCTGCGCCGTGTCCGCGAGCTCCTCCTCGGTGACACCCGCCGCGGGGATGAAGGCGGCCGCCTGACGGTTGCCGAGCGTGATGGTCCCGGTCTTATCCAGCAGCAGCACGTCGACGTCGCCCGCGGCCTCGACCGCCCGGCCGGAGGTGGCGATCACGTTCGCCTGCATCATGCGGCTCATCCCCGCCACCCCGATCGCCGACAGCAACCCGCCGATGGTGGTCGGGATGAGGCACACCAGCAGCGCGATGAGGGCCGTGATCGTGATGGGCGTACCGAGCTTGGCGACCATCACACTGTAGAGCGAGTACGGCAGCAAGGTCGCCGTCGCAAACAGGAACACCAGCGTCAGCGCCACGAGCAGGATGGTGAGCGCGATCTCGTTCGGGGTCTTTTGCCGCTTGGCACTCTCGACCATCGCGATCATGCGATCGATGAAGGTCTCGCCCGGGTTGGCGAGGATGCGCACGATGAGCCAGTCCGACAGCACGCGCGTTCCACCGGTCACCGAAGAGAAGTCACCGCCCGACTCGCGGATGACGGGGGCCGATTCGCCGGTGATCGCGCTCTCGTCCACGGACGCCGCGCCGTCGATGACCTCACCGTCGCCGGGAATGAACTCGCCCGCCTCCACCAGCACGACGTCACCCTTGCGCAGCAGGTCACCGCGCACTCGCGACTGGCGCGTGCGGTCGGCCGGATCGACCAGCTTCCGGGCCATCACGTCCTGCTTCAAGCCGCGCAGTGCCGCGGCCTGTGCCTTGCTGCGCCCTTCGGCCAGCGCCTCGGCGAAGTTTGCGAACAGCACCGTGAACCACAGCCAGATGGCGACGTTGAGAATGAACCAGGCGGGCGCCTCGCCCCTGCCGCCGAGGGCCTGGAACCACAGGACCGTGGTCAGGATGCTGCCGATGTAGACGACGAACATCACGGGGTTGCGCCACTGCACGCGCGGGTCGAGCTTGCGAAGGGCATCGACCACCGCCGGCCACATGAGGCTGCGGTCGAACATCGACAGGCGCCGCCGCGTGCCTCCGGGCGGTCGCGCGGCCGCCGGCATTTCGGCTGCGTGCATGCCCACCGCCGGCGAGGTCGCAGGCAAGCGCGTCGGAGCGGGTTTACGCGTCAGTTCGACCATATCAGCCACCCCAGAGCATCAGGTGTTCGACGATCGGCCCGAGTGCCAGAGCGGGAACGAAGGTGAGCGCTCCGACGAGCAACACCGTGCCGATCAGCAGGACGACGAAGGTCGGTCCGTAGGTCACCATCGTGCCGGAGGTCGCCGGCACGCGCTTCTTGGCCGCGAGCGAGCCGGCGATTGCCAGCACCGCGACGATCGGCCAGTACCGTCCCAGCCACATCACCAGTCCCAGCGCCGAGTTGAAGAACAGCGTATTGGCGGAGATGCCTGCGAAGGCACTGCCGTTGTTGTTGCTCGCCGAGACGAAGGCGTAAAGGATCTCCGAGAAGCCGTGCGCCCCGGGGTTGCCGACGCCCGCCTGGCCGGCCGCGACGCTCACGCCCACGGCAGCTCCGCAGAGCACGATGAACGGCATGACGAGGATCGCCACCGAGCTCATCTTCATCTCGAAGGCTTCGATCTTCTTGCCGAGGTATTCGGGGGTGCGTCCGATCATGAGCCCGGCGATGAACACCCCCACGATGGCGAAGATCAGCATGGAGTACAGTCCCGTGCCGACACCGCCGAACACCACCTCCCCCAGCATCATGTTGAACAGCGGCACGAAGCCGCCGAGCGGCGTGAACGAATCGTGCATCGAGTTCACGGCCCCGCAGGATGTGCCGGTCGTGATGGTGGCAAACAGCGAGGAGGCGGCGATCCCGAAGCGTGCCTCCTTGCCTTCCATGTTGCCGCCGGGCTGCAGCGTGCTCGCGGTCTGATCGACTCCGAGCTTGCCGACCAGAGGGTTCCCGCCCCGCTCGTTCACCAGGACGACATTGACCAGCACGATGAACAGGATCGCCATCGCCGCGAGCACCGCCCAGCCCTGGCGGGTGTCGCCCACCATGCGCCCGAAGGTGTAGGTGAGCGAGGCGGGGATGATGATGATCGCCAGCATCTCGAGGAAGTTCGAAAGCGGCGTTGGATTCTCGTAGGGGTGCGCCGAGTTCGCGTTGAGGAATCCGCCGCCGTTGGTACCGAGCTCCTTGATGGCTTCCTGCGAGGCGATCGGCCCCATCGGCAGTGTCTGCGTCCGGGTCGTCGCGTTCTCCATGACCGGATCGCCCTTGGCGTCCTTGACCGGATTACCGGCGGCATCGACCTTCGGCTGCTGGTACTGCAGCGTCTCGATGGTGGTGACGTCCTTGTAGGCGCTGAAGTTCTGCAGCACGCCCTGGCTGACGAGCAACACGGCGATGAGCGTCGCGAGCGGCAGCAGCACATACAGGGTCGCGCGGGTCATGTCGACCCAGTAGTTGCCGATGGCCTGCGCTCCATGGCGCGCAAACCCGCGGATGAGGGCGATCGCCACTACGATGCCGGTCGAGGCCGACAGGAAATTCTGCACGGCGAGCCCGGCCATCTGGCTCAGGTAGCTCATGGTCGACTCGCCTGAGTATCCCTGCCAGTTGGTGTTCGTGATGAAACTGATGGCCGTATTGAAGGCGGAGTCGGGAGACACGTTGGCGAAGTGCTGCGGGTTCAATGGCAGCCACGCCTGCAGGCGCTGCAGCGCGTAGACCATGAGCGCGCCGAGAGTGTTGAACACGAGCAGCGCGAGGGCGTACTGCTTCCAGCCCATCTCAGCGGCGGGGTTGATGCCGCACAGGCGATAGATCCAGCGCTCCAGCGGCGCGCCCGCGCGCAGCGGCCAGATCGGGCGTCCCTCCATGACATTCGCCATGTAGAGGCCGAGCGGCTTCACGAGGACCAGTGCCACCCCCAGATACACGATGACCAGGATCTGCGAAGCGGCGGTCATCAGAATTTCTCCGGCCGGAACATCGCGTACAGCAGGTAGATGAACAGGCCGAGGGTGAGCAGGCCGCTCACGACGTATATGGTGTTCATTCGATACCCCCGAGCCGGGAGATGGCTGACGCCACCCAGTGGGTGACGGCGTACAGGAGCAGGATCACGGGGATAAAGACGATATCCATCGGGTCAGCCTTTCGTAACGGGCCGGGAGCACTGCCGGCGGCGGACGCGCAATTTCGCCGAAGGCTGCGGCGAGTCCGCCATCCCGGCAATCCGTACTTCGCGCAGACAGATGCAACCGCACGGCTCCGGCCCCCGGGAGCGCAGCTCCCCGCGAGCGCAGTGCACTGCGCCTGCCAGACCGGCAAAGCTAGCCGGTGGTGCGGTGAACGGGCTGTTAAGAAACGCGCTACCGGCGCAGCCGGGGGATCATGGTACGTTTACCTTGACATTGCGCACTGAGCCCCCGGAAGACTGCCATGAGAGAGCGTCTGGTATTGCTGGTTCGCCGCGCGATCTACAACCTGCGCGGCGGCTTCCTGGTGCGGCCGCTGATCATCGCACTGGCGCTCGGCTGTGCGGGGGCGCTGCTGTCGTGGGGAGAGGAGGAAGTCCCGGCGATGAGCGGCTGGGTGCCGGCGATACTGTTCCCGTCGCGTTCCGATCCTCAGGTGGCGCAGGTGATCCTCGCGGGCATCGCGGCCTCCATCATGACCGTGGTGTCGATCGTATTCGCGATCCTGCTGATGACGCTGACCCTCGCTTCGATGCAGTTCTCGCCCCGCATCATTCTGAGCTTCACGCGTGATCGGGTGACACAGTGGACGCTCGGTATCTTTCTCGGCACGTTCCTCTATTGCGTGGCGGCGCTGCCCGCCGCGCGGTCGCTGCCGACGCCATTCTCCCCGGTCGCGACCGTTCTCGGGGCGGTCGTGCTCGCGCTGGCGTGCGTTTGCTGGCTGCTGTTCTTCATCCACCACATCTCCCGGGCCATCAGTGTCAACCAGATCGTGGACAAGATCGCCTCGGACACCGAAAGGGTCATCGACGAGATGATGCCCGCGGCACGGCGCGAGTCGTCGCTGCGCAAGCAGACGCCGCCGGCGGAGCTCGTCTTCGAGACCGCGATGCCGAGTCCCGCCTCCGGCTATATTCGCTTCATCGACCTGCCGCGGCTGCTCGAGCTGGCGAAGAGCTACCGCGTCAACGTCCAGGTACTGCGCCGCGTCGGCCAGTTCGTACCGGCCGGCGTCCCGCTCATGGCCGTATCAAAAGCCGAACGCCTGCCGCCCGGCGCAGGCACCGCGCTTCTCGGCACCTTCGATCTGGGCCCGTCGCGCACGCTGCAGCAGGATGTGGAGTTCGGCGTGCTGCAGATCGTCGACATCGCACTGCGGGCAATCTCGCCTGCCGTGAACGATCCGACCACGGCGATCAACTGCATCGATCAGCTGAGCCGCATCCTCATCCGCTTCGCTTCCCGCGAGCCGCCGGACTCGCTGTTGTACGACCTGCCCGGCGTGCCGCGGGTGATCGTCGCGTGGATCGGGTTCGAGAGGCTGGCGGATGCAGCGTTCGAGCAGATCCGCCTCTACTCCCAGGGCGATTGTGCGGTGAGCCTGCGCCTGTTACGCGCGCTCGGCGACCTCGCGGCTACGACCCTGGACCCCGGCTTGCGTGCAGGACTGCTGGAGCGCGGGCGGCGCGTCGTGCGCGGATGTGCCGCACGGCTCGGCGAGCCGGAGCTCGCGGAACTGACGGCACGCCTGCAGGCGCTGGAAGGGATCGTCGCGGGCGAACTGTGACGCCTGCACTGTCACCGGTCGCGGTTTTCAAGCGTCATAGCGTGCCGTGAGGGAGAGCTGCCTGATGCAGGCGAGTCCGCTGGCCGTCATTACCCTGCGCCGCGAAGTGGCGGCGCGTTACGCCCGGATCCACCGTCTGTGGCTCACGGCGCGCAACGCCTACCGCCGCCTCCACGACGCGCCGGTGCAGGACCTCGGCGCACTGCGCAGCGCC
>DATJVI010000077.1:0-10518 GCA_035501875.1 Burkholderiales bacterium
TGAGTGCTGGGCCGCGAGCTGTCGTCCGGCGCCGGTCGCCATGCGGATGACGAGCGGCACGTTGACCTGGCCGCCGGACATGTGGCAGAGCGTGGCGGCGTTGTTGAGGATCTGATCGAGTGCCAGCAGGCTGAAGTTCACCGTCATGATCTCGACGATCGGACGCAGACCCCCGACGGCTGCTCCAATGCCCGCACCGACGAATGCCGATTCGGAGAGCGGCGTGTCGCGTACGCGCTCCGGGCCAAATTCCTGCAGCAGCCCCTTGGTGACAGCGTAGCAGCCGCCGTAGCGGCCGATGTCCTCGCCCATCAGAAACACGCGTGGATCTGCCCGTAGCGCCGCGCGCAGCCCCTCGCGCGCCGCCTCGCGGTACGTCATGCGCGCCGGTGCGACGCCGGTACCGGGGCCGGCCTCCACTACGATTTGCTTGCTCACGGCGCCTGCTCCGCGTACACGAAGCGCTCAAGCTGTGCCAGCGGCTCGAATTCGGCGCGTTCGGCGAAATCGACCGCCGTCTCGACTTCGGCGCGCGCCTCGCGCTCGAGCCGCTGATAATCGTCCTCGCTCATGAGACCGAGGGCCTTGAGCCGGGTCGTCAAGGTGATCAGCGGTCCCTTCTTCTGCCAGGCCTCGATCTCGGCCTTATCCCGATAGAGCTGAGCGTCGAACATCGAGTGACCGCGGAAGCGGTAGGTGCGCAGCTCCAGGAACACGGGGCCCGCTCCCGCGCGCACTCGCGCCGCCGCAGCGCACGTTGCGTCCTCTACGGCGAATACGTCCATGCCGTCGATGACTTCAGCCGGCATGCCATAGACGCGCGCCTTGCCCGCCACGTCGGTCTGCGCCTCGGCCCGCTCGATCGCGGTGCCCATCGCGTACAGATTGTTTTCGCACAGGAACAACAGCGGCAGGCGCCACAGCGCCGCGAGATTCAGGCACTCGTGGAACTCGCCTTCGGCCACCGCGCCATCGCCGAACAGGCACGCCGTGATGGCGCTCTTGCGCTGCAACTTCTGCGCGAGCGCAAATCCCAGCGCGAGCGGCAGGCCGCCGCCGACGATGGCATTGCCGCCGTAGAAGCGCTTGCGGCTGTCGAAGATGTGCATCGACCCGCCGCGCCCGCGGCTCGTCCCGCTCTGCTTGCCGTACATCTCAGCCATGAGGGCCTGCATGTCGAGGCCGTGAGCGATGGCGTGTCCGTGCTCGCGGTACGTGGAGACGATGGCGTCCTCTGGCTCGATTGCCTGCATCGTTCCGACCGCGACCGCCTCCTCGCCGTTGCACAGATGCAGGAACCCGCGGATCTTGAGCTCGCCGTAGAGCTGCACGCAGCGCTCCTCGAAGCTGCGGATCCGCAGCATCTCGCGCAGCAGAGCGAGTCCACGCTCACGCGTGACGGGAGTCGGTGCGGACGCGCTCACGTGCCCGCCTCGAGCGTCGAAAGGTCGCCTTCCGGCAATCCCAGCTCTCGCGCGCGCAGCAGCCGGCGCATGATCTTGCCACTGCGGGTGCGTGGCAGGGCCGCGGAAAACGCAATCTCGCGCGGCGCCACCACCGCGCCGAGCAGCCGCCGCGCGTGCGCGAGCAGGCTCCGGCGCAGCTCCTCGCTCTGCTCGATGCCATCCTTGAGTTCGATGAAAGCCTTCACGGCCTGACCGGCGATCGGATCAGGAATGCCGATGACGCCCGCCTGTGCGACGGCCGGGTGGCTCATGAGGCAGCTTTCGATCTCGAAGGGGCTGATGAGATGGCCAGCGGACTTGATCACATCATCTGCGCGCCCGATGAACCAGAAAAATCCCTCCCGGTCGCGCCGCGCGAGGTCGCCGGCTAAGTACCAGCCCTCGATGAAGGCGGCGCGGTAGCGCCCCTCCTCGCCCAGGTAACTGCTGAACATCGATGGCCAGCCGGGCCGCAGGGCGATCTCTCCGACATCTTCGGGCGACTCGATGAATTCGAGCGTGCCATCGGCACGGCGGCGGACCAGGCACGCTTCGATGCCAGGTATGACCCGACCCATGGACCCGGGCAGGACATCGCAAGCAATGAAGTTGGCGATCATGATGGCGCCGCTCTCGGTCTGCCACCAGGTGTCGTGGAAGGGCATACCGAAGGCCTCAACGCCCCACAGCACCGCCTCGCCGTTGAGCGGCTCACCGACGCTCAGCATGAGGCGCAGGTCGGGGTAGGAATGCGCGCGCGCGAGAGCCGTGCCCGCCTTCATCAGCATGCGGATGGCGGTCGGCGCGGTGTACCAGACATTGACGCGCTCCTCCGCCAGGATCCGATACCAGCGCTGCGGGTCGAACTCCTCGGAGTCCACGATCATGGCGGCAGCGCGAGTCAGCGGACCGATAACCCCGTAGGCGATTCCGGTGACCCACCCGGGGTCGGCGGTGCACCAGTAGATCTCCTGCGGATGCAGGTCGAGCACCAGCTTGCTGGTCGCGTGGTGCGCAACCACCGCGGCGTGCGTGAGCGTCACGCCCTTGGGCTTGCCGGTCGTTCCGCTCGTGAAGTGCAGTAGCGCGACCTCTTCGGCGCGGGTGGCCAGTACCGAGTAGGTCTCGGCAGCGGTGCTCATCAGCGCGGCAAAGTCGGCCGTATCCGCCGGCAGCTCGCGCGCGCCCGCGCCCGCGTCACGGACCAGCAGGACGTGGCGCAGCTCGGGAAGTGCCTCCCGGATCGGCGCGAGCTTGCGGCGATACAGTGCCTCGGTCGTCACGAGCACGCGCACATGACCGAGTTGCAGGCGGGTCTTGAGCGGCTCAGGCCCGAACTGAAAGAACAGCGAGCAACAGACCCGGCCCGCCCGCAGCGTTCCAAGCACCACGGCGAAGAGTTCCGGCGTGCGTCCGAGTAGCGTCGCCACGCACTCACCGCTCGCAATGCCGAGCGACTGCAACACGTTGGCGAAGCGGCTGGAGGCCTTCTGCAGGCCGTCGTAGGTCAGATCGGTGCGGCGCCACTCGCGGTCGATGAAGCGCGCTGCGAGACGTGTGCCGTAGCCGGCCGCCACCTGGCGGTCCACCGCCTCGTAACCCATGTTGAGGCCACCGCCCGGCATTCCCGCCAGCTCGCGCCGTGCGGCCTCCCACGTAAACGCGCGACACGCGGCTTCGTAGTCGGACAAGTAGGGGGCGATGCGTTGTTTGCTCGGGGTCTTGTGTATCGCGGCCAATGCCATCTATACCCCCGTCGGCAGGAGGTTCTTATTCTCGGACCGGTGGGCCAGCCGTCTATCCGCGCTACTACCTATGCGGTGGCCATCTGCCGTCTAGCGTGTTGCTTACGATCGCAACGATGATGCTTGCATCCGTCGCCTCCCCAAGCGCCGTCGAGGCGAAGCCGCGATTAGCAGTACCAGAACCAGCGGATCGAGGAAGAGACTCAGGAAATCGATCAACACCGAACGACTTTTGCGAGGCGCCGGATCATCAGTCTCTTACGACGTACAACCGGTGAAAGTCGCAGTGCTCCCGGGGCGCTTCGCGGGCTCCCTGCGCCCGCCATCTCCCTCGGACCGATCAGTTTCGTCGACTGAGATCTCGCAATTTCGGACGTAGCCGTGGACGGAAAAAGCTGGCCGTCGTGTCCGAGCTCGCCGAATGATGTCGCCAACCTCCTGCGGTCAGCGCGAATGCTGGGGCGTCCGATGTGCGCAAGGACGAGGCGCTCGACCCCCGCCTTCCGCGCCGCGCGCTGCACCGGGATTGCATCGAGATGTCCGCCCGCGCCACCGCGGAAGCGGATCGGCCTGTTACACGAGGAGCCTCCGCAAACATCAGGTCGGTGTCTCTGGTCGGAGAAAGTCTCACTCGCTCAGCTCGACGAGCCCGATCTCGAGCGGCGCCCAGTGCCCGGCACGATGGCCGGCGCCATCCAGTGCGCTTGGAGCGATTTACCCACAGCATCCCTGGCCGACACCTCCGCGCCGGGGAGTGGACTCGCAGGCGAGATCTGCGCCCCAGACGCCTTCATTTCCGCTAGAGCGTGCGCGCCGTCTCCCGGCTGGGCATCGAGTGCACGGATTGCATCGGCGAGCACGACGACCTCCAGCCCGGCGGCGCGCGCGTCGAGGACGGTCGCGCGCACACAGTACTCAGTCGCGAGGCCACCGACGAACACCCGTGTGCAGCCCAGGTTTCGGAGCTGCTGAGCAAGCTCCGTGCCCTGGAATCCGGAATACGCATCCGCTTGCGGCTGCGTCGCTTTCGAGATCACGTGCACATCGGGCGGGAGCCGCAGCTGTGGCGGAAACTTCGCGCCGTGCGTTTCGGCCACGCAATGTGCGGGCCATCGCCCGCCGTGCTCGCGAAACGAGCAGTGCTCCCGCGGATGCCAGTCGCGTGTGGCGAAAACCGGTAACTGCAGCCGCGCGAACTGCCGGATATAGTCGTTGAGAGGCTCAATCACCGCGCCGCCGCCCGGAACTGCGAGCGCCCCGTCAGGGAGAAAATCGTTCTGCACATCGACCACGATCAGCGCATCACCCCGCTGGCACGAATGGCGCTCGCAGGCGTAGCGTGCGCTCGAGGCTAACGTGCCCACTCCTGCGCCTCCGCAATCTCTGCCGTGAACGGCTCTGCCGGCCGGCTTTCACCGAGCGGATCCCGTTCGTCCTCGGGCTCGGTGTCCTCCCAGCCCTCTTCCTGTGCTCTGAGGGGCTGCAGCAGTTCCTCCCAGTCCGCTTCGGTCATGTCCGTTTCCGAGTAACCGAGGTCGTCCGTCTCGATGTCGTCCACCGAGGCCGTCACGTCCTCGGGCGGCTCCACGCGCTCGACTGGAAGCACCGCCCAGGTTTCGGCGTCGATTTCATCGAGGTCACCATCGACGTACTGGATCTCGATGTTGCGCGACTCCTCATCCCGGCCGACCACCTGGAATAGTTCCCCCTTGTCGGTGTGCGCATACCACTGACCGATGTCCGGTCGAATCAGGTTCGCGTTCATTTCGGCTCCTCCGGCACTGCCCCTCTGACGGGCAGAGATTGACATGCAAGCGCTCTCGGCCGTCATCCGGAGCATCCGTGCCCGGTATTGCGAATTCTGCTTAGTGCATGCAGTACGCCTCGGGGGACATACTTTTGCATTGGTGTTTTTCTGGCAGAAAATCTATGTACCAGCGCATTCTGGTTCCAGTCGATGGCAGCGCCACCGCAAGCCGGGGTCTCGCGGAGGCGATCACGCTCGCCAAGGCGCTGAAGGCCGGCATACGCCTCATCCACGTCGTTATCGGAGTGCCGACGCTCTACCCGCCGTTGTCTGCACCCGCGGTGCAAACACTCCGCGATCAGCTGCGCAGCAGCGGGGAGTCCATTCTTCACGATGCGATGACGACCGTACGCGCCGCCGGGGTGGCGGTCGATAGCCGTTTGATCGAGGCACTGGGAGCCGAGGCCGGCGAGCGCATCATCGAGCAGGCTAGCGCGTGGCCCGCGGACCTGATCGTCTGCGGTACGCACGGCCGGCGTGGCGTGCGCCGAATCCTGATGGGGAGCGACGCCGAGTACATCCTGCGGCACAGTCCCGTCCCGGTGCTGATGATTCGTGCTCCCGAAGCACCCGAGCGGGGCTGAGCCAATCGACCAGGCGGCCCGCGGAGGCGCCAAGCGTCGTAACTATGCCTATACCGCCAGCGGGCGCGATGTCGCATGCTGCGTCATAGCGTTCTGGCCGCGGTGCCGTCATGGATCCCAGGACCATCCCCACCCCTGAGGCAGTGTCGATTCAGGCAGGTGCCGTCAAATTACATGGCCTGCTCCGCCTCCCGCTCGATGCGAGCTCAATCATCCTCTTTGCACACGGCAGCGGCAGCGGCCGGCTGAGCCCGCGCAATACCTTCGTCGCAGAGCATCTCCGGCAGGCCGGGATCGCCACGCTGCTGCTCGACCTGCTGACGGGAAAGGAGGAGGAAGTCGATGCGGTCACCGCCGAACTGCGCTTCAACATTCCTTTGCTCACTACACGCCTGGCGGCCGCAACTGAATGGGCCCTTCAGCAGCCGCGCCTGCGTGGCCTCGCGGTGGGCTACTTTGGGGCGAGCACGGGAGCCGCTGCGGCACTTGCCGCTGCCGCAGAAATGCCCGAGGTAACCGCTGTAGTTTCACGGGGTGGCCGGCCCGACTTGGCCGGCGCGGCCCTCTTGCGAGTGCGCGCCGCGACGTTGCTCATCGTGGGGAGTAATGACCCGCAGGTCCTGGGTCTCAACCGAGACGCGCTTCGACAGTTGCACTGCGAGAAGGAACTGGCAGTCGTGCCGGGTGCGACGCACCTGTTCGTCGAACCCGGCGCGCTCGAGCAGGTAACGACACTTGCCACTGCGTGGTTCACCCTCCACGCCCGACCGCGTGGCGCGGCATCACCAGCTGTGAGCGGGCCCGAATAATGGGGTATTTCATGAACCGCAAGATCGGGCTGGCCGTGCCGCGGTCCACACGTCCAGGACGTGTTTGCCCCACTCGAACTGATTGATTCTCGCGCTGCCGGCAATCGGATCTGTTCCAGCGTGCTCGATTGCCTCTGCGAAACACCCGCGCGCAGACTTGCCTGCCGAAGTCGCTTCGCGGCCACTGATAAAGTAAATAGCCCAGCCTAAGGCAAAGCCCTTTGGAAGTACGACGGCACTCGCCGACTGCAAGACGCACACAGCTCCTCTCCCTTGGCGTCCGTATCCGCCAGAGAGTCGCTGAAGCGCATAACGCAGCCGCGGTGCTCGCAGTGCTTGAGGCCAACGGCATGGCCCAACTCGTGGAAGATTTCCTTCATGGCGCGGGCCGTGAAGGTGCTCTTGTCCGCACCGGTGCGCAAACGCGCCAATGACACGACGGCCGTACCGCCATGCAGTTGGGCGATGCCAAAGACAAAATTCAGGCCACCGGCATAGCAATCGGCATTGGTGATACCCAGCACAGGACGCTCGGGGACTTCTGCCACTCGCTGGAGGAGCACATCAGCCTTGAGCTGGCGGCGCCGTGCATCGTAGGAATGCCGCGGCCGGAGGATAGGCGAGCGGCGATGTACCTTGACGCGACGCAAGCGCAACGCTTCACTGATCTCATCGAGCGCTGCGGGATCGATGGGTTGAATCGGGACGAGTGTGACCGCTCGAACGGGAAGGCGGAGCGATGAGGGTTCTTCGGTTGCGGGAATCATCGGCCCTCCGGCGGCACAAATCTGAAAGGTGTCTTAACTCGTACGCCGCCAGCGAATCCAATAACGCTCTAGTTGCTTTTCCCAGTCGCGCGGCTTGGCTCGGTAGAGCTGTTCGCCGCTCGACAGCGCGTCGCGATTAAGCCGGTCGCGCTGCTGGTCGATGATCGTCAATAGTGGCCGCAGGCCCGCGCGATTGCCCTTCGCGAAAACCCGGGCCTTCTGCGCAAGTATGGCCAGGTCGTGCGCCTCGCCTAAGCAATCGGTCAATTCCTCGGCCTGCCGCGCAAGTCGCGCCAACTTCCGGGCCCGCATTGGTGCCAGCATTTCCAAGGCATAACGGAGGTACTTCACCTGCTTGCGCCATTCATGCAGCGCCCTTTCCGTGGGACGCGGCCGTGCCGTCGGCAGCGCGCGGCGACCGCTCCTGTAGATCCGCTGCGATGCGGGACCGAGCACTGACCAATCGTGAGTACCAACAGGCCACTGCATCACACGGTCGCATAACTGCTCGAGGGCGCCGCGCGTCCGCCCGAGTTGTGTCGGGTGTTCGCGGAGCCGCTGCCGCAGGGCGGCCTGATCAGCCTGCAGTGTGCGCAACAACTCGGCGACGTCGGCATCGCCTCGCAGTGCGCGGTGGCTTCGGCGCAGCGATTGCAGCGTCTGCGTCAGCACCTTCGCATCGCGGGGTGCATTGAGTGTGTGCGCCACATCGCGCAGCAGCGTATTCTCGCGGCGATACAGCGGCTCGCCGAGCGCAGGCCGCAGCAGTCGCAAAGCCGCCCGGGCCCTCTTAAGATCCTTGCGCGCATCGTGCACCGCTGTATCGGACAAGTCCGGCGACGCAAGCGCTCGCGATGCTCGGCGGACGAAGTGGCGCGCTGCGCGACGCAGGGCCCGCGTACCTGAGCTGTTCGCTTCGATGGTCTTCTTCGCCATATCGCGCAACGCTCTCCTCTGTTAGAGCGCCGCGACACACCCGAGCAAGCAAACGAGCGTGTCGCGCGCCAGCGCTACGCATGGGCCGCGGCCGCGCGGCTATGCGCCCTCCCCTCCCACACCACCTCAAAGGCGGAGGGGCCCAAGTCGGCCCGTTTGGCCGCGGTACGCTCTTGGCCTCGGGGACCAGTACGGGGCGATAAGCTTCGGCAGACCAGACGGCATTTGCATCACCAGTCACGCTGCAATGATCACCTTGAGTGCGCGGGTCTTCGCCGCGTGACCGAAGGTGTCATAGGCGTCCAGGATCTTATCGAGCCCAAATCGGTGCGTGATGAGCCTATTGGGATCGAGCTTGCGAGCTTGTACCGTCTTCAGCAGCATCGGCGTGCTCACGGTGTCGACCAGGCGAGTCGTAATCGTGATGTTCTGCGACCACAACCGTTCGAGGTGCAGATCGACCTTGACGCCGTGCACACCGATATTCGCAATAATGCCGCCTGGGGCAACGATGTCTTCGCACGTGACAAAAGAGGCGGGCACACCGACCGCTTCGATCGCGGTGTCGACCCCGCGCCCACCCGTTATTTTCATGACCGCCTCAGCGGCTTTTGTGCCCGCCGCGACGATAATGCTGGTCGCACCGAAGCGCTTCGCCACGCCCAAGCGGTTCTCGTCGGGGTCGACCACGATGATCTCAGCCGGCGAGTAGAACTGCGCGGCGAGGAGCGCCGCGAGTCCGATCGGCCCGGCGCCGATGATAGCCACGGTCGCGCCCGGTGCCACTTTGCCGTTCAACACGCCGCACTCGAACCCCGTCGGCAGAATGTCGCTGAGCATTACCAACGCTTCTTCGTCGCCACCCGGCGGTACCGAGTACAAGCTGGTGTCCGCGTGCGGAATGCGGACGAATTCGGCCTGGGTCCCATCGATCTGGTTGCCGAGTATCCATCCGCCCGTGAGGCAGTGCGAATACATCCCTCGGCGGCAGTACTCACAACGCCCGCAAGCCGAGATACAGGAGATGAGAACGCGATCGCCGGGGCGGAAATTGCTCACCGTCTCGCCAGTCTTGGCGACGATCCCGGTTCCCTCGTGACCGAGGATTCGTCCCGGGCTGCAGCTCGGCACATCGCCCTTAAGAATGTGCAAGTCTGTGCCGCAGATCGTCGTCTTGAGTATTCGGACGATAGCATCTCCGGGGGCTTTGATCTCCGGAACGGGTCGCTCTTCAAGTGCCATCCGGCCCGGGGCCTGATAAACCAGCGCCTTCATGTATCACCTCCATGCTGAAAGAGTCCACGGGCTCATAGCATGCGGCGAGAGGGACCACGTCCGCGTCCGTAGAGCTTCGTATGTGCCTCCCCGCGTTCGCGGCACAAGCCGACGCGTTCAATCCGCGAAAGAGTGCACTGGCGCGACAGCCATTCGGCCGCGTTGAGGAACACGGTCGCACGTGTGTTCGACGTACTACAGACAGGGTGGATCGCGAAGCACGGACACCACGTCAGCTGATACCGAAGGTGCAGGATGTCATCCTCAAGCCTTGTCACCGATCGAAGCTTGAGCGTTCTGGCGGAGCCAGCGATCCGGTCGAAAAGGGTCGGCGTGCCCTCGGCTCCGTCAGCGACCGGGATCAGTAGAAGGCTGATCGCGTCGATCAACTGTGCTGCCAGGAACGCGCCGTTAATCCCGCCGCCTTCCAACAGCAGCCGCTCGATCGCGAACTCCCGCTGCAGCCGTTCGTATCGCGCAGCTTCGCCGGGCCCGAGCTTGACGAGCAGCCGGTGACCGATTCGATCGATCTAAGCGGCTCAACGTGTCAAGAACCTGTCAGCTCGGAAAGCGTCGCACTGCTAAGTTATTGAAAGATTGGAGCGGGCTAACGGGTTCGAACCGTCGACCTGTACCTTGGCAAGGTACCGCTCTACCAACTGAGCTAAGCCCGCCTCCAGGGAGCGCGAGATTCTATGTACACCCCTTGCGAAGTCAAGGCGAGACCCGGGAGCGATGCTCCCGTGCCGACGGCCACCTTGCCTCATCTTATTTGAGATATATTTAAGATTAAAAACAATCGCTTGAAGGCATTTATTGACGCTTTAGATCAGGCCACGCCGCGCGCAGATAAAAGACCATTGACAGCAGCGTCGCGCCGGCGGCGATCACCGTGAGGACCACCCCGGTCCGATAGGTCGGCATCCCAAGGAGCGGCGCACGATAGAGCATCATCGACAGCCCGACGATCTGCAGGATGGTCTTGTACTTGCCGAGCTGAGAGACCGCCACCTTGCGCCGCGCGCCGATCTCGGCCATCCATTCGCGCAGCGCCGAGATGGTGATCTCGCGCCCGATGATGATCGCAGCGGTGAGCACAATCAGGGGCCGCGCGTCGCGGCTCACCAGCAGCACGAGCGCGACGGCCACG
>DATJVI010000078.1:0-15606 GCA_035501875.1 Burkholderiales bacterium
GCAGTCGCGATGCCGTTCAGCCATCGATTGATTCGCGTACGCACCAGTCGAGCGGGTATTGCCAGCTTCACCAGCGCCAGAACGAAGACCAGCGAACACCAGGCCAAAGTGTTGAATACGAGCAGCAAGAGCGCGATCGACCCGCGCACGACAGGCGGCAGGAATCCGAGCATGGGTATGGTCCTGGTGTACTGAATCGAGAACGCTGATTTTCGGAGTGCGCGATCCCCGGCGCCCTGCCCTGGATCAAACTCCGGTGCGCCACGGGTCGCCCGTGCAGGTGGGACATAGATCGCCGGAAACGGCGAAGGGGCCGACGACGAACTGGCCGGGCTTCACGCGGCGCACCGCACTACCCGCCCTTTCCACGAAGCCGCAGTGTTCGTGCCCCATCCGTGATGATCCCGTAAGCGGCTGCATACCGCGGTAAATGTTCTTTCGCGAACACGCGGGCCGGTCAAAAAAGTATCGCGCCTCCGCGTCGCTCGAGGCAAAGCGCGGCCTCGCCCGCCATCCGCTCAACAATGAGGGCGGCGGGCTCGATCGCGTGGATGAGCCCCGCCGCCTCACCGAACCATACGCCCGTGTTCTCGGGGTCGCCTTCGCTGAATGCAAGGCGGTAGCGCGGACCTTCACTTGCGACGTTTCGCTCGAGTTCATCTTCCCGCCCGTGCCAGCGGTCAGTGAAAGTGTTGCGCCGGATTCGCGCGGTGAAACTCCGCGGCCAGGGAAGCTGGCGGGCGATGTCTGCCACGCGCGTCCGTATGGTGCCGTCGCCGTGGGTCTCGACGATCGCCGCATGGTGGCGCGGCTTCACAAGGGCTTCGTTCGACGCCCAGAGACGGGTACCAACGAGCACACCGTCTGCTCCCAACATCAACGCGGCCGCGAGGCCTCGCCCGTCGGCGATGCCACCCGCCGCGAGCAGCAACGTGTCGGGCGCCTGCGCCGCAATGACGTCGGCAGCTTCCGGCACGAGCGTCAGCGTGCCGCGTAGCGCACCATGCCCGCCCGCCTCGGCGCCTTGCGCTACGACGACGTCGGCACCCACGTCCAGTGCATCGGCCACGTGTTGCATGTCCTGGCACTGGCAGATCAGTTTCGCGCCCGCCGCGCGGATGTCGTCCACGAACGGGCGTGGATCCCCGAACGACAGCATCACGGCGGCCGGGCTGTGCTTGAGCACGTCAGTCAGCAGGCCAGGCGACTTTCTCAGCGACCATGTGATGAAGCCGACACCTACCCGCTCACCTTCGGCGACATCGAACTGTTCCGCCAGCCAACTCGGATCGCCGTATCCACCGCCGATCAGACCCAAGCCACCTGCACGGCTGACCGCCGCGGCCAGGGCGCCGCCGCCTGCGAAGGCCATCGGCGCGGAGACGATCGGGTGCCGCACTTCGAGCGCGCGAGTAAATCGTGTAGCCAGGTTTGTCACGGTCTTCTCCTGTCGAGCGGCACCATTGGAGCGTGTTCCGCAGTTCCATTCAATGAAATTCAAATCGCACGGGCTGGGACCGCGTTCCCCGGCGGGAGGATCGAATAGCCGAGCAAGCGGGCACGCGAGAAGCGAGGCAGAAGCAGTCCGCTTCCCGCCTCCGGTCACCAACCCGCTTCCCACGCAGGTACTGGCCCGAACCGCTCGGTGAGGAAATCGATCAGCGCGCGTACGCGCGACGAGAGCGTGAGGTTGGGCAAATAAACGAGGTAAATGGCGCTCTCGGGTATGACCTGAAACCGGCGCAGCAGCGGCACGAGATGCCCCTGGCGCAGTGCGTCCCACGCCATGTAGACCGGCAGGATGCCGATTCCCAAGCCGGCGACCGTGGCCGCGCGCACTACATCCATCTCGTCGGTTTCAAACATGCCAGCGACCTGCACTGAATATTTGCGCCTGTCCCGCCGCAGCGTCCAGACTCCCTTGGGCGCAAGCGCCGGAAACAGCACGCACTCGTGCTTGCGCAGGTCCTCGATCCGGCGTGGCGTCCCGTGTCGCTCGAGGTACGCCGGTGAAGCACATATCACGGACCGGTTGACGGCGAGCTTGCGCGCCACCATGTTGGGCGGCGGTTCGAATGACACGCGGATGCCCAGGTCGAAACCCTCGTCGCCCAAGTCGAGAGCGCGATTGCTGCAAGAAAGGTTGACCCTGACTCTCGGATACTTCTGATAGAACTCAGCGAGAGCGGGCAGTACGTGCCGTACCGCAAACGCCGGGACTGCGGTCACTCTCACCAGGCCAACCGGTTCGGACTGGGCCTGACTCAAGCGCTGCTCGGCCAGCTCCGCCTCGTGCACGATCCTGGCGCAGTGCTCGTAAAGAAGAGAGCCCGCCTCGGTCAAGCTGAGCCTGCGTGTCGACCGGTTCAGCAGCTTCACGGACAGCCCGCGTTCCAGCGCGCTCACGTGCCGGCTCGCGAGCGACTTCGACATGCCGAGTTTGTCCGCGGCGGCAGAGAAGCTCTTCGCTTCCACGACCTGCGCGAACACGCGCATTCCGCTCAGCCGATCCTTCATTGACCACCTTCCTGCAACAATCAATTGCCGAAGACACTATTTATCTCAACCTTGCAACCCTATAGATTGACGTTGCACGCGCAGGACACAGCGCCCCGACGACGAACCCACTCGCGGCAAGCGCCGGATCGATATCGAACCAGGAGGTCGTCATGAATCATCACGTCGTCCAAGTCGGACAAATGGAAATTCGCTATCTCGTCGATGGCTCGAAAGAAGGCGGGCTGGGGCTATTCGAAATGAAGGTTCCCGCAGGCGCCGACGTGCCCCCGCCGCACAGCCACTCCGACAACGAGGAGTGTGTCTATATGCTGGAGGGCGTGCTCAGATATTCGGTCGATGACGAAACACGCGACTTGAAGGCGGGTGACTGGATGTCGACCCCTTGCGGCTGCGTACACCATTTCAGCAATCCCGATAGCGTGACCGCGCGGGCGCTGGTGATGCTTACGCCCGATATCGGCGAGCAGTTCTTCCGCGAGGTGGGTGAGCTGGCCACCGCGGGTGGGCCGCCCGACCGGGCCAGACTCGTGGAGGTCACGGCGCGATACGGGTTGGTGCCCGCCGCGCCGAAGCATGCGCTGCGCACGAGCAACAACCGAGTCGCTTTGCGCGATGCGCCGGTGACCGGATGACGACGTGCCGACCAGACTGAAAACCCCGCGCTAAGGTGGCGAGGGGCGAACAAGCCGAACGAATCGAGACCGCCCAGATCGATCCCGGGAAACCGTGGCAGAACGGCGACAACCGGAGCTTCAACGGCAAGCTGCGCGACGAGCGGCTGAGTGGAGTGGTTCCTCTCGCGCGCCGAGCACGCGTCGTCATCGAAAGTGGCGGCGCCGCTCCCTCTACGTCGCGGCGTGCATGGCGTCCCAGAGCACGGCCGCGACGATGCTCCAGGCGCCGGATTCCTTATCGATCCTCTCGGCGACCAGTTCGGGCACAGTGGACTGCAAGACCACGCCCGCGTCGTTGAAGCGAAAACAGGCGATCATGGTGGGTTCCGTTGCACCCGCGGAGTCCACCCGCCGGCATTCGATTTCCGCGTAGAGCGGCTCGATATCGGCGGAGTGAACCAGCAAGAACTCGACGCGCGTCGCGCCATGCACGGCCACGAAACGATCGACGTTGGGGTCTTGCGCGACGCGCAACCCACGCAACAGCGGCCGACCAGCCGCGGCCTGTTGTGCCAACTTTCCGAACGAGCGGAACAAGCCGCGCGTGACGGACCGAGGTCCGGTGTCTTCGACCGCGCTTTTCCGTTTGACGACCTTTTTCATTTCGCCTTGCGCACAAGCGCACCTACACTGGACTAGGTTTTCTTCGATGGCGCAGCTTTGAGGGGTGAGATGAGAAGCCTGCCGACCCGATTGTGATCCATGTCGATCACTTCGAATCGATAGCCAGCTGCAACGAACCAGTCACCCGGACGCGGCATGCGGCGCAGTTGGGCGAGCACGAATCCGCCCACTGTGTCGTAGCCGTTCGAGGCCGCCGCAGTAATTGCCGATTCGAGCCCGACAACCTCGCTCAAGCGCTGCACGCTCACCGTACCGTCGACGAGCCAGCCGCCGTCGCCGCGGCGAAGGATGTCCGGGTCGGCCGTTTCCTCGGTGGTGTCCATGTCCCCGACCAATGCCTGCATGACGTCGGTCATCGTCACGAGGCCTTGAATTTCGCCGTATTCGTCGACGACGAGCCCGATTGAACTATGGCTCTCCCTGAACGCCGCCAGCACGCCGGTGATGGTCAGGCTGTCCGGGATGTATGCGGGCTTGCCGGTGTGAAGACGCGGATCGAATGGCCGGCCCTGCAGCGCGTCGTCCAGTAAGCCCTTGACGGTAACGATGCCGACGATCGTCTCCAGTCCGCCCTTGCAGAGCGGAAAGCGCGAGTGGGAACTCTGCAGCAAGGTCGCGCGATTCGCTTCAAAGGGCGCGTCGAGATCGAGCGAGCGGATGTCGACCCGCGGCGTCATCACACTGGTGACGCGCCGTTCGTCCATCCGGAACACACGGGCGACCAGGGCCTGCTCGTTTTGATCGAAGACACCCGCGGCGGCTCCTTGCCGCATCAGGACCGCGATCTCTTCCCGCGAAACTGGCTGCGGCGCCGAACTGCGGACGCCAAACACGCGCAGCACGCCGTCGGTGGCGACGCTCATCGCTCTCACGAGTGGAAAGGCGAGCTGCGTCAGCAAGCGCATCGGCCGAGCGATGCGGCGCGCGATCCCCTCCGGATGCAGGAGCGCGATCCGCTTGGGCACAAGTTCGCCGAGTACCAGGGAGCAGATGGCGATGCCGCTGACGACAAGGACCAGCGACAGCGGGTCGACATAGGGCCGCGATACACCGACCGCGGCCAGCGATTCGGCCAGCTGCTTGGCGACCGTTTCCGCGGCAAACGCGCCACTCACGATGCCGATGACCGTGATGCCGATCTGCGTCGCGGAAAGAAAATGTCCCGGTTCATTGGCCAACGCCAGCGCGATGTTGGCGCCGGGGCGTCCCTCGTCGGACCACTGCTGCAAGCGGGCCTTGCGCGAAGCCACGATCGACATTTCGGACAACACCAGAGCGCCGTTCAGCGCCATCAAAACGAAAACAATCAGAAGTTCCATGCGCCGATCCGCGCCGTCAAGCGCGTGTCAGAGTAAAGGAGAATGTCTGAGTACCACGCGCAGTTCAGGCCGGGCGCCTCGTCGAGCTTGAGATCCCGCGACCGTGTCAGGCGCGAGCCCATCCCGCGGCGAGCTGCCGATCAAATGGCCGTAAGCAGGGTGAAACCGGATGCCTCGTGACTGAGGCGACGCAAATCACGGACGGGAGAAGCCGGAGGAGGACGAGGACTCAAGTTCTGATCACGTGGTACCGCTGCAGGCGATCGCATCCAAACCCTCGAAGTTCATCAAGGCCGCGCTGATTTCCCGCGAACCGTGGACGACCTGCACGAGGCCAGGAAAATCAGCGAAGGCTTCGTCGAGAAGGTACCCGATCAGCACACCCAGCTTGGGGACCGACGAGCATGCCTTGACGATCACGGCGCTTCCGGCGGTCAATGCAAGAACCGCCGGGGTCAGCGCCAATTCGAACGGCGAACCGACCGGCGCGATCACGCACACGACGGCGCGCGGCCCGGCGGGAGGGATGGCCGCACCGGACCGGTCCAGCAGCCGGGGAGGCGCAAAGCGAGCTGCCAGCGGCCGCGCGTGCGGATCGTCGGTCGCAAACGCAACGCATGCATCCAGCGTATCGACGACCCGTGCGACTTCGAACCGCAGGGCGTCAATCATTGGCTTGCCGGTGCCGCGCGCAATGGTCCGCGCAATCTCACGCGCCTCCTGCGCGATGAGCCGACGCAGCTCGATCAAGGGTCCCGCTCGCTGGAGATACGAAAGATCAGCCCACAAGCAAGCCACGCTCTGCGCGCGCGCAACGACCGCAGCAATGCGAGCTGGTGTAAGCGCCTGGAACGCGTCAACCGACGGCACCGCTGCGCACAGCCGCGCTGCCGTGTCTTCCGGGATTGTGCGCGAGTCGTCGATATTGATCTCGTTGCCGCTGGCTACCGGGCCAGCTTGAGTTCCGTCGCCTGAGGGCCTTTTGTGCCCTGCTGCGCCACGAACTCCACCCGCTCGCCTTCTCGGAGTGATGTGAAACCACTCGCCTGGACCGCGGAGAGATGCACAAAGAGGTCTTTGCCGCCGTCGTCGGGCGTGATGAATCCGAACCCCTTCGTCTCGTTGAACCATTTGACGATGCCTGCTGCCATGTTCTCGGCGTTCCTCAAGAGGAAAGGCAAAACGTGTCAACCGCAGGCGGATCCTGCAGCGAGCTGACGATCAAGAAGACGTGGGCCAGCGGAGCGGACGCGCCGTGAGCCCGAATCGGGCAGAACACCGGCGGCAAAACCGAGGAGGACGAGGACTCAATTGAAAGCGGTTTCATCGTACGCTGATTCGTAGCGCCGAACGAATGCTATGCAAACCGAACGGCAATGCGGTACGACACGCCTCCGCCAGTTCGACCCGCGCCGTGAGTCGTGCCAGCACGCACGGCGCCGCGCTTTCGAATCAGCGTGATGGCGCCGCGGTCGTGGTGTGTCACACTTGCCCGTGACCCAGCCCCTGCTTCAAGCCGCCGATCTGCGCGGCGCCGCCCGCCTCACCACCGACGCAGTAGCTGGCCTCACGAGCCTTGTGGAGGCGATGCACGCGCGCATTGCCAGCCTGCCGCGCCTGCCCGGGGCGAGCGCGCTGTTGCCCGTCGACGAACGTACGCGCGGCCTCACAGGCCTCGTCTACCAGACGGTGCGCGGTGTCACCCGCGTGGTGGGTGGCAGCGCGGAAGCGCTGTTCGGTTGGCTCGGGCCAGCGTTGGCAACATCCGACCCGCGCCAGCCGGCGCGCGCCGAGCGCGAAGCGGTCGTCGCGGCGCTCAACGGCGTATTCGGCGATCACCTCGCAGTCACCGACAACCCGCTGGCGATCACGATGACATTTCGCCAGGCCGGCCGGGAGCTGGTGCCCGAACGTTTCGCGATGCGTGCGCGCCTGCCCACCGCAACATCGCGACCGCTCGTGCTGGTGCACGGCTCGTGTATGAACGACCTGCAGTGGCAGCGCGCCGGGCACGATCATGGCGACGCGCTGGCGCGCGAGCGCGGCTACACGCCGGTCTACTTGCATTACAACAGCGGGCTGAGCATCTCCACCAACGGCCGCATCCTCGCGCAGCTCATGGAGCGGCTCTTCGACGCCTGGCCGGTCCCGATAGAGCGCATCGTGATGCTGGGCCATAGCATGGGCGGGCTGGTCGCGCGCAGCGCGCTGCATCACAGCGCATCGATCCAACGTGGAGAGCTGCGTTGGCCGAAGCGTGTGACCGACCTCGTATGCCTGGGCACGCCGCACCAAGGCGCTCCGCTCGAGCGTGCCGCGCATGGCATCGACCTGCTGCTCGGCGCCGCGCCGTATGCCGCTCAGCTTGCGCGCCTGGGCAAAGTGCGCAGCGCCGGAATCAACGACCTCCGGCGAGGCAATATTGTCACAGGCGTACCCGGCGACGACGGCACCCAGCAGACCGCACAGGTGAGCTTGCCGGCTGCCGTTCGCTGTTTTGCCGTCGCTGCGAGCCTCGGCCCGGCCTCCGGCAGCCTCAAGGGGAAGGTGCTTGGCGACGGCCTGGTGCCGGTGCCTAGCGCACTGGGCCAGCACAGCAATCCCGATCGATGCTTGCCATTTGCACCCGACCGCCAGGCAGTGGTGTACGAGACGAGCCATCTCGATCTGTTGACGAGCGCCGAAGTGTTCGGCCTGCTGCGGCAGTGGCTGCGTTGAGGCCGGGTGGCGCGGCGCGAAGGCTCGCTCGCTTGCGGCCCGCACTGGTGACCAAGTGCGCGCAACGACGCTGGGCACGCATATTTTCACCAGAAGGGGGCAAACCGCGTACGATGCGAGGTGCTCTCGGTTGAGTCCTTGTCTTCCTCCGGTTTTCTTCCGTCCGCGCTTTGACCACGTCAGCAAAGCGGGCGTCTGGTTTCCTCAGGTCCACGTTCTCTTGATCGTCGGCTCGCCGCGCGATTCCGCTGCGGCGGAGAGCGTTGGTCATTCGCTATCAAGGAAAGCCAAAAATGGCAGCAGGCATGGTCAAGTGGTTCAACAACGCAAAGGGAATCGGCTTCATCTCACCCGATGATGGCGGCAAAGACTTGTTCGTCGATCTCTCCCCAGTCCCGGCCGGGGGCTTCAAGACACTGAAAGATGGCGAGCGCGTGGACTTCGTGGTCACGCCTGGCGCCAAGGGCCCGCAGGCAACAGAGATCCGAATCGCGTCGTAGTACCCAGATCGCCGGTGTGTGAACCAAGGCGGGATCCGTGATCGAACCTCTTCCCCTGGTCGCGGCGCGAATCTTCACCCTAGCGGACAGCAAGCCGCTTACCAATGCGAGCGGCTTCTTCTTCGCCCGTGACGAGCGATTATTTCTCGTCACCAGCCGGCACGTCGTGCTCGACAGGCCGAGCCACCACTTTCCGGACCTCATCGAAATCGAGTTGCACATCGATGCCGGCAATCTTGCGCGCTCTACCGTGTATTCGATCCCGCTTTATCGCGACCGCAAGAGCGTCTGGCGCACCGGTCTCGATGCCGCCGGCGACATCGATGTTGCCGTGCTGGAACTCGATCGTGAGGCGCTCCCTGCGACGATCCTGTATCGCGCGTTCACACCTCATCATCTGCTCGGTCCCGGCGACCGGGTCGAGGTCGGCACCTCGTTGCTTGTAGTCGGTTTCCCCCTCGGTTTTCACGACTCGTTGCATCACATGCCGGTCGTACGCCACGCGGTCATCGCCTCGTCGTTCGGGCTGCGCTTCCAGGGTGAAGGTTATTTTCTTACCGATGCGCGCACGCACCGCGGCACGAGCGGGGCACCCGTCGTGATGCGGCTGGCGGAGCCCCGCGCGGAACACGGCGAGTTGCCGTGGATGCTGCTCGGTGTGCATTCGGCCCGGCTCGACGTCGGGACGCGCGACGTCAAGTTCGACGAAGCGCTCGGTTTGAACTGTGCCTGGTACGCGGACATCCTGCTGAAACTCACCGAAAAATGAAAAGCAAGAGGCGACTCACGTCATTTCATTCACTGGAGTCGTCGTCGCGCGCCAGCGTCTGTCCGAATCCGGTCACTTTCTCTCGAAGTGCCAAGCGAGAGACTGGTGCAATCACCTCGTGCGGAGAACATCATGGAAGGCAACAAGTTCGACATTGGACCGGCCAATGCGGGTCTCGTCGATGTAACGCTGTACAGCGACATGCGCTACTGGGCAAAAGAACTCAAGTGCACGCCCAATCAACTACGCGATGCAGTCAAGGCCGTTGGAAACTCGGTGCCCGCGGTCAAGCAGTACCTGGCGACGCATTGATGGCAGATGCCGGAGCGGTCGGATCCAGTGGAGCGGTGCTCGAACATGTCGACCAACCGTGTGCTCGGCAGAAAATCCGTCCGACAGAACGACAATGTCTTGGCTAAGCAATCGCCAAGCTTCGTCTGGGCGCCACGAAGCCGGTTGTCCGACTACACGCCCGCCGGCATCGGCACGAGCGCGTACTCGTGATGCAAACCGCCCAGCACTGACTTGGCGCGCACGAGCGCACCCGCCAACATTCGATGCGGGTCTGCTGACTTCGGGATGCGGGCAGATTGCTGCGGAGGGTCTGGAACACCTGGACCCAAGACGCTGTGAGGTCTGCCGCTGTTGTAGTGATTTCTCCACGTTCGAAGAATCGATCGCAGATGCGCCTCGGAAAGCGGAATCATCCAGTCCAGGCACTCGCGTCGAATCGTTCCGAGGAGACGTTCGCAGATCGCGTTCGCCTTCGGGCTCGCGATTGGAGATCGCAGCACCTCGAGGCCCAAGGCACGAATCGAAGTGTCCAAGTGCCTCGCGTAGATCGCGTCACGATCGTGAATGAGGTACCTGTGGGCGCTGCTTTCGCCGAGCACGTCGCGCAGCTGCTGCAGCGTCCAGTGCGCGCTCGGGTGCGCGGTCACGTTCAGGTGCGCCAGGCCGCGCGTGCCATGCTCGATGACGACGAACACATACAGCACGCGGAACGAGGCCGTAACGGCTACGAAGAAGTCGCAGGCGAGGATAGCCTCGGCGTGGTTCTTCAGAAACGTCGACCAGCGCTGGTCTCCGCGTTGCTGCCCGCGAGGTCGTTTCGGCATGTACTTGCGTACGGTGCGCGGCGAAATCTGAATACCCAACTTGACCAGTAGTTCGTTGGCGATTCTCTCTTCGCCCCAGAGACGGTTCTCATTGGCCATCCGGCGAATCAGCGCGCGTAGCTCCGCAGGAATCGGCCGTCGGCCGCGTCGCGATTTGATACGCCACACCAGTCGCCATCCGGCGCGGTGCCAGCGAATCATGGTTGCTGGCTGGACGACGACCAGGCGCTGCGCCAATCAAACAGCTTGGCGAGCATCGCGAGGCTGACGCGGGTTCCCGCATCGATTGGCCTTGGGCGGACAGCGCGCTCGATGTACAGCGCGAGCTGACGGCGTAGGAAGAAGGTTTTCTGCTCGGACCGACTCCCTTGAGCGGAACCGAAGGGCCACCCAGCGGAGGGCGTCTTGGATCAAACAGGTTGCGATTCTCAGCCGGGCGACCATGCGCTCATGGTGCCATCCGGTTCAAGCTCGGCAGCTGAGCGCTGAGGACGGCATTTTCGCGACCACGGGTTGCTTCGATCCTACGGCGCTATGACGACGAGACTGGGAAAGAAGGTGCGGAACCGGCTCGCATCCCTGGTCAGCAAGGGCCAGCCTTGAACTGCAGCATGCGCGCCAATGAAGAAATCCGGCAGCACCTGCGTTTTGCCGCCCCCGCGTCGTCGGTATTGGACGAACGCCTTTCCCGCAAGAAACAAGGCCGCTCTCGGCATTTCATGGACAGCTAGGTCCATTCTTGCGACCACGGCGTCGAGCGCCTCGATCGTCGAAAATGCGAGCGATGTTTCCGCGTAGATCACGGGGTTGATCGCGAGCGCGTGAATCTTTGCCTGCGCGCGCAGCTGACCGATCGACCACTCCGCCCATTGTGGATCGTCCTGCACTATGTCGAGCAGAACGTTCGTGTCGACCAGAAGCATCAGTCGCGCAGCAACTTCATCAGGTCATTGGTACGCCACTTGACGTCGGCTTTGCCACGTACGGCATCGAATCTATCAGCGCCGGCGCGCCGCTTGCCTTTGGTCCTTCGGGCCGGCTGCAAAACGACCTCTCCGTTGGCGTTTACCGCAAACTCGACTTGTGTGCCGGGTTCCAGCCGCAGCGCTTCGCGGATGCGCTTCGGAATCGTGACTTGGCCCTTGCTCGTCAACGCAGTGGACATATTCGCTCCAAAGTATTACGTGGCAGAACATGGTAATACATCCGACTCCGGTCCGGGAGTCCAGACCGGGGTCGGGAATGCCGTGACCGCGCAGCAGCCAGCGAGACATTGCGGCGGTCCTTGCGCGGCAGCGGATCGAACGTCCGCAATCTAGGCGGCTTCCTACCCGCCCGCGGTCCGCTCGCGGCCGACGGTGAATGCTGATCGAATGTCTGTTCTTTCGCCATTGGGCCGTGAGCGGCTATTTCCGGCCCCGCCTGCCGCAGCTATCGTTCATTCGTTGTCGAGTTCACAAGTGCAGGGAAATTGTGGACTTCCGCGGATCTCCGGGGACAAGCTCAAGCAGGTTCCAACTTGCGTGAGTGTGACTCCGCGAATTGGCAATCGAATTACAGTCTTCCAGCGCCCCAGCACCGTCCACAAGACGGACGGAGCTGTCGACGCGAACGTCCCGCTCCTCGGCGATCGACCATAAACATCCATTCTTGTCCGGGGACAGCCGCAAAACTTTGGGGGCAAGTCGACACCATCAAAACCAGTTGCCCCCGACACGTTCAGAACGCCAATCACAAACCGGAATAAGCCGCTGCGCGACCCGGCGCTCCAGCACATCCTCCATTCGCGCCAGACCGGACGCTGAAGGGTCGAAACCGCGCACAGCGGACGGTGGGCCCGGCGAAGACGAGACGTTCGCTTGAGCGGCCAGCCCCGATAGCTCAGCCAGTACCGCGCTTGCGCGAAGAGGGCTTCGCGGCCTGGCGCGTTCCCAGCGACCCGAGGAGGGCATCCCTGCACACCGCCAGGATCTCGTCGGCAAGCGGTGAATCGTCCGGGCAGGCCCGCGACATGACGATAGCGCCCACTGCGTGCGCCAGCACGTCAAGGATCTTGGCTCGCGTCTGAGCATTGCCAGCAGCGCCCGACGGGCTGCTCTGTTGACTCAGTGCTTCCACCAGGTTCTCGACACCTTCCGCAAAGGCAATGCGGACCGCCTCCGGTTGACGTGCGGCGTCGCCACCGAGTGCAGCCATTGTGCAGCCGGTTGCGCGGTCGTCCCGGTGCTCGCGTGAGAGGTAGTGCGTGATGAACTCCGATGCATCCACGCCACCGGTCAGCGCGATGGTCTGCGCGATGCCGCACGCCGTCGATTCGGCCATCAAGTCGGCTTTGGAGCCGAAGTGCTTGTAGAAGCCACCGTGTGTGAAGCCCGCGGCAGCCATCAGATCGGCAACGCCGACCCCATCGAAGCCGCGTTCGCGGAACAACTGGGACGCCGTCTCGACGACGTGAGCGCGATTGGCCTCTGCCTGAGCCTTGGTGACTTTCATCTCTATCCGCGATGCGTTGCCTTGGACGGTTCGGCGCAGACTATACATTGATGACGACCGTCATCAAACACTTGACTTTTAAGATTACAAACATAATCATTGCGGCCTCTGAACCTTTCACGGCAGGGACACATGATCGCGAGCGCGTCTACCGCCCCCCAGCCCTCCGGCGCACGGACACCCGTCGATCGCAGCGCACACGCCAGCGTTCTCGTCACCGGCGCATCGTCCGGCATCGGCGCCGTGTACGCCGAGCGCTTCGCCCGGCGCGGCCACGACCTCGTGTTGGTGGCCCGCGACCAGCAGCGGCTCGACGCCAGCGCCTCGCGTCTGCGCGACACTTACAAGGTCGCGGTCGACGTGCTGCGGGCCGACCTTACGCGGCCGGCAGACCTGGCGACCGTCGAGGATCGGCTGCGCGGCGACGCGCGCATCGGCACCCTGGTCAACAACGCCGGCATGGCGTTGTCAGGCGGTTTCGTCCAGCAGAGTGCGCAGGCCATCGACCAACTGATCGCCCTCAACACCATGGCGCCGACTCGCCTGGCCGCGGCGATCGCCCGGCGCCTCGCGCAGGCGGGTGCCGGCGCCATCGTCAACATCGGCTCGGTGGTCGGCCTCGCGCCCGAGTTCGCGATGACGATCTATGGTGCCACCAAGGCCTTCGTGCTTTTCCTGTCGCAGGGGCTGAGCCTGGAACTGGCGCCCCGGGGCGTGTACGTGCAGGCGGTGCTGCCGGCGGCGACGCGCACGGAGATCTGGGGACGTGCCGGTGTCGACGTCAATACGCTGCCCGAAGTCATGGACGTCGAAGAACTGGTCGATGCGGCACTGGTCGGCTTCGACCGCCGCGAAGCGATCACGATTCCTCCGCTGCAGGTGGTAGGCCGATGGGACGCGCTGGACGGCGCGCGGCAAGCGCTGCTCTCCGACATACGGCAAGCACACGCGGCCGAACGCTATCGGCCCCAAGCCTGAGCGTCATCCGCCGTCCCAGGCGCGAAGCGCCTCCCGAAGCATCACGAGCCGACACGAAAGCACTGACCTTCAAACGCTATGGCAAGTCGCCCGAGATCGGGTTTGCCAACATCCCTCGTCCCACCCTCAAGCCCGACGAACTGCTGGTGCAGGTCCATGCCGCGGGTTTGAATCCGATCGACACCATGATCCCGGAGGGCACCTTCAAGCCGGTGCTGCACTTCCAACTGCCCGCCACGCTCGGGAGCGATCTCGCCGGCGTGGTGATCGAAGTCGGCAACCGCGTGACTCGCTTCAGGCCGGGCGATGCAGTCTTCGCCAGCCTCTTCGACCTATGGACCGGCTCGCTTGCCGAGTTCGCGGTGGTGCCGGAGCGCGTCGCCGCGTTGAAGCCACCCAACCTGGACTTCGTGCAAGCCGCGTCGGTCCCGATGGTCGGCCTCACCTCGTGGCAAGCGCTGAAGGAACGCGCCGGTCTACGGGCGGACCAGAAAGTGTTCATCGCGGCGGGATCCGGCGGCATCGGCACGTTTGCCATCCAGCTGGCCAAGCACTTCGGCGCCAAGGTCGGAACGACGGTCAGTAGTAGCAACGTCGAACTCGTGCGTGGCCTGGGCGCGGACGAGATCGTCGACTACAAGAAGCAGGAATTCGAGCAGGTGCTGAGCGGCTACGACGCAGTGCTCGGCACGGTGCGCGGCGACGCGATCGAGAAATCCATCGGCATCCTCAAGCCGGGGAGCCGGATCGTCTCGCTGGTCGGACCGGTGGACGCCGCATGCGCCCGCGCGCGACGCCTGAACTTCATCTTGACTTTCGTGTTCGGGCTTATGATCCGCAGGGTCTTGCGGCGCGCCAGGAAGCGTCAAGTCGACTACTCGTTCCTGTTCGTTCGTCCGGATGGCGATCAGCTCAAGGATATCGGCGACCTTCTCGCGGCAGGACGGATCCGTCCCGTGATCGACAAGGTGTTCCCGTTCGAACAGGCCAGGGAAGCACTCGACTACCTGGCCTTGGGACGCGCCAAAGGCAAGGTCGTCGTGAAGATTAGTTGACGTTTCTTCATCGGCTGCGGTGCCAAGTCGCTGCCGCGCTTCCGTCTGCAATACCCGCGGTACTCATCCAGGATCAACATGCTCTTCCAACCTTTTGCCACGCCCTCGACCCAGAGCTGACGTTCGCAACCCGGCAACACCTGACTAAATCAAATGGGTGCTGGTTTTTTGAGATCTCTCGCATCACCTCGAATCTCCGCGACCCAGTGGAGCGGCGCTTTGCCGCGGCCACGCGGCTCGATCTGGGCCGTACCGCCTGGACGTAGAGCGACCGCGTGTTGACACATCGACTTCAAAGCGAGCTGCACCGTCCAATTGCCCGACGACATTGCAGCCGGAGCCGTCTCCTGATGTAGGTCAAGAGCAACGTCGGTTGGCATGGCTATAGTCTTAGAAGCGGTTGGTGAGCTGCGCTTGGTGATCGGGGCGTGGGACGATGAGCACGATTGACTTATCGGTACGTGCCACGGGTCAATCCGTAGTCGGCACGCGCAGCAAGGCGCGCGTCGACTATGTCGACGCCCTGCGCGTGCTGCTGATCCTCCTCGTCGTCGCCCATCACTCGGTCGAGGCGTATGTCGCGCCCCACGCATCGCAAATCGTCTTCCCCGATGCCCCGATCCCGCGCGTCTGGGCGTTCCTTGCCGTCAACGCCAGCTTCTTCATGGGGCTGTTCTTCCTCCTCGCGGGTTACTACACACCGCAGGCCTACGACCGCCGTGGCGCGGGGCGCTTCCTGCGGGATCGGCTGATCCGCATCGGCATCCCGCTGCTGCTCGGTGTCGTGCTGATCGTGCCGTTGGCGGCGTGGATTCGCATGGCTTTCTACCCGGGCGTG
>DATJVI010000079.1:0-2280 GCA_035501875.1 Burkholderiales bacterium
CCAGCAGTTGTGCGCGGTCCTACGTGGTGCGTTGAGACTGCTGGATTGCACCAGCACCGGCAGTCTGGTCGACGGCGCCGCCACTGCTGCTCTTCTGCTTGCAGCTGGCGTGAACCCGGCTAACGGTGGAGCTGACCGGCCCGGTCGGCGGCGTCCGAGTGCTGCATCGCCCGGGCGGGTGGCGGCCGCTGCCGCGTCGGTCGGCACGGACTGTACCTTTCGCCGGACTGCAGGAGCGAGCTGGCGGAACGTCTCAGATTCTCGAGTCGCGGCTCACTCTCTCGCTCGCGCACTCGAGAAGCGAAGCCGGTCGGATGTAGATCCTGCGGCGGGTGAGGGCTTGGCGACGATCCGAAACTCGCCTGGGTATCGGGGACCCGTCGTGGAGATCCGAAGCGTTTCCTCGATCGGCTGCTGGTGGCAGCGGTACGAGCGGCGATCGTCTGGGTGACACCCGCGCGAGCGGAGCGACGAGCATCTTCGCGGGCGGTCATCCCAGGCTCGCGAACAGGCTGCCATATTGCTCGAGGTGACGGTCGCCGAGGAACTCGGCTGCGGCACGCGCGCGAGCGTTACTGCCCAGTCGCGCCGCCTCTTTAGGGTCACGCAGCAACCGCTCGACCGCGGCACCAAAGGCGGGGAGGTCGTGCGGATCTTCGATCATCAACCCGTGCTCGCCGTCTGTGACCTGATCGCAGATCCCGCCGACGGCGCTGGCGACGATCGGCCGTGATTTCCACATCGCCTCGGCGACGGTCAAGCCGAAGCCCTCGGCCAGGCTCTTCTGAACCACGACACTGGCGTGCCGCTGCAGCGCGTTCACGATCGCCGCGTTCTCGTCAGGGTCGGCCAAGGGCACGCAAGCCAGATGCACCCTGCCGCGGATCGCGTGCGGGAGCTCGCGCCAGCGCTTGATGCAGTCCTCGTACACCTGGGCGGCTTCGGGATCGTCCGCGACTCCCCTCACGGCCGGGCCGGCAAGCACCAGATGCGCGCCCAGCGCCGGATCGACGTACTTGGCGAAGCCATCCATCACGCCGGCCATGTCCTTCATCGAATCCCACCGCGAGACTTGGGTCACAAGCGGGGCTTCGGCGTGCGCCGCAGGCCCACTCTGCACGATGTCAACGTGACGGTTGATCCGGCCCGGCGAACCGTCACGGCGCATGAAGGGAACCACGGGCGGATCGCCGTCGCCATCGAGCAGGCCGACATAGCTCAGCGCAAGACGAACGTTCCGGCGCAACATCGGCTCGTTCTTGGCCGAGAACGGATCGATCGAGGGCGCGATCACGTGCGTTGTCCCAGGTTCCGCCCACGGCGGCGCGAAGGCTGCTCGCGAAACCACATACGCGTCTGCCTCCTGCAGGTACGGGCGCAGGAACTCCCACGCACGCTCCGTCCACTCATTAGGCTCATCCCGCCCGACGTGACAGCGCCACACGACCCAGGCGCCAGCGCGCTTGACCGCGTCCACAAGGCCCCCGGGCTGCGGGTCGTGGATCAGCACCACATCACCCGCCCGGACCAGGGCGAGCAGCTCGTCGGCGTTTCGACGCAGCACCCGCTCGTAATGGCTCCTCTCAGCCTTGCCGAGCGCGCCGCCATCACCCGGAGAGCCGTACAGCCCGTTATGAATCCGCTTGGTGATCGCGAAGAACTCAGGATCGCCCTCGATCACCAGCCAGCGCGCATCGATACCTGCCCCGCGAGCGTAGGCCAGAAGCGTCTGCAGCATCTCCGCCACACCACCCCCAGTCGCCGTCGAGTTGACGTTCAGCACCGCATGCCCGGCAAGTGAACCCTGCGCCGCATCGGCCACCTCCTCAAAACGCGCCATCCGCTCCGCCCCGATCAACGACTCAAGCCGCGCGGCATCCAAGGCCTGAACTTCCACCTCCTGCAATCTCACATGCGTGTGGCCGCCCATCAGCTCCTCGCCTCACTCTAGTAGCGCACGACTTCAACCGGACAGACGCGCGAGACACGGATCGAAGAGTACCCCGACCAACGGCCTCCTCCGACTCGGTCACGGTGCATGCGCGGCCTCCCGACAGACCGGGCGAGGGCTGAATATTTGGCCTCGTGCTCGAGAAGCGTAAGTACAGAGTGCGTGCGGACAGCCATGACAGCACTCTGGCGCCACCGACGAGCCGGTCAGCTCCACCGTTAGCAGGTTCACGCCGGCTGCAAGCAGAAGAGCAGCAGTGTCGGCGCCGTCGACCAGACTGCCGGTCTCGTGCGGAGCGGCACCGTCGTCGAGACGGCTGCATCTGAGCA
>DATJVI010000080.1:0-7106 GCA_035501875.1 Burkholderiales bacterium
TTCGATGCTCAACGCGCTGACACCCAAGCGACTGGAGCTGCTTCAGGACGTGCACCGAGAACCGGCATCCTCCGTGAAGGCGCTCGCGGAGAGGCTCGGGCGTGACTACAAGCGCGTGCATGAGGACGTAGAGACTTTGGCTGCGTCTGGGCTGTTGCAGAGAGAAGACGGCCGTGTGTCGGCTCCTTACGATGCCATCACCGCTGAGATGCGCCTGTAGGGCTCCTACCCATGGCCCACTGGACCAGGATTAGAGGGTGATGCAATGAGGTTTCTAATTCCAACTCTGCTGCTGCCCGCAGCGGCGCTGGCTGGCACCGGGTTCGACGGCACGTGGAAAACGAATATCGAATCCGTGAAAACCACGGGGAAACCGCTCGCTCCGCTGCTCACCGGTGGCGAGTACACCTGTTCGAGCGCCACCGACGAACCCCCGATGCTGCCGGTGAAGGTGAGTACGCCGACGGTGCCGCCGACGGAGCGCGCAGTCGTCGAACTCCCTGCCCAGACGCGCAGCTCCAAGCCACTCTCCGATGCCATCGAGATCCAGCTCACGAACGGCCACGGCATCGTGGTGCACGGTCGGATCGATACGAAGGTGCTGGCACGGGTGATCGCTCTACTGGTGCGTCGATGATTGCTCTGCCGCCGAACGCCCGAGTGTGGCTGGCCGCCGGCACGACCGACATGCGCAAATGTTTTGATGGACTTGCGGGTCTTGTGCAGACCCAGTTGACGGAGGATCCCTTCAGCGGGCATCTCTTTGTGTTTCGGGGACGCGCGGGCGATCGGGTGAAGATTCTATGGAGTGGGGATGGGTGGTGATTGGTTGCGAAGCGGCTTGAGCGCGGACGCTTCGTGTGGCCGCATGCCACTTCAGGCACCGTGGTGTTGACGAGCGCGCAGTTGGCGATGCTGCTTGAAGGGATCGATTGGCGACGTCCGATTCGCACCAGCCGGCCGAGAGTCCTTGCCCAAGTTGCGGCGGCAAGCTGCGATACCTGGGCGAGGATGTGAGTGAGGTCCTCGAGCGCGTGCCTGAGCAGTTCAAGGTCATTCGGCACGTTCGGCCGAAGTTCTCCTGCTCGCGCTGCTCGCAGATCGTACAAGCTCCGGCAGCCAGCCGTCCGATCGAACGCAGCATTGCAGGTGCAGGGTTCCTCGCGCACATCCTGACCGCCAAGTACTGTGATCATCAGCCCCTTTACCGGCAGAGCCAGATCTACGCCCGGGACGGGATCGATCTGGGTCGCTCGACGCTCGCCGGGATGGTAGGAGGCTGCGGTGCTTTACTCACCCCGCTCGCGGCTGCGATCGGCAAGCACGTCAAGGTCGCCCTCAAGATCCACGCCGACGACATTCCGATCCGGGTGCTCTCGCCGGGGAACGGCAAGACCAAGACCGGACGGCCTGTGGGTTTACGTTCGCGACGATCGGCCATGGGCCGACCCGGTGCCACCGGCGGTGTGGTTTAGGTACTCGCCCGATCGCAAGGGCGAGCGGCCACTCGAGCATCTGAAGGACTACCACGGCATCCTGCAGGCGGATGGTTATGCCGGGTTCAATCGCTTGTACGAGACCGGGCGGGTTGTCGAGGTTGGCTGCTGGGCTCACGTGCGCCGACCCTTCTACGAGATCTCGGTCGCCGGCGACTCCCCGATCGCGCGCGAGGCGCTCGAGCGCATCCAGGCCTTGTTCGCGATCGAGGCGGAGATCCGCGGTCGCTCGGCCGATGAGCGCCGCGCTGTCCGCCAGGCGCGCGCGGGACCGTTGCTTGATGATCTGCACCGCTGGTTCCACAGCACCTTGAGTCAGCTCTCGCGCAAGTCACCGCTCGCGCTCGCCATCCGCTACGCCCTGACGCGCTGGACGGCACTCACTCGCTATCGCGATGACGGGCGTCTCGAGCTCGAGAACAATGCTGCCGAGCGCGCCTTGCGCGCTGTGGCTCTCGGTCGCAAGAACTTCCTCTTCCTCGGTGCCGACAGTGGCGGCGAGCGGGCCGCGGCGATCTACTCGCTCATCGGCACAGCGAAGCTGAACGGACTCAACCCGGAAGCTTATCTGCGGTACGTTCTCGAGCGCATCGCCGATCACCCGATCAACCGGATCGAGGAGTTGCTGCCGTGGAACCTCGCCCCCGAGCTCGCCGCACAGCACGCGCTCGCCGCGTAAAGCGCCCGCCGACACTGAAGTCCGCTTCTACACCCTGGCCGAACATCGAGGCGTTCTTCGAGGCCGCTGAAGGCGACATCTCGATCGGCACCTTCGGTTATGCCCCCACGGTTCGATACACGGCCGTGGCCACTGATGAAGAGAATGTGCTGGTGGCCCTGATACGCCGACCAGGCGAGACACTCCATCAACTCCTCGGTCGCCTGGAACAGGCGCTCGGCCCAGCTCTCGAGGACCAGGTCTTGGTCGATGAAATCAACGGGCCCGGTCCGCCTCCAGCGAAGTCAATACGGCGCTGACCCGACGCTTACATATCAAATGACATCACGTGATACTAAGTGCCTGTTGCAACTGGGGTCCTCGCTCGCATATTGTTGATCCCTAGGCCCCATACCCCCGTTTCACACGGCAGGGGCCACTGGTTCAATCCCAGTACCGCCCACCATAGATCGGCGAGATCATTCAAACTCTGGCCGAGGCCTGCCGACTGCGCTACCTCGAGTTCTTCGTCGAGTACATCTCGCATGCGATCGAGGACCACGCAAAGCTCGAGCCCGATCGCTCGAGCGGACTCCTTTTCGGTCACGGCGGCTTCAGCTTCTCTTCGACGTACAGTGAGAGCTCGACCATCCGCTCGGCGACCTGCGCCGCAGGGAGCCCGGCAAAGTTCCTGAGCACGAGCTCCTTCACGTAGAGGCGCACAAGATAGCGCAGCTGGAGAGCCCGGTTGCGCGTGGCAAAGACAAAATCTCGGTGCCCGTTATTGACCACGATGAGATTGCGTTCGGCGTCGAAGCGCGAGCGCCAGAGCTCCCCGGCCGCGCGCTCGAAGGTATAACCGGGGAGCCCGCGGGCGTTGCCCACCGGAGGCCCAATCGCCGCCTCTAGACTCGCGGCAACCGTGATCAGGGCTTCAGCCCTCGCATGCACCTCGCGCTGCGCAACCATGACCGACAGACGCACGAGTCCCGGTGAGGCGGGCGCCTGAAACGCTACTTCCTGATCCGAGCTCGAGGAGAGCGAGCCGCCGCCATCGGCAATTTCCCACGCGAAGGCGAGACCCTCTTCCACACGGCGACGCGACCGATCTCGCGGCAGGGCACGGAAACGTCGGCTATCGTTCACCGCGACTGTGCTCGCCGCGGGCGAGATCACCACGCTGTGCAAGGGGCCTGCATACTCGAAGAAGGCGCGTTGCGGAGGTTGAGGCGCGAACCGCTCCGCGACCCCGAGTACCTCAACATTCTCCTCGGCTTCGCTCGGCCCCTCCTCAGCCCCGCCGCCACGCGAGCCACCGGCTTCCCCTTCCTGGCGTGAGCGGGCGTGAATGGCGAACCAGTCGTACTCCTCTCGTGGGAGCGCGAGCATCGCCTCACGGAAGGCCCGCTGGATCGCGCGCAGCGACTCACGGTTCGCCTGCTCCTCCTCGGCGCGCTGCTGGGCTTCGATGACAGCATTCAGATGCGACTCGAGCGGGGCCAAAGCATTCATCAGCGCCGCATAGCGGTCGTCGTGGACAATGCCTGAGCGCGTGCCGGGCGTCAGATTGAGAAAAGGCACGTCGATCAGGCCCTGCAGGTATCTCGAGGTCCACGGCGGGCGCTCGAGCCCTGAGAGGGTGCCCAGGTCCTCGATCACGCGCGTGCCACTGCGGGTAAGAGCCACGCGGGAGGTATCGGCCGGCTCGGTGAGATAGAGCTCTGCGTAGGCATCGCCGAAGCCCGAGCGCACTGCGGGCAACTGGTGAAGCAGCCGTCCCTCGAACTGCCGCGGCTCGACCTCGTATTGCTTGCGCGCGAGCTTGTCGATCACCGTGACGCGCACGCCGGAGTGACGGACCCGGTCACGGAGCTCCGAGGCGAGATACCACTGGATCTTCTCCCCGCTTAAGGAACGGATCCCCTCGAGGAGCGGGCTCACCTTGAGCTCGGTGCCCCGCTCGGCGAAGAGCCCCCGCCGCGGGCCCACCGTGTAGCGCGGCTCGCCCTTGCTCATGACCATCTGGTAGGCCCGATCATCCGCGCCGGTGGAGCTCATGGTAAGCGTTTCGCCGACTGTCCAGAAAGAGAGCAGCCCGATCCCGAATTCCCCCTGAAGCCCCGCACCATTTCCTTCGGCTTTCAGGTGCCGCTTGATGGAGTCACAGATATGGGTGGCGACGTACTTGAAGTCGGGCAAGCCTTCCGCATCTCGCGGCACACCATCCCCGTCATCCTTGACAGCGAGGTAGTGCTCGCCGTGCTCGCGGCCGCGCGTGATGGTGACGGACTTCGCGTGCGCGTCGATCGAGTTCTCGACGAATTCGGCGATCGCCTTGAGCGGATTACCCTGAGAGAGCGCGATGATGCGGATGGCGTTCCAGTCGTCGCCGATCTTGAGCCGACCGCCCTCATCGGGTCGAGGTCGAGGCTTTGACTTCAATCGGTGGGTCGACTTCATATCGGCGAGCAGAGAAGGAACTTACGTTTCGGGATACAGGCGCGGAAACAGTACTTCCAAAACCCCTGCTGGGAAGCGCAGCGACACCGGGCCCTTCGGGCTCACGCTGGCCAGTAAGCCCGCCTCCACAGTATCGTTGAGTACCCGCCGCGCCGTTCGCTCCGGGAGCCCTGTGATCCGCGGCGCCGCGCCGCGCTCAATCTCGCCGAACATCAGGGCGGCCTCGAGAAGCGCTGCCGCTTCACCTTTCAGCGTTTCGGAGCGCTCGACGAGCATGCGCAGACGTTTGGCGAGAGTTTGAACGTCGAAAAGACTCGCCATGAAGTTGACCTGATCGAGCGCCACCTCGAGAAACCACCGGGTGAAGTCGATGAGCGCCGCCCGCGAGAGATTTCCTCGCCCGTCAAGATCGCCCTCGCGCGGCGCGTCGGCCCGATCCATCATCGTCTTGTACTCGCCGCGACTCTTTAGACCGCGCGCGAGTCCGCGCGAGATCGACCAGAGACCATGCGCGGCGATGCCGGCAGAGTATCCCATGGCGTGGCTCATGAGCCGACTGACCCGGCCGTTGCCATCCGGGAAGGGATGGATGTAGTTGAAGCGGTGATGGCTGGTGGGAATCGCGAGGATCCGCGCTCCCTGGCGCATCTTGCCCAGGCTGTAGCGCTCACCAAAGCGCGCCATGAACTCAGGGATACGAGCGCTCGCCGCTGGAACGTGGCGTCCGACAACGTTGTCCTCGTCTGGTCGTGAGCGCCATTCGCCGGGCACCATGAGAAAGGAGCGGCGGTCCGCGTTGATCCGCAGCATCGCCTCGGGGGCATCCCGATAGAATTCGCGGTGCAGCTCCCGAATGAACTCCGCAGCCGCCGGCTCACCGAGCTCCCCCAGTGCGCCCTTGCGATCGATCTCCCTTTGGACACGCACGTGGGACGCGGCCTCGAGCTGAAGATTGCGTCGCTCCTGGTCGCGCACGAAGTCACCGGCTAGCGCGCGTACGATGTCTCGCGGGCGTGTGTTATGCCCTTCGATGAGGTTGCTGTAGTAGGTGTTCATGATGCGGACGAGGTCCGCAAGAGAGGCGGCCGTCGTTGGATGGAGGCGGGCCCCGAGCTTGGAGGACGCTGCAGCCAGCTCTGCGACGACGTCATTGAGTTCCCCCGGCACCTCGTCAACGAGCGTCGGCTCGATTCGGAAAAGCGTCTCGGTTTCGACCGCTGCGACGGGTCGTTTGGCCGATCTTGTAGCCATAGAAAATGGAGAATAAGGGCTGGAAAGGCCTTGAACGATTGCAGTTTGGCCGATCACATGGCCGATGGCTACTTGGCCGATGGTTGGACTTTGTAAGCCTATGTATTTATGTGATTTAATTTTCTCACTGGGGGCAGTTGGCCGATCTATTGGCCGATCACGGAGTACGCCGGACCTCCCCGCGGCTAACTCGCGCTGCTGAGAGGCGGCTAGGACAATTTTGGAACAGTGAGCTCGTGACATTGCGTGATATCAAGTGACATCACGTGATACTAAGTGCCTGTTGCAACTAGGGACCCGGCTCGCATATCGTTGATTCGTAGGCCCCATACCCCCGTTTCACACGGCAGGGGCCACTGGTTCGATCCCAGTACCGCCCATCATTCCAGGCTCAAGCCGCGCGAGGCGTGTCCGCCAGTCCGATCGTGAGCCGACTGCGACAGCAGCCTTCTGGACGGTCTCGAGCAGTACATCGAGATACGAGCCCGCGCAGTGCCCGCCGATGTCTTCAGTCCTTGTCCCGTCTTTGACTGAAGGCGACCGGCGGAGAGATTGAGTCAGGCCGGTGGACCAGTCGCTCGGGCCTCGAGTCCCGACCGCGAGGATTGGCGCGATTGGGGCGGTGGTTCACAGGGAGCGCAGCAGCCGTCCGGCAACTGCACCTACCGCGGCGCTGGCCGGCACGACCAGCGTGTGCCACACCAAGACGTGCGGCGCCTGAGAATCCGTGCAATTGAGCTCGAGGACCGTCATTCCCGCGAGGCCTGCCAATACGCCTGCCGTCAGGCCTGCTGATACCGTATCCATCGCCCAGCCGCGGCGCAGCCACCACCACCCGAGCAGAGCCACGGGAGCGGCGTGCAGCAGGCCGGTCGAGAAGCACGCCAGACCTGCTGTCAGGAAGTGCTCGGTCCGGTAGTCGTGGAATAGAAACGTGAACACGCCGAGCAGCGTGATGCTCACCAATGCAAGCAGTGCCGCCGGGGTCAACCGACGCGGGCTGCCGGGAATCCATTCGCTGACCAGCTGTGCCGCTGCAACGCAGGTGAACAGAGCAAGCGTGCTGAAGATCAGCACCCGCGCCGGAATAGCCAGAGCTACGACACCCTGGAAGCCCGCGCGGGCCGCGCCAAGGAGCGCTACCGCCCCGCTGATCAGAACCAATCCGCCGATCAGCACCCATGTTGACGGGAGTACGCGTACCGGTTGCATGGCTGGCTCGATGGTATCGGCGATGCGTG
>DATJVI010000081.1:0-22715 GCA_035501875.1 Burkholderiales bacterium
TCTGAACAACAAAATCCGCGTCATCCAGCGGCGCGCGTACGGACTGCGCGATGAGGAGTACCTACGTCTTAAGGTGCTCACGTGCATGCTGCCAAAGCTCTAAAAACCCTGAAAAGTACCCACTCGATTTCCTGAAGACCCGAAAAAGTAACGGCCTCACCGCGAAGGCGAGGCCGACAGAGCGCGTTGCGGCAGCGAGCTCCGCTCGACGAGTGGCACGCTCAGAGCGGCCCCCGGATCGGATCGCCCGTCAGCGGAAGGTCACATCGTAGGGTGTGTCATAGGTGATATACATGAGGCAGGCGTCCTCGCACCTCGCCGTGTGAACGGCCTTTCCGGCAAAGCTCCAGTACATTCCCGGCGTAACCATCATCTCGGCGCCGCCGTCGACCGCGCCGCTCATGCGACCCCGCAAGACCAAGATCCTTTCCGGAGACGTGTGCAGGTGCCGAGGAAACACGTAGCCTTTCGGCGCCCGCACATAAAACCCGCTTTGAGCCTTTTCCGAGTCGCCCCAGACCCAGGCCGCTTCGCAGCCTTTGGGGTACCCTCCGCACTCGAACCATTTGAGAGCAGCCTCGTCCGGCGCCATCGCGACGACACCCTCCTCAGCCGAAGTGGAAACGACGACCGCCAAAGCGGCGGGCAACACCATCCAGCCGATGCGCTTCCAGTATTTGTTCATATCCAGGCCTCCGATGCAGTCGAAAGGTTCGATCGACGGACCCGTTCGCTAACGCCTGGAGCGGGCCTTGCTGCGGGAAGGCTGGCGCGCAAGGATGTCCCGCAACTGGGCGAAGGTGTCGAAGCGTAACCTGCGCCCGTTGTGCACGATCTCGACAACGCCGGCGAGCTCCCGGTTGGGCCCGCCGTTGCGCTGGTAGACGCGTACGACATAGGTCTGTGCCTGCGCCGACATTTGGTCTCCCCTCAGCCGAGAACCAGCATACGGCGGCACACGCCACGGATCGTTTACGGATTTGAAATGCCAGGCCACGCCCGCAGACAGATCTGCGGCAGACGAGGTCAGGAAGAGAGCAGGCTGCGGTACAAGGCCTCGCTCTGTTCAGACGGAGTGACTCCCAGCGTGACCGACAGGGTCTGGCGCATGCGTCGGAACACGCTCAAGGCTTCAGCACGACGCCCAGTGGCTTCGTGGCAGCGCATGAGACCTTGATAGAAGACCTCGGCCAAATCGTCGGCTTCGATCCCGCGCAAGTACCAATCGCGCGCCTCATCCAAGCGATGCGCTGCCTCCAGCTCGCGCCCTGTGGCCTCCACGATCTGCAAGAACCTGCCGCGCAACCGCTCCCGTCGGGATGCGGCCCACGGCGCGTGGGCATCGGAGGCGAGGAAAGCCCCGCGGTATAGCCGTCCGATTTCATCGGCCCGTTGTAGAAACTTGGGCTCGTCCACGTTGCACGGCTGAGCCATCGTGTCCCCAAACAGGCGCTCTGCTGCCACACGTCGACCCAGCAGACGCTCCCGTTCAGGCTGAGGGCCCCGCTTGCCACCGTGATCGCATCGCAGTTCCCGAGCAGCTCGCGCAAGCGGTGCAGGGCGATGTTGTATGCCTTGCGTCCAGCGTCGCCTTCTTCCTCGGGCCAGACTGCATCGATGAGCTTCTCCTCGGCCACTCCGGCGCCGCCGAACGCGATCAGCGCCTTGAGCAGCGCCAGGGGTTTGCGCGGCGCCTTGTGCGAGAAGCGCAGAGGCTCGTCGTCGAGCAAGACCTCGAACCTTCCGAGCGTATAGATCTTGACCGGCCAGGGCCAGAGCTCGAAATCGGGTGACGGAGGCTGCAACCGCATTCCCTGAACGATTGAGCGAACGTAGTCCAGCTCGATGCCAGTCTCGAGGGCGGTGGCGCATAGCATCGGCATCCACGCGCGGGAGAACTTGAACGCCCATATGCAATCGGCCCGCCGTCCAATGCCAAAGGCCAAGCGCAGGCTCCATTCCGCCGCGGCTCGCTGCCCTTCCTGAAGCCCAAGATAGGCCTCGGCGAGGCGCAGCTCCACCTCCAGCCAACCGGTGCGGGTTTGCTGGGCAAGCTCCAGTCCCTGGGAGATCCAGCGCCGCGCGGCCTCCGCATCGCGCCGCATCGTCGCGATCCAAGCCTGCTGGGTCCGAGAATAGCAGCGGTGGAAATGGGTCCCCGCCTGGTCATACAGTTCCAGGGCCCGCGCTACGAACGCTTCGGCGCGTTCCGGATCGCCGTCGATGAGATGCAGATGCCCTTTGAGTGAGGCCGCACTAGCTTCGTCATACAAGTTTCCGGGCACCATCACCTCTTCGAGTCGCCGCAACCAGCGCCATGACGACACCATTCGACCTGCACCCAGGTCGACCCAGCTACCGATGATGCATGCGAGGCGCACGGCAGCTGCCAATCCCTGCTCCACCCCGATTCGCTCGACGCGCAGCACCGTGGACAGGCATTCTTTCTCATCCCCTACAAGCTGATAGTAGAAGGAGGTGATGAACCAGCCCCACGTAGCGGTCAGGGCCGTGACTTCCGGGTGCGAAAGCAGTCGTGCGAGGACTGGGTGCGCGCGCCGCGCCAAATCCAGGGACCCCGTCGTGCTTCCATACGCGACGACGTATGCGACGCTCAGAGCGCGCAGATTGGGTTCTCCGTCGCGTTTCGCCAGCAGGAGCACGCGCTCAGCGCAACCTGGGAGCATCGCGCTGGATGGGCGGCGGTAGGCCAATGCGATCAGCAGCGCCGCATGGACACGCAGCTCGGATCCGCTATCTGGAAACTCAACATGCTGCTCTAGTTCGTCCTCCAGGACGTCGATCCATCGGTCCATGGGGCGAAATTGCACGTACTCCAGCATGTAGGTCTGCACGATGCCGGCGGCAGCCTGCAGACGGCAGAGTTGCTCCTGCGACCGCAACGCGAGATCGGCGCTCTGTTCCAGTACCGCGCGCGCTTCCGGTGGCGCCACCACGATTCTTGCGGTGCCCAGCCAGTGCGTGAGCCAGCAATTGGCCTGCACGCGCTGCGGCGGCAAAGCCTCGATCCATCCCACCACCACGTTCCACCGGCCCTGTCCGATGAACTTCGCCGCCTGTCGCAGGATCAGAGCGTGTGCCGCATCGATATCGCCGGCTCTCAAATACAGTGGCAGCGCCTCCTCGGATTGCTCGCTCTGCTCCAGAATGCACGCCGCCCTGTCGGTGAGTTCGCGTTGCTCCGGCAAACTCAGCACTTGGCTCGCACGGTGCTGCAAGAACGCCCGTAGCAGTGCGTGGAACTCATAGCTCGTCTCTCCGGCCTGGCGCCGATCCGTAAACAGGTGGCGCCGATATAGATCTTCAGCCGCATCGGGGCTCCCCGTAAGCTCCAGTGCGCCTCGCAAACTCATCCGTGGCAAGAAGCTCAGGTGCAACAGTAGCCGTTGCGTGTGCGGCGAGGTGCGCTCGAAGAGTTGCGCGGCGAAGTAATCGAACACGGCGCGCACCGAATCGCCTGGACCGATGCCGGCGGGATCGCCCCCTTGGCGCAACCGCTCCAGCAACAAGATGAACCCGGCGGCCCATCCCTCGCTCAGCTCATGCAGGCGAGCTATCGCAGCATGCCCGGCGCGCGCCCGGCCCGCTCCGATTGCCTGCGCCTCCTCTATGCTGAGTTTCAACGCGCCCCAGTCGATCGCCGCCACCCGTTCGTTAGCGATCAGCCGGGCATAACATTCGGGCGGATCGCGCCGGCTCGCCACCAGGAGGGTGATCCCCGGCGGGACCTCATCCACCGCTTCGGCTAGGAGCTCATGAAACGGCTGCTCGGCGGGGACCTCCTGGCAGTTATCCAGAACCAGCGTCGACCCCTCGGGCAACCGCGAGAACAGTTCCCGGAAGTAGCGGCGGGAGAAGCCGGCTACGTCACCCAAGTGCTCAGGGGTGAGCAGCGGCAAGGGGCGCTGCCCTTTGCGCGTGAACGGCTGGGCCGCGCGGCCCAGGTAATGGAAGAAGGTGGCGAGGTCCGTATCGCCAGGGTCGATCTGATACCAGATGCCCTTGATGCGGCGCGCGTCAAGCCAGCTTGCGGCGAGCGTCGTCTTGCCCGCGCCGGGCGGACCGATCACGCAGATCGCAGGATGCGTCTCGCGCACCTCATCGAGCAGCTTGAACAGCCGCTCGCGAGCGACCGCGCGCGCTAGGCGCGGGCGTGTGAGCTTGGCGAGCTGTGGCCGGGAATGCGGCATACCCCTCCCTCTGAGGATGCCGATGATGCGGGGATTGTACGCCGCAGAGATACCGATGCAGGCGGGGACCGCTCAACACCTCGCGCGCGTGCCGACGGCGAATCTGATTCGGCCTCTCGCAGGACGAACGACCCCGGGCCGTTGGGCGGATGCTGCGTGCGGTTGGACCTCCTCGGGCGCAGCCGAGGCCGTTTCCCTCATTCACGAATGTCCGCAGTCGAGGCATGCTCACTCGAGACCGTCGCACCCGATGCAGACGTCATTGGTTAGCGCGTGACTGCGCAACGCCGGGCAGGGTTGCGCAGCGAGCAGGGTCAGTTCTTCGTGCCGTACAGCCGATCGCCCGCGTCTCCCAGGCCCGGTACGATGTAGGCGTGCTCGTCCAGATGGTCGTCGAGTGCGCCGACGAACATCGGCACGTCCGGGTGCTCGTCGTGGTACGTCTGCATCCCTTCGGGCGCGGCCACGAGCGCGAGAAACAGAATGTCCTTCGCGGCGACGCCGCGCTGCTTGAGCACACGGACAGCATGGGCTGCCGAGTGCCCGGTGCCGATCATCGGATCGCAGAGGATGAACGTGCGACCTTCGATCTCGGGCAGACGCACCAGGTATTCGACCGGGAAGTGATTCGCGTCACGGTACAGCCCGATGTGACCCACACGGGCCGACGGAATGAGCTCCTGCAACCCATCCGCCATGCCGATTCCGGCGCGCAGGATAGGCACGATGGCGAGCTTCTTTCCGGCGATCACCGGGGCCTCCATGGTGGTGAGCGGCGTCTCGATCCGTCGCGTGGTGAGCGGCAGGTTTCGCGTCACGTCGTAGCCCATCAGCAGCGTGATCTCCCGCAGCAATTGGCGAAAGGTACGCGTGGAGGTGGTCTTGTCCCGCATGTGGGTGAGCTTGTGCTGGATGAGCGGATGATCGAGGATGAACAGGTTGGGGAAGCGGGGATCCTGCTTCATGGCGGTCGTCGTCGCGGATGGGTTGGGTCCGCGCAGCGGATGCCCCGATGCGAGCGCGCCGGCGGGATGAGAAGTGTAGCCGTTACTGGGGGCTGGTGGTATGGTGTTGCCCCTGCACCCACGATGCACGCGCAACGCCAGGAAGGGTCACCGTAGCGCGGTTCAACGATGAGACGACTCTGGATCTGGCCTCTGATCGGACTGGCCATTGGTGCGCTGGCCGCGCTTCTTGCGTACTCCGGTGTCTTCGACGTCGCCGCCGACACGCCCCATTCGGCGCTCGTGTACGCGGTGATCGAAACCGTCCGGGATCGCTCGATCGCGGTGCGAGCCGCAAAAATCCAGGTTCCACCGCTGGACGATCCGAAGCTGATCGGCAAAGGCGCCGGACACTACGATGCGATGTGCAGCGCTTGCCATCTGGCGCCCGGCGTCAAGCGATCGGAGATTCGCGATGGGCTCTCCCCGCAGCCGCCGGACTTGACCGAGCGGACCGACGTGAGCTCGGCCGAGATGTTTTGGATCATCAAGCACGGCATCAAGATGTCGGCGATGCCGGCGTGGGGGAAGACGCACGACGATCCGAGTATCTGGGCCATTGTGGCGTTTCTGCATAAGCTCCCCGATCTCACCGCAGCTCAATACCAGACATTGGTCGAGTCGAACGCTGAAGCCGATCATCATCGTCATGAGCATGAGGGCCACAGCGAGCACGGGATCGAAACGCCCGGCCATCACCACGATCAGGGCGGTGGCGAACGGGACAGCAATCGACCACGTTGAGATCGGCGACAGCCAAGTGTCTGAGCACGAGATCCACCCACGCGACCACGTGCGGCACGGCCACTCGGATCATGCCAGGCCGGCCGTAGCCGCAACGACCGGTCATGGTCACGCGGCGCACGACCATGCAGGGATGGTGTCGGACTTCCGCCGCCGGTTCTGGATTGCGCTGGTGCTAACGCTGCCGGTCATGCTGCTCTCCCCGGCCGGTGGGCACGGGTTGGGGCTGGTCGGGGTGATCGCGTTCCCTGGCTCGCCTCTGGCGCTGCTCGCCCTGTCTAGCGTTGTGTACTTCTACGGCGGATGGCCGTTCCTCGCCGGACTATTCGCCGAGCTGAAGCGGCGTCAGCCCGGCATGATGACGCTCATCTCGCTCGCCATCAGCGTCGCGTACTTCTACTCGGTCTGTGTGGTGTTGGGTCTGCACGGCAGCGTCCTGTTCTGGGAGCTCGCCACGCTCATCGACATCATGCTGCTGGGGCATTGGATCGAGATGAAATCGGTGATGGGCGCCTCCGGCGCCCTCAAGGCGCTGGTGGAGCTGCTGCCTGCCACCGCACATCGGCTCGCCCTAGATGGCTCTCAACAGGATGTCCCGGCAACCGATCTGCAACCGGCCGACCGCGTGCTGGTCAAGCCGGGTGAGCGCGTGCCCGCCGACGGTGAGATCGTGGAGGGCGCGACGAGCCTCGACGAGTCCATGCTCACAGGCGAGTCGAGGCCGGTTGCGTGCGGCCATGGCGACCCTGTGATCGGGGGCTCCGTCAACGGCGAGGCCGCAATCACGGTGCGCATCGCCAAGACGGGAAAGGACACCTATCTGTCTCAGGTGATCGAGATGGTGAGTGAGGCCCAGGCTTCCCGCTCCCGCACGCAGGACCTGGCCAACCGTGCGGCCGTGTGGCTCACTGTCATCGCGATCGGAGCGGGGTTGATCACGCTAGCCGTTTGGCTGGCGAGCGAGCGCGGGTTTGCTTTTGCGGTCGAGCGGATGGTCGCGGTGATGGTGATCGCCTGCCCGCACGCCCTGGGGCTCGCGGTGCCACTGGTGGTGGCGGTGAGCACATCGCTCGCGGCGAAAAGCGGCCTGCTGATCCGCGATCGGGCCGCTTTCGAGCGCGGGCGCGAGCTGCAGGCGGTGGTGTTCGACAAGACGGGGACCTTGACCGAGGGTCGTTTCGGCGTAACCGATGTCGTGTCACTGACCGACGTCGGCGAGCACGAGGTGTTGCGGCTTGCGGCCGCCCTCGAGTCTCAATCCGAGCATCCCATCGCGCGCGGGATCATGCAACGAGCGAAGGGGCTTTCGCTTCCGCTCGAGCGCGTCGCCGATTACCGCAACATCACGGGCCAGGGGCATTGGCGCGCGTGGGCGGCGACGAGGTTGCGGTGGTTGGCCCCGGCTACCTCGCGGAGCGCGGCGTGCGGATCGATCAACAGCGCCTCGCCGCACTCGCGTCTCAGAGCAAGACGGTGGTCTACGTGCTGCGCGAGGGCGCGCCGATCGGTGCGATCGCACTTGCCCACATCGTGCGCCCGGAGTCGCATGCAGCGGTGGCACGGCTCAAGCAGATGGGGATCCGGTGCATGATGCTGACAGGGGACAACCGCGCCGTGGCCAAATCCGTGGCAGACGAGCTCGGGCTGGACGATTATTTTGCCGAGGTGCTGCCGGCGGACAAGGAACGCAAGATCCGCGAGGTCAAGGCGCGCGGCCTGACGGTAGCCATGGTGGGTGACGGCATCAACGACGCGCCCGCACTGGTGGCCTCGGACCTGGGGATCGCCGTTGGTGCAGGCACCAATGTGGCCATCGAGTCGGCCGACGTGGTGCTCGTGCGGAGCGACCCGCAAGACGTCGCTGCCATCTTGAACCTGTCGCGCGCCACCTACCACAAGATGGTGCAGAACCTTTGGTGGGCCACCGGCTACAACGTGGTGGCGATTCCACTTGCCGCCGGACTCACGGCCGGGCTTGGGTTCTTCCTCTCGCCCGCGGTAGGCGCGGTGTTCATGGCAGCCAGCACGGTCATCGTCGCCGTCAACGCCAAGCTGCTCGAACGAGTGGGTTCGCAGTCGAGCATGGCCACCGGAAGGGGGTAACACATGTGGGGCAATCACGGCGATGGGATGTGGGGCATGGGAGGAGTCATGGGCCTGGGGTGGATCTTGATCGTGGTCGTGATCGTGGCTGTCGTTTGGCTGCTGCTGCGCGGGCCGCTCGCCGGAGGCGCCCCGACCGAGCGGCGCAGCGCCTTGGACATCTTGAAGGAGCGCTATGCGCGCGGCGAGATCGGCCGCGAAGAGTTCGAGCAGAAGAAGCACGACATCGAGGCTTGACGCCAAGGCGCTCGGTCGAGAGTAACAAGGGTGCGGTTGACCCGAAGCGCGTTCATGGGTATCGTGCTTGATATCGGTTCACGATAACGATGGCGGATATCGTTCGCGACGTCTTCGCGGCGCTGGTGCGCGTGCATCTGCTCCACCACGCTTCGGAGCAGCCGATCTACGGGCTGGCGATGATCGAGGAGCTGGCGCGACACGGATACAGGTTGAGCCCAGGCACGCTCTACCCGATCTTCCGCGGGCTGGAGGAAGCCGGGTTCCTGCGCTCCGAACCCGTGGTGGTCTCCGGCAAGGTGCGCAAGTACTACCGCATCACCGCGGCAGGTCGCCGAGCGCTGGAAGGGTTCAAAGCCAAGATCCGCGAGCTGGTCGGCGAGGTGCTGTACGGCGATCAGCTGCCGGCCGCCAACGCGAAGAAGCGGAAAACGGCACGTCGATAGCGCGAGACACCTTCCATAAAGGCCGGCGTCCGCAGTAGTCGATGGTCGCATCCCATCGGACCGATCTCGAAGATTGAGCCAGCCAACAGGGAGACGACGAACACGGAACAGGAGTCGAACAATGACCAGTGCGACGAAGAGAAGGCGTTTTCTCGCGGCAAGCGGAGCTTGGATCGCAGCATCCGCAGTGCTGCCGGCCCTGGCAGATGAGGAGAAGGAGCACGGCGGCAAGGTAGAGCGTGGCGATGATACGGAAGAGGTCACTCCACCCGAGGACCTGATGCGCGAGCACGGCGTGCTCCGCCGCATCCTGCTGATCTACGACGAGGTCCTTTGGCGACGGCTCGCGCACAACGAGGACTTTCCCCCGGATGTGCTGTCCGGATCGGCGCAGATCGTGCGCGTCTTCGTCGAGGACTATCACGAGAGACTCGAAGAGCAGTATATCTTTCCTCGGTTCCGCAAGGCCGGCAAGTCGGTCGAGCTGGTCGACACGCTGCAGACGCAACACCGGGCCGGGCGCGTGCTCACGGACGCCATCCAGCAGCGCGCCAACGCGCGGGCGCTCAAAGATCCGGGTGAGCGCGCCAAGCTGATGGCTGCGCTGCGGTTGTTCGCGCGCATGTACCGCCCGCACGCCGCACGCGAGGACACCGTCCTGTTCCCGGCGCTGCGTTCCGTCGTCTCGCACCATGAGTTCGATGCGCTCGGCGACGAGTTCGAGGACAAGGAACACGAGTTGTTCGGCCAGGACGGATTCGAGGGCGTTGTCGAGCGGGTCGCCAAGCTGGAGCAGAAGCTCGGTATCTACGATCTCGCGGGCTTCACCGCAACCTGGACGGAAGGCTGATCCGGGGGCAGGATGCCGGAATCGACCCGAGCCGGGACCGCGGTTCGGCCCAGGTCAGGACGGGTCGGCGAGGTGTTCCTGACTTTTCTCAAGCTCGGGTTGACCTCATTCGGCGGGCCGATCGCCCACCTCGGATACTTTCGAGCGGAGTTCGTGACGCGCCGGGAGTGGCTCGGTGATCGGGCCTATTCCGACCTGGTCGCGCTGTGCCAATTTCTGCCGGGCCCGGCCAGCAGCAAAGTGGGCATCGCGGTCGGCACGTCCAGGGCCGGGCTGCTCGGCGGGCTCGCCGCGTGGATCGGGTTCACGATGCCTTCGGCGATCGCGCTGATCGCGTTCGGATACGGGGTCGCGAGCTTCGCGAAGCTGAGCGAATCCGGCGCGGTGCACGGACTGAAAGTAGCCGCCGTGGCGGTCGTGGCGCAAGCGGTGTGGGGGATGGCGAGGAACCTGTGCCCGGATGCGAAGCGCGCCTCGCTCGCTGTATTTTCCGCGCTAGTAGCGCTCGCCTGGCCAACCGCTGCCGGCCAGATCACCGCGATCACGATCTGCGGGCTGATCGGCTGGCGAACCATGACCCCACTTGCCGCCAGTCCGCACGCGCCGCATGGCTTCGGCGTGTCGAAAACTACGGCAGCCATCGCCTGGGTCCTCTTCTTCGCTCTTCTCGGCGGACTGCCGTTGTTGTCGCGCGCCGTTCCGAGCCACGCGCTCGCCGTATTCGACAGCTTCTACCGGTCCGGATCTCTGGTGTTCGGGGGCGGACATGTGGTGCTGCCGCTGCTGCGCGCAGAGGTGGTTCCGCCGGGCTGGGTCACCGACGGTGTATTCCTAGCCGGTTACGGCGCTGCGCAGGCCGTGCCCGGCCCGTTGTTCACGTTCTCTGCCTATCTCGGGACGGTGATGACGCAACCGCCCAACGGCTGGGCCGGCGGAATGCTGTGCCTGGTAGCGATCTTCCTGCCGTCTTTCTTGCTGGCGATCGGGCCATTGCCATTTTGGGAAGTTCTTCGGGCACGCCATGGCATCCAAGCCGCTTTGGGCGGCGTCAACGCCGCCGTAGTCGGCCTGCTACTGGCAGCTCTGTACGATCCGGTGTGGACGAGCGCGATCCGTTCGCGCGCGGATTTCGGTCTCGCCCTTGCCGCATTCCTCCTCCTGGCCCTTTGGAAGGTCTCCCCCGTCATCGTGGTCGCCTTCTCCGCGCTCGGAGGCTGGGTCTTGGGCTCAGGCTTGGCAACGGGCAGGATCTTCTGATCCGCCGGCCCCGAGCGTGCGCAGAGGTGCGGCGTGCGGGGTTAACCGATGTCGACCGGCAAGCCGGCGCTTCTCCACTCGGGGAAGCCGTCTTTCAGCCGGCGCGCCTTGCGCCCCTTCTTGCGAAGCTGCAGTACGGCGTCATACGCCAACAAGCAGTAAGGACCGCGGCAGTAGGCGACGACTTCCTTGCCGCTGGGGATCTCATGTAAGCGCTTGGTCAGCTCGGTCAGCGGCACATTGATCGCCCCGCGAATATGCCCTGCGGCATATTCCTCTGGCGGGCGCACGTCCAACACCGTGACCTCTCCCGTCTTCGCGCGCCGCAGCAGCTCCCTGGCAGGCACCGGCTCCAGCGCGTCCTTGCTGTCGAAGTAGAGCTTGACGAGCTTATCGACCTCGGCGAGGTGCTCCTCGCCCACAGCGTGCAGGGCCGCCAGTAGCCCCACAATGCTGTCCCCCGATAGGCGGTAATAGACATACAAACCTTCCTTGCGAGCGGACGCCAACCCCGCGTGACGCAGTTGCTGCAAGTGCTGAGACGCGTTGGCGACGGAGAGTCCAGTCATCCGCGCGAGCACGTCCACGCTGCGCTCGCCCTGGGCGAGGTATTCCAGCATCTGCAGGCGCTTCCCGCTCGATAACGCCTTGCCGATGCGGGCAAATTGATCGAACAGATCGCCCTTGTGAGCGTTGGTTGACATGTTCCCGAGTCCGTGTAGAATCGCTTCTATTCAACTAATATATTGAATACTATATCGACGCGCCAAGCAAGCCGACCGTGAGGTGGCCAGCGCAGTCTAGCGGATTATGGAGAGTTCCCTCCTCAGTTACGAGACGCCGGTAAGGCTAGGCTTCTTCTTCGGCATCTTCGCGATCATGGCGGCGTGGGAGCAGGTCGTGCCACGGCGTGCCTTGGGGACCGCCAAGGCCGTGCGCTGGACGAACAATCTTGCCCTCACGGCGCTCAACGGCGTGCTGCTTCGCGTGGCTCTTCCGGTCACCACCATAGGCACCGCGGGGTTTGCCGCGGAGCGCGGGATGGGCCTGCTCAACCTGTTCCCGGTTCCGTATGCGGCTGCGATCGTCATTTCGGTGCTGGCGCTGGACTTGGCGATCTATCTGCAGCACCTCATGTTCCACGCCGTGCCGCTGCTGTGGCGTCTGCACCGCGTGCACCACGCCGACCTGGATTTCGACGTGACTACGGGCGCGCGTTTCCACCCCATCGAGATCTTGATGTCGATGCTGGTCAAGTTTGCCGTGATCCTGCTGCTGGGTCCACCGGCGCTTGCGGTGTTGATCTTCGAGGTGCTGCTAAACGCGACCTCGATCTTCAACCACGGCAACGTGCGCATCCCCCCGGCCGTAGATCGCCTGATACGTTGCCTCGTGGTGACGCCGGATATGCATCGCGTCCATCACTCGGTCAACCCGCGCGAAACCAACAGCAACTTCGGGTTCAGTCTGTCCTGGTGGGACCGCCTGTTCGGCACTTACCGCGCCCAGCCGCAAGCAGGTCACGTCAAGATGGTGCTCGGCATCACGCAGTTCCGCTCGCCACGCGAGCTATGGCTCGACCGGATGCTGCTGCAGCCGTTCCGAAGCGAGCACGGGGGCTACGCGATAGGCCGGCGCGAGGAGGCAGCGCGGTGATGGCCCGAGCCTCACTGCTACGTCTGGGACTGCTTGTTGCCTTCGCCGCCATCATCGCGTTGGCGTGGCTGCACCGCTCGGTGCTGGATCCCGCGAGGCTGCAACACCAAATCCAAGCCACGGGACTTTGGGCGCCGATGGCGTTCATCGCGCTCTTTGCTATGGGCACCCTGGTGTTCCTGCCTGGGGCAGTATTCGGCCTAGCCGGAGGCGCCCTGTTCGGCCCGGAGTGGGGCACGGTCTGGAACCTGATTGGCGCGGCGCTAGGCGCGGCGCTGGCTTTCCTCGCTGCACGCCATTTCGCCGGCGACTGGGTCAGCCGCCGCACCGGCAGCCGCCTGAAGGCGCTGATCCAGGGTGTGGAAGCGGAAGGTTGGCGCTTCGTGGCGTTCGTCCGGTTGGTGCCGCTATTTCCGTTCAATCTGCTCAATTACGCGCTTGGTCTCACTCGCATCCGTCTCGACCACTACATCCTGGCATCGGCCCTTGCCATGCTCCCCGGTACGATTGCCTACACGTGGCTGGGGCACGCCGGGCGCGAGGCGGCAGCGGGCAGCGACATAGCGGTACGTCATCTCCTCCTGGCTCTGGGCTGCCTGGCTGTCGTGGCGTTCCTTCCGCGCCTGCTGCGACGACTGCGCCGGACCGATGCCGGGTGGGTCGACGCCGGAAGTCTCACGCGCCAATTGGAGCAAGATCGTGGACCGTTGGTAATCGACGTACGTGGTGCAGAGGAGTTCAACGGGCCGCTAGGACACATCCCCGTCGCCAAGAATATCCCGCTGGGTGATTTGCCTGGGAGGGTGGCCACGCTCGTAGCTTCCAAGCCGCGCAGGCTGATCCTCGTCTGCCGCACCGACCGGCGATCGGCGAGCGCCGCCGAACTGCTCAAGCAAGCCGGCTTCGCCGATGTCAGCGTCCTGCGGGGTGGCATGGAGGAGTGGAACCGCCAGGGGCTCGAGATCGCTCGCGATGCCAGCAGATGAGTCGATGGAGAGTCGCGCGATGAAGACCTTGTTCATCCTCAACGATGCGCCCTACGGAACCGAACGCAGCTACAACGCCTTACGCTTGGCCGGATCCCTGTCCAAGGGAGAGACGGAAGAAGTGAAAGTCTTTCTGATCGGCGACGCCGCGAGCTGCGCCAAAGCCGGCCAGAAGGTGCCAGAGGGCTTCTACAATATTCAGCTGATGTTGGGTCGCGTTGTGCGCAATCGCGGCCAGGTCGGCGTGTGCGGCACTTGCATGGATGCACGCGGGATCGCCGAAGCCGAACTGGTCGAGGGAACCCACAGGAGCTCCCTGGCTGAGCTCACCACGTGGACCCAGTGGGCGGATAAGGTCATCGTCTTCTGACGCGCTACACGACGCTGCTCAGGCCCGGAACCGACCGAGTCGAGGCCACGAGCAGAGAAGGCCTCTTGTACACGGAGATGCGGCGGCATAGATCGTGGTTGTCCAGAAAAGGAGAGACGATGCATCGTTTTGCGTTCGCAGTGCTTGCCGTCGCGGGATTGCTTCCTTCCGTAGCCTTCGCCGAGGAGTTCGGCGGGACATGCGCCTACGGCCTCGCCGAGCGGGGGCGAGAGGTGAAGACCAACTGCTCGATCAACTGGACCAACCCGGGCACCGGCAAGACCTACTGTTTCAGCAGCGAGCAATCCAAATCGCTGTTCCTGCAGGACCCAGAAGAGAACATCCGCAAGGCCGAGGATCGGTTCGCCAAGTTGCAGAAGAAGCAGTGAACCGCTGCGCGCTAACTCGGCCACGCTCATGCGCTGTTTTCGGTGGGCGGTCTTGGAGTTCGACTCGCGCTCGGCGAAACGCGGACGTGTGGCACACCAGTCTTCAGCGATTGAAGTGTCAGCGCCGGGGGTCAAGCGCCCGGGGTCAGATCTTGAATTGTGAATGGCGGCGGCGCCCGCGCAATCTACTTTGACCTCAGCACCTCCAGGTACACCGCATGCGTCTGCGCGGACGGCGCAACGCCCAGCTCCTCGGAAATCAGCTTCCGGCACCGCTCGTAGACCCATAGCGCTTCGGCGCGGTTGCCAGCAGCCGCGTGCGCACGCATGAGAAGCTGATATCCCGTCTCACGGTACGGTTGCATCAGCACCACCTCTTTCGCGACCCCGATGGCCACGGAGGGCTCGCCGTTCCAGATATAGGTCTGCGCCAGCGCCTCGCAGGCGCGAGCGAAGATGCTGCGTAGCCGCTCCCGCAGTTCGTCGATCCAAGCACCCGACTCGCTCGGAAGCAGCGGGCGGCGGGAGATGTGGTACGCCACCTGCGCCGCTGCCCATGCGCCGCGGTATTCGTCTGCCTTCAAGAAGCTCTCGGCTTCGTGGATCGCGTCCCACGCCGCCTCGACGTCGATCCAGGTCTGCGGCGGAACGTGGAGCTGATAACAGCCCAGCGCGCTAGACAGTACCTGCGACTTGTCGAGACCAGCCTTCGCCATCAGTACGCGAAGCTTGCTCATGATCGCCTGGAGCGCGGTATCTGCCGCGCGGGGCGGTCCGTCCGGCCACAGGATGGCGGTAAGCTCTTCCCGGCTCACCGCCTGCTCGCGACCGATCAGCAGGCGAGCGAACGCCAAGAGCCCCTGCTTGCCGGGGAAGGCATCCTGATCGATCAGTCCGCCGGTGTATTCGATCGTCGTGCGGCCGGTAAGATAGATGCGGAGCATGACGTCCATTCTTGCACAGGACGCTCCAAGCTTTATCCAAGCGCGGGCCAAGGGCGCCCGCCGATCATCGTTCCCGCAAGGAGGAAGATCCATGGCCATGAAATTGGTGAAGTGCGATTGTGGCTTCGTAGTGCGCTCGGACAACGACGACAAGCTCGTCGCGGACCTGCAGAAGCATGCGAAGGAGCACCACAAGATGAACTTGACGCGCGAGCAGGTCCTGGCAATGGCACAGCCCGACCCGGGCGGTGCCGCGCCGGCTGCGAGGCGCAAGACCTGAAAGGAGACAGAAATGATCAACACCGAAGCGCCGCGGTTCGACGCGGCCAAATACAAGGCGACCACCCAGCAACAATGGGACGTCGCCGCCAAAGCCTGGAATGACTGGGGCGGATTGCTCAGACGTTGGTTGGGAGAAGCCACCGAAACCATGCTCGATCTGGCGGGCGTGAGAGCCGGAAGCCGGGTACTCGACGTGGCGGCCGGAGCGGGCGACCAAACGCTGCAGGCGGCGGACCGCGTCGGGGCGTCCGGGCATGTACTTGCCACCGACATCTCCGCGGCGATCCTGGAATTCGCTGCGGCCAACGCACGCAGCGCCGGGCATCGCAACGTCGAGACGAAGCTGGCAGACGGCGAGGACCTCCAGGTGCCGGCGGCAAGCTTCGATGCGGTGATCTCGCGCGTGGGACTGATCTACTTCCCCGACCAGCAGGCGGCGCTGCAAGGCATGCGGCGCGCCCTCAAGCCTGGGGGGCGAGTGGCGGCGATCGTCTATTCGACACCCGAGAAGAACAAGTTCTTCTCCATCCCTGTATCCATCATCCGCGCCCGCGCAAAGCTTCCCGCGCCGTTGCCCGGGCAACCAGGGCCGTTCAGCCTGGGCGGCCCGGGCGTGCTCGAGGAAGCGTTCAGGAAGGCCGGCTTCCGCGAAGTGCAGAGCCGGACCCTCGCGGCACCGCTGCGGATGTCGTCGGCGGCCGACTGCGTGCGCTTCGAGCAGGAATCGTTCGGCGCGTTGCATCAGATGCTTTCCGCGCTCGACGAGAACGGCAAAGCCGCCGCGTGGGACGAGATCTCGGTTCAGCTCCGCCAGTTCGAGAAGGATGGGAGCTTCGAGGGTCCGTGCGAGCTGGTTGTGGGAGTCGGGGTGAAATAGCCGTCCGAGACCAGGGCAGCGAACGCGACGGATGATCTGAGCTCAGATCATCCGTCGCACCCGGCCATCCCGCCTGGATGGACTTTGGTATAGCGTCAGCATATCCGCGTCACAAGGCATGCGCGTCGGTCGCTGCCGACATGGGCGGACTTCTCTCCAGAGGCTGCAACGGTTCGCGAAGTCAGCCAGGCCGGCGCACCGAGCAGGCTGAGGCGCGCTGCGATCGCAGGCGCCCGGTAGACCCGTCCCGCGAGTCGAGTCGGCGCGCATCGCTTGCGCGCTGATGCCGTCTCGCGTCGGCAGCACTCCCACATCTGCATAGTCGACCGGCGTCGGCTGACCCGCTCATGTTCGATTCCGCCTAAGCTTTGCGGCCTAAGGCGGACTTTGGTAATGACTCTTCGAGCAGCGGCACGCGGCTTAACACTCCGCCTTGAGCGTCCCCGCGACACGTAATACGGTTGTATCGCCCTGCATTCCAGAATGGCACTGCTGCCGCCTGCTGGTTCGATCGACCGCGGCCCACGCCCAAGGGCACCGCATCAGGAGTCGCAATGAAGCAAGAGTACCTCGACATCCTGCAACACCTCCTCGCTTCGATCGTCGCCGGCGGCGTCATCGGATTCGAGCGGAGCTTTCACGGTCGACCGGCGGGATTTCGCACGCACACGCTCGTGTGTCTCGCATCCAGCCTGTTGATGCTGGTGACGGTCTATCAGAGGGAATGGTTCTCACAGGCCGTGGTGCAGACGGTGAGGATCGATCCGACACGCATGGCGCAGGGGATCATGACCGGTATCGGCTTCCTGGGCGCCGGGGTGATCTTCAAGGAGAGCCTCACCGTTCGGGGCCTGACCACCGCTGCATCGATCTGGGTCACGGCGGCGATCGGGATCATGCTGGGAATCGGGTTCTACTTCGCCGCCAGCGTCGCCGTGATGCTCACGCTCGGAACCCTCTCCGGGTTCCGCTGGGTGGAGAGCAGGATGCCGACCCTGTTCTATGCTCACTACATGGTGCGCTTCCCGCGTAACGCGATCATGCCGGTGGAGGCGCTTCGCGCGCTCCTCGGCGAATATGGATTCACGGTAGCCAGCTTGAGCTACCGATTGGATGGGGAAGGCGACTACTTCGAATATCGGACGGTGATCCGAACCGTCAGGGAAGACAACGCCCGCCGCCTCGCCCTGCACCTGGCCGAGCGCACAGACTGCCTGGAGTTTCGCATCTCGCCGACCGGCGACTGACCGGCTTAGCGCGTAGCGCTCGCCACCACTCCACCGCGCAGTTCCACTGGAGGTTGCGGCCGTGTCGGTCCGGAATCGGAGCGCACTGTATTACCGCTCTGTAATAAAGCGCTCTGTCCGGAAATCTCGGTGAAACCGTCGAGTGCAAGCCTCTCGCTATTCTGTTTGGAGTGCGTTCGCCCGCAGTGGGTCAGGACCGCGGCCCCATTCTCGCGAAGGCTGCTAAAGGCGCGCGTTCTTTGCACGGCACACCACGCGAAAGCGGGCGAGTCCTCGCGAATCGCGTCGTCCTTCCCCCTTGGCGCGCAGTTCGCGCCGAGGTTTCTGCGGCGGGCTGTTGGCCCGCCGTTTTTCTTTGAGCAAATAGCGCTGGGCGTGTGGCCGACCCGCTCAGCCGGGGAGAGCGTGCACCCGAAGCGCGGCCATGTGGCAACGCATGGTCAGCCGACGGCTTCGACTCGTGCGTTCAGGAAGTACCCTGCGCCGCGCTCGGTCTTGATCAGCTCAGGTCGGCTCGGATTGGACTCGAGCTTGCGCCGCAGCCGGAGGATCTGCACGTCGATGCTGCGGTCGAACACCTCTTCGCCGTGACCCCGACTCAGCTCGAGTAGTTGCTCGCGGCTCAGGATGCGTTGTGGAGCACCCAAGAAAGCGCTGAGCAAAGCGAAATCCGCTTGAGTGAGCTCCAAGCGCTCGCCGTCGGCAGAGGTGAGCTGCCGCGTACGCAGATTCAGCTCCCAGCCCGCGAAGCGCAAGGCGCGAAGAGGTTCGCCCCGGGCTCCCGGTTGGTCCTTCGTCTGAGTGCGCCGCAAGACGGCGCGGATACGGGCCACCAGCTCACGCGGGTTGAACGGCTTCGTGACATAGTCGTCTGCGCCCAGCTCGAGGCCCATCACGCGATCCGCGTCATCCTTGCGGCTGGTGAGGATGATGATCGGCGTGCCGGACCTAGCGCGGAGCTCGCGTGCCAGGGTCATGCCGTCCTCGGCGGGGAGCTTCAGATCGAGCAGGACCAGGTCGACGACATTGTGTACGAGCGCCTCATGCATCGAGGCGCCATCGGCTGCGCACGAAGCGCGCAAGCCGAATTCGGTGAGGTAATCGGACACGAGGCGCCGGACGTCCGGATCGTCGTCGACGACGAGGATGTGCGGCGCGAAACCCGCCGCTTGCGCGCTGGAGCCGGTGAGATCCACGAGAGGTCGCGTGCCCGTTGCGATTCCGAGGCTTATCGTTGGTGGCTTATAGTATAGCGAACAGCCGCGGCGCGCTGCGAGTCGGAATATCGCATCGCCGGCCCCAACGCATGACCCGCGCCGTGCGGCGCTCGAGATCCGCAATCTGACGCCACCTCTCCGGCACACACCGCACACATGCACGAGCGTTCACAAGTAACCGGCCGTCGGCGCATAGACAGCCACACCATCGTGTGGGTCGTCGGCGTGCTGCTGGTTGCGATCATGGCCGCGATCCAGGTCTACGACGTGTTGAGGCGGCGAGCGATCGTGATCGAGACGACCGAGGCGATGTACGCGAGCGTAGCCCGGTCGCTGGCGGAGCAGACTCGGGCGCTGCTACTGGCCGCCGATCTGGCTGTCGCCGATACCGCCGCGGAGGCGGTCCGAGGGCCGGCGAGCGCGTTGGAGCAACAGCTGCACGAACGGGTCTCGATGCTCCCGCAGTTGCAGGGTTTGCTCGTGCTTGCGGCGGACGGCAGACCCCTTGCGAGCGCCGGTGCGCCACCGCCGGCGAGCGCCGGCGAGAGCTACTTCGCCGTTCATCGCAACAATGCGCTCGCATCGAGCTACCTGTCCGCGCCTTTCCGCCGGCGAGACAACGGCCGCTGGACCGTGGCGCTCAGCCGTCGGATCCCGCGCTCGGATGGCGCATCGGGCGGGGTGGCCGTCGGGTTTCTGGATCTCGATCATCTCGGGAGCCGGTTTGCATCCGTGAACCTAGGGCAGGGCAGCGAGGTGAGCCTGTTCCACCGCGACGGACCGCTTTTGATCCGGTTTCCGGCCGCTGCGGCGGAAACCGGCCGAACGTCGTCGGACCAGCCGCCGTACGGCGTCGATCTGTCTGCCAGCGGCACAGGGACCGTGGTCACGCATGGCGAACGCGAGGGACATGACATGACGTACGCGGTGCAGCCGGTGGCGAGCCTCCCGCTCGTGATCGTCGCCGCGGTGGACAACGACGTGGTGCTGAAGCCCTGGAACGTCTCGGCGATGCACAGCGCCGTGCGCACCTCCCTGTTCTGTCTCAGCGTGCTGCTGTTGCTTGGCCTGGTGCTGCGGCAACTGCGGCGCCGCGAGCAGGCCGAAGCGAGCCTGCGGGTGCAAACGGCGCTGCTCGACGAACTGTTCGAGAGCGCGCCCGAGGCCATCGTCATGCTGGATCCGGAGCAACGCGTGGCACGCGTAAACCGGGAGTTCACGCGGATGTTCGGATTTACCGCGGAGCAGGCGCGTGGCCGCCCGATGATCGATCTCATCGTGCCGGACGAGCTCAGGCAGGACGCCCGCCGGACGGCCGAAGCGGTGCGCGAGAGCCGGTACAGCAGCGTCGAGACCAAGCGTATGCGCAGCGACGGCACACGGCTGCATGTCTCGGAGCTGGTCGCACCGATCCGCGGAGCCGGCAGCAACATCGCAAGCTATGCGATCTATCGCGACATCACGGAGCGCAAGCTGGCAGAGGCCGAGCGCACCAAGCTCGAATCCCGCTTGCGCCAAGCGGAGAAGCTCGAGGCGATCGGGACCATGGCCGGCGGCATCGCGCACGATTTCAACGGCGCCCTCATGGCCATCCTACGCTACGGCGAGATGGCTCGTGCCGCCGCGCCGGAAGACGCAACGACGAGGCGCTCCATAGACAATGTGCTATCGGCGGCGAACCGGGCGAGGACGCTCGTCGATCAGATCCTGACCTATGGCCGCTCGACGCACGGCAAGCACGGCGTGGTCAATGCGCGGGCGGCGGTCGAGGAAGCCATCGAGCTGGTGCGCCCATCTTTGCCGGCCGATGTCGAGCTCGAGGTCAGCCTGGCCGCTGGCGCACCGACCGTCATCGCGAACTCCACCCAACTTCACCAGCTCGTGACGAATCTGTGCTCGAACGCCGTGCACGCCATGCGCACCGGCGGAACCCTCAGCCTCGCCCTGGAGATCGTGGATCGCGATCAGGACGCGAAGCTCTCGCACGGACTGCTTGCAGCTGGGCGCTATGTGCGTCTGGCCGTTCAAGACACCGGATGCGGAATGGCGCCGGCGGTGCTGGATCACATCTTCGAACCGTTCTTCACCACCAAAGAGCTGGGGCTGGGTACCGGGTTGGGGCTGGCACTCGTGCAGGGGATCGTCTCCGAGCTGGGCGGGGCAATCGACGTGGAGAGCCGGGTGGGCGAAGGGAGCACCTTCCATCTTTATCTGCCACGCTCCGACGCGGACGCGATCGCGACGAACCAGAGCATGGTGTCCCTGCCCCGAGGAGCGGGACAGCGGGTCCTTCTGGTCGAGGACGAGAGACCATTGATGCTTCTCGCGGAAGAGATGCTGGCAACCCTGGGCTACGAGCCGGCCGGGTTCACCAAGCCGTCGGAGGCCCTGGATGAGCTGCGCGCCGACCCGTCGAGGCTGGACGCCGTGCTGGTCGATTACCTCATGCCGGAGATGACGGGCGTGGAGCTGGCGAAGCGTCTACGCGCCGCGCGCGCCGATCTCCCGGTCGTGTTGGTGAGCAGCTACGAAGGCCCTCTGCTGCTGCAGGAGGCGTTCGCCGCCGGCATCGACCACGTCATCACCAAGCCGCTTGCTCTGGACCAGCTGGCCGAGGCGATGGCGCATGCGCTCGCGCAAACCTCGACGGGTTGAGGCACGCTGCTCCGGCGATCGCACCGTCGAGAACCGGCTGCCGAAGGTCGCGGGCGCGCGGCCGCGAGGAGGACAGGACCTGGACCGCGGTGACGGACGGCTACGGGGGCAAGAAGCTCAACGCACCGAATGACGTCGTTGTCGCAAACGACGGAGCGATCTGGTTCACTGATCCGGGCGACCGCATCCTCGGCCCCTACGCGGGGCACAAGGCCGAAGTCGAACTGCCCACCAACGTGTACCGACTCGATCCGCAGACAGGCAACGCAACCGTGGCGGTGGACGGCATGCGGCGTCCGAGCGGATTGTGCTCTTCGCCGGACGAGAAGAAGCTCTACAGCGTGGGTACCCCTCGCGACCGAGGGTCCGCAGTCTCCTGCCGACATCGACCTACGCGATCTACGGCAACGCCGTCGGCACAGGAGTGATCTAAGGCAGCGCTTCAGCACAAGGACAGGCCCGCATCCACCTGGGTTGCGGCCTGTTTGCGTTCCGGGTCTGCGATCTCGCGGCGGGGCGCAGCCGGCCCAACACACGATTGCTTCTGCATGCCGGGTGAGCTACAGCGCGGTAACCCGTCGCGGGACGGTGAAATCCGCGCGTAACCGCGACGCCCAACACTGTCGCCTCGTCGAGTGTCGCTCGGGACCCCTGCTCCACCTTCAGGCAGAGGCCCGTTGATCGAGATACCCCCCTGGTGCAGGTTCCACGCCAGGGCTTTCACGGCGAGCCCGCCGGCTCGCCGTCTTCTTTTGGTCAGGCTCGATGCGGTCCGCGCGTGCACCCAAAGGCCTGCGCAGCACCGGTGTATCTTTACTGCCGTCTGTACCACCGCCCGCGGGTCCAGAGAAGGCTTCCGGGCTGGCAACCGGGAGGCGCCGGATTACAGGCACGTAACCCAGCCCGATGGCGCGAAATCGTCCGGAAATCCGGGTAGGCAAGACTCGACGCGGGGCATGGTGGACGGCAGGTATGGGACATGCCACGACGCTAACAAAATTGGATGAGAGGAGACCCGATGACTACGTCGATCAAGGCGCTCGCGACCATAGGGTTCGTGGCGTGCACAACCCTTGGCGCGGCATCTGCGCAGGCTCAAAACTGCTCCGTGTGGCTCGTGGAGAGCAGCCGCTTCATGAACGTGCCGTTCGGCGCGTTCGTGCCCGATCGCACTTACGTTCCGGGCAGCACCAACCCGATGAGCAACATCAACCTCATCGACATCCCGGTCAACGTCGGC
>DATJVI010000082.1:0-55339 GCA_035501875.1 Burkholderiales bacterium
GGTCTGGATCGTGTTCTTCTGTTCCTCTTCGCACGCCGAGCATTTGCGCTGGACCGCGATGGGTGCCGCGCCGACAGACCCCGGGTCGGCCATGCGCATCACCTGGTCTGCCACGGCATCCGCCTCGCGCTCATACGGATCGTCTGGCGCGCTTACGGCCAGTTTCGGCTGGATGCCCAAGGCCAGACGCGCCCAGGTGCGATTGGACGCGGCAGGCGCAGGCTTATCGCCGGAGCTGTTGGTCCTTCCTGGCGGCGTTGCCGATTTCGATTTCGTCGGTTGGGCCTTTCTGGCTAGCATGCGGTCAGCTCACTCGCGCGAACTCGACGGATCGGTCCAGGATCTCTGCCGTTGGTTCTGGGCCAGATCCGACCTCAACGCGTATGTCATCGGAGTCGGTGCAGACTGAATCTGTGGCGCTCGATCTCGCGACGCCGGCCGGGCCGGCATGACGATGTCGACGTGCGCGCCTGGGATCGGCGTGCCTCGGATCATTTCGTTCCCGCCGCTAAAGTGTTGCGGACCCACGTCGCGATCTCCGCGCCCGACTTGAAACGGTTCTCGGCGATCCAGCGCCCGAGGATCCAGCCTTTGTAGCTCAACGCCAGGTCGGCCATGCTGTTGCCCCTGCCCTTGCCGACCTTGATCGCGTCCAGCTTGCCTGCCTTGAAGTTCTTGATGTCCTCCTCGGTCGTGGCGCGGTACTGTTTGATGAACCCGCCCGGCACCTCGTAGAAGTAGGGGTCCGGCTCCTTCTCGTGCCCGATGATGAGCCGCAGCGGCATCTCGCTGTCGGTCCACGCATCGAGGATCGCCAGCAGCATCAGGTTGCCCGTCACCACTCCCGGATCGAACGCCATGCGCACCGCGGTCAGAAAATGGCCCACCTGGTTCTCGCTCGACGGCCACGGATCGAGGTACTCCTTGCGAAAGCCGGTCTGTCCGAACTCGACTCCAGTCTGCAGCGCCGGGATCCACTCGTGCTCGGTCGCCTCGAAGATGGCGTTCACTCGGCCCGCTAGCGTGCCGCCGTCGTCGATCTTGGGATCGGTGAACAGGCGGGCCAGCGCTTCGACGTCGGTGGGCGCGGCCTTGCGGATCTCTTCGATCCGAGCGCGGTTCTTCGCGACGACTCCTGCGTGCTTCGCGGCTTCTGCGGCGCGTCGCTCTCCTTCCGCGATGCTCGCCAGCTCCTCGGCGGATGCGGCCCTGGCGTCGGCGAGCGGGACCGGCAATCGCAGGTCCGAACAGTCCGGCTCGGGGTCCAACGACCAAGTCCACTTCTTGCCGTCGGGACTCCAGTAGAATCGGTCGACGCACTTCCATGCACGCTTCCGGTCTGCCGGCACGCTCATGTCCGAGCAGTCGGGCTTGGGGTCCAGAGACCAACGGTAGCTGCCCTTCTCGTCGTAGTAGAAAGGGTTGACGCACAGCTCGATGCGCTTGCGCAGGTCTTTGCTGATCGGCGCGCGCTGGATGAGCGGTGAGGGCGTGCTTCGCTCCGTCGCGACAGCACCGGCGTGCGGCGGGCTTGTCGCTCGCGAATCCGAATCGCCTTCTCTCGTCGCGCGTGATACCGGGGTCTGCTGGATCACGTGCGTGAGCTCATGCGCCATCAGCCGCAGGTCGCCCGCGCTCTCGTTGTGCCCCAACCAGATGTGCGTGCCGTAGGTGAAGGCCCGCGCACGGAGGCTCGCCGCTCGCATTCGGGCCCCGGGATCGTCGTGCACCCGCACGGCACTGAAGTCGCGGCCGAAGCGCGGCTCGGCGAAGGCCTGCACGGCCGCGTCCAATGGACGCCCCGCGCCCTGGGCAGCGTGCAGAGCTCCGGGTAGCGCAATCGGTGTCGCCGCCGTAACGGGCTGGCGCTGGATCCTGGGTTCTTCCGTGCTCCGGGTCGGTTGCTCGCTCGCGCAGGACGTGCAGGCCCGGTCTGCTCCCGGCGCCGGCATGCGCATGACATGGTCGGCCACGCGGTCGGCTTCCCGCTCGTACGGGTCGTCGGGTGCACCGACCGCGAGCTTCGGCATCACGCCACAAGCCAACCGCTGCCAGATCGGATTCGATGCGGTGCTCTCGCGAGCCCCGGCTGCCTTGTCGGCTGCCTCGGCCGGCGGTGACGGCCCCGACCTCTGTGCTTTGGCGAGAGGCATGACTACCGCGTTGCCAAGAGATTGGAGTGCTCAGCGGGACCCGGCTGCGCGCAGTCGCGCCAGCGATGCACCGCGGCTCGCACCCGATCGAATCGGCGGCCGACCGCGTCGCGTGCGCGCCTGCGTCGAGCTGCGCTTGTCATGGATGCTCGCATGCAAGGAGCGAGCGGCCGAGCCCGCACGCCATCGGATCAAGGCGGCAAGCGCGCATCCGGCGGAGGCACCGAGATCAGCCGTCCGCCGCTGTAGAGCGGAGGAAGCCCGCCGCGGATCGCGTTGAGGAAGAACACCACCTCATAGCTGTCGAACTGCGATCCTTGAGAGGACGGGAACCGGCTCCGCAGATAAGTGAGCATGTCCCGATCGGCTTGCGCGACCAGAGCCGGCGTGACGGGACCGCTCGGGTCGGCGACGCTCTGCAGGATGTTGTGGAGAACATAGATCTCGTGCGCGAGCCCGCTCACCTCCCACCGGGATGGATCCTGCACCGACGGCGTCGCGTCGCGCTGCTGCACCCGCAGATAGGAAAGCTCCTCGATCTTCGTGTAGATCTCCTCGACGAGGTACGCGCTGCGCTGGAAGAAGCCCTCGAACGGATCGGTCTGCGCGGCACCTTGCTCGATGCTCTGCCGGACGTTCGCGGGGATGTCTTCCCACCTCCGAATCGTCGTTCCGAGCGGGATCCCGAGCGTGCGCCGTGCGGAGCTGCCGCCGTTCAAGATGAAGTCCAGCCAGTTCTGGTGCACTTGCGCCATGCGGCGTTGGACCTCTGCTTCGTACACGGGGTAGATGGGATTGCCCGCGTGCCCCGAGCGCTCTCGCCACAGATGATGCAGCTCATGGCCGACCAGGCGCACGGCTTCATGCGCGCGCTCGAGCGGAGCCAGTCCGCTGCGAGTGCTCAGGTCTTCGACACCGCCAGCCGGTTGCGCGGTAATGCCCGCGCTCGCCGGCGCAGTGCCACGAACCGCGACGTAGGCCGCCACGTCGTCGAGGATCGCCTGCGGCACTTCGATGACCGGCGTGGTGCCGTCCCAATGGGAGAGTCCGCCGATCGACAGGGAATGTCCCAGACGCGACGTTGTGCTGGTGAGGATCTCGAACCGAACCTGCTCGATGCGCACCTGCGGGCGATAGCGGCTCCACAGACCCATTGCGGCACGCAGGATCGGATCCGGCTCGTCCTGCGGGCGAGTGCAGAAAGTCTGAAATGCGGCTGTCGTACCGACTGTCGCCGTTGCCTGCGTCTGGGTGGGCTGCTGGCGCTGAACCCGCGCCCCCGAGGCGCGTTGCTGCACGACGTGTGTGAGCTCGTGGGCGAGGAGCCGGCGTCCCGGTCCCGAGTGCGGCGCATATTGGCCGGACCGGAACACGAGATCGCGTCCGAGCGTGAACGCGAGTGCATTCACGCGCCTCGCGGCCGCGTCGGCGCTCGAATCGGCGTGCACCCGCACCGCACTGAAGTCGACGCCGTAACGCGGCTCGAAGTAGCGGCGCACGTCGGGCTCCAGCGGACGGCCGGTGCCAATCCGCGCAGCGATGCCGTCGGCCGCCTCTGCGGGACCCACTCCGCGGTCGGCCCTGCGCTGGATCTTCTCCTCGTCGATGCTGGCACCGCTGCAGGCGGAGCAGGCGCGCTGGAGCTGCGGTTCCGCCATGCGCATGACATGATCGGCCACGCGGTCGGCTTCCCGCTCGTACGGATCGTCGGGTGCGCTGACGGCGAGCTTGGGCTGGATGGTCGTGGCGATCTGCCGCCAGCGTGGGTTGACGGCGGGCTCGGCTCCCGTCCGCCGATCGGATGGCACCAGTCTCGTGTCGTGCGCGCTGCGGGCAAGCATGGACGGGCGCATTTGCTCCGGTTCACTCAGGCGATGGCCGCAGGTGCCGTCATGATTGCCGGCGTCAGAACCACGCCGACCGCGTGAGCAGCCGGTCGCAGGCGTTGCCGAAGAACCGCCGGCTCACGAACGTCCCGATGGACTGCGGCAGCACGGGATTGACCGCAGTGGGCGTTCCGGGATTGGGCACTTCGGCGCCGGCCGGCCGGGTCGGCATGACGATGTCGACACGGCGCAGATCGCCGGCGGCCGCACCGGGGATCGCGTCGAAGTCCGACCGGCCTTCGACACGCGTGAAGCGGTTGCCGCTCACGGTGGTGGATCCCGTCCCGGTCGAACCGGTGGACGTGAACGTCTTGGCGATGCTGGTGGAAACGGGCCGCGTGCCGGTAGTGAGCGCGGTCTTCATGTTGTCGGCCCGCCCTTGACTCACGGCCAGCTTCGCCGCCGCCGACCCGACCAGGTCGCTGTGGCCGAACAGATCGACCCAGGTGTTGTTGGCGTTGATGAAGTCTTTCGCGAGCTGGATCTTGGCGCGCTCGGCCGGGGGTACGCTCGCGATCGACGTCACATTGAATGGAAACTCCCGCACCGTGATCCGGGCGAACGACTCGCCGCGATGCGGGCCGGCGGCGAGCGCGCGATCGGGCCCGGGCAGCCCCTGCTCGGCGCGGATCAAGTTCTCCACCCGCACGGTGGGATCGTGAACGTTTGTGTCGACGCGCTCGACCTCGGTGGGATGAACGCCGCGCTCGATCAGCGCCCCGTGCCCGCACATCTCGTGTCCGGCAACCACCACCGGGTCCTCCGTCCCGCGCGCGCCGGCGACGTTCCAGGCCCCGAACTCGAAGGCAGAGGTGCGCGGGTGCAGGAAGAAGTCACCGCCGGGCGTGCCGAGCACATGCTCGGTCCTCGGTCCGCCGATGCCGGTGACATGGATCGTCCACGGACCGGAACCGGGCGCGGTGAGCGCGCACAGGCAGCAGCAGCCGATCGGCTTGCTCCCGCCAGCGACTGCGTCGAGATCCGTGCAGGCGTCCGGCGTGGATGGGGCCACGTTGCCTGCGCCGTCGACGTTGAACTGGTCGCACAGCGAGTGCACGATGGCGCCCATCTCGGAGAATGCGAGCGTCCTGTACGCCGCAGGCGGCCGGGTCGAAAGCGGGTCCTGGGGATCGGCAGGGGGAGCTGGATCGACTTTCAGGCTCCGCTGCACTCGCGGCGCACCCGCGGCTTGCTGCGCCACGTGCGTCAACTCGTGCGCCATCAGGCTGCGCCCGGCCTGCGAGTGCGGATCGTGCTCCCCGGCGGCGAACACGACACTGTGCCCGAGCGCGAAGGCGCGTGCATGGAGGCTGCGCGCCGCGGCGTCGGCCTGCGCGCCTGCGTGCACGCGGACGTCGCGGAAATCACGACCGAAACGCGGCTCGAAGAACGCGCGGCTCTGCGCGTCGAGCGGCACGCCTGCGCCCAGCCCGCGCGCGAAACCGGCGTCCACCTCCCCGGCGGCGGCGTTGCCATCCGGCTTGCGCTGGACTTGCCCCTCCTCGCAGCTGGGACACGCTGTGCCCGAGTCGGAGCACCCGGCGCACTTCCTCTGCGCCATCGGCTCGGGCATGCGCATCACGCGGTCGGCGACGCGATCGGCTTCCGCTTCGGCGGGATCGGCGGGCGCGCTCACCGGGAACTGCGTATTCAATGCCAACCGGCGCCAGAGCGGCGTGTCGGGCGATCGCGTCAAGTTTGCTAGAGCCGGACGCGCCCCAGGCGCGGCGCGGGCGAGGCTGCGCCTGCCCTCACGAGCACCGGAGCCGATCACCAGGCCTCGCAAGACTCGACAGCCGCGCGCGACGACACGACCGCTGGGACACGGCACAGCCGGTTTGCGCTCGCCTCGCGACGCCAGACACACCCGTAGTGCTGGGCTCCGTCTCGAGCGCGAACCACGCTCGCTCGCGTCGTGTATCCATGCCAGCGCGTCGGATCCCTGCACCCGGGCAAGGCCACCGCAGGAGTCGTCGCCGCGTGGCTCCCAGCCAGGACGACGGCATCCAGCCAACACGCTACCTTGCCATGCATACCCGGTCTCACTGCACGATCGCGGTGACTTGTAGCACCAACATCGACGGGGCGTCGCCGAGCGGCCAGGTTCCGGCGATCGTCTGCGGTTTCGGCGTGGCGGCGGTGCTGACGATGTCCTTCACGATCTGCCCGGCGGCAGACGCGCGATTGGCATAATCGGCGGTCGCATCACCCTTGCGTGACAGCACCAGCGATTGGAGGATCGTGGTGCTCGGCAGCTTGCTCTGGAATGCGCTCGTCACGGCCGCATCGTCCACCGTCACCGCGCCGGATGCCATGACGGTATAGGTGGCAAGCCCGAGGTCCGTCGCCTGGCCGAGTATCCGGGTCCACTGGGCGGCGGTGGCCGTGCTGCTGCCCGCGAGGCTCTGAATCTCCTTGAACAGCTCCGTATTCGCCGCGTAAACATGCTGCGGCTCGGATGCGGCGACCGTGACGAACAGCATGATCCCATCGGCGTCGTCGGGGACGGCGTCCTGCGGATACGGGATGATGGTGTCCTCGATCGCCCCTTTGATCTCCTTGCTGTCAGCGCTGATCGCGGCCTCGAAGGTCTTGAGCCGGCCCAATTGCAGGTTGATGTCGCTTTCACCCAATGCGCCGATCGCCGCGAAGTAGATCGCGGCGCCGGGATTGAAGGTCTTCCAGTCGGCCTCCGCAGCCGTGAGATCGCTCGTCGCCGTGGCGCTGCCACCCGCGTAGGTCACGACCAGCTTGATCCGCTGCTGCTGGTCCTGCTGCGCGAGCAGCGTCTGGATCGCCTTCGCCAGATTCGCGGGGTCCTTCAGGAGCTGGGTGAAGGTCACGAGATCGCGCTGCGCTTCGTCGGCGCTCTGCGCCGTGTAATTGATCACCCGGTACCTGCGCGCGGGCACCGGTGCCGGTGGCGGGGTCTCGACCTGGCATTGCTTCTCGCGCCGCTTGGTGAACATCACCCAATCGCGCACGGCCTGGATGACGAGCTCGGTGGTGGCCGGCGGCAGAGCGGGGAACAACAGCGCATCGGCGTTGGCTTTGAGGCTGGGCTCGCTGACGATGAGCGCCGCCTGAACCAGATCGAGCCCGCTGTCTGCGTACTGGTGGTTGGCGTTGGTCGCATTGACCACATCCGCGTCCGCCACCAGCAGCAGCTCGCCCAGCGGGACGGCGGTGCTCCCACCGCCGGCTGCGGGCGTCAGCACCAGCGCGATCCGATATGTGATCTGCACCGAACCGAGGTAACTCTTCGTGATCCGCAGCCCCGTGCCCGCCTTCTGATCCAGGGTGAGGTCGAACTGGACCGAGCCGCTCGACTCCGTGCCGGAATACGTGAACGTGACCGGCCAGTTGAAGCGTTCCGAGATGAGGTATCCAACGGTCTTCTCCTGCTTCTGGTCTTCCTCCAGGAGGCCGAACGCGAGAATGCCGTTCAACGTGCCGCCCGCGGTGAGCGTGACGTTGGGGTCGGTGCTGGTCGTGGAGACCGTGGTGATGGACAGCGTCCCGTGGAAGGTGAGGTCGATCGCGACCGGAGTGGCGGGCTTGGTGCCCAGCACGATGCGCACGTTGACCGGCGTCTGACCGCTCGCGCCGAGCGACTTGACCTGCTTGTCGATGCCTGCGTTGAGCCAAAGCCCGTCGACGGTTTCCGCCGCCGCCGCGGCCTTTCCCAGGGATGCTATGGTTCCGGCCTGGTAGGCGCTGATGTAAGTGCGGGCAAGCAGTCCTGCCGAGGACACCATCGTGTCCGCTTTGGTCCCCAGCGTTCCCGTCTTCTTGATGTATGCGCTGGTGTCCAGGTTGCCGGTGACCGTCGTCGCCTTCGTCCGGGCGGTGGGATCGACGATGGCTTTCGCGACTCTTTGGAATTTCCCGATCACGGCCTGGCTCAGGCCGGCGGCCGCCATGTACAGCGCCGTGCCTCCCGTATCCAAGGCCTGCTCCCGCGCCGCGCCTTTGTAGACCAAGCCGCCCGTCTGCTGCGCACTGAACGCGAGGCTCGCGTCGTAGACGCCGGCGGTGGGCGTGACGCTGGTGGACGCGACCTTGCCGTCGGGCACGAGGATGTCGACATGCGGCTTGTTGGTGGGGTCGTCGATCCCCTGCGTGAGCGAGATGCGGTCCATGTGCTGCGCTTCCTCGACCGCATGCGCGATGTAGTCCGCCGTGGTGATGCAGAAGCGCAGGTCGAGCCCCTCGCCGAGCAGCGCCCGAACCTGGTCGTTCACGCTCACGCTGCTGCCGGTGACCACCGGCAGGTAGCCGGCGGAGGGCAGCTCGATGATCCCGCCGCGGATCAGGACACGGTCCTTGGGCTGTGCGGGAGTGAGCGCGGACTTGAGCACCGTCTGCAGCCTGTCCTGCAGGTCCGAGATCTGAGTGAGCGAGAGCGACAACAGCGCGGGGCGCTCGGCCAGCGTCGCATTGGTGGTGAGGCTGCGGTAGCTGGCAAGACCTGAGCGGACCTGCGCGATGAACTGCGCCGCCTCGTTGATCGCCTTGTGAGCGGGCGCGCAAGGATCGACGGCCCGGCTGCCGGGCACGACGATCCCGGAGAGAACGTCGGCGAGCTGGCACTGGAACTGGAGGATCTGCGCCAGGAAGACGTCCCAGGGGCGCATCCGCATCTTCCACTGCCAGTAGCGCTTCGCCGGAGCGTCCATGCGTTCGCGCCGGACGATCCAGGCGTCGAGGAACGCCGTCGTGGCTCCGGCGCGCGCGACCACCGCCAGCGGAACCTCGCAGCACGCGCTGTCGTATCCTGCGCCCACGCACCACACGCTCGAGAGCAGCCCGGCGCGCGAGATCGCGTTGGGGTGCTTGAGCACTTCGTCGGCGAACCACGAGTGCGCGACCTTGGAGCGCAGATAGAGGTTCGCGTCGATCGCCACCGCTTTGGAGGTCGGGAACGGGGTGACGAGTTGCAGCGGGATGGCGCGCACGACGATGCCGTCCAAGCGGTATGGACGGTCGGTGCTGGTGATGCAGGCGTCCTGGCACATCACGCCGTAGACATCCTGCTGGCCGCACAGCGCTTCGGCCGAGCAGATGGCGATGACATAGATGTCGCTCACCGGAACCACGGCGGTGGGCGGCGGCGCCGCGACTTGGATGCAGTCGCTGAACGTCCCGCTGCCGGTCGCAGTGGAGGATGCAGACGCTTGCGCCGCGGTCTTCTTGGTCGCGTCGATGAGCGCCTGGATGCTCTGCGACACGGTCGACTGGAGCAGCAGCACGTGGCCGGAAGGGTCGATGGCGAGGCCCGGACCGATCTGCACGGTGTCGCCGCTGCCCAGGGTCGTGTCGTAGCCGTAGACCACGCCCGGCCCCAAGCCTTGATTGGAGAGCGCGACCAGCTCGCGCAGATAGCCCTGCTCGACGTCGAAGTCGGAGGCGCGCAGGAACTTGCCGTCGAAGTAGTTCAGCCGCTTGAGCGGGGTGGAAGGATCGATCACCGTGATGCCGGCGGTATTGCTCACCACCAGCAGTTGCGAGCCGTTAGTCGGGTTGGAGGCCATCGCTAGCTCCTCTGGAACATCTTGACGTAATCGACGCCGTCGTCGGCGCCCCCCGCGCCGGGCGCGCCGAGCGGGATGTGGTTGTCTGCCGCCAGCAGCGGCGCCGGACCGGTCCCGGCGATGATGAGCCGCACGTAGGTGCCCGCGGGCATTTCCTTGAGATCGATGCGGACACTGCCGTCGCCCAACTGCGTCACCGCCTTGATGTCCAAGTCGCTCCAACCGTCCTCGTCGTCGTAGTCGCTCACCGAGAACGCCACCGGATCCAGGGTGGCGGCGGCGATGGGGCGGCTGGTGGTGAACGAGATGCTCTTCCCCGAAAGCTGCGCATTGGTCACGGTGGGCCCCGTCGGAGGCGGCGGAGGCGATCCTCCGCCTCCACCGGACGATCCCGCGTTGGTGAACAGCGGGCCGCACAGCAGCTCCTGGATGGTCGCCGTGGCAATATGCGAAGGGCGCACGGTCACCACCGGGATGGGAACCGGCGTCGCAATCGTCCAGTTGCCGGCGGAATCCGGCGTTACGACGATGTCCTGGATGTCCGCGAGCACGACCTCGGTCGGATCCTCGGGGAAGATCGACGCCGGCATCGTGTCGGTGGCCTGCTGCGGCTCGAGATCGATCTCGTCGAGCGCCGCGAACTCGCGCAACGCCTGCAGGTAAGCGGCCGGCTGCTGCTCGGACGGCAGCGCTTGGATCTGCTGCCGGCGCGTCTGGACGTCGGGGTATTGCGGATTGTCGGGCTCGAGCTGAAACAGGATGCGCAGCCGGTGATAGCCGCGGTCCTTCGGCGTGGATAGATCCGGACGCAGCAGCAGCCCGACGGTTTCGAACACGCGCGAGTAGGCGGTGTCGGTCTGCGCACCCGCGCAAGGCTCCAGGATGGCGGGCACGGGGCGAGTCAGGCACGCCTTGAACTTGGCCACGACATGCGCCGAGAACTTCTTGCTGCCTCCGCCCGCGTCGGTGAAGGTGAAGCTCGGGTCGTTCTGGTTGGCCGCGTACCACTGGCCCAGGTCGAGACACGCCTGGCGGTCGAGGTGCAGTTCGTGCCCGGCCGCATCCAGCGCGAGACCGGGATCGACGGTCAGCTCGTTGCGCGCGTTGAAGGAAACGTTGAAGCCCCACACCACGCCTTCACGGTGCAGCCAGGCGTTGTGGATGCGGATCTTGCCGCGCGCATAGGCCTGGCCGGTCTCCAGGTCGTCCACGCCGAGCAGCATGCCGAAGTGGAACTGCAGGGCGGTGAACGGATTGACCGGAAGCAGTCCGTTTTCCTGTCCCTGTCCGGCCGCCTCGCAGGCGGTTTTGTCGACGATCGTGGCCATGCGGGCCTCCTCAGTAGCTGTCGCCTCGAATCGCGCTCGGCAGGCGGTTGGCGATGGCGGCCTGCGCCGCGGCGAGCCGCTCCTGCCGCAGCGCGATGGCATCTCCAAGGAAGTCGGCGCGGCGCTGCGCCAGCCCAGCGGCGGCGAGTGCGGTCGTGTAGTCGCCTTCCGCGTTGTCCATCGCTGTCGCGAGCGCAGACGGATCGGTGGTGGACAGATCGTTGAGCGCCTCCATCCCTTCCTCGTAATCGAGCAGGACCTTCCAGGCCGAGTCGGGGATCACCGCCTCCCACTGGTCCAGGTCCCCCTTGTTGGCGGCGGCGAAGGTCGCCACAGCCGTCTTGTAGGTCGTCCACGCGGTCGCGATGGCGGCCCGCTTGGCCGCCACGGTCGGGTCAGTGCTGAGCTGATCCACGTTGGCGCTGATCTGCGTGAGGATCTGGGCGTCCAGCGCGTCCTGCGCCGTGAACACCGCGTTGAGGTCGGTGTCGATGTTCTCGGCGGTGGGCTCCGCCGCGGCGCCCGCGGCCGAAAGCGCCGTGAGCTGGGCTTTTTCCGCGTCGCTGAGCACGTCGGCCACGGTGCCGGGCGTGGCGAGCTCGATGGCTTCGAGCATCTGCAACACCGCCTGCGCACGCGCGAAGCGGCTGGCCGCGGTGGCGGTGTACTGGGCGAGCACGCTCTGCGCGCGCTGAAATGCGATCTGCTTCTGCGTGGCTGCGCCCTGCGTCCCGCCGTCTGTCGCGAGCTCCGTGCCCAGGGCGTCCTGCGCGTCGTTGAGCACCGTTTGCAGGCTCGCCAGACGGTTCACGCGCGTGTCATGCCGCTTGCCTGCGATGGTGAGGATCGCTGTGGGGAAATCTTTGCCTAGCCTGGTCGTGGCATGCGTGACCGTTGCACTGCCGAGAAACGAGGTCGCGTCGGCCTTGAGCGTGGACAACGGCGCGGCCGCTACAGCCTGCCTCAGCGTTTGCCGCTGCGCATCCTCGATCGCGACCTGGGCGATCGTGGCTTGCACGCTCGTCACGCGCGCGTTTGCCCGGGCGAGCGTGGCGCTCGCCGCATCCACGCTCGCACTCGCATCGTCGAACGCATCCTGGTCGTCCAGCACCGCGCCTTGCAGCCCGCGCTGCTGGATGATCTGAGCGGTGATCTGGGTGACCAGCGCGTTGGCATCGGCCGGGATCGTCGTCACCGCGAGCTGCGCGCGCATCGCCGCGATGCTGCTCGTGATCTGATCGAGCGACTTCAGGTCGGCGGCGAGCTGGGCGTTGGCGGCCTTCTGCTGCGCCTGGGCCGCGGTGAGGTCGCTTTGCGCCGCAGCCTGCTCCGCCTGATAGATGCTGAGCTGCTGTTGCCAGAACTGTAGGGTCGTGAGCGCCATGGTTCCTCCTTACCCGGATATTTCATGAGGGACTCGGGATGATGGCGAGGCGAGTTCCGAGGCAGTTTGGCCCCGACCGTCGCAGCCAATAGCCATGCCTATTGGCAAGACGGGCGGGGGCAAAATGGCCGGAAATCGGCCGCCAGCGCCCGAGTAGCCCGGCGATACAAAACGTACTTTGATTGAACCAGCCAGAAATGATGTGCATACAAAGACTCGTTTGATTGGGGGCGTCTTCATGAAATATCCGGGTTAGTTTCGGAGCGCGCCGGCGGGGACGCCGGGGAACGCCTTGCTTGATTTCTCGTACTCGCGCCTGATCGCACCGATCAGGTGGCTGCGGGTGATCGGAGTGCCCGCCGCGGCTGCGAGGAAGCCCGCTGCCACCGAGGCGTTGCGGATGAGCCCGCCGACGATCGGGTAGAGCACGGCGAGCTCCCTGAGATTGACGTCTTCGGCCAGCGGGGCGGCGGGCGGCAGATGACAGCGCCATAGCGCCTCGCGCTCGGCGGCCGCAGGCTCGTCGAACTCGATCACGAACTCGAGCCGCCGCAGAAACGCCGGGTCGATGTTCTGCTTGAGGTTGGTGGACAGCATCGCCAGGCCTTCGAAGCGCTCGAGGCGGGAGAGCAGATACGCGGTCTCCAGATTGGCGTAGCGGTCGTGCGCGTCGGAGACTTCGGTGCGCTTGCCGAACAGTGCGTCGGCCTCGTCGAACAGCAGCACCGCCTGCGCGCGCTCGGCCGCGTCGAACACTTCCGCGAGATGCTTCTCCGTCTCGCCGATCCACTTCGAGACCAGGCGCGCGATGTCCACCACCAGCAGGTCGACGCCGAGGGCCTGCGCCATCACCTCGGCGGAGAGCGTCTTGCCGGTGCCGGGCGGGCCGGAGAGCAGCAGGCGCACCCCGCGCGCGCCGGGCCGCCCTTCGAGAAAGCGCCACTGATCGAGCACGGTGGCTTGATGCGTCAGCCGTTGCAGCGCCTCGGTGAGCTGCGCCTTGCGCTCCGGAGGCAGGACGAGCTGCTCCCAGCGGGCCGTCGGGCGGACCACTTTGAGGCCGGGTGTGAGATGGAAATTGGAGCGCGCGCGCACGCTCTCCGACACGCCGTCCAGATCGGGCGCGCCGCCGCCGAGCGCCGCCAGGGCGCGCACATCGGTTGCGATCTGTGCCGCGGCCGAGGGCTCGACCAGATAGCGCACCGCGAGCGTGGGCGCCTGATCGGCAAGCTCGGGCAGCGCGTCCCGCCACAGGCGCTGGCGTGCGCGCGCCGGCAGCGGGTCGGCCGGGATGCTCATCACGGGGCGCTCGGTGAGCGCCAGGCTCGTGCCGCGGCGAGCGCAGACGATCACGGCACCGGGAAAACCGGCAACGTTGGGCACAGGCGTCGGCGCAGCGCCGTCGGCGGCGGAGATGCGGAAGATCGGCACCGCGCCGCGCGCAAGCGCGTGGACCAGCGCGAGCCGGTCGGTGCCCGGCGAGGCGCCGGCCGAGAGCTCGAACGCGACGCAGCGCACGCCGGCGCGAGCAGCCAGAGCCGCGGCGCGATGGGTCGCGATCGACTCCGAGTCCGCGCAGATCAAGACGACGCGTGTCTCGGAGCGCGCCAGCGCACGCGCCGCCTGTTGCACCGCCGGCGCCCCGAGCCAATCCTCCAGCCCGGCGCTGGCGGCGCTCACGGCGAGTGGAGCGACCCCGGCCGGCCAGACCTCCAGCCCGCCCAGCACCGGCCACAGCTCGGCGGCAAGAGTCAGGCTCTTCTCGTAGAACCCGCACTCCCCGTTGAGCGCGAAGAGCCCGCTCCGGACGGCTGCGCCGGTGTGAAGCGCGTCGCGCAGCTCGACGCGCTCGCGCCAGTCGCGGCAGAACAGTTGCGCGGCAAGCCCTGCGGCCGCCCGGCCCTCGCCGCGGGGGTTGAGCGAGCGCAGGACGCTGGCATAGCCCTCGTGCTCCTCGGGCATCGCGGCGAGCAGCAGCACGTCCACTTCGAGCGCAGTCAGAGCCAGGCTTGCCGCCAGCCGGTCGAGCGGGTGCGGCGATCCGACCGGCCCGCGCTCCAATGCGCTGCCGGCGAACTCCGCCACCGGTTTTCCCTCGGCCCACGCGTCGAACATGGAGGCGAGGAACGCCTGGCCGCCGGCGAGCGCGCTGTCCTGGGCGATGGAGAGCCGCGCCAGCAGATCCGCGAGCCGCCCGCTCAGGATCGCCACCTCACGGCTGAGCCGCTGGGCCGGGGCGAGGTCGCGCGCTTCTGCGGCGAGCCGGAGGATGGTCGCGGCTTCAGGCATAGACGAACTGGATCACGATGGCGAGCCACGGCACCCAGCCCGGGTCCAGATCGAGCCCCGCGCTGCGGATCTCGGTGCGCACCTCGTCGAGCGACAGCCGCACTTCCAGCCAGCCCGGGTCGGCGACGATCTCTGCCGTCCGGCGGCAGACGAAGTCGATCAGCTCCGCTTCGGGGTCCAGCGGGCGATCGAGCAGCTCGCGCAACTCCTGCAACAGGGTTTCGCGCAGCTGTGCGATCGCGGCCTGCTCGGGTTCGCTGGGCGGAGCCTCGTCGCGATTGGGCGGCACGCTCTCGGGCATCAGGCCGGTGAAGGCGAGCGCGGCGGGATCGGACGCGCTTACCGGTACGAGCGCCAGTGCGATCTGGTGCAGGCTCCAGCGTGGACCGCGCTGCGCGAGCCGCGGCTCCTGCGCGATGCGCTCCGCCAGTTCGATTCGACTCGCGAGATTCACGAGATAGAGCAGGCCGCCGAACCGGGTGTGTGCGCGGCGCCGGACATCGGGGATCGGTCGCGCGCCCCATTGCGGCTGAACTAGGCCTGGAGCTGCCGGCTCACGCGACGCGCGCGGAGGCAACGGCGATGGAGGTGTGCCGCCTCGCGGCGGCACCGGCGAGTGCGCCGACTCGTCGACGTGGCGCCCGGCAACGCGAGTGCGGTCCGATCCGCTCTCCCGCTCCGGTCGATGCTGCTGCGCAGCGTCTGGCGTCGCCTCGCGGGCATTGCGTGCGAGCGTCGTGCGCGCGCGGGAGCGTTCCTGCGCCGGCGTTCCCCGCGCGCGGGCGAGCTCGAGCAGCTCGGCGGAGACGGCGTCGATCCGCTCTCGAACCCGGTCCGCCGGCCCGTGCAGCAGCACGGGCTCGGTCTCCGACAAGATCAGCGCCGCCAGCGCGCGGCTTGGCGAGTCCGCCTTCCATTCGGTTTCGCGCGACGCCGCCGCCGCTCGCCCGATCGCGGACCGCAGCACCAGCGTGCGGACCGATTCCGCAAGCCGCGTTGCATCCTGAGTTGGCGGCGGCTCACCGGTGTCGGCCATGACATCGTGATTGCACCCGGACGACTCGAGCACCGCCCGCGCCAAGGCGACGAGCTGAGGCGGCGAGGCATGGCGCAGGAAGCGATCGAAGAGCGCGGCGTCGCCGGCGAGCGCCGCCACCGCAGCGGCTGCATACCGGGACTCTGCGGTCAGCGCGCGCAGCACCAGACGCACGGCGTCCGGGCGCGAGACCGTCGGCTCGGCGCTCCAGATCGCCAGCCTGCGCCAGGCCCAGGCGCGTGTGAAGTCGCCGGCCACCGCTGCGACCGTGAGATCGATCAGCGCGTGCGCGCGCGATCCATAGCGCACCACGTCCGCACTCGCGTCCCCCATCCCGGCTTCGATCGCGCCGGCGATGGCGAGCGCGAGCTTCGCCGCGAGCGCGGAATCGGATTCGTTCGGATCCAGCCGGGCGATCGCGTTCACCTCGCGCAGGCACAGCTCGCCGGAGGCGTCGATGCCGCTGCGCTGCACGGCCGCTTCCAGGCCGCTGTCGAGGACGTCCGAGAGGATGCGCTGCATGCGCTCCCGCTGGCTTTCGGTGCCGGAGCCGAGCCGGTAGCGGGCATGCAGGCGGTGGATCGCGATCGTGCTCATCGGGCTATCCCACGATCGTGTTCTGGCCGAGCGTGCTCGAGGCCAGCCGGCCGCCGGCTCCGGGGCGGCCGATGATCGTCCCGCGGCCGAGCGCCGAGCCGCCAAGCTGAATCGGGGAGAAGCCGCCGGTCGGACCGATCACCGAGGAGATCTCGAGCAGCAGCGCGCGTCCCACGCGCATGCCCGCTCCTACGGTGCACACGTCGAAGATGGTGTGGGCGGGGCGGTGCACCAGGATGATGTTGTTGACCACGTCGAGCTGCTCGGTGGTGAGCGCCGCCGGGATGATGGCGGTGAAGCGGTGAGCATGCGTTCGGAATGCGTCCGCGAGTGTCCCCGAGACCGGCGTGGGCGTGTCGGTCGCCACCGCGCCGCCCACGCGGAAGCCATATCCGACCACCGAGCTGGAAGAGGCCGTGCCGGTGTCGCCGAGCACCGCCGCACCCAGCCCGCGCAGGCGGAAATGCTCGATGATGACCACCGGGATGCCGGTATACAGTTCGATGAAGCGCTTCAGTCCCGGCAGCGTGCCCCGATAGCGGAACAGCCAGACCACCTCTTCGAGAATCTTGCGGCGCGCGTCTACCGGCGGCTGGCCGCGCGGCGCCGGTGCGGTTGCCCAGCGCTCGTCCATCACCAGCCCGACGAAGCTCGCCAGCCACGGCAACACCTCGTCGGGGGCCGAGCGCGCATCGAGCAGCAGATCGCGCTCCGCGGAGCGGGCTTCGACCTCGCCGAGGAAGCCTTCGAACATCGCGAGATAGCGCAGCAGGAACGAGGCCGCGTTCTCATCCCGCGAGAAGGTCTTGGGCAGCCGGCGCAGATAGTCGTGCGCAGGATGCTCGGCGCGCAGGCACTTGATCTTCGGCGACACGCGCGTGTTGCCGCGCAGCTCGAGCGTGACCCACAGGTAGCGTCCCGGCGGCGCGTTGATCGGCGCTTCGTAGGTGACGAAGTTGTCGCCGGCCGCCGGCTGCGTCCACGGCAGTTCGCGCCCGCTCTCGCGCCGGTGCAGCGCCTGCACCACTTCGCCGGCGCCGGGTGCGAGCTCGGCGGGCGGCATCGGCGGCGACAGGTCCGGGCGCAGGATCGTCGCCAGCGCGACGTTGGCCGGCGGTGCGCGCAGCATCTCCTGCTCGTCGTCGGCCTCGTCGAGCGCGATGTAGTGCACGCGCACCTCCGAGCCGTCCGGAATGCAGGCGTCGAGGAACAGCCGTCCCCACACGGTCTGGAACGCGCCGCTGTCGAGCCGGAACGTGGTGACGCGGCCGAGGCGCTCGTACACCAAGCGCGCGAGCACCGCCGTGCGGAAGCCGTTCGCGGTCCAGTATCCGATGCGCCGTGACGATGAACCGTTCGCCGGCGGCACCGCGACGATGCCCAACCCGTCGTATCCGCGCGCGCGCAACGAAGGCAGCTCGTCCATCTCGCCCGCGGCGACCTCGTAGCGCAGGAAATCCGCTCCGGGCTGGCGTGCCACCACCAGCACCGAATCGGATTCCCACTCGAGATCCGTGGCGAGCGCCACCGGAAAGTTCTTGTAGCCGGCGTCGGTGAACCAGACCGCCGCGCCGGTCGTGCCCGCCTGCTCCAGGATCGCGATGTGCCCCGCCGGCGAGACCGCGATGCGCGAAGGCTGCGTGCAGCCGGCGGGAAGCGTAAGCGGACTGGGCGTCGAGCGCGCGGTCAGGCGGACGACCTGCTTCGCGCCGGAGAGCACCGCGTACACGTCGCTGCCGTGCGCCGCCAGATCGGAGGGATAGGAGCCGGCGTGCAGATGCGTTCGCTCCAGCAAGCGCTCGCTCCACAGATCGAACACCAGGATGCAGTCCGTGGCGCTCTCGGCGATGAACAGGCGATCGTTGACGTCGACGGCCAGGCCACGCGGCGTGTCGAGCGGTGCGGCCGGGCTCGACGACGTGAACACGCCGACCTGCTGCGAGGACGCCGCTTGGAACAGATCGACGGGTGCAGGCTGCGTGGCGGCGGGCGCCGACGGGTCCAAAGCCGCCCACAGCAGGCGCTCGACACGGCCGGCGTCAGGCAGGCTGTGGTACAGGCGGCACTCATTGTCGAATGCGAGGCCTGCGCCGAGCGGGGCCGCCGGCGCGTCCGATTCGACCGTCGTGGTGGTCCAGGCCAGCTCGACGATCCCGTTGAACAGGTCGAGAAAGGTCGCGTCGAACGAGCAGCGGATCCACTGATCGCCGCTGCGGACCAACGCGAAGGGCCTGAGCTCCGACATCAGCATTCGTCCGGAATGGTCGGGATCGGGATCGGCACGAGCGGCGGCGTCACCGCACCGACCGCATCGCCGGGCTTGAGCGCCGGACCCTGCACCACCGTCATCTCGACGACCTCGGGCACTTCCCAGGGCTGCAGATCGATGCGCTCGCGCGGCAGACAGCCGTCCGCGCCGGTGGAGTCGGCGCTCGCCTCCGCCCATTGGTTCGTGGTTGCGTCCCACTGTGCGATGCGCAGGCATTCCACGTAGAGCACGCCTTCCACCTGCAGCGCCGCGGCCTCCAGCTCGGGACCATACACCGCGCGTCCCAGCGGCCAGCCGCCGCCGTCGGGACCGTATGGCGGCAGCGGCGCCAGGTATTGGCGGATCACGAGCTCCACCCATCGGCGCACGGCCTCGATGCCGTACCCGGGTTTGGCCTGCACGCCCACCGAGACGGCGATCTGCTTGTATGTCGGCGGGATGACGTACAGCTCGGTCGTGACCAGGCGCCGTGCGTCGAGCCAGGCGCACACCTGGCGCAGCAGCGCGCGGTCCGGCGCGGGCGCATTCGGATGCTTCAGGTCCTCGGCCGGCCATACCACGACGCTCACCACGCCGGCCGCATCCTGGCTCTTGGTCTTGGGATCGAACAGCGGGATGCAGTCCGCGCGTCCCACGTTGGCGCCGGGCGTGGCGAGAGCCAGCTCCTGGAAATCGCTCTGCGTCACGGCGCGGTCGTGGCGCCGGAATTCGCCGGGAACGCGCTCCAGCGCTGCGGCGATCGACTCGCTTTCGGCGCCGCCGCTGGCCGGCAGCGGGTTGGAGGCCTTGACCGTGCCGATGTCGGCGACCTTGGAGATCGCCTTCGCGCCGACGTTGCCCGCTATGCCGCCGCCATAGCTGTACTCCAGCGCACGGATGCGCTCGCCGATTTGCGGCGCGCGCCCGCGCACGCCGTTGCCGAAGCGCACGCTCCCGGCTTCCAGGTCCAGCACATAGTGGCGCGAGTCCTCGGTGCTCTCCTCGAAACCGTCGACCGCCTGCCAGTCGGTCCAGGCGCCGGATTCCTCGACTTGAATGCGCGCGGTTCCCTGCAGCACCGGCTTGTGCACCAGCGTGAAGGTCTGGTCGGCCTGCGCGTTTCCGGTGCCGAGGAATTCGGGCTGCGCCTTGATGCTCTGCACGACCTCGGTGGCGTTGATGCCGATGAACAGCACCTTGCCCAACGGCCGCGCCGGATCGCTGCGCGAAACGCGCAGCCAGAACAGCACGTCCGCGGCAAGCTGCGCGTCCTCGATCTGCGGTGGGAAGGCGTCGGTGCCCTGCAGGTCCGGATCGGTGAGCGTGTACACGCCCAGCGTGGTGATGTCCTTGGGCAGCCGCACCTGGAGCGTGCCCTGCTGCGCGAGGCTTAGCGTGGTATCGCCTTCGAGCTTCAGCGTGAGATACGTGGGCTTCCCGTTGCTGTCGAGAGCTCCGGTGGAGGCTTCCCAGACCAGCTGGGACCCGTTGTCGGCGGGCGCCAGGCCGGGGCAGGCATCGACCTCGTCGATCGACGGCACCTCGAGGTCGGGGATGAAGCCGATGCTGAGCAGCGCCGCGCCGAGCTGGTTCACGTCGGTGCTCTTGGTCTTGCGCACCGCGATCCAGATCGTCCCGTCGACGGACTTCTGGAAATCCACCGGCCCGGCCGCCGTCTCGAAGTCCACCGGCATAGCACCCGCCGCCGTGGGATCGCCTGGCACCGTTTGATTCAGGTAATAGGCGGCCTGCTCTCCCTGCTGAATTCCGCCGCGCGCGTCGATTGCCGCGTTGGCGAACTCCTGCGCGTCCTGCGTCTGCGGCGCCTGCGTGACGATCTTGCCGATCGCCGTGATCTCGAGCGGCCAGGCGGAGACCTCCGTGAGCGTCTGGAACGGCACCGAGCCCGCCGCGACTTGGGTGCCGATTGGGATCAGGACCGATGTGCCGGCGGTGTCGGTGCGCGCGAGCGTGATCAGCGCACGCGCGGCCGCGGCCGGGCGCAGCGGCAGCTGCAGCATGCGCAGGAATGCGAGCTTGGTCGCATCGGGGATCTGGTTGAACCGGTACAGCAGGTTCTCCCCGAGGAACGCGAACAGCTCGATCAACGTGATGCCCGGATCGCTGGCGTTGTGGTCGGTCCACTCCGGCGCGTACACCGGAATGCGGCGGACCAGCTCGTCGCGCAACTGCTGGTACGACCGGTCGTCGAGTATGGGAGCTGGCAGGGGCACGGCTCACTCCAGATAGAACGGGTACACCAGGTTGCCCGGGAGGTTGTTGCGCACGTTGACGTACGCGATCCGGATCAGCACCAGCGCGGGATCGTCGCCCGGGTCCACCTGCAGATCCGTGACCTGGATGCGCGGCTCGAAGTTGGCGAGCGCGATCTCGACGTCGTGCTTGATCAGCGCCCGAATGGCGCTGGTGTTCGGCTTCATCAGATAGCGGCGCAGGCCGCAGCCGAAGGTGGGGCGCATGATGCGCTCGCCCGGATCGGTATCCAGGATGATCCAGATCGATTGCGCGACCTTGTCGGCGCCGGCCGCGTATTCGATATTGCCCGCTGCTACCGGCACCAGCGGGTAGGCCCAGCCTTGTCCGAGGAACCCCGGTGCGCTGCTCATGCGTGCGTCACCTCGTTCTCGTAATCGAGATTGGCCACTGCCGAGGGCGAGTCGGTGCGCGTGGTGTCTCCCGCCTGAGTGACCTGCAGCTCGAGGTTGGCGAGCGCGATGGGCGAATACGTGTCGTGGAGCTGCTGGGCCGCGTCCGGACCGAAGCGGCCTTTCAGGCTCAAGTCGGGCTGGCCGGCCGCGGGCGGCGCTTGCAGCAGCGGATCTAGCTTCACCTCGAGGGTCGCATCGACATTCAAATCGACGTCGATGCCGAAGCTCGCACCGCCGCCGGAGGCTGCCAGCTCGGCATTGATGCCGGCCGCAATATCCAGCTCCGGTGGAATGCAGAATTTCAGCGCCAGCATCCACCAGAGCTGGAACAGAAACATGATGATGGGCAGGAACAGCTCGAACACGAAGGTGGCGACGATCGTGATGAGCGGGATCGGGATGAAGCAGATCTCGAAGCCTGCCGAGGGAGGCTTTGGCTGCGGGTTGCCATCCTTGTCGACCGAGAACATCAGCGACCCTTTGGGCTTGGCGAACCCGACGCCAAGACTGGGCTTGGCCTGCGCGGCAAGGGTGTTGAGATCCGGGAGCTGGATGGTGACCGGGTGATGGCTCGTGCCGGTGAGGTCGAAGTGATCCGCGAGCCTGTACGGCCGTGTGGGCAGGCTCCAGAACATCCCGTCGGGGCAGGGGCAGGGCTGATCGGGATCGTGCGGCACCAGGTGGCGTTGCACCCAGCAGCGCACCTCGTAGTACTCCTGATCGTCGAAGCGCGGGCGCCCGGATCGATCGCAGTCGTGCGACGAGGTGGGCAGCACGCCGAAATAGAGGGTCCCGAATTGACCCGCATGGGTCGGGTCGTTGCGGTCCGGGATCAGCGGATACAGCGGGAAGGTCGATTCCAGGCCCAGGTCTGTGGGCATCTCGTCCACCTGCGCCCAGCAGCCGATCTTGTCGAACCCCTGCGGCGAAGTGAACCATCCCTGGAGCTGCGGCACCACGCCGAAGCGCGCAACCCAATCGTCGAAGCGCGCCTTCTCTGCGGTCACCAGCGCCTGCAGAGAAGCGCGCGTTTTCAGCAGCGACTGGAGCTTCGGGCTCGTGGGCGCGGCGTCATCGCCGGCACCGGTCGCAGCGGTGAGCGCGATGCTCTCGAGCTGCGTGAGCTGATTCACGCGCGTCAGCTTGGCGCGGCCCGCCTGCAGGCTCTTGAGAATGGGCTTGACCTCGTTCACGCCGCAGCTGGGCGCCGTCGTCGTGCGTCGGCGGATCACGAACCCCGCCTTGCACACCTTCTCGCGCGCGACCTTCGGAAAGCCCGGCCCGTCGCAATGGATCTCGCACGCGACGAGATAGAAGCGCTTGTGCGTGTTGAGGAACAGCTTGCGGGTGTTGGTGCCGTCGGGGATGTACTGCTTGCCGGTGGCCGTGTTGGGATCGGTCTTGGTCGCATTCAGGCGGAAGAGCTTTTTTGCCTTGCTCAGCAAGGGCTGCGGCAAGTCCTGCAGCGCGTGGACCAGATCGTCGTCCACAAACTTGAGGCAGTGTTGCGGGTCGGCGATGAAGTCGTTCACGAGCTTGGGCGAGTCGTACTTCTGGAATACCGGCTGCGTGAGGCGGCCCTTCTGCGGATCCGGCGTCACCGGCTGGCCTGCCGGGACCGTGCTCGGATCGGTCCACTGCCACCAGGGTGCCACCACCATCCAATCGCGCTCGGGCGGGTGCTTCATCGCGCTCACCAGATGTTGCCCGCGCCGGGCGTGTAGGAGGAGGACACCACGCTGTTGGTGATGAGCGTCTGACACTGGATCAGCCCGTCGAAGATCGCCGTGCCGCTGTGCACGTTGACCGCCGAGGCGGTGACCTCGACCGTGGCGTTGGCGTTGATGCTCACCTGGCCCGCCGCGTTCATCTTGACCATGCTGCCGTTGGAGTGCGTGAGCTTGACCTCCTGCGCGCTGTCGTCCAGCACCAGCGTGTGTCCGCTTTGCATCGACACGGTCACCTTGGCGGCCCCGTCGGTATCGTCGAACTCGAGCAGGCTGCCGGAGCGGGTGCGGATCAGCCGCTTGTTGTTCGGTTGGTCGGGGTTCTGCGGCAGCGTTTCCTTGCCGTTCCAGCACGCGCCGATCACATAAGGGCGGCGCAGGTCGCCGGCTTCGAACGCGACCACCACCTGCGAGTCCACGGCGGGGATCATCTCGAAGCCCTGGTTGTCGTCGGCATATGGCGTGCACAGCGTCGCGAGCGCGCGCACATCGGCGCCGTCGGCGCCGAGCCAGGGAAACTTGACCTCGATGCGGCCCAGGCTCTCGTCGTCCTTGACGATCGAGGTGACGATGGCCGGATATACGCCGAAGTAGCGCGGCGCGTCGCCGTCGGGGCGGAAAGCGTCGATTCTCACGATGTGGCCTGATTGATGGTGGCGCGCTGCGCCTCGAAGTGAGTGCGGTGGCCGCTGTTCAGATCGTAGGTGTGGCACACCCGCACCGCGTAATAGCCGTCGCCGTTGAAAGGTGCGCCGACGCGGTCGAGATTGAGCTTGCTGCCTACCATCATGTCCGGCGTGCCGTTGGTCGTGCCCACCACGGTGACGAAGCCGCGGCAGCGGCGCAGCATCTCCGCCTTGGCCCAGGCATTCGCTTCGCCGGAGACGAGCGGGTTCTCGCGCACGCGGTAGGACACGCGCTCGCCGAACGCCTGCTGCAGGACCGCGGGACCGGTGCGCCCGCCCGAGATCTCGGATTGGATCGCGTCGGGACCGGCTTCTTCGTCGATCTGGTCGCGCGCGGCTGCGTCGAAGCCGCTCGTTTTGACCTTGGTCCGCTGGTGCGCGAGATCCGCGCGCAACTGCACGTCGATCAGATCGCGGCCCTGCACCAGCGTGATCGAAGTCGCGCTGCGGTTGCCGCGCGACTTGAAGCACAGCTTGTCGTTCTCCAGCCAGACCTCGGCTTGAATCAGGCGCGCGCGCTCGCGCAGGAACGCGAGGTCGCTCTGGTTCCATTGCTGCACGACCTTGTAGGTCGGGCCGGGCGCGGCGGTGTCGGCGTTGAGTCCGTTCTCCGAGGCGATCGCCGAAGCGATGTCGGCGTCGCTCATGTTCTCCCAGGTCTTCAGGCGCCGGGTCATGCGCAGCTGCATGAGCTTGTCCTCGGCGTAGACCACGACATGCGGCTCGGCGCCCTCGGCGAAGATCGCCTCGATCCCGCTCACGAGCCCGCTGAAGATGATGCGCGCGTCATCGGAGGCGCCGACGGACACCTCCAGCGTCTTGCCGAAGTCGAGGATCTGGCCGTCGAGGTAGAGCTGCTGCTCCTCGGGCGCGTTCCCCTGCGGGCCCTGCGCGATCAGCCGCAGCGTCAGGGTCCGGAGCCCATCGGTGCCTTCCTCGATCTCGAGCAGCGAGACGTCGCGGGCGAGCTCGCCGCGCGTCTGTCCGTCGACTTTGAAGACCGGGGCGGTGGCGACGAACAGATCAGTCATCGTAGCCTTCCGCCGATGTGCGCCGATCGAGCTGCGCCGCTGCGGCCAGCGCGAACCGGATCTTCGCCAGCTCGTCCAGCCGATCCGTCGCGGGCATCGCAGCCGCGCCGGCGAGCTGCTGCTGGGGTTCGGTGATGACTTCGGTCGTCATTTGATCGATGGTCACCGGCATGGGTCGCTCCTTCTCACTTGCACCCGCCGCCGCAGTCGCACGGACGCACCGGCGCTCGTTGCGCCTGTGCCTGGTCCGCGGCGCTGCGGCTCGCGTCGGGCGGCAGCCGTGTCCACGGCGGCGCCGAAGGGTCCGTGGAGTTGAGAACGTCGGTCACTTGTGCGCGCGGGCGCAGCGGCACGCGCCCCGCGCTCAGGTCGGCGCGCAGATCCGCTGCGCTTCCCACGCGCGGGCGCAGCGGCACGCCGAGCCCGAACGAAGTAGCGCGGGCGTCGGCGAGCGGTGGCGGTGGTGCGCTCGGTGCCGCTGCCTGCTGCGCGGGAGAAGGCATGCCCGATAGCTGCAACGGCGTGCGCGATTGGTCCGGCAGGCTCGGCTTGGGCGTCACCGACGGCGGTGGAACATCCGGTCCTGCGCTGATGGCGGCGGTGCTCGCAGCGGGAATCGAAGCCGACCCCACCGCAGTCGCGCCTGCAGCGACGTTGACCGCGGGCGGCCGAGACGGCGGCGTGGACGGGACGGCGGATCCGAACGAGCGGCGCGCGTCCGCAGCCGCCGCTTCCGTCTTTACGATCGCGACGGTCTCGAGCGCGGCGCCGAGTCCGCCCGCGGCCGAGAGCGCAAACCCCGCGGACGCGTCCGCGCTGGCGGATACCCCGACGCTCACGCTCGCGCTCGCATCGAGACCGAACGAAGCCTCGAGCGACGCGCTGGCGCCGATGTCCACGCCCGCGGAAATTCCGATCCCGCCCCCGGCGGACAGGCTCGAGTTGAAATCGATCGACACTCCGGCCTGGAGCGACAGCGAGCTCGCCGCGCCCAGCTGTGCTGCGATCCCGCGCCAGGCGCTGGGGTCCAATCCCATGCGCGCGGCGAAGTCGGCTGCCGATTCTCCATCCAGCGCTTGCGCGCTGCTGTCGGTGGGACCGCCGCCGGTGCTGCCGGGCCCGGTGCCCGGCTGGCCGGGCGGCGTTGCGCTGCTGGCCGTATTCGCGCCCGGACCGGACTGCAGCAGCTCGTACTTCGCGTCCTGCTCTTTGATCGAGACGCCCATCTTGGCGCGCAGCGGCGTGCCGTTCGCGGAGAACAGCTCGAAATCGATCGAGACGTCCTCGATGATGCCGTCGAGCACCAGCTCGTCCCAATGGAAGCGGCACTTGGGCGGCGCCTGCTTGTCGTTGCCTTTGCCCTTCGGCAGCACGAAGCGCTCGACCATCGCCGTCTGCGTGCGCACCGAGACCGGCGCATCGGTGGTGCCCAGATCGGCGGTGTCGAAATGCAGATCGAAAGTGAGCGTGGTGGAGGTCTTGCCCAGATATTGACGGTTCTGCCGGGCCCGGGTGTCGCCGCCTTCGACCCGGTTCGACAGGGCAAGCTTGAGCGATTGCGGATTGAACTGCACTTCGATCTCGGTCCCCGGCACCGGCGTGGCGCTGCTGTCGGCGGAGATCTCCTGCAGGGTGGCTTTCTTGAGCGCGGGCATGGTGCGTTCGTCTCAGATCTGCAGGCGCAGCCCTTCGTGCGCGATGGTGAGCTCCTCGATCGCGATCTCGCCCGTCTTCGCGTTGAGCTGCGGGCCGGCGATCTTGGACGGCAGGCCGCGGTCGAACGTCCACGTGGCCACGGTGTCGTTGCGGTCGGGCGACAGCACCTCGATGATCCCGTTATAGCGGGCCACCGGGCGCACACCGGAGAGGATGCCCTGCAGCCAGCCCCACAGCTCGCTGTTGACGGTCCCGTCGTCGGGGAACAGCATTCCGCGCTTGAGGACGATGTTGCTGAACTTGCCGCGGCCCACTAACCGCACGGTGCTGTCGTTGCGCCCGCCTTCGATCAGCTCCTGCACGTCCATCTCGATGTCCAGTCCCGTGCATTCCTGGAAGCCGCCGTCGCCGAGCGGGCGGGAGCTGCCGTCGCTGCGGTTGAGTGTGATGCGGAAGTTGAAGGTCGTAGCCAGTCCGCCAGCGGCCATCGCATCACCCCTGGACCGTGAGCGTGGAATCGGCCGAGCGCGCGATGTTCAACACGATGAACTCGAGCGGCTCGGCGGGAGCGATCCCGACCTGCGCCAATAACTGGCCCTGGTCGGCGACCGCGGGAGGATTCAGCTCGTCGTCGCACTTGACGAAGAACGCCTCGGCCTCCGTGGCGCCGGTGAACGCGTTGGCGAGATAGAGCTGGCGCAGATACGCTTCCAGCATGCGCGTGATCTGCGTACGCAGCACGCGGTTGTTCGGCTCGAACACCGCCCATTGCATCTGCCGGTCCAGCGTGCGGCGGATCATCGTCACCAGACGCCGCACGCTCAACTGCCGCCACGTCTGGTCGAGCGCCAGCGTGCGCGCCGCGGTCAGCAGGATCCCGTCGCGCTCGGGGAGGTAGACGTTGATGGCATGCTGGTGCAGCTCGTCGTGACGAGACGCAGACACGCGGTCGTCGACGCTCACCGCTCCGGTGGCGATCGCGTTGGCGGGGCCGAACGCGACACCGAACTGGTTCTCGCGCTGTGCGACGATGCCCGCGGCCACGGCGGAGGGATTCACGGCGATCAGGCGATCGCGCGGATCGTCCGGCGGCGCCATGTTCACCCAGGGGTAATACCCGGCGCAGTACGCCGAGCCGAACTTGCCGCGCCAGTACAGCAGCTTGCGCTGGCTCAACCCGGGTGGGGCGTCGAGCAGGACGATGAACGACTCCAGCTCGTCCGCAAGATCGGTCAGGCGGCGCTGCAATCCGGCGATGGTGTCCAGATCCTGCATCGGGTCGAGGCGCAGGCCGTACAGGTCCTCCGGCGGATTGCCTTGGGTGGCAGCAGGCGGCGCTTCGACGCATTCTGCGAACTGCGCGCCGGCGAAGCTCTGCGGATCGACGATGGCCTCGACCGGCGCCAGCGGGCCGGGCGAGTAGAGGTCCGGCACGACGAGCAAGGAGACCTCGCCGGCATCGACGAGCGAGTGCACTCCGCTGCCGGGACATTCGTCTCCGAGCACCCATTCGTCATCGAAGAAATCCTCCGGCACGATGTCGGCATAGCGGTTGGCGCCGCCGGAGAATCCGTCGGTGGCGTACGCGTTCAGGCCGGCATCCGGCTCCAGATCCGAGTCCAGCCAGCTTGCGAGAGGATCGCCGGATGTGAGCGTGGGGTCGTCGGAGGGATTCAGCAGCGCGGACTCGTTGACGAGCACCGAGGCCAGCCAGCGCGGATGGTTCGACGACAGCCCGAGCGCGTCCAGGACCTCGGTCGGGTTGACGCCGTCATCGATCGCAAGCGATCCTTCGACCAGCTCCGCGGACTGCGCGGCGGCCGCAGTGGGTGCGTCGAGCGAGGCCCACAGCTCGCGCGTGCCGTCCGAGACGTTCCACTCCTCCGTGAGCGTCTCGATCCGCCGCAGCACCTTGATCCCGCTGCCCAGCGACAGTCTGAGCGTGGCGCCTGCATCGATCTGAAACCCGGCCGGCAGGCGCACGCGTGTGGTCGAGAAGTCGGCGGGACCCAGCGCGAGCGGCCGCGCGGTGAACGACAGCGTCGCGCGCAGGTTATTCCCCCAGTCGCCTTCGTTGCGCGCCGCGAGCCATACCTTGCGGCCGCCGGCCGCACTCAAGCCCTGCAGCGTCCCGCGGGCGATCCCCTCGTTGTTCTTCGCATCGTCGGGCGTGCCGTCCGGCTTGAAGTATTGATGCACGATGCGCACGATGTAGGCGCGCCGGCCTCCGTTCTGGAAGAAGGCGGACACCGCGTAGGGCAGAAGACTCGGCCCCTCGTAACTGCCGAATAGCCGCACGTATGCATCCCAGCTTTCGATCGCCGTGGGAACCGCGAGCCGCACGGTCTCGCCCGGCGTGCACGGCTGCGGCGCCCAGCTTTCGTCGAAGTACGGCTGGCGCGCCGGCCCGCGCGGAGCCACGCCGACGAAAGCGCACACGTCCATGCGCACGCCAGTCAGCGCGCGCAGCGGCTCGTCGGCGACGCGGTAGATGCCGGGCGCGCCCAGCGTCAGGCCGGGGATCACAGCGAAAGCCTCATTGATACTCGATGCCTTCGTGCACCAGGTGCAGCTCTTCCATGGCGACCTCGCCGCCCCCCTTGGCGGCCAGCGTGGGGCCGGTCCATTTCTTGGGCTGGGCTTTGAGCAGCTTGAAGATCACGACCGGATTGCGCGCCTCGTCGAGGAGCGTGATGGTGACGCTGCGCGGATCGGCCGTGCCGTCGCGCACGCCTTTGAGCCATGCGAACAGATCGTCCGATCCTACGAGGCCGCGCTTGAGCGTGATCTCGTCGTTCTTGAACGTGTTGGGCACGTGCCGCACCGTGTTCACGCGCTCGTTGCCGTTGCGGTAGTCCGAATAGTTCACCTCGAACCCTAGCCCGGAGACGTCGGAGAAGCCGCCGACGATAGTCCCTTCGGAACCGTCGCCCTGCGCTCCGCCCAGCGCTACGAGATAGTTGAATGCACCGTAGGGGTTGTCGCGTTGCGTTGCCATTGCGTTCTCCTTCAGCTACCTTGCGCGTCGGCGGTCCACTGACCGATGCGGAAGATGACGAATTCCGCCGGCTTCGTCGGTGCCACGCCGATCAGGACGATCAGCCGTCCGTTGTCCAAGTCGTTCTGGGTCATCGTGGTGCGGTCGCAGCGGACGAAGTAGGCCTCTTCGGGCTTGGAGCCCATGAGCGCGCCGGTCTTCCAGGTGACGAGCAGGAAGTCTTCGACGGTGTTGCGGATGTTCGCCCACAGCCGCTCGTTGTTCGGCTCGAACACCGCCCACTGCGTGCCCTTGTCGATCGAATGCTCCAGATAGATGAAGAGCCGGCGCACGTTGATGTACATCCACTCGGGGTCGGAGCTGATCGTGCGCGCGCCCCACACCCGGTTGCCGCGGCCTTCGAAGAAGCGCAGCGCATTGATGTTCTCGGGGTTGAGCACATCCTGGCGCGCCTTGTTGATGTTGTTCTCGAGCTTGATCAGGCCCAGCACCTCCTCGTTGGCGGGCGCCTTGAACACGCCGCGCTCGATGTCGGTGCGTGCATAGATCCCGGTCACGAATCCGCTCGGCGGCAACTGCAGGCGCTTGGGCGGCGCGCCCTGGGCCGGGCGCTCGGTGGGATCGAAGATCTCGAGCCAGGGGTGATACACCGCCGCGTAGGTGCTGTCGAACTGGCCGCGGAAGTTGCGGATCTGCGTCATCGAGCAGTTGAACGGCGGATCGATCACCGCGAAGCGGTAGCGCAGCGATTCGGCGTGCTCGATCAGCGCATCGCCGGCCGCGACGCAGACATCGAAATCGTCGTACGCGCCTCCGTCGGGCAGCGCGACGATCGCGATGTCGTCGATCTCGCCCAGCGCTGCGAGGCCCGTGGCTTTCTTGGTAACGTCGTCCGGGTCTGCTTCCTGTCCGGCGAGGTCATCGGGCGTGGCCACTATGCCGTCGTGTCCGCCGGTCAACCGCTTGTTGGGATTCGCCTGCAGCGCGACCATCAGGTTGGCGGGGATGTCGTTGCCGCTCGCCGTGCTCGGATCCCACTTGAGCCAGACCACGGCGTTCTCGTCCTCGGGGTTGTCGAGCTGCAGGATCTTGGCGATGTAGCGCTTCTGCGCTGGGTCGGCGCCGAGCTGGTCGTACACCTTTATATTCCCGTCGGTGGTGGTGACCAGCACGCGAAGCTGTACGTTTTGAATGACGTCCGTCGCCGCGGGCAGGAACGTGCCGCCGCCGCGGTTGAAGATCTGGTGGCCGTCGTTGGGGTCGATGCTGACTTCGGCGAGGTTGCCGAGCGTGAGCGGATCGTTGCCGGACGGCGGCGTGCCCGAGGTGATGACCTCGACCACGGAGCCCTGCTTGGCGCCGTTCACCTGCACGATGTTGCCGAACTGCGGAGCCTGGTAGGCGGCGTTCTTGCTGCGCACGACCTGCGTTTCGACGTAGACGTTGCCGTACTCGCCGGGCCAGCGTGCCGTCCACGTCGCCGTGGTGCCGCTCACCGAGATCGGGCTGCTCGCCACCCCCCAGTCGAAGTTCGGCGATATCCCCCGCGGGCTGAACACGCGCGAGATATACAGGCGCGCTCCGCCGTTGATGAAGAACGCGCGCGCGGCGTGCGCGGTGTAGCTCAGGCGCTCGTCGGCTTCAGTCGGAGCGTGCAGGACCTCGAGCCCGCCGTAGACGGTCTCGAACTCGGTGAAGCTGCCGATCAGCCTCGGCTCGCTGGTCGAGGGCCCGCCCGGATAGCGCACGGGACCGTAACGGGTCATCCCGGCATAGCCGGTGGTACTGGTGGGCACGCCCTGGATCGACTTCGAGCGGAAGCTCACCTCTTCGACATATACACCTGGGGACAGATATTCGGGCATGTTGCAGCTCCTTTGCGTTTCCCGCTTTCCCGGTAGTTGAAAAGGGCTATGGGTTAAAGAAGAACTTGTCCTGGTTGGTCAACAGAGCGCCGAGCTGAAACACGACGGCGCGCGTGCTTTGCGCAGTGGATGCGTATCCCGATGGCAATTTCTCTCCGGGCGAGACGTCGTCGGGATCGGCGAGCAGTGTCTCCACCGGCAGATCGCCGAGCGGATCGTTCGCCGGGATCGGCACCGGCGCAGGAGGTCCGAATACCGTCACCTGGACTGTGAGCGGCGATGGCAGATCGCCCAGGCCGCCGGCGGTGCTGTCGAGCAGAAGCAGGAACTCGCCGCGATCGTCGCCATGTGCGCGTCCCACCACCTGGCCATCGATCGTCGCCTCGACGCGTACCCAGCGTGCGGGAACTTCGTTCGCGGTCGACTGGTTCCAGGTGACGCGCCCGCGCATCCCCGTGAACGTGTCGCTCACGTCGTACGCTGCGCCCGGATACAAAGCCGGGCGGCGCACGCGCGGCGCCGGCGTGTGGATGTCGCTCGGGACGAAGTAGCTGATCCGGCGCGGCGCGAAGCGCCGCTTGCGGTCGAACAGCCGGATCACGATGGGCGAGCTCATCCCCGGCTGGAACAGCAGCGCGTGCCGGCAGGAGTTATGCCGTTGGACTTGGGTCAGCGCGCCGATCGAATCGGGGAATCCCATGACCTGGTCCCACGCCTGCTCCGGACCGGATGGCGCGGACCGCGGGTAGGGGACTCCGTCGAGCACCACGTCGATCGGCTGCGCGATGCGCCCGGCACGCAGCGCATCGAGCGGCTCGATCCCGAGCATGAGCCGATCGACGCGCTCGACGAACTGGGAGGGCAGGAATTCGTTCACAGCGAGGGCACCTTCCCGGTGATGAGCGTGGTCACCGGCGGGGTTTGCGCGGCGACACGTCCGTCGAGACGAGCGATGCGCGCGATATAGGGAACGCTGATCCGGTAGTCGGAGGGCAGCGAATCGAAGGTGCGCATCACCGCTTCGGTGGAGATCTCCTCCATCACGAGCTGGATCGCCTCGTTGGGCGCCCACTCGCCGGACTGATGCAGCAGCGGGCCGCTCAGGATCGGCGTGGAGTCGAGGCACTGCATCGCACGGCCGAGGATCGCGTGCTCCGACTCGGCGTTGTCGGCCCAAGGCGTGAGCAGGAAATGCAGATCGAGCGGCAGATGCGGCACGCCGTCGTGATAGGTGACTCCCGACCACGCGGCGCGCATCGACTTGTTGAAGTCGACCCGGTACAGGAAGATCGACAGCGCCGGTCGCAAGATGATGCTGGAATTGGAGGACTGGTCGAAGTCCTCGGTGCGGATCAGAAATGCCTTGGTGGTCTTGCCGGAAACGGGCACCGGCGGGTCGCTGAACGCCGCGGTCAGCAGGCGCTCGATGCTCTTCCCGGTGGCGGAGATGGAGTTGAGGTTCGCCACCGGTCACGCTTCCGGTCCCTTGCCGTCCGCCTTGGACGCGGCGAGGAACTCGCACGCCTGGTCGGCCTTGTCCGGGTTCAGGCTGTAGATCGCGCCGGTCCCGGCGGCGCTCCTCTCGCGCAGGTATCCCTTCGCCACGAGCCAGAGCAACGCTCGCTGCGTTTGGTCGACTTGGCGCGTGATGAACTCGTTGAGCAACCTCCATCGTGCGATGCCCTCGAGGTTGTCCGCAGCCTGCGGATTGCGCACGAAGTAGCCCAGGATCTCGTTCACCGCCGCAGCGTCAGGGTGCTTGTCCAAGATGACGCTTCTCTTCGCAACGCGCGGGCCAGCGCCCTCCACGCGCGGAACTCGTTGCAGAACAAGGACAAGTGCGAACTCGCCACCTGGGCGAGTGGGACGTGCTGATCCCGGTGGCGATGCGAGCTAAGGGGCGCGGACCCGGACACGATCAAAGGCAAAGCCCCTCTTCGGAGGGTGGGACGGTGGCAGCCCGGGCTGGGATAGAGAATGTCCCACTGCGCTCAGAAGCTCACCGTGGGTGGGCAGACAGAGGCTCCAGTGCGCGCGCAACAATCGTGGGAAGGCACGACGCCTGGACGCGGACGTTGGCCGGTTCGGCGACTCGCTTGTTCGCGCAGTCGGGCCGACACCTCGCCAGGAGATCCAGCGGAGACGGACTCGCTGCCACGGAAGGCGCATCCTATTCACGAAGAGGGTTAGCGGGAGTCGGCCGGCGGATGGGTGTGCAGAGGCCGGTCTAGACTTTCCCCTGGAGGCACGGGAGAAGCAAAGACCCGGGAGCACGGGTCGTTCTCATGTCAAGGTGCCAACAGCTTGATCTCGACCCGGCGTCGCTCCTAGTGCGGGAGATCCTCCACACTCGAACGGGAGGGGCTGATGCGGAAATCCAAGGTCGTCGCGGTGGCAATCGCGCTCGGAGTCTTGTGCGCGAACCGCGCAGGCGCCGAGAAGCACGTCGGCCCAGGCGTGACCGACACCAAGATCAAGATCGGGCAGACCATGCCCTACAGCGGAGCGTTATCCGCGTATGGTGCCGTCGGCCGAGCGCAGCTGGCCTACTTCGCCAAAGTCAACGCAGAAGGCGGTATCAACGGACGCAGGATCACGCTCATCAGCCTCGATGACGGATACAACCCTGCGAAGACCGTCGAGCACGTGCGCAGGTTGGTAGAGCAGGATCAAGTTCTGCTGTTGTTCAGCTCCGTCGGTACCGTCCCCATCATGGCGGTGCGCAAGTACGCAAACACGCGCGGGGTGCCGCAGTTGTTTGTCGGTGGCGGCGACAGCGCCTGGGCCGACTATAGCCGCTACCCTTGGACAATCGGCTGGATGCCTTCCTACCAGTTAGAGGCCGGGCTCTATGCCAAGGATATTCTCAAGGTGCGGCCCGCCGCGCGCATTGGCCTGCTGTACGCGAATGACGATTACGGCCGCGACTACGTCAAGGGGTTCAAAGAGGCCCTCGGCGACAAGGCAGCGGCGATGATCGTGAGCGAACAAACCTACGAAGTCACCGATCCCACGGTCGACACGCAAATCTTCGCCCTCAAGGCTTCCGGCGCCGATACTCTCTTCAGTGCCATGGCGGGCAAGCATGCCTCGCAGGCCATCTGCAAGATGGCCGATATCGGGTGGCGGCCGCTGCACTATACGGGTGTGCCGAGCACCTCGATCAAGGGGATCCTGGAACCCGCCGGGCTCGACAATGCCATCGGGCTGAGATCGGCCTGGTACGCGAAGTACATCGACTTCAACAAGTTCCAGGACGACCCCGCTGTGAAGGCGTACTTTGCATGGGCCAAGAAATACTACGATGGCAATCCGGAGGATGGCATCGCCATCTTTGGCTATGAGGTGGCTCAGGCGCTCGAGTACGTGCTCAGGCGTTGCGGTGACGACTTGACGAGAGAAAACGTGATGCGCGTTGCCACGAGCATGAAGGACGTGGAGTTTCCGCTGCTGCTCCCCGGTGTGCGTGTCAACACCAGCCCCACCGACTATCATCCCATCAAGCAGTTTCAGATGATGCAGTTCAACGGCAAGAACTGGGAGTTCGTCGGCGGCATAGTTGGCTATTGAGCCCGATAGCGGTGGGATGGCCGGTGAGTGCGGATTCGCGCAAGAGCATGCTACGTCGCCAGCCGCAGTTGGCAAAGCTTACGCAGCCGCGCCTATATGGCGCCGTTGCGCGCGAACGGCTCTTCGAGCTGCTGGACGAGGCGCGCGAACGTGCGGTGATCTGGGTGTGCGGTCCGCCTGGGGCAGGCAAGACCACGCTGGTCGCAAGCTACCTCGAGCACACGGCGTCGCCTGCGGTGTGGTATCAGATCGACGCAGCCGATGGCGATCCTGCTACGTTGTTCTACTACCTCGCGCGCGCGGTCACCACGCTGGCCTTTTCCCGGGCAAAGCCGCTGCCCTTGTTTACCCCGGAGTACCTGGCCGACCTTGAAGGGTTTAGTCGCCGATTCTTTCGCGGCGCCTTTGCCAGCTTGCCTCCGGGCAGCCTCCTCGTATTCGACAATTATCACGAGGTTGCCGAGGAATCTTCGCTGCACCGCGGGCTGAATGCGGGGTTCGCCGAGGTGCCGCAATCTGCCAATGTAATGGTTATCTCCCGCACTCCGCCGCCGGCCGTGTTCGGACGCTTGCAAGTCGCAGACATGCTTGCGATGGTGGCTGGGAAGCGCTGCGCTTGTCCCCGGAAGAAACTGCCGCGATAGTGTCGCGCCGGCAGACTATGGACGCCGGGACGGTAGCTTCTATCCATGCGCAGGCAGGTGGGTGGGTGGCGGGCGTGCGCTTATTAGTTGAGCGCGCCGAGGCGACCGGCCTCGTCGCGACTCTCGACCGGCCGGAAGCGCTCGAACCTGCCTTCGAGTATTTCGCCGCCGAAATCTTCGACCGTGCCTCCGAGTCGCTTCGCCGAGTGTTGCTCACGACCGCATTTCTTCCGCGGTTCACCGCTGCGCTCGCCGCCGCGGTGTCGGGCGACGCTCGAGCAGGTCAGCAGATTGAAGATCTGTACCGGCGGCGGCTATTCATCGATCGGCGGATAGGCAAGGAAGTGACCTATCAGTATCACGATCTGTTCCGCGCATTTCTGCGCACGCGGGCGGAACAGACCCTGGGGCCCGAAGCGGTTGCCACCTTGTCTGGGAATGCGGGGCAGTTGGTGCTTGCCGCCGGCCTCTTCGAGGATGCCTACGGCCTGTTCACGCGCGCCAAAGATTGGGCACGCGCGGAGCAGATTTTCCTCGACAACGCGCGGGGGCTGATCGCTCAAGGCCGCTGGAAAACGCTCAACGACTGGAGCGCGGCACTTCCACCGGAACGGGTCGCTGCCAACCCCTGGGTGCGATACTGGCTCGGAAGGTCGAAGGTCTTTATCGATGCCGGGGACGCACGTGCACTCCTGGAAGGGGCTTACCAGTCGTTTCTGATCTCGGGCGACGCGATCGGCCAGCTTCTCGCCAGCGCAGCGGTGGTCGACGCTCTGCATTTCGAGATTCAAAACTACAACGCCTATGAGAGTTGGCTCGAGCGGTTGACGGGATCGCTGGAGCTGCAAATGTCCGGACTCTGCCTCGACGACGAGCTTTGGGTACATGCCACGCTCATGCTCGCGTTGACGTTATCCTGTCCCGACAATCGCATCCTGCCGGCGTCGGTCGCGAAAGTCGAAGAGCTTCTGCCGCGCTGTGCCGATGTAAATCTGCGGATCGTCGCTGCCAACATGCTGCAGTACTGCGGTGCGATACTGCTTGCCCCGGACGCCATTGGCATTGCGACTTGCGCAGCGCGAGCGGTACTGGACTCGCACGATTTGTCCGCGGATCGCCTGGCGCTCTATTACTTCGCCGAAGGCTACGCTCACTTCATATACGGTAGATATGAGGACGCTCTAGCCTGCTTCGACCGCGCCGATGCGACGATAGAGCAAAACGGCCTCGCCGGCAGAACGCTGTTCGCGGGGCTGTGGAGAGGTCTCTGCGAGCGGGCCGCTGGCCACCTCGAGGCAGCGGAAGCCGCGATCGCGCGCTCCGAGAAGGCGCGCGGCGGGGACCGGGGATTTGCGTCCTTCATCCTGGACCACGTGAGTGCGCTGGCCGCGTTTGATCGCGGCGAGCGGGACGGCGCTATCGCCCGAGGCCTTGCAGCGCTGAAGCGTTGCGATGAAATCGGAAATACTGCAACTTGTACCTTCCACCGTCTGGATATCGCCTGGATGTTGATCGAGGGCGGCCGTCCCGAACAAGCGCGCAAGTTGCTCGCATCAGTCGAGTCCCAACCCGGACTCATCGGCGCTCTACACTTCGGGGCACGAGTAGCGCTCCTCCAGGCCTGGGCGGCGCAGAGGATGCAAGATCCGCTGCAGCGCGATACGTACTTGGGTCGAGCAATGGCACTAGCCCGCAGCGAACGCGGCAAGGTGCCGGCACGCCTGTATCGGTGGTTCCGCCAAGCCCTCGAGGACTTACTTCCGCTTGCTTTGCAGCGCGGGATCGAGCCCGAGGTTGCCCGTGCGCTAATTCGAGAGTGCGCACTCGATCCCCCCGCTTCTCTGCCGGAATCCTGGCCGTGGCCCGTGCGCATCTACACGCTTGGCCGGTTCGAGGTGCAGGTAAACGACAAGCCGCTCGAGTTCGGCCGCAAGGCGCCCAAGCGCACGATCGCACTGCTCAAAGCCCTGATCGCTATGGGGGGACGAGATGTTGCGACGCAGGCGCTCTGTGACGCGCTGTGGCCGGACCTCGAAGGTGACGCCGCGAACGAAGCGCTCACCTCGGCGCTGCATCGCCTGCGCGGGCTGTTGGGTGGCAAGGAAGTCATCCGCCAGTTGGAGGGCGCACTTTCGTTGAACGGGCAACGCTGCTTCGTCGACGCTTGGACATTCGAAAGCGGGGTGGAACGCCCAGGAGGAGAAACGGACGCGCTGCGGTTGTACCGTGGCGGTTTTCTGCAAAGCGACACCGAAGCGCCCTGGAGTGCATCGATGCGGGAGCGGCTGCGTGGCAAATTCGTTCGACTAGTGCAGTCCGTTGCACGCGACCTGGAGGCCGGCGCACGCTATGACGACGCGATCGAGCTGTACTCGCGAGGCATCGAAGCGGACCAGCTGGTCGAGCCCTTCTACCAGGGCTTGATGCGCAGTTATCAGCAGCTCGGTCGGCGCAGCGAAGCTGCAAGCGCGTATCGGCGCCTGCGCCAAACGCTATCGATCACCCTGGGCGTTGAGCCGGGAGTGGAAAGCCAGCAGCTGTTCTCGGCATTGCGTCTGCAATGATGCGCGATGCGTTCCTCGCTCGGGCCGACGCCGCTCCAATTCGTGGATCCTGCGACCCGCGGGGATTTTTTCAACCTGTACCCAATCCGTAAGCTCGCATAGCCCACACTACCGCCCAGGTGAACGGGAGATCGGGACATGCGAGAGCCGCGCAGCTACGTCGTGCGTATCTATCGCCAGGGATACCGGAGCCTGTCCGGTACCGTGGAAGACACACGAACCACCGCAACACGGCCATTCCGCAACACTCAGCAGTTGGCTGCCTTGCTCCGCGCCCCGATCTCGAACGCCCCGCTCGCCGAGCGCGAAGGGAAATGTCGTACATCGACGTAGGTCGCGGAGGTCGCAATGAAACTTCGGGGAACATCGATCCGGACGCTGCAGTGCGCCGCGGCGCTTTCGCTGGGATTGGCGTGCTCTCAGGTGTCGCGAGCGGACAATTGCTCCGGCTACATCGCGGAAGTGAACCGGTCGTACGAACAAAGCCTCGAGCTGAACAAGACAAACAGGATGAGCTCATTCACCAGCTACGACATCATCACAAGTGGCGATAATCCAAACTTCGACGGAAGGATGGGTGAATGCCACGGCACCTGGCTGGTTATGTCCAATGGAGACCCTAAGGGAGGTGCCTATTGCGCCTTCACGGACAAGGATGGCGACACGGCGTATGTACAGTGGGAGGTTACCGCCCAGGGTGGAACGTGGAAGGGCGTGGGCGGAACGGGCAAGTGGGCTGACAACGTCAGCGCGGGCTGGACAAAACTGGTCGCCAGGGACGACAAGAGGACGTTGCTGCAATGGGGTGGGATCTGCCAACAGTGACTCGCTACGGAGGATCCGGCGGTCGCTCGGCACGGACTTTCATGCGACGTCCGCCACATAGCGACTGTGCCGTGCGTTTCGCCGCGCCTCTCCGCGACGCGACGGGCTCGCCGGTTAGCGAGCATGGGTCGGCGGTTGACAGGAGATGCGTGATGCATTAGCATTTGATGTATGCGAACCACGCTAGACATCGCCGACGATGTGCTGCAGGCAGCCAAAGAGCGTGCTCGCCGGGAGAAGAAGACCATCGGCGAGGTAATCTCGGAGCTCGCCCGCAGCGCGTTGACCGCGCCACCGCAGATGCCGACTGCGAGGGAACCTAAGGCCGTATATGGCTTTCGCCCCTTCCCGAAGCGCGGTGGAATCGTGACCAACGAGCTGATCGATAAGTTGCGGGAAGACGACGCGTACTGATGCGCGCGCTGTTGGATGTCAACGTTCTGATCGCCTTGCTGGACGCTGATCACACGCTGCACGCTCGCGCAACCGCTTGGTTCGGCAGTCACGCCCACTCCGGATGGGCGTCCTGCCCGATTACACAGAATGGCTGCATCCGCATCATGTCGCATCCCGGTTATCCGAATGCGCTACCGGTGCGGGTGGTCATGGAGCGCTTGATCGAGGCGGGCTCGAGCTCACTGCATGAGTTCTGGCCCGACGACATCAGCCTGCTCGATGCCGATATCGTCGACCCTGCACGAATTCATGGACCGCGGCAGCTCAGCGACGTCTACCTGCTCGCGCTCGCCGTTCGACGTAAGGGACACTTCGTCACGTTCGATACCTCGGTCCCACTCGACGCCGTCAAGGGCGCCCGCAAGAGCCACATAGCGATCCTGTGACGGCAGGCGGCACAGGGTCCAGGACCGCGTCGGCGAGGGCGGGGAGCCGTCGCTCGTCGCGGCCTCTGACGGCGTTCTCGGCCTTACTCCCGCTCCGCAGTGCGGTGGGTGGTATTAGTACGCCGTGCGGTCGATGTTGTGCCGCTTCACCAGCCGGCCCAGGGCGCGCCGGTCCTTTCCGGCATAGCGGGCCGCCTGCGTGATGTTGCCTTTGTACTGGCGCAGGAGCTGGATCAGGTACTGCCGCTCGAACGCTTGGATCGCTCTGGCGCGCGCCTCACGGAAGCTCTCGTGTTCGGCGGCGGCAGCCTGGTCTGCCTCCGGGCCTTGCAAGTGGCAGGGGAGGACCTGCGCGCCTTCAGCGTAGACAAAAGCGCGCTGCATCATGTTGGAGAGCTCGCGCACGTTTCCGGCCCAGTCGAGGGAGCTCAAGCGGGCGAGCGCGGCCGGCGCTAGGATCTTGCGCGGCGTGCCGTGCTGCGCGCAGAGCGTGTCGAGGAAGTGCTGCGCCAGGATCGGGATGTCGTCGCGGCGCTCGCGCAGCGGCAGCATATGCACCCGCAGCACGTTGAGCCGGAAGAACAGGTCGTTGCGGAAGTGCTGCTCGTGCATCAACCGCTCGAGATCGCGGTTGGTCGCCGCGAGCACGTTCACGTCCGCCTGCACGAAGCGGTCGCCGCCCAGCGGGCGATAGGTCTGACCCTGGAGGAACCGCAGCAGCTTCGCCTGCGCAGGCGAGGAGAGCGAGTCGATCTCGTCCAGGAACAGGGTGCCCCCCTCGGCCAGCGCGATCAGGCCCTTCTGGTCCCGGTGCGCGTCGGTGAACGCGCCGCGGGCGTGCCCGAACATCTCGTTCTCGAACAGGTGATCGGGGAACGCCGCGCAGTCCACCGGAATGAAGGGGCGGTCGCGGCGCCGGCTCAGTTGATGGATCGCGCGCGCGCACATCTCCTTGCCCGTCCCCGTCTCGCCGGTGATCAACACCGTGCTGTCGCTGCGCGCGATGCGCGGGATCTGGGCGATGACCTTGAGGAAGCTCGGATCGTCGCCGACCAATGCCGCCAGGCCCATCTCGTCGATCAGCCGATCGCGGACCGACGCGCGCTCCCGGCTCCGGGCGCCGAGGATGCGCGCCACGCGCTGTGTCACTTCCTCCGGCTGCGCCGGCCACGTCATGAAGTCGGCGGACACCTTCGCGGCGATGCGAAGCAACTCCTCTTCGGCGATCGCGGGGAGGATCGCGAGGATCGGGGTCTCCAAGGGATGCTCCTGGACCCATCGGAACAGCCGGATGGCATGGTCGCGCTCGCGCAGCACCACTGGCAAGATCAGATCGGCCGGGTGTTCCGGCAGCGCTCGAGGCAGGAGCGAGCTCCACTCGACGCGGTCGCAGCGGAAGTCCGTGCCGAGGCTGCGGACCAGCGCCGCCTCCAGCGACTCGCCGTCATCCTCGATCAGCAGCAGGCGCCTCGTCATGAGTTGCCTTCGTTCCCCAGACCTGGGAATCCGCCCCCTCTCGTCGACCGACTGGGTCGGCGCTTCTGCACCCTGCCGCCCGCACGGGCGATGCCGACTGCGAGCTTGCCGTTCTGGGCGCTCGTGCCGGAACGTCGCGGTCGGACGACATCCGTCCGAGCCGGGTAGCCGACTCAGGACACGACCTGTATCCGCTGATGCAACCCCGTGCCGGCGTGGCCGGCCGATGTCGGCAGACGGTCATAGAGATACGCCGGCATGCCCGCTCTCACCATCTAACTTTCGTTAGACGCCGATCCACCAGGCCACCTCGCTCGGCAGCTGCCTGCCACTCGTGCACGCGGGCGCAGCGCGCCGCGCGCCATCGGGTCACGCCAATTCAGGCCCGGCTCATCGCCGCAGCGATACAGGGACGGCGAGAAAGGCCGCGCCGCTCGTTCCGCCGACTCTAGATTGAAGACAGGGCTTGCACGACCGAAGTTCGGCGCTCCGCGCTCGGACCGCGAGTGTCCGGTCGTTGCCACCATCCAGCGATAGCGGAACCGCTTCGTCGGTGTTGTTGCATCTGCGCGACAGCCGGCGATCCGGCCCCGCGGAGGTCCCGTCAATATTGTTATATACGATGCAAGTGAAAGATACAAATCCCACATGCACCGATGAGGATCGCCGGCACCACCGTACGGCGACATTCTGGCAGCCGCGGACTCTGGTCGGACCGGACCGTCTACACTATATATAAAGCATATTCTGCGGCGCCTAGCCGGATCCCGATGGCGCGCGAGATACTCCGCAGGACCAGGAGGGAGCGCATACCATGCCTACTGCCGTCGAGCACGTGATCATCATCGTCAAGGAGAACCACTGCTTCGACAACTACTTCGGGACCTTTCACGGCGCGCTGGGGATGGCGATGCCGCACTCGCCCAACCCGCCGCCGCAGGACCCGGACCACCGGCACAAGGCGTGGCTCACCCGCGCGACCACCGCGGTGCGCCAGCAGTTCATCGAGGCCGATATCCCGGCGTACTTTTCCTATGCGCGCCAGTTCACGCTGTGCGACCACTACTTTACGGACGTGGCCGGCCCCTCGACGCCCAACCACCTGATGCTGATCGCGGCCGACTCGCCCATCATCGACAACCCGCCGCGCTACCGGCTTCCGGCCAATCAGCCGCTCTTCGACCTGCCGTCGCTGCCGGCTACGCTGGAAGCCGCCGGGCACAGCTGGGGCAACTACGGTGGCTACGCGTTCGATTTTCTCAAAGCGCTGCATGGCCGCAACAAGTTTTCGTCCGAGCAGTTCATGCAGGACGCACGGAGCGGCAAGCTGCCGGCCGTGTCCTGGCTATATGCACCGCATGACGCCAGTGAGCATCCCGCCGATCCCAGCGACCCGAAGGGGTCGCCGGTCGGGAACGTCACCCATGGCATGCAGTGGACGGTGCAGCAGGTCCAAGCGATCGTCGCTGGCGGACTGTGGGCAAAGAGCGCGATCTTCATCACGTGGGACGACTGGGGCGGCTGGTTCGATCACGTGACCCCGAAAGAGGTGGAGAAGTGGAAGGACGGCACGCAGTTTCGCTACGGCTCACGCGTGCCTTGTCTCGTCCTCAGCCCGTTTGCCAAGCGCGGCCACGTCTCCAAGGTCACCCATTCTCACGTGAGCCTGCTCAAGTTCTGCACCGTGAAGTTCGGCCTTCAACCGTTCCACCAGCGCGTCGCTGCCGCCACCGACATGAGCGACTGCTTCGATTTCGCGCAGAGCCCGGGCCCGCCGCCCCAGTGACTCCTGCCGCCGTTTGCAACGGCTCGTAACAGACTCAACATGGCGTTACCAAACGCCAGCTCCGTGCAATCTCGTACTTACACGCTGCTGCTGTAATTGCCGCTACGGGACGGCGGTGCATTCCGCGCCGCTGGGTCCCGGGCACGCGTAGAGGAGACTGCAATGAACCGAAGAAGCACGCTCGTCTGGATCGGAGTTCCCCTGCTGCTGAGTGCATTTGCGGCTGCGGCACCAGCCCTTGCTCAGGCCACGGCGGACGACGCCAACGACCCTCCACCCCCAAGCGCGAAGTGCCACGACGCGGAACAAGCGCGCGCCCACCGCTTCGATCCAGTCGCGTTCGCGCAACACCGTCTGGACAAGCTCAAGTTGGACCTGGGCATCACCGACGATCAAGAGGCGCAATGGGCGGCGTTTTCCAATACCGTGCTCGCGCAGATGGGACAAGTGGCGGCAGCACATCATGAGATGCAAAACCCGCCGGTGACGGCGCCCGAGCGCATCGACCGGCAGGTGACGGCGATGAAGCAGCGCACGGCCGCGTTCGAGACCATCGCGCAAGCCGCCAAAGATCTTTACGCCAACCTGACACCGCAGCAGCGCAAGATCGCGGATCGGAAGTTGCTCAAGTTCCACCGCGAGCACCGGGCATGAACGGTCCCGCGGACACCGTAGCCTGACGCATCGGTTCCGCCGCAACGCGCGGCATGCGTTTTCGGGCTGCCGCGCGTTAATCGCACGTGTCGTGGAAGGCGGCCTCGGCGGGCGATGAGCCTGTGCGAGCGGCATGCAACGAACGAACAACGCGGGCTCCTGTCTCAACCTGCGACAGGGCGCGGGGCGTTCGGGATCCCAAACAGGTTCAGGACAGTGGACGAATTCTGAAGGAGGTTGCGGTGATGCATGGTGTTAGTCAGTTCGCTCGAAGGGTCGCGCTCGGGCTCTTGGCCACGATGGTCGCGGGGGCAGCTTGGGTCGCCCATGCCGACGAGCATATGTACCGGGAGCATGAGTTCAGAGAGCACGAATTCCACGACCACCGCTACCTGGATGGGCGGTACCATCACAACCACTACTACCCGCCATACGGCTTCGTGTTTGGCGCGGTTCCGCCGGGCTTCCATATCGCGATCTACGGTGGCACCCGGTTCTACTTTTCGGCCGGTGTGTGGTACCGCTTCGACGCCCCGGGCCGCTACGTCGTAGTCGCGCCGCCGTTCGGCGTTGTGGTGCCGGTGCTGCCGCCGTTCTATAGCACGGTCTGGGTGGGCGGCGTACCGTACTACTACGCCAACAACGTGTACTACGTTCAATCGCCCGGAGGATATACCGTCGCTGCGCCGCCTCCGCCCAACCTCGTCGTCGAGCAGCCGCCGAGCGCTCCGCCACCTGCCGCGCCTGCCCCTGCCGCCACTGCTCCGCCGCCTCCGACAACCGTCGCTCAAGGCAGCGCGGAACAGATGTTCATCTACCCTCGCCAGAATCAGACCGAGCAGCAGCAGGCGACCGATCGCTACGAGTGCCACCGTTGGGCCGTGACCCAGACGGGGTTCGATCCGACGGTTGCACCTGCACCGCAACCGGCTGCGAAGCTTTCGGACTACCGGCGCGCCATGACGGCGTGTCTCGACGGACGCGGCTACACGGTTCGGTAGGTTGGCCCGCGTGGCCGCCCTGCTGCGCCGGCCGCCCGCAGCTGGCGCTCCGGCATCCGAGGACCGCCGGGGCGAGACTCGGTGCTGCGTTGCGGCGTGGCCTTCGCTGCGGCGAGGCACGCCGTGACCGCCGCGCGAGTGGGTGCGACCCCGAACGGGATGTGCGCGTTCCTCGGCCGCTCATCCCCCGTGGCTGCTACTGGCGGGAATCCTGAGGAAGTGCTAGCTTTATGCGTCGGCCGGAGCGGCGCTTCGGGTTGTGCCGATGGAGCGATCCGGCCGAGATCCACTGAGAAGGGTCGCAACGCTTGACCGGTGTCCCTCCGCAGTTCGGGGCGCTGTACTGACGACTCTTTGCTGCATGCGGGCGGCTGCTCTCGACACCGCCCATATGGCGGGATCTGCTCGGACGAAGTCGAAGCGGGCCTCGTTTACCGTCCGCTGGTGTATTCCGATCCTCGACCGAGCCGGTTTAGCGGTAGTCCAGCCCGTGGACGACAACACTCAAATCGGGCACCGGTTCGCGACCCCCGCGCAACAAGGGAGGCGCGTGTTTACGTACCAACTCGGAGGGATCTTTCATGGCAATATCTCTCAACATCAACGGTCAGGCCTATCAGGTCGACGTGCCGCCGGATATGCCCTTGTTGTGGGTCATCCGCGACGTCGTCGGGCTGACCGGCACGAAATTCGGCTGCGGGATCGCAGCCTGCGGTGCGTGCACCGTGCACATCGACGGCGTCGCGGTGCGCTCCTGCGCGCTGGCGGTCGGCAACGTGAGCGGGAACGTCACCACCATCGAGGGCCTCAGCGCCAACGGCGATCACCCGGTGCAGAAGGCCTGGCTCAAGCTCATGGTCCCGCAATGCGGTTACTGCCAGAGCGGGCAAATGATGCAGGCCGCGGCTCTGCTCGCGACCAATCCCAAGCCCTCGGATGAGGACATCGAGGCCGGCATGGCGGGCAACATCTGCCGTTGCGGCACCTATACGCGCATTCGCGCGGCGATCAAAGAAGCTGCGGGGGTGAAAGCATGAGCGCGATCGAAAACGTAAGCCGCAGAACATTCCTGAAGGGCGCAGCCGCCCTGGGCGGCGGGTTCGTGGTGGCCCTGGCGCTCGACCCGTGGAAGAAGCATCCGTTCTATGGCGACGTCATCGGCTCCGCGGAAGCGGCCGAGGGCGTCGAGATGCCGCCCGGCGTGCTCAATCCCAACGTGTTCGTTGCGATCGACAATGCCGGCACCGTCACCATCGTCTGCCATCGCTCGGAGATGGGGCAAGGCGTGCGCACCAGCGTGCCGATGATCCTCGCCGACGAGCTGGAGGCGGACTGGAGCCGCTGCAAGGTCCAGCAAGCGACAGGCGACAAGATCTACGGCAACCAGTACACCGACGGCTCGCGCAGCATCCGGCACAACTACGAGCGCTTCCGCGAGTTCGGCGCGGTGACGCGCACGATGTTGGAGCAGGCCTGCGCCGTCAAACTGGGCGTGAGCGCGGCCGACTGCAAGGCGCACAACCACCGCGTGACCTACCTGCCGACCGGCCAGTCGTTCGACTACGGCGAGCTGGTGGACACGGCCGCCACGCTGAAAGTGCCGAGCGCCAAGCAGGTCGTGCTGAAGGACCCGAAGGACTTCCGCTACATCGGCACCGCACTGTCCAGCATCGACTTCCCTGACATGATGGTGGGCAAGGCGACCTATGCCATCGACACCAAGATGCCGGGGATGCTGTATGCCGTGGTCGAGCACTGCCCGGTGACCTACGGCAAGGTGAAGTCCTTCGACGCCAGCGAGGCGATGAAGGTGCCCGGCGTGAAGCAGGTGATCGAGATTCCGCAGAACCAGCCGCCCATCGTGTTCAACACGCTGGGGGGCATCGCGGTGGTCGCGACCAACACGTGGGCCGCGAACGAGGGCCGCAAGCGGCTCAAGATCGAATGGGACTACGGAGCGAACGTGGTGTACACCTCCGATACGTTCCGCCAGCAGATGGCGCAGACCGCGCGCAGCCCGGGCAAGGTGGTGCGCGCGGAAGGCAATGCCGATGGAGGCCTGGCCGGAGCGGCGAAGACGGTGGAAGCCGACTTCTATGTCCCGCACTTCGCGCACGCCACGATGGAGCCGCCGTCCGCGCTGGCTTACGTCAAGGACGGCAAGTGCGAAGTGTGGTCTTGCTGCCAGGACGGACAGGCTGCCCGCGGCACCGTCGCCGGCGCCATCGGTTTCGACCAGAAAGACGTCACCTCGCACGTGACACTGCTGGGCGGAGCCTTCGGGCGCAAGTCCAAGCCCGACTTCGCCGCCGAAGCCGCCATCCTGTCCAAGCAGCTCGGCGTGCCGATCAAGGTGACCTGGATGCGCGAGGACGACCTGCAGCACGCCTACTATCACACGGTCACCGCCACGCATGTCAAGGCAGGCCTGGACGGAAACGGCAAGACGGTTGCGTGGAAAGAAGGCACGGTATTCCCGACCATCTGGTCGACGTTCGAGAAGCCCGATCCGCAGTACGGGCACAAGATCGAGTTGAGCCTCGGTTACCTCGATATGCCATACGCGATTCCGAACATTCAGCTTGAGAACGGGAAAGCGGCGGCGCACGTGCGCATCGGCTGGCTGCGTTCGGTCAACAATATCCCGAACTCGTTCGTGCGCAACACGATGGCCAACATGCTGGCCCAAGCGGCGCGGCGGGACCCGTACGAGTACCTGCTCGAGCTGATCGGCCCGGATCGGATCCTGGACCTGTCCAGCACCGACTACTGGAACTACGATCAGACCTATGACGAGTACCCGATCATGACCGCGCGCCTGAAGAACGTGCTGCGGGTCGCGGCGCAGAGTGCAGGCTACGGCAAGAAGTTGGGGGCCCGCGAGGCGATCGGCCTGGCCGTGCACCGTAGCTTCACCACCTACGTCGCTACCGCGGTGCACGTCAAGGTCGCCAACGACGGCAAGATCACCATCCCGCGTGTGGATGTAGCTTGCGATGCCGGACGCTGCGTGAACCTGGATCGCGTGCGCTCGCAGATGGAAGGCGCCTCGATCTATGGGCTGACCGCCTGCATCACGAACATCACCGCGAAGGACGGGCGCATCCAGCAGAGCAACTTCAACGAGTACCAGGTGGTGCGCATGCCCGATGCTCCCAAGCAGATCGTCGTGCACATCGTCAACGACGGCAACCAGTATCCGCCGGGAGGTGTGGGCGAGCCGGGAACGCCCCCGTTCGCACCTGCGCTGTGCAACGCGATCTTCGCAGCCACTGGCAAGCGCATCCTCGAGCTGCCCATCAACCAGGGTACCCTCGCGGTATAGCGCTTCTTTCGAGGTAGGGAATCGCGGCGGCCTCCGGCCGCCGCTTTTTTTATCGGCGCTAGCGATCGATGGGACGGGGAATCGTCGCAGCGAGATTGCTGGTATTGCTGGTGCTCTGCCCGCTCGCGACCACGAGCCGCGCGCACGAGTTGGAGGTGGACGGGCACAGCCTCGGAGAGCGCGTGGATGTCGCGCTCGCGGATCCGCGCTACGACTGCGACGGCGCATCCGCCTGCTTGCTCTACACCGTGTGTACCCGCAAGGGAGAACCCGCACTGTCCTTTGCCGGCGTGCCGCTCGGGTCGGTCAAGCTGCATTTCGCCGGTGAGCGTCTGAGCGCCATCGAAGCCCAGTTCGCGCAGGATCGATTCGACCAGCTCGCCGAAGCGATGCTGCGCGAGCATGACCTGCCACAAGCAACGAGCGACGAAGACTCGCGCCGCGTGCAGGGCACCGCGCCAAACACCGTTTACCTGTGGCGCGACGGACCTCGGGTCCTGCGCTTGGAACGGCAGTTCCGCGATACCGGGCGCTCGTCGCTCATCCTCTCGGAGCGGAGCTTCCTGGGCGAGTTGCTGCAGCGTTAGGCACCCGCTGCAAGGCCGCGGCGGCCGGCCGCTAGAACGACGTGCAGCCGATTGCACGCACCCGCAACACCGCCTCCTGCCGGAATTGGCTCTTGTAGCTGCCGATAATGTCGACGATCGCCGTCTCGCTCTCTCGCGTGTCCGCGTGCGCGATCTGCAGAACGTGCGTCGACTCTCGGACGACCGCTCCCGGTGCTGCTTGCCACTGGCCCGTCGCCTCCCATGACGTCAGGCCCTGCGGAAAGCGCGGTGTGACCACCCGCTCTACGAACTCCCTCCACTGCTCGGGAGTGACCACACCCTGCGGCATGGCGGTGCCGAAATAGAGCGAATCGATGACAGCCAACCTCTCCCCAGGCTGGCAGCTCAGCCCGGCATGCGAGGCGCAAGCGCCGACACAGAGCGCAAGTACGAGCGTGACGGCGACCTGCATCGATTGCCGGATCAAGTGCCGTCCTCGGGCGCGGTGAGACCGACCCGGCCATCGATCCAGAACCCCACCGCCACGACGATCAGGATCGTCACGAACGAAGATGCCGCCTGAAGCATGGGCGGGGGCGGTTCGGTCGCCGCGTAGGGGCCGACTGCAGTTCCCAGACAGGCGATCGCGACCAGAGCAACCGCTACTGCTGTTCTGGGCCGAGACGGCCGTATCGCGCGCAGATACACGATGAGGGCGGCGAGCGCAATTCCCAGCTCGAGCGCCAGCGCCGCCGGCATATTGCGCCACAGCCCAAGCCCGAGCTTCGCCGAGTCGTTCGACAACAGCGGGAGATCGGGGACGTGGACCACGAAGTCGAGCACGAAGTGAGAGAACACCGCCGCGCCTGCGATCAGGGCGAGCACCAGCCGGCGTTGCATACCGGCGCCGAGCAGCAGCCAGACCGCGGCGCCGGCCAGCCCCGACCAGGCAATGGTTGCGGTGAGGCTATGCGAATAGGGATAGTCGAAGGTGAAGTAATGGCCGGTGCGGAAGTTCTCGGGGACGATGATCGACTCCACACCCAGGATGATGAGCGCCCAGAGCAGCAGATCGGCGAACAAGGCGGCGAGCAGCAGTACGCCCAGGTTCAGCCGCGGCGCGACCTTCTTCAGGCCGAAGCCGGCTCCGATATGTCCGACGAACACGACGATGTCCCACGGAGAGTGGAATTCGAGCCCACAACCGATCGGTGGCGGCCGCGACCACCCCGACACGCGCGCATCCTCATCGAGCGGCGCCCGTCGGCTGCCAAGGCGGTCTCACCTGCGGCACGGCTTGCATCAGGAGACTGAGTGCGCGCCGCAGCGCCTCCTCGCCTCGCTGCTGGCCCTTGTAGTGACCCAGTCGCACAACCACCAGATCATGCGTCGGGATGACGATCGCGTACTGGCCGCCGGCGCCGGCCATGAAATAGGCATCCTCCGGCACCGGCCACGTTCCGGTCCGGTTGAGCCAGAAGAACGCTCCGTACACCGGCTTCGACCACGCCGGCGCCGGCGTGCGCACGAAATCCGACCAGCCCTCGGGCAGCAGCCGTGCTCCGTTCCACGCCCCGTCTTGCAAGTACAGCAACCCGAGCCGGCACCAGTCGCGCGCGGTCCCGAAATCGTATCCCTGGAGCAGCAAGTTCCCGTATGGGTCGGGCTCGATGACCATGTGCCGGATGCCGAGCTTGTCGAACAGATGCCGCTGCGGATACGACAGGTAATCTTCCTCGTGGGCGAGCGCCGCCTTGCGGACGAGGTAACCGATCACGAGCGGGTCCGAGTTGCGATAGCGCCCGACCGTGTTGGGCGGCCATTGGGGCGGGCGCGTGATCGCCCAGTGATAGGCGTCAATCGCACCCGTGTAGACGTAGAGATGGTCCGGGTAACCGCGTGCGGGATCGTAGTCGGGGTCCTGTGGAGCGACGAACCTCAGCCCGCTGGACATGCGCAGCAGATCGGCGATGCGGATGGCATGGCGCGGATCGTCCGCCCGCTGCCACTCCTCCACCGGCGCCGGCGCCCAAAGATCGTAGACATGCTCGTGGATGAGCTGGCCCATGAGCGTGGCCGCGATGCTCTTGCCCATGGACCAGCTCGGCAGCCGTGTGTTGGAGTCCAGCCCCGCCTGATAGCGCTCGGCGATGATGCGCCCTTTGTAAGCGACGATGAACGCGGCGGTGAGCGCCTCCGGCGGATCGAACGCGGCTCGTTCGGCGGCTGCGACCTTGGCCCGGTCCAGTTCCACCGGAAGCGGCGCTTCGGGGAGCTTGTCCCCCATCGGCCATGGCTGCGTCGCCGCGTCGGGGAGTGACGAGCGGATGGGCACGGGGGCGAAGAACACCGAATCCTTGCCGCGCGGCAGGGTGACGCACCCTTGGTCCCCATACAGCTTCGCCGAGCGGACCACGCCGTTCGCGAGCGACAAGCGCACGATGTGCTCGTTCGAGTCCACGACCGTGCGTGTGACCGCGCGCCGCTCCGCGCGCGGCGACACGAAGAACCCGTCCTCGTCCATGGCGGTGGCGAGGTCCCGGCCGGTGATGAACAGCGCGGAGCAGAGGACTTTCGCCAATCCCGCCGTCATGTGCTCGAGCGGCTCGCCCGGCGGCACTTCCCAAGCAGTCGGAAGCTCCTTCGGCTGCTGCGCGCGACACATCGCCGCTGAGAGCAGCAGCGCGCCAATCAGCAGCTGGATCCGCAATGTCGTGGCTCCGATAGAGATCAGTCGGTACGGAAGATGCGCTTCGGCATGCGGCTTAACGCAGCGTCCCACGCTCATCTGCTCTGCGGCCCAAGATGACCAGATCGCGCTCCACGCCGTCGAGAACGGCGACCCGTGGGAGCAATCCCCAGCGGGAGAATCCGAACTTCTCGAACAGCCGCAAGCTCGGGGTGTTGTGCGCGAAAACGAACCCAAGAAGCGTAGCCACACCGATCCGCGGAGCATGATCGATGGCCTCGCGCAGCAGATACGAGCCCACGCCTCGCGCGCGCCAGCTCCCGTGGACGTAGACGCTCAGCTCGGCGGTCGAATTATAGGCGGGGCGGCCGTAGAAGGAGGAAAAGCTCAACCACCCCACACAGCGGCCGTCCTGTTCGACAACCCACAGCGGCCGCGATCCCGGCTTGTGCTGCTCGAACCAGGCCTGACGAGCGGCGACCGACACCGGCTCTGTATCGGCAGTGACGATGCGAGAGGAGATCGTGGAGTTGTAGATCTCGACGATCTGCGGCAGATCTTCCGCTTTGGCCAGGCGATGAGCGAGCTGCGATGCGGGTTGCATGTCGGCTAGTGCATCAGTGCGCCCGCGCGCAGGGCGGCCCGTCGTCCGGGGCGCGCGCGTGGAACCCATAGATGACCCGGTCCCGGTTCCAACGCTTCGCCGCCCATCGCTCCAACGTCCCCCAACAGGGTGCTGCCTGCATTCTACCAACCTGACCTGTTCGACATACGGACCATTCCAGGGCGTCGAGCATGACGGAAATGAAGCAGAGCCGATCGTTGGCGGGGACGTCCGGATTGGCACGCATATCTCGCCCGGCGCTGGCCGGCGCGAATCCTCGCCTACTGGTCGATACGGCCTTGCATGTGTATCATTGCGCCCGCCGCTGCAGCGCAGTTCCGGGTTCGCAGGGTTACAACCGATAGGAGACCTCGATGTCGTTCGTACGCATTGCAGTGTTGCTACTGGCAGCTGCCTTTGCAGCGCCAAGCTTCGGGCAGGGCCAGTCCACCGATAACATGCAGATCCTGCTGGAAAAGATCAAGGCGGACAAGAAGCTTCTCGTGGCCAACAACATGAACCTCACCGACGCCGAAGCCAAGGGCTTCTGGCCGGTCTACGATGACTACCAGAAGCAACTCGCTGGTCTGAACAAGCGCATCGGCGACTTGATCCTCCAGTACGCCGACGCATACAAGAACAATTCGCTCACCGACGACACGGCGAAGACGCTGGTGGACAAGCTCATCGCGATCCAGCTAGACGAGGCGCAGATGAAGAAATCGTTCGTGCCCAAGCTCGCGAAGGTTCTCCCGATGAAGAAGGTCGCCCGCTATCTGCAGATCGAAAACAAGATCCGCGCCGCGGTAAACTACGAGCTCGCCGCCCAGGTGCCGCTCGTCGAGTAGACGGGCCGGGCCGCGACTAGAGACGGAAGGAATTCGACCATGGACTCGATCAAAATGGCGTGCGCAGCTCTCGTTCTCGGGGTGCTGGGTGCCTGCGCCAGTCCTCAGGACAAGGCGGCCAACGCCCAAGCGGACGCGGCGAAAGCGCAGGAGAGAGTCGCCAACGAACGACTTCAGTTGGTGAACAAGTACCAGAAGTGCGTCAAGGATGCGGGCGACGACCAGCAGAAAGCCGCCGCCTGCGACTCCTACCTGAAAGCGGCCGACGCGTTGAAGTAGTTCCTACGAGCGCGCGCCCGGCAGCCCGTCGAGCGCGCGTTGATGGTCGCGTGAGGCACGGCTGTGCTTGGCCGACTGCGCTTGCGTGATAGACCAGGCCGCTCGCGGTGGCCTTCACAAGCTCGAGGAGCAAAAGCGAGGGCGCGACACGCAGCCAGGCGCTCACCGAGATCACCAACGCCATCCGCCGGCTGATGACGCCACTGCAGAGCAAGAAGCGGCCAGTGGGGTTCATGTTGCCGCAGAGACCAGGCCTGCAAAGCTAGGCAGCAAGCAACGCGCGGAAGGGAGATGGAGTTGTCCACGGCAGACCCCATGGCGCGCGTGGTGCTGTCTCGGCCTAGTCCCGGACTGCTTCCAGCGCATCCGCACATTGGTCGATGGCATTCAGGAGGGGAGTGCGCGTATCTTTGTCCTCCTCCAGCCTTAAGGTGAGGATCGCGCTCAGCCTCTCACTCACTGAATCCGTGGCCAGGTCGTAGCTCCGCTGCGCGGAGGGCCCGCACACGACCGATAAGAGGAGTGGGTTCCCGCTCGTAGTTGCGAGCACTGTTTTTGGAGAAACGATTAGCGCATCTTCAAGGGCGATGCGAAGCTCCGCAGCCTGCTCTTCCTCTGCGACCACGACTAATCGCAGCGCTAGATCGATCCATCCGGGTCGACCCCACGACACCTCTGCGAGCACTTGACGCCATTTGCCCCGCTCTTTTGCCAACGTCACAAGAAGGGCGCGCTCTCCGTGAACGTCGGCTTGCCGCAACAGGTCGCGTGCGCTTATCGTTGCCTGTGATACACGTCGGAATACCGATGGCTCGGCTGCAAGTCCTTGGCCATGTAGCGCCTGCGCCTCGCTAGCCAAGCTCCATAGAATGCAAAGAGATGCGAGGACAACGTTGATGCCCCGGCATGTCACCACGTGGCACCATCGAACCAAAGACGGCCGCTGTTCGAACTCGGCCCGTGGCCGCTCATAGCCTCTTCGCGCCCTTCACCTCGATTATTTCGCTGTTCCCCGCATAGCGAAGCTGAAATGATCGGATCTCTCGTCGACGGAAGCACGTCCACTCACTTGCCATGACCCCATTGCCACCGGAATCTCCTGGAGCGGTGGCCCGGTCTCGTGTCATCGAACGAGGACCTTGAAGCGGCCGATCAGGTTCGTACCGACCGAGGAGAACAAGCCTACAAAGGCAGGCAGCCACCGAGGCGGCCGAGCGACATGCAATTATGCAGGCCTGATAATCCTCTAGCCGACTCCTCAGACGAAGGGTACGTTCATGGTTTGCGAGTGTCATGACGTACAACTCGAGAGAGGAGCCGGAAATGAAACTATACGGGAGCATCGATCTGCATTCCAACAACAGCGTGGTGGCGGTCATCGACGAGGCGGACGCAGTGGTGTTCGAAAAGCGCTTGCCCAACGAGCTGGAGCGCATCGTGCTGGCGCTGGGCGCGTACAAGGCAGCGCTGGTAGGCGTGGTGGTGGAGTCGACCTTCAACTGGTACTGGCTGGTCGACGGGTTGACGGCGGCGGGCTTCCGGGTGCACCTGGCCAATCCGGCTGCCATCGTGCAGTACGAGGGACTGAAGCGCACCGGTGACGAGCACGATGCGCGCTGGCTGGCCCATCTGCTGCGGCTTGGGATCCTGCGCGAGGGGTACATCTACCCCAAAGCCGCGCGCGGGGTGCGCGACCTGATGCGCCGTCGCATGCAGCTGGTGCAAACGCGAAGCACGCAGTTGCTGGCGATGCAAACGCAACTGATGCGCAGCAGCGCGCGCTCGCTGTCCGCGGCGCAGCTCAAGCGGCCCCAGGCGGCAGCGCAGCTGCAGGGGTGGGTGGACGACGCCAACGTGGCCTCGGCGCTGCAGGCCAACCTGGCGGTAGTGCAGGTGCTCAACGCGCAGATCGAGCGGCTGGAGTGCGAGATCTTGTCCCAGGTCAGGCTGGCCGCGCAGTTTGCACCGCTGCTGTCGGTGCCCGGGATTGGCAAGGTGCTCGCGCTTTGCATCATGTTGGAAACCGGCGAGATCGCCCGCTTTGCCAAGGTGGGCAACTTCGCTTCCTACGCGCGCTGCGTGGACAGCGAGCGCGTGTCCAACGGCAAGAGAAAGGGCGAGGGCAACGCCAAGTGTGGCAATCGCTACCTGGCCTGGGCGTTTGTGGAAGCGGCCCACTTCGCAGTGCGCTACCACCCACGCATTCAGCGCTTCTATGCGCGCAAGGCGGCCAAGACCAACAAGATGGTGGCCATCGAGGCGGTGGCGCATAAGCTGGCGCGTGCGGCCTATCAGGTGATGCGCACCTGCCAGCCCTTCGAGGAGCAGCGCGCCTTCGCATAGAACGTAAGCGTTTCGGCCGGCCGCTGGCGAGCCCGTAGATTGGGGTTGGGCAAACCACCAGGTCTGATTGGACGTGAGCGTGCCGGCCACCCCGATCGAGTCGATGCAACACGCCTCGGCTGTCAGCCACAACAGGGTTGGCCCTCCCAGACCGGAGTGAGCCACAGATCTGTGAGTTGCAACACTTGCAGACAGCCGGGTACCGAGGTGTTTTCTGGGGCGGGAGATCCCGCCAGGGGCAGCTTCGCGAGCCA
>DATJVI010000083.1:0-2121 GCA_035501875.1 Burkholderiales bacterium
GACGCGCACGATCCCATAGATTCCGAGGTTGAGGATCACCGCGGAAAGAACCGCCGACACGTTCGCCGGCGCTGCCGGATGTGCGCGCGGCAGCCAGGTATTGACCGGCACCAGGCCCGCCTTGACGCCGAAGCCGAAGAAAGTCAGGAGAAAGATCAGCCAGCGGGCTACCGGCCCGAGACTCGAGGCCGCCTCTCTCAGCGCCGCAAACTGCAGAGATCCCGCATTCACGCCGAGGTAAAGCAGGGCCAGGGCGACCGCGATGAACCCCGCCTCGCCCATCGCGAGCATCAGGAACCCCGCGCGACTGCTTTCCTCGCGCCGGTGCTCGAAGGCAACGAGCAGGTAGGTGAGAAGCGACATGGCCTCCCAGGCGAGCAGGAACAGCAGCGCATCCCCGGCGATCAGGATCAGCACGATCGAGGCGAACAGCAGCAGAAACCAGGCGTTCATCGCCCGCAGGCTGTAACGCCCCGCGTAGCGGCGCAGGTAGGCAGCCGAAAAGACCGCCACCGCCATCACGACGATCGCAGCGGTGAACAGGAAGATCGCCGAGAGTCGATCGAGCGAAATGGACAGGCGCCCGAGCGGGATGATCGTCCAGAGGGTGCCGATGAAGGACCTTCCCGACCAGAGCACCCTGAGGCTGGCCGCAGCCGCGGCCGCCGCAGCCGCGGCGCCGGTCCAGGCCAGCAGCGTCGGGCAGCGGCGGTCCGGAACGATCAAACCGGCCAGCGCTCCCCCGACACAAAGCGCGCACGCGGCAGCAAGCAGCCATCCATCGGCGTCCATGAAGCCTCCTCGCCCGCCGAGGCGTCGGCGCGGTCAAAGCGTCAGGATCTCGGCAGCAGGATGAGCACGATCAACAGGGCCAGAAACGCGTAGGTCACGTAAGCATTGATCTTTCCGTGATGCATGGCGGCGAGCAGGCGGGCGAATCGGAGTGTCGTCGTCCTGACCGGTCGAAACACGAGGCGGTCGACCAGATGGACACGTTCCGTCTCCCGTCGGATGGCGTTGCGGAAGTGCTCTGCCACCGTCTCGCGCGTGTCCTCCACCGTCGTCGGACGGAAGATCGCATCAAATATCACCCGCACGGGATTGGAAAACCCCGTTGCCGTGTAGGTCATTTCCGGCAGCAATCGGCGCAGCCCTCCGTCCCAGCGTTCGGCGCGTGCGACCCGCCGCGAGCGCGTCAGCCATAGCCGCACCACCACCCAGGTGAGGAGCAGCAGCGCGATGAGCGCGATCGCCATGTAGGAGCTCGACATCGCGAACGCCACGGGGTTGCTCTCGCCGCCTCGATGCAGCACCACGAGTCCCCGCCCCGGCAGTACGGCCTGCCCGACCTGCGCGCCGAGGTCGTGAAACTCCGCTGCGAACGCCGACGGCAGCGCACGGTGTCCGGTGGCGGAAGCAAAGAACGGCGGCACCAGCGCCTCGGAAGCACTCGAGGTGCTCACCTGCACCGATACCGGATCGAGCAGCGCGATGACATAGGTGGGGAGGACGCCGAAGCCCAGGCACAGCAGCGCGAGCAACCCCATGGCAGCGAGCGCCGGTCGGCCGGCTTCGCTCACGTTGCGCTCGGGAGGAAGCCGGCGCATCCCGAGGAAGGTCAGGGCGAACACCTTCACGAAGCAGGTCACTGCCAGCGCAGCCGTTAGCGCGAGCGCCGCCCCGCAGAGCGCGAAGACGATCTTGGCACCCGTGGAGGAGAGCTCCGCCGCTCGCAGCAAGGACTGAAGCGTCAGCCATTCGCTGACGAACCCGTTCAACGGCGGCAGACCGGCGATCGCCAGTGTGCCCACCAGGAAGACCGCGGCGAGTAGCGGCATCACCTTGACGAGGCCCCCGAGGCGGTCCATGTCGCGCGTGCCAGTTCTGACCTCCACTGACCCGACGCCGACGAACAGCAGCGTCTTGTAGAGCGAGTGGTTTGTCAGGTGGTAGAGCGCAGCGACGAAGGCAATCGACCCAAGGACCGGATGCCCCGCCGCGATGAAGACCATCCCGGCGCCCGTGCCAGCGACGATGATGCCGACGTTCTCGATGGAGCTGTGCGCCAGCATCACCTTCAGGTCGTTGTCCGTGGTTGCATAGAGAATTCCGATGAGCGCC
>DATJVI010000084.1:0-7319 GCA_035501875.1 Burkholderiales bacterium
TTCCGCTGGTTCGTGATGCGCACGGCGCAGGCGTTGGGTGTCCACGGCTGGGTCTCGAACCGCGTCGATGGGACGGTGGAGGTCGTGGCGGATGGGGGGTCGGACGCGCTCGCGGAATTGGAGCGTGCGCTCGAGCGCGGGCCGCGCGGCGCGCGCGTTGAGCACGTAGAAAAATCAGAGCATCCACATCAGCTCGATCATATCAAAGACTTTGGAATCCGCTAGGTGACATGCCCAGTGCGACGGTGAGCGTAAACGAGATTTACGCCCGGATCCGCGACGTTCCGGACTTTCCCAAACCCGGAATTCTGTTCAAGGACATCACGCCGCTGTTGCTCGATCCCCGCCTGTTTCGGACGGCGATCGATCTCATGGCGCAGCCGTTTCGCGACGCGGCCGTCTCACGGGTGATTTCGATTGAGTCCCGCGGATTCCTGCTGGGGGCGCCCATCGCTCTCGCGCTCGATGCCGGCCTCGTCCCGATCCGGAAGCCGGGCAAGCTCCCGGCTGCGCGGGGCCGGGTGGAGTATCTGCTGGAGTACGGCAGTGATGCCCTGGAAATGCACCAGGATGCGGTGAGTGCAGGAGACCGGGTGCTCGTGGTGGATGACGTGCTCGCGACGGGGGGAACCGCCGAAGCGGCGGGGAAGCTGGTTCGGGCGCACGGCGCCGTTGTGGTGGGATTCACATTCCTGCTCGAGCTCAGGTTTCTCACCGGACGAAGCAGGCTCGCGAACGAGCGGGTCGAGGCCTTGCTTCAGTACGCGTAACGCCGCTAGCTTCTAGCGTTTACACGACTGCACGCCCCTGTAGCTCAGGTGGATAGAGCAGCGGTTTCCTAAATCGAAGAGGGCCCCGCACGACCTGCGGGGCTCTGTCGTTTGTAGCGGAATCTGTCGTGTCCTGTCGCCTGTGGCATGGGTGCGTGATCCTCAACAGCCAAGGAACAGGCAAGGGGGCGAGAGCCTCTTACACGAGTTGCGCGATTTCCTTGAGAAAACGCTCAGCCTTATAATCGCGCGCGGCAGGCAGGTTGCTGATGCCCAGACCGCGATGCTGGATGCGACTGTAGGCAACGCTCACCTGCGCCCCCCCCATGTTATAGGTGCTAGCCGGCATCTGTGCACTTGGCTCAACAAAATCCTTCAACCGTAGGCGATCGATATTCGTGGGGTGATAACCAAACCCCAGGATGCAGACGAGACGCGCTTTCTTGAAGAGCTCCCATGCGGCCGTGAACGGGCGCTCACTGGCAGGATCATGCACCACCCGGATGCCCTTCGCGACCGCTTGGACTTCGGTGCTTCCGAGACGCCCGGAGTATTGTCCAAACTCTCGATCAGCGATCGTTCCATGAAGGTGCACCATCGGAACGGTCTTCGCGAATAGATCCCGCGCTTCGGTGGGCCCCGGAAGATTAAACGCGTTCTCCAAAACGATCTGAAAGTACCATTCGACGACCCGATCATAGTTGAAGGTCACAAATGAGACTTGGTTCTTGGCGAACTCGTCCGCTGAATCGCAGTCAGATCGCATGAGGTTCCAGATGTATCGCAGCCAGTGGTCTGCGGGGACGTTCCTGCCGATGAACTTTTCCTGCTTTCTGCTGGCGTGTTCCGCCTGGAGAATGCTTATTGCTATCGCGGCTTTGCCGATCGCTTGGAAGCTGTTGCACTCATTGCCCTCGAGAAATGTGTCAATGGAGAGCTGGTCAGAGTCTCTCAGCTTTCGAGAGAACTCGTTGAGCTCCTCCCGTTTATAACCCGCCCGCTCCAGATCATCACGGAGCTGACCACCTGACCCCGTGCCTTCAACGATCCTCTGAACGAGCCCGGAGCCGAGTGGGAAACCGTACTCTGCGCTTGCTCCAGCTCCCAAGATGAACACTGTCGGTTCTCTAATCGTGGAGAGAGCCCCTAATCATGTCGGCCGTGGGCTGGCGTCAGGTTGTTTGGGCGGAACCCATGCGCCGGTGCGCACGAACTCGAGGCCGCGAGCGAAGGTTGCGCGATCGAGGTGATGGTGCTGTGCGGCCTGAGCGTAGAGCTCGACCATTCGCGCCGCTAGCCAAGGGGCAACCCCAAGAACGTCCAGAGGCTCGCCTGGCGAATAGAACCACTCGCGTGGAAGCTCGAGCGCGAGAGCCAGCGCCTCCAGGTTACTGCGGTGAGCTCGTGGTTCGTGCGTCCGTCGCTTTTTATGAGAGGCTCGGCACTCCCTCAGCAATCGGCGGAGCCAGTCACGGCGACCTGGAAGGGCTTGGCGCTCTGTCGTCCCCTTGAACGTGAGCAGCGAGGACCACGCCTGCCCTCCAGGGGCACGGACACCGAGCGCCAGGACTCGGGCGACATTTACGGCAACAACTGGATCGCTCGCTTTGCGCGCCCGATGCTTCAATTCGCGAACTGCTCGCCTTCTTGGCAAAGTCCCCACCCCGGAGTCGTTCCGCCAAGCTTAGTCGTGGCCTACTGTGTCACATGCAGGGAAAAGTAACACGCCAAGCACAGCGCACCACATGGCTTGTGATCCGCATGACGCGAACCGACAAGAAGCAGCTTGAGCAGGACGCGCGTCGAAGCGGGCAGACTCTAAGTGAATACGTGCGCGCGCTGATTCACGAAAGACGGGAGGGCATGAACGCGTGAACCTGAGATTGTGTGACTGCGGGAAGACACTCCGTAAGCTCGATGGCCCCGACCTGTACGAGTGCCCGACGCACGGGCAGATGCTAGCGCGCGTGCGCGCTGGTCGCGTGCAGCTGCTGAGGATCGCCAAGCAGGAAGGGGATGCCGATGGTTTCGGCGGCCCGTCGATCGAGGAGTTAAATGGCGAAACCGAGCGGCGCGTGTCGCACCTCCAAACTCGCGAGCCGCAGCTCTCGCGAGCCGACGCGCTCCAACGCGCGTACAGCGGTTGGTACGAAGACGCGAGCGGCCGTCGCTGGCCCACGCTGCATCACGCCTTCGCCGCCGCCCTCGAGCCGGTCGGTAAACGTCACGCTGAGCGGCTAACACCCTTACTCGCTCAGGTTGTTACGAACGCCGCAGGGATTGCGACGCTCGAGGCGGAACTCGCGAAGCGCCGCAACCCGCCCCAGGACGCTCCACCGAACGAGCGCAGCAAGTACAACGGGCCAGCCGCTCGAGCGCTTGGCGAGCTCGCAGTTCGCCAGCGTCGCGAACTCGCGGAGTTGGACGCGCGGGGTGCTGGTCGCGCTGAACGTAATCGCGTGACGGCGCGGCACACTCGAGAGCTCGACGCAGCTCGAGCTCGTGCAGCTGTCGAAGCCTTCAAGCACCCTGATGTTGTGAAGGCCTACCAAGACTTTGATGCGGCCTCGCGCCGCGCGAGGGAGGATTAACCGATGCCACGGCTACGAGCCGCAAACGATGTCGTTGCTCATGAACGCGCGCGCGAGCAAGCGAAAATCGCATGGCTGAACGACCGCACAGGGACCGTTGCCGCTCCACCTGGCGTCGAGCCGCGCCCCAGGCCGGCCCGCGACGGCTCGTTGACTGCGCACCTCGAGCGAATCCGCACCGGGAGCAGTCCCTACGAGCCCCCGAGTCATGCCGAGCTCGTCTGGCTGCGAAACACGATCACAGAGTCACGGCGCCTCATTGGGGAATACGAGACGGTCGCAAGCGCGCTGCGTTCGGTCATCAATGAGCTGGCGGATTTGCTCTCGCAATTTCAACGGGCGAGCGTCGTGTGTGGCGCTACCCTCAATGCGAGCTGCCCAGAGCCGCTGCAGGCGAACGGCCGCGTTCTCTCTCGCCTCTCCGATTGGGCACCGCACGGCGCCACGTCGCTCGCCTCGAGTTTCGAGACGACCATTGCCTATGTGTTCGACAATAACCTCGACCTCGATGCGCTCATCAACGAAGCCGAACGGCGCGAGGCGGCAAAGTGAGGCGCGCACCGAGCGAACCGAGGTTGCCGGCGCTCGTTGCTTGGCGGCCGTTGAAGTTGGGATTCAAGGGTCGCACGCTCGAGCTCCGAGCGGGGGATGTCGTGCCGCCAGAGGCTTGGCGCGAGCTGTCGCGCCGGCAGCAAGCGATGTTGCTCGACCGGTATGTAGGGAGGTGGTCGAGTGAATGAGACGATCCGGTGGGAGTGCGCGGCGGGTACTTGCACCCTCCAACTCCACCGGCCCGGCTGTCACGGCATCAGCCGGTGGGCTTGCCGCGCGACCGCGCCGCGGTAGCCGTCGCTCTCTTGATCTGCCGATAAGGTCCGTAAAACAGCAGCCCGCGCGTGGGGCGCGGGCTCAGCACGAAAGGACTCGACTGTGATCATAACATCGGGTGCTCCTCCGCCTCGCGCAAGGCGGTGCCTAGCGCAGAGGGCGGAAGCGCCTTTGCGGGTGTCTGTCATTCTACGGCGCTGGACCCGCGCCGTGCTCCGTCACCGTCGCCTCACGGGGAAGGGCCCGTGACGGCGACCGCCCGACCGATGATCCGCGGCTCCCTAGAGGACCTCCCGCCTGGCTCGCTCCTGCGAGCTGAAGAAGTCGCCCGCTATTTAGGCTGCTCCGCGCGCAGCATCGAGCGCGCCGGCGTTCCGGCGATCACGATTACGCCGCGCGTCCATCGATATCTCGTGCGCGACGTCTTGGCGTGGCTCGAGCGACGGCGGGGTGCCGCATGAGCGCGGCCCGAGCGGTGTTGTCGATCCCGGTGATGACCGCGCCGACCTTACGGACCACGGGACAGGCGGCTGAAGAGCGCGGTGCCAAACAGGGCGAGTCGTCCAAGGGTGTCGTCGCCCAGTCTCTCGCGCAGCTCCTGGAGGATCCGGACGCGCTCAAACCGCCTACTGCCGTCATTCCGCGGCTCGCATGGCGGGGCAGGGTCACGCTCCTCACGGGCCGGGAGAAGTTGGGCGGCAAGAGTACGCTCCTGACGGCGGGTGCCGCGGCGGTGACGCGGGGCGCGCGTTTTCTTGACGGCGCATGCGAGGCCGGTTCCATCCTCTGGGTCAGCGCGGACCAGGAGCACCCGAGCGAGATCGTACAACGCGCCGTCCGATTCGGGGCCGACCCGGAACGATTCTTTGTGCTGTGGCCGCAGCAACCGTTCATTGACCTCTGCGCCTCCCTTGAGCGGCTCAATCCGTTTCCGACTCTCCTCGTCGTGGATACGCTCGCGTCGTTCGCGCGCGGCATCGTGACCGATCCCCACTCGAGCGCAGAATGGCCACAGGTCTTGGTTCCCCTTCTGCGGTACGCCAGGAAACTCGAGATGGCCGTGGCCATCCCGCACCACGCCAAAAAGGGCGAAGGCGGCGGCTATCGTGATTCCACCGCCATCGGGGCGCTCGTGGATATGCTGCTGGAGTTGACACCGGACGCAGCAAGCGCCGCACGCCGGAACGTCAGCGCGTTGGGACGATGGCCCGTCTCCGGTTTTAGCATCGAGCTCGTTGGGGACCAGTACCAGCTCGTGGCCGGTGAGTTATCGCTCGATGCACGTGTGCTCGCGTTCGTCCAATCGCACCAAGGCTGCTCTAAAGTTGACGTGCGCTCGGCCGTGGGTGCGCGCTCCGAAGACGTGGACGCGACGCTCGGCCAGCTGATCGACCGCGGCGCCATTCACGACGCTGGCACCGACCGCCGACACGCCTACGTCGCCGGCCCGAAGACACAGACGGAGGCCCTCGATGGCATTCCGTTCTGACCGCTCGTGCCTGTCCCGAACTGCCTGTCCCAAACGTGACGGGACAAGCAACGGGACAAGCAAAATTCACCTGTCCGTCCACACGCAACTCTCTGTCCCGCAACATGGTCAAGCGGGACAACACACCGTCACCTGTCTCATTCGGCCACTACATACTTGGGATGTAGTGGGTTTCGTGGACTACCGAGCGGGACAGCCAGCCTTTGACGTGGAGAACCGGGCCGCTCTCGCCCGCGGACTGCCGATTGTGCCGCTCGCTTGCTGGGGCGAGCAGCGGATTGGTAGACCGCTGCGCACCTGTAAGTGTCTGTACGGTAACGCGCTCCCTGTCCCCTTGGCCGTGACTTGGCCGTTCCTGTCCGCTCTGTCACGTCCTGTCCGGTGCCGGGGGTGTGCCGATGTGTGCCGATAGAAACGAGAGCATGGCCTTCAAGGAGCTGGCCGATGCCGAGTAGTCGCGAACGGATGCGCGAACTGGCGCGGCTGGGCGGGCTCGCCAAGGCCGCCCAGCGTCGCGCGGCTCGGGTGGTGCAGCCGTTCGCGGGAAGCGTACTCGATGCCATGGACGTTGCCGGACTCACGGGCCCGTCCTGGGCTGCGTGGCGGGTGCTCGTTAAGGCCTCATTCGGATTGCCGCTCGAGCCGGCTGAGCTCGTGACCTATCAGGAACACACGGGGCGCATGACGGCACCGACAACGCCAGCGCGCGAGGTGTACGCGATCGTGGGCCGGCGCGGGGGGAAGACGCGCGTGGCGTCCGTGGTCGCGATGTGGACCGCGGCATCCCGTGACTATCACCACATTCTCGCACCCGGCGAGCAGGCGATCGTGCCGCTCTTGGCAGCCGACAAACGCCAAGCACAGCAAGCACTCGGCTACGTGCGCGGGCTCGCACAGCTACCCGCGTTCGCTCCGCTGATCGCCAAATCGCTCAAGTGGACGATCGAACTTCGCACGGCCTGCACCCTCGAGGTGAAGACGGCGAGTTACCGCCTGGTGCGGGGTTTCTCCGTCCCCGCGATCTGCGCCGACGAGCTCGCGTTCTGGCAAGCGACGGAAGATTCAGCGAACCCGGATAGTGAAGTGTTGGGCGCTTTGCGGCCGGCCATGGCAAACATGTCGGGCGCGATGCTGTGGGGTTTAAGCACGCCTTACAGCAAGACGGGCGCTCTGTGGGAGGCGTACGACGCGCATTATGGGCGCGAGGGGAGCGATACGCTCGTGTGGGTGGCGCCATCGCTTGCCATGAACAGTTCGCTCGATGCGCGGATTGTGGAGCGAGCTCTGGAAGATGATCCGGAGGCGAACGCAGCCGAATATCTCGCGCAGTTCCGCAGTGACATTGCGAACTTCATCACGCCCGAGGCACTGGCCGCCGTGACGAACGCGGGCCGACCGCTCGAGCTGGACCGGCGCGAGGGCATCGCCTACCGGGCGTTCGCGGATCCGTCCGGGGGCGCGAGCGATGCGTTCTCGCTGGCGATCGCGCACCTCGAGGGGACGCAGGCGGTACTTGATTGGTGCCGCGAGCACCGGCCGCCGTTCAGCCCGGATGCCGTCGTCGAGGAATACGCGGCGGTGCTTAAGTCTTACGGGCTCTCCGACGTGACGGGCGATCACTACAGCGCGCAATGGAGCGTG
>DATJVI010000085.1:0-4467 GCA_035501875.1 Burkholderiales bacterium
CCCCACCCTAACCCTCCCCTTGAAGGGGAGGGAATGCGCGCCGTCGCGCCGACGCCGAACGCTGTCGCATCTCGCTTCATCGCCCGAACAGTCCCTGCGGCCGCAACCCGAGCACGATGAGAAGCAGTCCGAACGAGACCGCGGGCGCCCAGGACGCGCCGAAGAGCGTGAGCACGATCGATTCGGAAATCCCAAGGATGAGCCCGGCCGCCAGCGTGCCGGTCATGCTGCCCAGCCCGGCCAGCACGACGACGCAGAAGGTGCGGCCGATATACACGCGATCCAGGCTCGGCTCGACGGGACCGACGACGATGAGCATCGCACCGGCAACCGCGGTGACCGCAGTGGAGATGCCGAACGCCCACTGCTTGATGCGAACCGGGTTCGCACCCATCAACCTGAGCGCCGGCTCGTCCTGCGCAACCGCTCTGATCGCCCGCCCGGTGAACGTCTTGGACAGGTACAAGGAAAGCGCCAGCGTCAGTACGAGTGCGACCCCGGCGGCGACCAGCATGCGCAATGGCAGCCGCATATCGCCGATGGAGAGGCTCCTGCCGATATAGTCCGCCTCGACCATGCGCTGGTCCACGCCGAACGCGAGGATCAGGCCGACTTCGATGATGAATGCGACGCCGAAGAAGAACGCGAGCCCGCGCACGCCCGCTTCGCTCCCGCGCCGTTCGAACGTTTCGTAGTAGAACCGGTACACGGCGATCCCGAGCGCGAAAAACAACGGCATGAGAGCGAGCCCGGCCACCAGCGGGTCCCACCCTGCGCTGCCGAGCACGTAGGTGCCGTACGAGCCCAGCACCAGGAAGGCGGGATGGGCGATGTGCGGCACGTCGAGCAGCCCGAAGGCCAGCGACAGACCGATGCTCACCGCAGCGTAGAAGCACCCGACCAGGATGCCCAGCAGGATCGCATCGGGAAGCAGTTCGAACGACAACAAGGGTCTCCTCCCCGGCGGCCGGCGCGAGTTCAGATGCGGGTCGGCACGGCCTGGTCCACAGCGCTCCCCGCGTCCGCAACGATTACTTGCGCGCTTTCTCGAACGGCTCCACCAGCTCGCCGGTCTTGTATTGGGCCGGCTCCAGGATGACCTGCTTGCCCGGCTGGCGGAACTGCTCGACGTTCTTGTCCACGATGCCGCGGAACTGGATCATCACCACGCGCGGTGTCGCCCACTCGCCGTCTTTGCCGAAGCGGATCGGCCCCACGATGGTCTTCATCTCGTGCGTGCGCAGGTAGTCCGCGAGCTTCTTGTGGTCCAGGCTCTTGGTCGCCGTGATCGCCTGCTCGAGCATCTGCCCGATCGCGTAATTGAACGGCGGCAGGTAGTAGCCGAGCGGGTCCACCTTGGCCTCGGCCGCCTTGGCTGCGTAGCGCGAGAGGAACTCCTTGACGCCGGGGAACTCCATCGTCTTCTCCGGCACGTAGGTGTTGTAGTTCACGATCCCGTTCAGCATCGAGCCGAGCGACTCCATGATCGGCGTGAACTGCAGCCCCACCATGCCCCCGCCGAACAGCTTCACCGAGTCGCCCACGCCGATTTCGTTCACCGCGCGCACGATCGCAACAGAATCGTTCGGGTAGGACATCACGAACACGATGTCGGGCTTCGCGGCCCGGATGGCGCGGATCATGGACGAGAAGTCCACGGTGTTGGGCGGGAAGTTCTGGTCGTAGACCGTCTTCAGACCGAGCTTGTCTGCGATCGCTCTCGCGCCGTTCGCCAGGTTCTGCGCGAACTCCTGATCGGCGACGAGGAATGCCACCGTCTTCGCACCGGCTTTCTGCCCCAGCGCGAAGAACCCGTCGGACCAGCTCCCGGCGTCGTTCCACGGCGAGTTGTTGAAGTACATATCGTGGTGGACCTTGTGGTTCACCTGGAACGAGAAGTTGCCCATCAACAGCAGGCCGCGCTCCTTCGCAAGCGGCATGATCGGTGCGGTGGGAACCGTGCCGTACGGCGCGATGATCAGATCGACCTTGTCGACGTCGAGGAGCTTGGTGTAGATGCCGGGCGTGGTTGCGGGATTCGACTGGTCGTCGTAGACGATGAGCTCCACCGGGCGGCCGAGCAGACCGCCGCGCGCGTTGACGTCCTCGACCCACATGCGCAGCGCGAGCAGCGCTGCCCTCCCACCGGCACCCAACGTCCCGGTCTGCGCGATGCCGATGCCGATCTTGATCGGCTCCTTGGCGTATGCGACAGGGACGACTCCGGCGATCCCCACCACGACGACCGCGGCGAACATCGCCGCCCGGGACAACCACCTGCGTCTGGCAGCCTCCATGTGCCCTCCTCCTGGTCCGAACGATCCGGGTTCCGGCTTCTCGCCGGTCTTTTCCGTGCGCGGATGCCCGCGCGCAGCTCGCTGCGCGGGACGCGCATTGCTCCGACGAGCGCAGATTAACAGCCGGCGGGCGATTGCTCAATGCACCGTGCAGTCGAAGCGGCTGTCCGCTTGACAGCGCCACCCCCCGGGCCTAAAAAGGACGGCGGCGGCATGCCGAGCGACGACGGGAGCAAGCATGAGCGACTGGCGAGAGGTGCGCGTGTGGACGCGCGACGAGATGCTGAAGCGCGTGGCGCGCTTCAAGGACCTGCGGGGGTCGGACGGCGGCTTGCCGGACAGCGACGTACCCGAATGCCGCCGGACGTTGTACAACGTCATCGGCTTCCAGCCACCCCAGGAGCGGGCGACCGAGGCGGTCACCTCGCCGGTCGGAGATCATGCCTCCAACATGGCGGCGATCCCTATCGCGGAAGGTTTCAACCTCGGCTACTGCCGCGCGCTCCCCGGGAAAGGTCCGCTGATGCACAACCACGACACGAACGAGACCTTCATCGCGATGACCGGCCGCTGGCGCTGCGAGTGGAACGAGGGCCCGGCGATGGAACACGTCGACCTCGAACCGCTCGACGTCATCTCGTTTCCGGTCGGGGTCGCGCGGCGGTTCATGAACGTGACCTACGACGAGCCCGACCGGGAGCACGTCCTGATGTTCGTCATCGGCGGCAACCAGCCGCAGGCCGAGTTCACCCCGGCTGCGATGACGCGTTGCGAGGCGTGGCAGGCGGAGAAAACGGCGCAAGTCCGCTGACTTCTCCGCAAGCCGTCAGGATGCGCGGCGCGCACTGCACAACGCGGCGCTACCGCATGCAAACCGCTTCGATGTTGTTGCCGTCCGGGTCGAGCAGGAACGCGGCGTAGTAAGTAGGGCTGTAGTCGGCACGCAATCCGGGAGGGCCGTTATCGCGGCCGCCTGCCTCGCGCCCGCCCGCGTAGAACCGGTCCACTGCGCCGCGGTCTGCGGCGCGCAAAGCCACGTGCACCCCCGGGCCCGCCTGGCCGCCCCCGCTCGCGCTGGCGTACAGCCACAGCGCGGGCTCGCCCGGCGGACCGAAGCTCGCGGTCGAGGCATCGCGGGAGCAGAGCACATGACCGAGTGCGGACAGCGCGCCGCCGTAGAAGCGCACGCTCGCCGCGAGATCTTTCACCTTCAACCCGACGTGATCGTACATGATGACCTCCTGTGTAAGGCGGTCATCCTAGTGGGAGCGCCGGCAGCCGCTCTTGGAAGATCTTGCGATCACCCTTGCCGGCCTGCCGGAAGCTTCGAGGCGAAACCCCGGCCGCCCGATGGAACGTGCGCACGAAGTTGGACAGGTCGCCGAATCCGACATCGAACGCGATGTCGGTGATCGAGCGCGCGTCGTCGGCGAGCAAGCGCGCTGCGTGGCGCAACCGGGAGCGGACCAGGTATTGGTGCGGCGTGACGCCGAGCACTTTCGCGAACAGGCGCAGGAAGTGAAACGGACTCAAGCCCGCTTCTTGCGCGGCACGATCCAGATCGATCGACTCGTGCGAATGCGCGTTGATCCATAGCGCCGCCTCCACCGCTCGACGGCGATCGCGTGCCAGCGCTTCCGGCGCCCCGATTCCCGAAGATGCGCGCTCGCGCCCCGACACGACCTCGGCGAACCGGGCCGCAAACAACATCCCCGCTTCGTCGAGGCCGATGTCGCTTCTGCCCTCGACGGCGGCCTGTGCGAGCTCGGCGAGCACCATCAGCTCGGGTAACGGCGGCACACAACCGATGCGCCAGATCCCCCGCTGCCGGCTCGCGCTACGATGAGCGATCGACTCGGCTAGCTCGGGCGCCGGCTGAAAGGACAGGCATTCGTCGCCGCACGCGTGGTCGTGCGTGCACATGTATTCGTCGCCGGGATGGCCGACCAACACCGACCCTGCCACCAGCTCGAACGCCTCGCCGCGCGTGCGGTAGCCGAAGCTGCCTTTTCGCACGTAGGAAAGGGAGAAGTTGCCGTGCACCTCGGCGTAGGGCCGCTCGGCGGGTCCAACGCTGCACCGGTAGTCGACCACCGAGATCGACCGGGACTTCGCTACCGTCGTGGCTGCCATCGCTCCGAGTCTGCCCGTTGACGAGCTACGTTTTCGG
>DATJVI010000086.1:0-47955 GCA_035501875.1 Burkholderiales bacterium
TCTTCGCCGAACACTCGCCGATAGTCGTCGTACACGTTGCGCCTCTCGGTCACCCATGCCCCGGTGCGGTCGGCTCCGCTTTCCACCAGGATCATCCGGATGCGTGATGTCCAGGTGTTGATGACGACTGTCTCGCGGGGAGCGCCGTTGCCCCAGATGTACTCGAGCGTCGCGTAGGGCATGTCCAGACCGGCCAAGGCCTTGACGAGGGTGAAGAACACCCGGTCTTGGACCGACAGCTTCTTCGTGTCGCCGGCGAAGGAGATGTCCACGCGAGCCGGTGCGTCCTCCGCGTCCGCCCGCGTGTTGTCTGCCCCAGGGATCAGCGCGAGAACTTCCCAGCGCCACGTCAGCACCGGGTACTTGCGCGGGTCGATGTCCAGCAGATGCACCAGCCCCGATGATCCGCCGTCGGTGGTCGCCTCCACGACCGTCGTGCCGCAATCGTCGACCATCGTGTAGTGCGTCGCCTTGCGAAAACGCGAAAAAGTAAGCTCGCGCCAGCCGGGGGGATACGCGCTTCCGGGAGACACCGAAGAGAACTTCGATACCATCCCGGTCGGGGGGGCCACCGGCGCCACTCGACCGGGGCCGCGGGCGCAGCTGCCCAGCAACACGGCGGCGGCGAGCAGCAGCGTGAGCATCGGCGTTCCGGCGCGGGATCGCCGAAGGTTGCAAACGTGCTGGGCACCGCCGGCTGCAGCCAGTCGACTCGGTTTGCGCTGCGTCGCGCGGCCTGGTGTGAGCTTGCGCCGGTTATGCATCGGGAATCGGGGCGACGATGCAGGCCCATTTCGAGCCCGCAGTTGAACGGGTGGCCTCACTCGCCGTCCGAGTCGATCCGCACAGGCATGGGCCGCCTCCCTGCCCTTCCACTCGACGAGTCGGCCGTCGATCGAGATGGCTCCTCCGCCGCCGCCAGTATAATTGCGATCGGCGTGCACGACGGAGCGCCTCGATCGACGCACATGGAGCGCGGACCGTAGGCCGCGGCATGTCCGAGGAGTGGCGGATGAAGAATCTGTGGAACGACGCGGAAGCGGCCCGGTTCCAGGGCGATCTGGGGCTGAGGGTCTATTCGTCGCGGCTGCTCGGCCGGGACAAGTCTCTCGTCCTGCACGGCGGGGGCAACACATCGGTCAAGATCCGCAGCCGCGATCTGGTCGGGGAGGAAGAAGAGATCCTGTACGTCAAGGGCAGCGGCTGGGATCTCGAAGTGATCGAGGAAGCGGGTTTCTCGCCCGTGCGCCTGACGCATTTGCGCCGCCTCGCGCAGCTCGAAGCGTTGAGCGATCCGCAGATGGTGAACGAGCTCGTTACGCACATGACGCGTGCGTCGGCGCCCTCGCCGTCGGTGGAGACGATCCTGCACGCCGTGCTCCCGCACAAGTACGTCGATCACACGCACGCGGACGCGGTCCTTTCCATCACCAACACGGCCGACGGAGAGGCGCGCATTCGCGAGCTGTACGGCGAGCGGGTCGTCGTCATCCCCTACATCATGCCGGGGTTCGACCTCGCCCGGCTGTGCGCGGTGCGCTTTCCCGCTCAGGCCGGGCCCAAGACCATCGGCATGGTCCTCATGAATCACGGCATGTTTTCGTTCGGCGCATCGGCGCGCGAATCCTACGATCGCATGATCGAGCTGGTGCAGATGGCCGAGGACTATCTCGCTCGGCGCCGCGCCTGGGAGTTCCCCGTCCCCAGCGGTGCAGCGCAGGCGCAGGCGCTGCGAGGCGAGCTCGCGACCCTGCGGCGCGAAATCTCGGCCGCGTCTGGTTTTCCGATGGTCATGCGCTGCCATACCGACCCGCGCAGCCTCTCCTTCACTCGCCGGCCCGACATCGCGGAGATCGCACAGGGGCCGGCAACGCCCGACCACGCGATCCGGACCAAGCGGCTGCCCATGGTCGGACGAGACGTGGCCGCATACGTGCGCCACTATCGCAGCTATTTCGACGCGCATGCGCCGGGCGCAAAAGAGAAGAAGACCATGCTCGATCCCGCGCCACGTGTCGTGCTGGATCGCGACCTGGGCATGTGTGCCTTGGGCCGCTCGGCCAAGGAAGCGGGGATCGTGTCCGATCTGTACGTTCACACCATGGACGTGATCGAGCGCGCGCAGCTGCTCGGCGGTTATCGTGCGCTCCCGGCCAGGGACATCTTCGATGTCGAGTACTGGGACCTCGAGCAGGCGAAGCTGCGCAAGGGCGCGAAGCCGCCCGTCTTCGCCGGGGAGGTCGCGCTGGTCACCGGCGCCGCCTCGGGCATCGGGAAGGCGTGCGTCGATGCGCTTCTCGCGCGCGGAGCGGCGGTGATCGGTCTGGACGTGAATGCGGGGATCCGTGAGCTCTACGCGCGCGACGATTTCTTGGGCATCCCGTGCGATGTCACCGCGGAGGACGAAGTCACGAGCGCGCTCGAAGCCGGGGTACGCGCTTTCGGAGGGCTCGACATGCTGGTGCTCAACGCGGGCGTGTTCCCCGGCGGAGCGAAGATCGTCGAGCTCGGCCTCGACCAGTGGCGCAAGGTGATGGAGGTCAACCTGGACGCGAACGTCGTCCTGCTGCGCGAGGGCCACACCCTGTTGCAGCTCGCACCGCGTAAGGGTCGCGTCGTGATCATCGGTTCCAAGAACGTCCCGGCCCCGGGTCCTGGGGCAGCGGCTTACTCGGCATCCAAAGCCGGGCTGAACCAGCTCGCGCGCGTCGCCGCGCTGGAGTGGGGCGCGGAGGGCATCCGGGTCAACGTGTTGCATCCCAACCAGGTGTTCGACACCGCGCTCTGGACTGCCGACGTGCTGCAAGCACGCGCCGCGCACTACGGGGTGAGCGTCGAGGAATACAAGCGCAGCAACGTATTGCGCACAGAAGTGACGAGCCATGACGTGGCCGAGCTCGCCGCCGAGATGTGTGGTCCGCTCTTCGCCAAGACGACGGGCGCCCAGATTCCGGTGGACGGCGGCAACGAGCGAGTGATCTAGTCGAAGCGGCGAACAAGCATACGTACGCGCCCCGCCCGCTGCTGTCTACCTCCGACGACGATCGGACATACAAAGTAGGCCGCGAGCGACTCTACCATCGACCCAACCCGACTTCGGGGGATCGGAACCGGCCGAACCGATATGCACTTATACAGGCCTGACCCCCGAAAGTCGGATATAAAACTTTCGTAAGGTTTACAGTGTGCGCGCGGCCGTGCATGCTATCCGGCAGCCCGCGCGTGCGCCCTGGCACGGCATGCGGGCGGACTCTTCATCGTTCGACCCCTGGAGGTGCATATGCTCAGCAAGTCCGGTTGGCATGGCTCCACGCTCGCCGCGGTCGTCCTCGGCGCTGGCGTCCTCGTTGCCGCGTCCCCTGCGCCGGCGCAGCAAGCGCAGATTCCGACGCTGCAGGTGTGCAACAAATCCGCGACCCAAGGCAAAGGGGTGGTCAAGCTCACCCGTCGGGTAGACGCTCAACACCAAGGCGTGTTCGCCATCGACATCGACGTCAAGTGCGCGCCTCCGGGCTATCCCGCCGGGGGCTTCGCGCTCAAGATCGACATGTCGGACTCTCTCGTGCAGGGTGTGGTGAAGTCCATCACGGTCGACCAAGTCACCAGTGTGGGCAAGCACACGCCGACCGCCTATCTGAACGGTCGCTGTGAAGCTGCTGGGGTACAGGGCTGCCGCTACTGGCTCACCTTGGCCGACAACGGCAAGCTCAGCTCCAAGGACACGCCGGACATCGTGGGCTTCCTCATCCTGGACGGCAGCGGGAATCGGGTGGCGTACGGAACCGGTCCCCTGGCCGACGGCGATATCGTCGTCGCACCGGGGAATTAGCCCGGCTGTTGCTCGCTGAATACGCGCCTCGCGGTTAGGCGATCGTCATGAGCGCGTAGTCCGGCGAGGTCGCCGGACGGATATGCAATTATACAGGCCTGACCCCACGGTCGTGGTCAGAGCAGCACGGAGCGCACGTCTCGGCGCGGGCTCGGCAGCGCGACGCTCTTGGGATACCCGACGCGGAACGGCATCAGCGCCTGCCAACCCGGATCGCCGATCAGGTCTCTGAGGGCGTTGCCGAAGCGCGGCTCGCTCGCGAGCTGGCGTTCGCGGTCGGCGCGCTCGGGAAGCTGGTTCAGCGGCTGCATCGCAAGCCCCTGCGTCGTGGCCCATAGGTGCATTCTCTCCCACGATCGTCCGGCGGTGATGCGCTGCGCCGTGCTGTCTCGGTCGCGTACCGCCAGGATGCCGAACGCGCCTGCGGTTCCGACATGGGTCTCCCGCGTTGCTTGGAGCCACATCCGGTCGGCGGTTTCCTGTGCGGGCTCGGGAAGGACCTTTGCGATGGCATTGACGAGCGGCGGCAGGCTTTGCGCGTCGAGCGTGATGCCATCGCGATGGCTCTCGATCGCCGCCCAGTCGCCCCGGAACCACTTGGCGCTGTCGCCTGCCTGCTGCTTGTCGGCCACGATGGCCTGCGCCGCCTCTACGATGAGGTTGCCGAGGCGGGAGCGGGAAGCGGGGTCGCTGAACCAGAAGATTCTGACCTCGGGACTGTCGTCGCTGAGCGCCGCGAGTCGTCTGAGCAACTCGGGCGGGATGGGCCGATCCGTGTCGTAACGACCGCGGTTGGTGTGCCGCATCGGGATCGCCCGGTACAGCTCGGAAGGTGCGGGCGTCGCGGCGACGAGCTCGATGCTCGCGGCATGCGCCGGGTTGGACGCGTCCGGCGTGAGCACCACGCTGGGTCGGTAGCCGCCGGCTTCGGCGGCGATCAGCAGGTTCTCGAGCGCGCACCCCACGCCGATATACATCTCCCGCAGGTAAGGGTCGATGGTGCCGATCCTGCGACGCGTGTCGGCGTACACGTCGATGTGAGATTGCGTGACGTGAAACAGCCACGGCTGCGTGTTGTGCGGGTTGGCCGCGAGGATCGCCGCGCGCACCAGCCGCACAGGGCCTTCGCCCGGATCACCGTTCCAGGCTTCCCACGGTGCGTAGGCGGGACCCCGAGCGGGAGTAAAGACATGCTGGCTCGCGACGCGCCAGGCGAGCGCGCCCCCCGCTGCGGCAAGCAGCAGACCGGCGCCCTTGAGTACAGTTCTTCGCGCAAGTGCCATGACATGGAGGATCTGCGCACACGCCAGAGCGCCTCACCGCTCTGAGCTGCGCACCCCGGCACCGCCGCACGCGACGCTGACCGCAGGCGGCCGGCGCGTCCGACCCGGGTTCAGGTCGAGATGCGCTGCGCTTCCAACTCCGCTTCGGCTGCGAGCCAGTCTTCCAGCTCGTGTCCGGGCTCGAAGTTCCGCTTTTCCGCGCGATAATACGCCGCCACCGCCACCATCTGCTGCCGCTCGGCAGTCGGCACTCGCTCTTCAGGTTGCTCTGCGAGCTCCTCCGTCTCCTCCTTGAGGATCTCCGGCGCCTCTCGCCCTCGATGTAGCACCACCTTGCCGCTCTGGACCGTTGCCATGGTTCTCACCTCGTAGCTGAACACAGGCAAGAAGATACTGTCGGTGCGCACCCGGGGATTTGATCCTGGTCAATGGCGCCGTATCCGAGGCGTGGATAATCAAGCGGTCTGCCGTCCCGATTGTAGGCATAAAGAGCTACGTGCGCCTAGTTTCGTCATGTCGACGCGCGGATCGTGAGAACGGGTTCGTTCGGCGGAGGGGCCGACTTTACCCTCGCCCGTCCGCCGAGCATTTCACTCAGGAGAGCAAACATGGCAACCGAGCCAAAGACCGAAGCCGGAAAAACCGAAGTCGTGGTATCCAAGGAGCAGAAGCCTGCGAAACCCTCCCGGGCGCTCTCGCCCTGGGACGAGATGGAGCAGTTCATGGACCGCTTCCGCGAAGCTGCATTCCCGCGCGGATGGATGCAGCCGCTTCGCTGGGAACGCCCGCTGCTGCGTGAGGCGGCCGCCCTGGAGGGCTGGATGCCCAAGGTGGATGTCGTCGACCGCGACGAAGACATCCTGGTGCGTGCAGAGATCCCCGGCGTGGAGAAGAAGGATCTCAGCGTGTCCCTTACCGAGGACGCGGTGACCATCGAAGGCAAGACCAGCCGCGAGACGAAGGAAGAAAAGGGCGAGTACTTCCGCTACGAGATGTCGCGAGGCAGCTTCTCGCGCACCGTCAGCTTGCCCGCTTCGATCGACACCGAAAAGGCCGCCGCCGCCCTCAAGGACGGCGTGCTCGAGCTGACCTTGCCCAAGGTCCACAAGGCCAAGCGCCGCACCATCAAGCTCGACTGAGCCGATCGTTCCTGCAACCCAGCGACGCTCCGGCTTCGAAGCGTTGCTGGGAAGCGCACCGGCGCGATCAGGCAGCTAGTGGACGGGTCACTGCCGCCGGTCCGCACCGAGGTCGCGCAACCGCTCGTATAGACTGCGCTCCTCGCGCGTCAGCTTCTCCGGGATGGAGACGTGGATGCGCAAATACAGATCCCCACGCCGGCGCGCACCGAATTCGGGGAGCCCTTTGCCGCGCAACCGGATCACGGCGTCGGGCTGCGTGCCGGCCGGCACGCGCACCGATGCCACGCCGTTCAGCGTGGGAACTTCCAGCACCGTGCCCAGCACCGCACCGAGCACCGAGATCCGCTCCACGCGCCACAGATCCGCACCGGCTCGCTCGAAGCGTGGATCGGCAGCGGTGCGCACGATCACGAACAGGTCGCCGGGGGTGCCGCCGCCCTCCGCAGCCGGGAACCCCTTGCCCGGAATCCGCAGCGCCATCCCCTCTTCGGCCCCCACCGGAATGCGCACGCTGAGCTGCTCCTCGCGTTCCGTCTGGCCGGTGCCGCCGCATTGCGGGCAGGGCTTGTCGATCACCGTGCCTTTCCCCTGACATGCACTGCACGTCGTGATCTGCTGCAACAGGACTTCGCCTTCGTGGCGCTTGAGCACATGCTGTCCGGTCCCGTTGCAGGACGGGCAGCGCCGCGGCGGCGCGTTGTCGGCGCTGCCCGAACCCCGGCATGATGCACAAGCGTCGGGCCGCACGATGCGAACCGTTTCCTCCCCGCCGGCAGCGACGCGCTCGAGCGTGACGGGAAGCTCGACCTCGATGTTTGCGCCCTGCCGCGGCCCGCGCCGGCGGCCGAAGAAGCGCTCGAACGGATCGACCCCGCCGAGCCCGAAGCCTAAGCCGAGATCGCGAAACAGGTCCTGGAAGTCGATGCCGCCGAACAGGTCCTCAGGGGTGAACCCGGCGACCCCCTCGAAGCCGCGCGCATCGTATTCGGCGCGCTTCTTGGGATCCGACAGCACCGCGTACGCCTGCGCGATCTCCTTGAACCGCTCCTCCGCGCCGGGCTCGCGATTGCGGTCCGGGTGGTATTGCAGCGCCAGCTTGCGAAAGACGTCCTTGATCGTCTTCGCGTCGGCATCGCGCGGGATACCCAAGACTTCGTAATAGTCGCGCTGCGCTGTCTCGGTGGCCATGGACGGGAGCGCGGCCGCCGCTCACTTCTTCTCCGTGTACTCGGCATCGACGACCTTGCCGCGCGGTCCCGCGCCGCTCGGCCGCGCCTCGCCGCCAGAGGCCTCCACGTCGGGCTTGGGCCCAGGCCCGGGCCAGCTCGTATGCGCGTACGGGCCCGCCTTGGGCGCCTGCGGGGACTGCGCGTAGATCACCGCGCCCGCCTCCTTCAACACCTTCTTGAGCGTCTCGCCGCGCTGGTCGGCAAGCTGGGCGTCCCTGCGCGACAATGCCTCCCGCACCTCCCGCATCGCCGCTTCCACTCTCGACTTGAGATCCGCGGTGAGCTTGTCGCCGAACTCGGCGAGCATCTTCTCGGCTTCGTAACAGAGCGAGTCGGCGGCGTTGAGCTTCTCCGCTTGATCGCGGCGCTTCTTGTCCTCCTCCGCGTAGCGTTCCGCCTCCTGGACCATGCGGCGCTTGTCTTCCTCCGGCAGCCGCGTGGAGCCGGAGATGCGGATCGACTGCGACTTGCCGCTCGCCGTATCGCGTGCGGACACATCCAGAATGCCATTCGAGTCGATGTCGAAGGTGACCTCGATCTTGGGCACTCCGCGCGGCGCCGGCGGCAGCCCCGTCAACGTGAACTCGCCGAGGCTCACGTTGTCGCTCGCCATCGGCCGCTCGCCCTGGAACACATGGACCGTCACGCTCGTCTGCATGTCGGCGGCGGTGGTGAACAGCTCGGTGCGCTTGATCGGTATCGGTGTGTTGCGCGCGATCAGCGCGGTGGCGATGCCCCCGAGCGTCTCCACACCCAGCGTGAGCGGCGTGACATCCACCAGCACGATGCCGCCCACTTCGCCCGCAAGCACGCCGGCCTGGATCGCGGCGCCGCTCGCCACGCACTCCATCGGATCCACCCCCATCTCCGCTTTGCGTCCGAGCAGGTCCTCGAAGTAAGTGCGGACCACCGGCATGCGCGTGGGCCCGCCGACGAACACGATGCGATCGATGTCCTTCGGCTCCACGCCGGCGTCATGCAGCGCCTGCTGCACCGGTGCGCGACACCGGTCGATGACCGGGCGCACGATGCGCTCCAGCTCGGTGCGTGTCAGGTCCATCTCGAGATGGCGCGCGCCGCGCGCATCGGCGCTGATATAAGGCAGGCTGATGTGGGTGGTGACGCTCGTGGTCAGCTCGATCTTGGCCGTCTCGGCCGCCTCTAGCAGGCGGGCCGCGGCCTTGCGGTCGCCGCGCAGGTCGATCCCCGTGTCCGACTGGAATCGCTCGGCCAAATGCTCGAAGATGCGCTGGTTCATGTCGGTGCCGCCGAGCTGCGTGTCTCCGCTGGTCGACTTCACTTCGAACACGCCTTTGCCGAACTCCATGATGGTCACATCCAGCGTGCCACCGCCGAGATCGATCACCACGATGCGCAGCTCCTGCCCCAGCCGGTCCAGGCCATACGCCAGCGCCGCGGCGGTAGGCTCGTTGACCAGTCGGGCGACTTCCAGTCCGGCGATCCGGCAGGCGTCCTTGGTCGCGCTGCGCTGGTTGTCGTCGAAGTACGCGGGCACGGTGACCACGGCCTTGCTGACCGGCTCACCGAGAAAGGCCTCGGCGTCGCGCTTGATCTTCTGCAGCAGGAAGGCCGACAGCTGCTCGGGTGTGAACTCGCGCTCGCGCAGGCGCAACACCTCGCGCTTGCCCATGCGCCGCTTGAAGGCGGTGGCGGTGCCTTCCGGGTTCGCCACGGCCTGACGCCGCGCGGGCTCGCCTACGATGAGCTGTCCGTCCGCCGTGATCGCCACATAGCTCGGGAACGCCTTCCCGCCCAGGCTCACGCCTTCGGCGCTGGGAATGATGACCGGCCGACCTCCACGCAGCACGGCGGCTGCCGAGTTGGAGGTCCCCAGATCGATACCGATGATCGCCATCTTGGCTTCTCCCTCACGTGGCGTTTCGCTGCCGATCGCCTGTCTTTCCGGCTGGGCGCGATCGCACTCCCCTTGCCGAGCTCGTGTCCGATCCAGCGCCGCGTGTTTCCTCGATGCCCAGGCCAGGCACGAACACGGCGGCGCGCGCTTAGAATTCTACCTTGGCGGCCCTCCGCAGGATGCTCGGGTTGGACTCGTCGCGATCGATGTAGCCCGTCCCCACGTGCTGTAGCCCGATTGGCGTTCCCTGGATCCCGAGCCGGGCCAACCGGATGTCGCTTCGGGGTCATGGTGTTCGAAATGCACGCTCGCGCTGTCCCCAGGTCCCCGACGCTCAAGTCCCTGGCGGTCGTTGCACTGATCGCCATTTGCAGCCAGGTGCTCCACGCCGAGGAGCTCTCGGCCGATGAGAGCCACGCGGCGGCACAGCGCGAAGCCGACCTTGGGCTGAACATCTTCGGCCTGTCTTTCCACACGAACCGCAGTGCGGGATACAACGAAGTCAACCCAGGCTTGGGCCTGCGGTATGTGTTCGCGCGGCCCTCCCCGAACTGGGCGCTCTTTGGCGATGCCAGCTTCTATTACGACTCCAACCGCGAGTGGGCGAAGTACGTGGCCCTGGGCGCCTATTACAGCCTCTCCCCCTCCTGGAAAATCGGCGGCGCCCTCGCCTACGGGCAAAGCCGCAGCTACAACGAGGGTCAACCGTTCTTCGCGCCCATACCGGGCGTGGCGTTCCTCTATCGTCGCATCGCGTTCAACATGGTCGTGCTGCCGTCGGAGGAGGCCGCGGCGAAGATCGCCGGCTTCGCGTTCTTCCTCACGGTCCCGCTCGAGCGCGGCGACTGACGGCGCCCTACCGGCTCTCGGCAGTCTCCCGGCGCGGCGCCAGAAAGTCGATCGCTCGAAACACGAAAAAGCTGCAGGCGCCGACGAGCATCGGCACGATCAGATCGTTGCCGCGCAGCTGCGCGAAGCGGAACGCTTGCCGCAGAAAGCCGATCTCGAGCGCCAAGGCGAGAAAGGCCAGCGCGCCGCCGACCACCCACCACAGCGCGACGTTCCGGACGCGGAAGGCGTCCAGGATGGAGCGAGACCAGGAGCGATTGGCGAGGATCAGCCCGAGGCTGGCGAGGATCAGCGAGGCGAAGGTGAGCGTGCGCGCATGCTCTGCGCCGTGGGCCAGGTGCAGGTCGACGGCGAACAGGCCGAGCAGGATCGCGAGCAGCGCCACGCCCTGGACCGCACTGCGCAACAGCAACGCGGGCTCGAACAGCGATGCCTTCGCCGGGCGCGGCGGACGCCGCATGATGTCCGCTTCGGCCGGTTCCGCCTCGAACACCAGCGAGCAGGCGGGGTCGATGATCAGCTGCAGGAACAGGATGTGCACCGGCATCAGGATCAGCGGCCAGCCCAGCGCAACGGGGAGAATCGACAAGCCCACGATCGGCACGTGGGCCGAGACCACGAATGCGATCGCTTTGCGCAGGTTGTCGGAGATCCTGCGACCGAGCTTCACCGCTTCCAGGATGGAAGAGAAGTCGTCGTCGAGCAGCACGAGCGCGGCGGCCTCACGTGCCACGTCGGTGCCGCGGCTGCCCATCGCGATGCCGATGTGCGCGGCTTTGAGCGCCGGCGCGTCGTTCACGCCGTCCCCGGTCATCGCGACCACCTCCGCATCCGCCTTGAGCGCGTTGACCAACCGCAGCTTCTGCTCGGGCACGACGCGGCAGAAGACGTTCGCCTCCCGCAGGCGCTCTCGCAACTGGCCATCATCGAGCGCGTCCAGCTCCGCGCCCGTGATGACGCCGCCATCGCTCGACAAGCGGATCTCCCGCGCGATGGCGAGCGCGGTCTGCGGGTAGTCTCCGGTGATCATCACCACCCGGATGCCGGCCTGCCGGCTCTGCTCGATCGCGCCGGGCACCGCCGGCCGCAGCGGATCCGCCAGGCCCATCAGGCCCAGGAATTCGAATTCGAAGTCATGCTGGATCGCGGGCAGCTCCGTGCGGCGGAACCCCGCCCTGGCGATGCCGAGCACTCGCAAGCCTTCCGCGGCCAGTTGGTCGACGTCTCTGCGCACCGCCTCGGCATCGCTCGGTGCGAGGTGGCACAGATCCACGATCGCTTCCGGCGCACCTTTGGCGGCGACCACATAATGCTGCGAGTCCGGTGAGCGCCACACTCGCGACATGGCGAGCAGCTCCGGCGACAGCGGGTACTCCTCGACGAGCACCCAATCTTCGTGCAGATGCTCCGTTCTCGCGAGCAGCGCGAGCCCGGCCTCGCGAATGGCCTTCTCCATCGGGTCGAACGGATCGCGGTGACTGGCCAGCACGCTGAACTCGACCAGCTCGTGGAAGTCTTCCGGAAGCTCCGCGTCACCGCGATCGACTTCGTACACATTGCCGGCGGCACACAGGCGGGCGAGCGCCATGCGGTTTTGCGTGAGCGTTCCCGTCTTGTCCACGCACAGAACAGTCGTCGCACCGAGCATCTCCACGGCCGGCACGCGACGGGTCAGGACCTGGCGCTTCGCGATGCGCCACGCGCCGAGCGCGAGAAACACGGTGAGCACCACCGGCAGCTCTTCGGGCAGGATCGCCATCGCCAGCGTGATCCCGACCAGCAACCCGTTGAGCCAGTCGGCGCGCGTCGTGCCGTAGGCGACCGCCACGCCCGCCGCGAGCGCGAGCCCAACCCAGGCGACGCGCTTGACCACCGTCGCCGTCTCCCTCTGCGTGCGGGTGGGCTCCTCTTCGAGGCCGGCGAGGGCCCTGCCGATGCGGCCCATCTCGGTCGCCGCGCCCGTGGCCAGGACGCGAGCGATCCCTCTGCCTTGAACGACCAACGTCCCGGAGAAGACGAAGGGCGAGCCCTCTCCGCCCGGGCGGCCGGGCTCGGTGAGCGGCTGCCGCGCCGGTGCTTTGCCGACCGATGCGGACTCTCCGGTCAGCAACGACTCGTCCACGGCAAGGCTGGTGCACGAGAGGACTACCGCGTCGGCCGGAACGCGATCGCCTTCCGCCAGGACGATCACGTCGTCGCGCACAACCTCGCGCCCGGGGATCCGCCTCTGCTCACCTCCGCGGATCACTAGCGCCCGCGGGCTCGAGAGCTGGCGCAGCGCCTCCAGCGCGCGCTCCGCCTTGCGTTCCTGGATGAGCGTCAGAGCGATGACCACGAACACGAAGCCGAGCAGCATGAAGGCTTCGCGGGCATCGCCGAGCAGCAGGTACAGCACGCCGCAGGCGATCAGCAGCAGAAAGATCGGCTCGCGGACCACCGCTATGCCGATCGCAAGGATGCTCCGAGCCTTGGCTGTAGGCAGCTCGTTGTATCCGTGCTGCGACAGGCGGCGCGCCGCCTCTGCCTCGGTGAGGCCCGTGAATGCGCCGATCGATGGCTTCGCGCTCGCGCGGATCGTCATCTTCGTGCATCGCAGGCGCTGCGGCCGCTCGGCTCAGCGGTAAGATTGGGCGTCCTGGCGCGTCCGGATGGCGATGCCGTTACGCGGCGCAGCGCGAGAGACTGCATCCGATCCGTCGCCAACGTCGTCGTGACGCCCGGGGCGGCGCACCGAGGTGAAGCCTCGAGCAGTGTCATGCCAAATGAGTGGAATTCAGCCCGCTGAGGCCGTGCGTGCGGAGAAGCCGGCTGCGCTCTGGGCGTTGCTGACATGGGCCCGCGTGTAAGTTGCATCATCATACGCCTCGCGTGCAGGCCTGCTCCTGCGGGCCGGCTTCGAGGCGAAGTGCCCCACGCTGTCTATCCGTGCAGGTCCGCCCCGAAGCGCAACGGCCGTGGGTTTGCCGAGCGGCGGCGCGTCGCCGCAGACCCGGCCCACGCGTCCGCCTGCCCGTTGTCGGATGCGCATCCGAGCGCGCTCGTCAGGCGATCAGGCTGCGGCAGGAGTGCGATGCGGATCCAGGGCCGGCGCGGAAGCCGGGCGGCGCGCGTGAGGCGAGGGCGTATAATCGACCCGTCGCTTCTCTCACCGGCTGAGACCGAAGACAAACAGCGCTCGCCTGCAGGACGCGAGCGCACCCCGACTCTGGAATGAGTGCACAAAGCCGCCGCGACGTGGTGCACAGCGTGGACCCTCCGGCGCCGACGGCGACCGCCGCTACGGCCGCCCGGATCCGGGGCAGCAGACGCTGGCTGCTGATCGTCTCCCCGTTTCTCGCGATCGTTCTGCTGCTCGTGCTGATCGCCGCCGCGAGCATGGAGATCCTTTCGGTGGTCCGCGCCTATGTGGGCGGGGAGAGCCTGTGGTCGAAGGCGCAAAAAGAGTCGGTCTCGGATCTGGAGCGCTATGTGCGCACGCGGTCGCCGGCCGACTACGACAGCTTCCGGGAAGCGCTGGCGATTCCCTTGGGAGACCGGCAGGCGCGCCTCGAGCTAGAAAAACCACACCCGGATCTCGCCATCGCCGCGCAGGGCCTGCTTCAGAGCCGCACTCACCCCGACGACGTCCCGGGGGTGATCAAGATGTTTCGATACTTTCGCCGGGTGGGCTACGTCGATCGGGTGATCGGCGTCTGGGCCCAGGGGGACGAGTACATCGCGGAATTGGAGCGCATCGGCGAGGAAATCCATCGTCAGATCCAGATGCAGCACGCGGACGAGCGGTCGCTGCAAGCGCTGCTGGAGCGGGCCCGCGGGATCGACGCACGTCTGCGACCGCTGGAGGACGAGTTCTCGTACCTGCTCGGGGAGGTCTCCCGCAAGACCAAGTACATCCTGCTGTCCGCGACGCTGCTGCTCGCAGCCACCCTGATCCTGATCGGCACCCTGGTCTCGCGCCGGATGGTCAGGCGCGCCGAAGCCTTCGAGCGCGCTCTGCAGCTCAGCGAAGAGCGCTTCGATCTGGCCGTCACCGGGAGCAACGATGGCTTGTGGGACTGGGACCTGCTCACCGGGGAAGTGTATTACTCGGCGCGCTTCAACGAGCTGCTGGGCTACACCGACGCAAAGCTGGAGAGCACCGTTCAGGCCTCCGTATCGTTGCTGCACCCGGATGACAAGGAACCCACCATCGCGGCGATGCGGGCACATCTGGAGCAGGGAAAGCCCTACGACGTGGAGTACCGGGCCAGGACCAGATCGGGCGCGTACCGCTGGTTCCGGGCTCGCGGGCGTGCGGTCCGCAATGCCGCTGGCAAACCGGTGCGCATGGCGGGATCGATCACCGACACCACCGACCGCAAGGAGTCGGAGGAGGAGATCCGGCGCCTGAACGCCGAGCTGGAACAGCGCGTCGTGCAACGTACGGCCGAGCTGGAAGCGGCGAACCGGGAGCTCGAGGCGTTCAGCTACACGGTCTCCCACGACCTGCGCACCCCGCTGCGCGCGATCGACGGGTTCGCGCGCATCGTCCTGGAGGAGTGTGCATCTCAGATCCCTCCCAAAGCCCAGGACCACCTGGATCGGGTCTTGAAGAGCGTGAAGCTGATGGGTGAGCTGGTAGACAACCTGCTGGAGTTCTCGCGGCTGGGCCGCCGGCCCCTGAACAAGCGGACCGTCGACACGAGCCGGCTCGTGCGGCTGTGCGTGGAGGAGTTGCAAGCGGAGCAGAAGGACCGTCAGGTGGAAATCGTCATCGGCGATCTGCCCGACTGCCACGGCGACCCCGCGCTGCTCAAGCAGGCGTTCCTGAACCTGCTGTCGAACGCGCTCAAGTACACGCGCGCCCGAGAACACGCACGGGTCGAGGTCGCCGGCTGCACGCAGGGCGGCGAGCAGCGCTATTTCGTGCGCGACAACGGCGTAGGCTTCGACATGCGCTATGCCAACAAGCTGTTCGGCGTCTTTCAGCGCCTGCATCCGGCTGAAGAGTACGAAGGCACCGGTGTGGGGCTGGCGATCGTCCAGCGCGTGGTCTACCGCCATGGGGGTCACGTCTGGGCGGATGCTCAGATCGGCAAGGGCGCGACATTCTATTTCACGCTGCCGGTCGCGGAGCCATCGCAAGCGGCGGCCTGAGCGAGCGGCAAGGCTCGGAGTGCTCGACACGCAGCCGACCCAGGCCGCGCCCGTTGCGGCGTCCAGCCGCGCGCTTTACGCTTGCAGCATGAGCGCGCAGCGTCACGTCCTGCATGTAGACATGGACGCCTTCTTCGCGGCGGTGGAAGTGTTGCGCCGTCCCGAGCTCCAGGGCAAGCCTCTGGTGATCGGCGGCCGCGGCGACCCGACTCAGCGCGGCGTGGTCGCCACCGCTTCCTACGAAGCGAGGAAGTTCGGCGTGCATTCCGCGATGCCCTTGCGCACGGCGTTCAAGCTGTGCCCCGATTGCGTGTTCTTGCCGGTGGACTACCGCGAGTACAGCCGCATGTCGCGCGTGGTCAAGGAGATCCTGCACCGCTTCTCGCCGGTGATGCAGGACATGGGCATCGACGAGGCCTATCTCGACGTGACCGGCAGCGAGCGTCCCGCCGACGAGATCGCGCGCGAGATCAAGCAGCGCGTGCGAGACGAGACGGGGCTGACGTGCTCCATCGGCGTGGCGCCCAACAAGCGCCTCGCCAAGATCGCCTCGGACCTGCACAAGCCGGACGGGCTGACGGTGATCGGCGACGAAGACCTGGAGACGCAGATCTGGCCGCTCGGCGTGCGCAAGGTGCCGGGCATCGGACCCAAGACCGAAGAGCGGCTGGCGGCCATGGGCATCCGCACCATCGGCGAGCTCGCCGCGCAGCCGCTGGACCTGCTGATCGAACGCTTCGGACCGGCCCATGGCCAGTTCCTGTACGAGGCCGCCCATGGCATCGACGACCGCCCGCTGATCACGCACTGGGAGCCGAAGCAGCACAGCCGCGAGCGCACGTTCCAGCAGGACATCGACGACTGGCAGACGATCGCAAGAGCGCTCGTCCGTCTCTCGCACGATGTCGCGCAGGGCCTGCAGGAAGACAGCTACCGCGGCCGCACGGTCGGGATCAAGGTGCGCTTCGCCGATTTCGAGACCCACACCCGCGAGAAGACGCTGCCTGAAGCGACGAACTCGGAGCAGACGATCCGGAAAGCCGCGTTCGAGTGCCTGGCGCGGCTCAAGCTCGACCGGCGCGTGCGGCTGCTGGGTGTGAGAGTGGGGGAGCTGGAGAAGATCCCGGCGTAGAGGCACGCGGCGTCTCGACCGCGGGAGATGCGCGATGACGCGAGCCGTCGTCTCTGGGCGCTCGCCGCGATGTCGGCATGCCGGCGTCAACCCCGCCGAGACACGCGCCGATGGTTTGACAGTGGCGGGCTGCGGGCGTAGCGTGCTCATCGAAAACCAGACGGGGTGCGCTGCGATGAAGCGCGATCTGACCGAACTTACGGTGAGCCACGCGGCTCGGGTGCGGGTCCGTTCCGGCGAGCACACCCGCCACACGTCCGGGCTGGCGCCCGGCTTCGCGCAGGGCAACGTCGTCATCCTGCCTACCTCGGTCGCCGCCGACTTTCTGCGCTTCTGCCAGCGCAACCCCAAGCCCTGCCCCGTGCTCGCGGTCTCCGAGCCCGGCGACCCGCGGCTTCCCGCCCTCGGTACCGACCTCGATATCCGCAGCGACGTTCCTCGCTACCGTGTATTCCTCAACGGCGAGCTCGTCGACGAGCCGACCGACATCACGGCCCTGTGGCGCGACGACCTCGTCACCTTCGTGCTCGGGTGCTCTTTCTCTTTCGAGGAGGCGCTGATCGCGGACGGGCTCGAGGTGCGGAACCTGCGCTGCGGATGCAACGTCTCGATGTACCGGACGAGCATTCCTACGCTCCCCGCGGGTCCGTTCCACGGCCCCCTCGTCGTGTCGATGCGCCCGTTCAAGCCGGCCGATGCGATCCGCGCGATCCAGATCACCACGCGCTTCCCGGCGGTCCACGGCGCGCCGGTGCACCTCGGCTTTCCCGAGGCGATCGGCATCCGCGATCTCGCGCGCCCGGACTACGGAGATGCGGTGCCCGTCGGACCCGACGAGCTGCCGCTGTTCTGGGCTTGCGGCGTCACGCCGCAGGCAGTCATCGCGCAGAGCCGCCCCGAGTTCTGCATCACCCACGCGCCGGGCTGCATGCTGGTCACCGACGTTCGCAACAGCCAGCTCGCGGTGCTTTAGCTCTTCGCCGTCTCCACGGACCGAAAATCTCCGTCAGTCCTGCGGCGTCGGAGCATCCGTGGAGGCCGATACCGGTCAGATCGCTCCGCCCGCCTTCTGGGCAAGCCGGTAGTTCCGCGCGTACCCGATGTAGATATCGACGCCCACCGCAAACAAGGCCCGGTTCTGCGCCGACAGCGGCCTGGCCTCGCGCGCCGGCTGTCCCGACCAGATGTAGCCTGCGGCGACCTCGGTACCCGGTTCGACGACCGCTCCGGCCCCTACGCAGGCCCCGGCTCTCACCACGGTGCCCTTGCCGATGATGGAGCCCATCCCGATGATCGCTTCGTCCTCGATGTCGCAGGCGTGCATGCGCACGTTGTGACCCACGGTGACGCGGCGGCCGATGCGAACTCTCTCGCCGGGCGCCAGAACCAGGCGCGAGTTGTCCTGGATGTTGCTGGCCTGGCCGAGCTGGACCAGCGCGCCGCCGGCGTCGATCTCCACACCAAACCAAATACTCGAATGTGGCGCCAACTCCACCTTCCCCGCCGCGCATGCGGACGGAGCGACATAAGCGCCCTCCGCGTCCACGCCGGAGAGTCCGGAACCTGGCGCATGTCGTGCAGCGGCCACACGGTTCTTCGCGCGCACGACCTCGGTGCCGCTGCTCCAGGAGCCGGCGTCACCCGCCGCGGTACTCCGGATCGCGCGGTGCAGTTCCTCGACTCGCGCGCGCGAGATCGCCTCGACCGGCCTCGCGGGCGTTCCGGCATAGAGCCAACCGCCTTCCAGCTTCTTCCCGGGCGGCACGACGCTCTCCGCGGCGATGACTGCGCCGGCACCTACTTCCGCGCCATCCATCACCACCGCGTGCTCGCCGACGACACAGTCATCGGCCACCGCGCATGCATGGATAAGCCCGTATCGGCCGAGCGTCACGTGCGATCCGATCGTCGTGGAGAAGACGGTATCGGCGATATGCACCGTGGCCGCCTCCCCGAACCAGCATCCCGGTCCGACTCGGATGACCTCGCCGTCGGCCCGCAACGTGGCGAGCGGTCCGAGATAGCAGCCGGCGGCGAGCTCGGCACGTCCGATCACCGCAGACCAGCGATCGGCCGTCGTGTCCGGGGCGATGCGCGGTACATACTGTAGGTAGGGCAGCACGATCACTTGGCGAGAGCTCCAGGGCTAGGAGAGTCGAGTCACCTGCGCCTCAGAAGACCGGCGTCTCACGGTAGGTGCCCCACAGGGTCTTCAGCTTCTCGACGATGTCGCCCATCGAGGCGCCCGCGCGCACCAGCTCGATCGTGACCGGCATGATGTTCTGCGTGCCGTCCGCTGCGACCTCGACCAGCTTCTCCAGCAACGCACCCACCTTAGCATTGTCGCGCGTTCGCCGCACGCGGTTGAGCCGTTCGATCTGGCGCGCTTCGGTCGTCGGGTCGTACGGGTGGGTCTCGATCGCTGCGTCCTCTTCCCGGTCCACGTATTTGTTCACGCCGATGACCGGCTTCTCCCCGCTTTGCTTGCGCAATGCGGTCTGATACGCGAAGTCCGCGATGCGCTGTTGGAACCATCCCTCCTCGATGAGCTTCACGGTGCCGCCGCCTTTGTCGACCTCGTCCAGGATGGCGAAGATCCCGCGCTCGAACTCCGCGGTCAGGCTCTCCACGTAATACGAGCCCCCCAGCGGGTCGATCACGTTCGCCACGTTGGTCTCGTCCGCAATCACCTGCTGGGTGCGCAGGGCGATCTTCATCGCCTCCTCGGTGGGGATGGCGAACGCTTCGTCCATGCCGTTGGTGTGCAGGCTCTGCGCTCCGCCCAGCACCGCCGCCAGCGCCTGCACCGTGGTGCGGATGATGTTCACCTTGGGTTGCGGCTTGGTGAGCGAGGCGGCGGCGGTCTGGCAGTGGAAGCGCAGCCGCATGGATTCGGGATTCCTGGCGCCGAAGCGCTCCTTCATGAGCTTCGCGTACACGCGGCGCGCCGCGCGGAACTTCGCGATCTCCTCGAAGAAATCGGCTTGGCACACGAAATAGAATGCCAGCCGCGGCGCGAACTCGTCCACGTGCATGCCGGTCTTGAGCACCTCCTCGACGTAGGTCACGCAGTTCGCCAGCGTGAATGCCGCTTCGTGCAGCGGGGAGGCGCCGGCCTCGCTGATGTGATAGCCCGAGATATTGATCGGGTTATAGCGCTTCATGTTCCGGGCGCAGTAAGTGATGCAGTCGCGCACGATCCGCACCGACGGGGCGATGGGGAAGATGTACTCCTTCTGCGCCATGTACTCCTTGAGGATGTCGGCCTGAATGGTGCCGGATAGCCGGTTGAGATCGTTGCCGCGCTCTTGCGCGAGCACGATGTACATCGCGAGCAGGATCCAGGCGGTCGGGTTGATCGTCATCGACACGGAGATCGCCTCCAGGTCGATGCCTTCGAACAACGCCTCCATGTCCGCAAGCGTGTCCACCGCGACGCCTTCGCGGCCGACCTCGCCTTGGCTCATCGGATGATCGGAGTCGTAGCCCATCAAGGTGGGCATGTCGAAGTCGGTGGACAAGCCGGTCTGGCCTTGGGCGATCAGGTACTTGAAGCGCTTGTTGGTGTCCTCGCCCGTGCCGAAGCCGGCGATCTGGCGCATGGTCCACAGGCGGCTGCGATACATAGTGGGATAGGGGCCGCGCGTGAACGGGTACTGTCCGGGCAGGCCGAGGTCCCCCGGCAGGCTCGATTCCAGGTCGAGCGCGGTGTACACGCGCTTCACGGGAAACCCGCCCAACGTGTAGAACTGTGCCTGCCGCTCGCGCTGCTTGTTCAGAAACGACGCGAGCTCGTTGCGCTCCCACAGCTCGAGCTGTTCCCCGAGCGGGAGCGGTGCCTGAGCTTCTTTCGGTGCATTCATGGTCCACCTCAGAAGGCGGTCGTGTTCAACAAAGCTTCGGCCGCGGCGAGAGGATCGATCTCCCGGCGCGAGATGCGTTCCACCAAAGCCGCCAGATGCACATTGCCGGACGCGGCGAACCGGCTGCGCAGCAGGTCTTCCGCGGTCTTGAGCGCCCGATATTCTGCGATATGGCGCTGCCGCACCTCGCCGAGCGCCGTCGACTGCTGCACCGACCGATGTTGGTCGACCGTCGCGGCAAGCTCGCCGATGCCTTGCCCGGTCTGCGAGCTAGTCGCCACGACAGGCACCTGCCACAGCGGCGCTTCCGCGAGCGAAGCCGCGAGCGCGAGCATCGACTTCAAGTCGGCCAGCGTTCGGTTCGCGTCGGCGCGGTCGCATTTGCTGACCACGTGGATGTCCGCGATCTCCAGCATCCCGGCCTTGAGCGCCTGGACATCGTCACCGAGTCCGGGCGCGGAGACCACGATCGTCGTGTGCGAGGCGCGCGCGATCTCCACTTCGTCCTGACCCACGCCGACAGTCTCGATGACGATCAGGTCAAAGCCGCTCGCGTCGAGCAGATCGGCCGCCGCCAGCGCCGCACGGGCAAGTCCGCCGGTCGAGCCGCGGGTCGCCATGCTGCGGATGAACACGCCGGGATCCAGGGCGAGATCAGTCATGCGGATGCGATCGCCCAGGATCGCGCCTCCGGAATAAGGGCTGGAGGGATCGATTGCGATGACGGCGACCCGGCGGCCGTCCGCGCGGATGCGCTCCACGAGCTTGCCGACGAGCGTGGATTTTCCGCTGCCCGGAACGCCCGTAATGCCGACGACATGGGCGCGCCCGGCCGTCCGGTAGACCTCTGACAAGACTGCGCGCGCTTCCTCGAGCCCCGTCTCCGCGCGCGAGATCAGGCGTCCCAGCGCGACCCGGTCTCCGCGGCGCATGCGCGCGAGCAACTCCATGGATGGAACCGGCGCCGCCAATGCTCAGCGCTCCTGCAGCTTTCGATTCAGCTCGCGGAAGATCTCCCGGTCGTCGATCACGCGCCGCGCTTTGAAGTCCGTCCGTGGAAAAGTCTGTGGGGCCACGACCTCGATCACGGCACGGACCGCGAGCGTCTTGAGCATCCGTCGGGCAACCTCAGCCCTGAACTGCTGCGTGCGGGCGGGGTCGGCCAGCACGGCTGCGGTCGGCTCCACGCGCAGGATCAGCTCGTCCATCGCCCCCTCCCGCGTGATGCAGATGCGGTGCTCGCCGCCGTAGTCCGGGATCTCGTTCAGCACTGCATCGATCTCGCTCGGATACACGTTCTCGCCGCGGATCGTGAACATGTCGTCGATGCGGCCGAACACTCCGAGCGGCAAGCGCGGATAGGTGCGGCCGCAAGGGTTCGGGCCGTTTTCCCATAGCGCCAGATCTCCCGACACGAGGCGGATCATCGGTTGCGACGTGCGCTCCAGGTGCGTGTACACCGGCGTGCCGCGCGATCCGTATGCGACCCGGCGGAACGTCTTCGGATCGCAGACCTCGGTGTACACGATGTCCTGCCACAGCAGCATCCCGGGCGAGCTTTCCACGCTGCCCGCGGCGTTCATCCAGGGCGTCATCTCGGCCATCGATCCTGCATCGAACACTCTCGCTCCGTAAGCCGCAGCGAGCTTCTCGATGACCGAGGGGATGGAGGCGCCCGGCTCCCCCGAGAACACGAGCCGCTGCAGGCCGAACTCGCGCGCATTCAGGCCCTCGTGCTGCGCGACCTCCGCCAGGTGCAGCGCGTAGGTCGGCGTGCCGTAGAACACCGTGGGCCGGATCTGAGCCATCCAGCTCACCGCGCGGGCGCTCATCCCGGACGCGCCGGCGCCGAAGGGAAACGCCGTCGCACCCAGCCGCTCCGTGCCCGCAAGCGCGCCCCAGCTTCCGAGATACAGGCTGAAGATCGCCGCTAGGAAGATCGTGTCGGTAGGACGGATCCCCATGCCCCACATCACCCGGGCATGCGCATTGCCGATCGCGTGCCAGTCGCCGCGGCTGATCGCGAATGCGGTCGGCCGCCCCGTCGTGCCCGATGTGCCGTGGATATGGAAGATCTCGGCTGCCGGGACGCACAGATACTCGCCGAACGGGGGCGCCTTCGCCTGCGACTCGCGCAGGTCCCGCTTGGTGATCACCGGCACCTTGTCTTCGAAGTCTTCGAGCGAGCGCAGCTGCGACGGATGGAACCCGGCTTCGTCCCACTTCTTGCGGTAGAAGGCGGAACGAGCGTAGGCGTAGCGGCACACTTCCTGAAGCCGCTCCAGGATCGCCCGTTCGCGGTCGGCGGCAGGCATCGTCTCGCGCACCGGAAACCAGTAGCGGGCGGTGGGCTGCGGCCGATAGGCCGCGTCATAGCGCGGCGGAAACGCCCAGCATTCCATGTTCATCATGCCGCTTTCCGCTCCGTCGATCAGCGCGGTCCGCGCTCGTCCACGAGCCGCCGCAACGTGTCGACGATCTCGCGCGGCGGGGTGTCCTGCAGCAGGATCTCCCGGATTCCGATCTGCTTGAGAGCCGCGACGTCCTCGTCGGGCATGACCCCGCCGGCCACCACGATCATGTCGTCCACGCCCTGCTCCCGCAGCAGCTCCATGATGCGGGGACACAAGGTCATGTGCGCGCCTGACAGCAGGCTGATGCCCAGGATGTCGACGTCCTCCTGGATCGCGGCGTTCACCACCTCCTCCGGGGTCCGGTGCAGCCCCGTGTAGATCACGTCCATCCCGGCATCGCGCAGGGTGCGGGCGACGACTTTCACGCCGCGATCGTGGCCATCGAGCCCGACCTTGGCCAGGAGAACACGGATCGACTGCGGCATCTACGCTCCCATACGGAATCCGGCGCGCCCCGCCAACGCATGGGGCACACCGCACATGAGCACAATCTATCACGACGGCGATCCGGCTCGCAGACGAGCCCCCGCAACCTCGCCGGTGCGGAGCGTCACTGTGTGTTGCGCCGGCGCTCGGCCGGGTTGCATCCGCCGCGGGACGGCGGTCCCCGGCTGCCGCACGCGCTTATGCCTGGGGCCTGTGCGGTCACGCCGGCACCGAGCGGACCAAGGCCGGAAAGTAATAGAGGAGCGTGACGGTGCGCGCTCCGTAGAGCACGTAGAGCGCCGCCCACAGCCCGCTGTTTCCGAGCGGGCTGAGGATCCACCAGGCGCAGAGGAAGATCAACAGCGACATCAACATGGCATTTCTCATCTGTGCCGTGCGGGTCGCACCGATGAAGATGCCGTCGAGCTGGAACGCCCAGACGGCTGCCAGCGGTGCGCCGACCACCCAAGGGAGATTGTCGTGTGCGATGGCACGCACGGCCGGATCGACGGTGAGCATGTCGACGATGGCAGGGCCGAGAAGTGCGAAGATGACGGAAGCCAATAGCGCAATGGCTGCCGCCCACCACGTGGTCATGCGCGCCGCCGCGGAAAGCCCTGCCCGGTGAGAGGCCCCCACCGCCTTGCCGACCAGCGCTTCGGCGGAGAAAGCCAACCCGTCGAGAAAGTACGCCGCGACGGTGATGAACTGCATCAGCACGGCATTCGCCGCCAGGACCGCGTCGCCCTGGCGCGCACCCTGAGTCGTGAACCAGGCGAAGGCGACGATCAGGGCAAGCGAGCGGATCATGATGTCGCGATTGACGGCGATGGTGCGCCGGATGCGGTCGGCGGCCATGAGTCGTGCGAAGTCCCAGCCGCCGGCGAAACCGCGCAAGTGCTGCGTGGCGAGGGCGAGCCCCACGGCGGCCGCCACGACCTCGGCGCAGACCGTCCCCAGCGCCACGCCCTTCACGCCCATATCCAGGCTCAGCACGAAGAACGCGTCCAGCGCCATGTTGGTGAGGTTGAGCACGAGCTGCAGCAGCAGCGCGACGCGAGCCCGCGCCAATCCGATGAACCATCCGAGCACCGCGTAGTTGGTCAACGTCGCGGGTGCGGCCCAAATGCGGATGTCGTAGTAGTCGCACGCCAGTCCCTGGACCTTGGGACTGCCTTGGATCAGCGCAAACGCGAGCTCGCGGATCGGCCACTGGAGCGCAACGAGCCCGATGCCCACCACGACGGCGATCAGCACCGCCCGTCCTAGGCTCGCGCGGATTTCCGCCGGATCACCGGCACCCGATGCCTGGGCGGTGAGGCCCGTCGTCCCCATGCGCAGGAAGCCGAAGGCCCAGAACACGAAGTTGAACACGAGGGCGCCCAGCGCCACCGCGCCGATGTAAGCCGGGTCTGGCGTCTGGCCCACCACGCCGGTGTCCACGACGCCCAGCAGCGGGGTGGAGACGCCGGAGATCATGATCGGCACGGCGATCGCCAGGATGGCGCGATGCGTGACCGGCCGAGGCTCCGGCGCCGCGTGCTCGGTTTGCTTCATCGACGCTCGGACGGGCGTGACCGTCCGGTTGGGGACTTGCGGTGGCTGCGCACTCCGCGCCGGCTATAGCATGGGGCCGGGCTGGTCGAGCGCATGCTCGCGGAGTCGGGTCACGATCCAGTCGTAGGCATCGTCCACCGAATCGGTCCGGTGCACCAGCTCCACGTCGCGCGCGTCGATGGTCCCGTGGCGCACGAGCGCGTCGAAGTCGACCACTTGTCGCCAGTACTCGGTCCCGAACAGCACGATCGGCATCGGCTTGGTCATCTTGCGTGTTTGCACCAGGGTCAGCAGCTCGAACAGCTCGTCGAGCGTGCCGAAGCCGCCGGGGAACACGATCACCGCTTTCGCCAGATACGCGAACCAGAACTTGCGCATGAAAAAATAATGGAAGTGAAACGCGAGCTCCCGCGTGACGTACGGATTGTCGAACTCCTCCACCGGGATCGAGATCGTGAGGCCCACGTTCATGCCGCGCGCTTCGGCGGCGCCGCGGTTCGCCGCTTCCATGATCCCCGGGCCGCCACCGGTGCATACCACGAAGCGGCGCTCCCTCGGATCCAGCGCCTTGGACCATTCCGTGAGCCGAAAGGCCAGCAGGCGAGCGTCCTCGTAGAAACTCGACATCTGCAATTCCCTTCGCGCCCGCTCCAGATCCCCATCACCCGCCTCCGCCGCGCGCAGCGCCGCCTCCGCCTGCTCGCGAGATTTCAGGCGCGCGGAGCCCATGAAGACGATGGTATCGTCGACGCGCAGCCGTTCGAAGCGGCTCTTCGGCTCGAGGTACTCCGCGAGGATGCGCAGCACGCGCGCGTCCTTGCTGGCGAGGAAACTCTGGTTGGAAAAGGCCGTCGCAATGCGGCGTCGTCGCCGCTCGGTCATGATCTGATCCCTCCGCATGCCGGACCGATGCCGGCGGGTAGGCAGTGTAGCTCGTCTTCCGCGCGCCGTTGGCCGCCCTCCACCTATGGGGTCAGGCCTGTATAATTGCATAATCACCGTCGGACGATCTGAAGCAATCCCGCGATCGATCCTCCTGCCCGCGAGGGATCGCGACAGTGGGGATAATCGAGAGTTGCGGGTCGGAGACCATCGGGGACGCATCCTGACGGAGCGTCGTCCAATGCGATACGCTGTGCGTCACCCGCACCAGGAGGAGACATGGAACGCAGAAAAGCTCTGCAGACGCTGAGTTTGCTGGGCGCGGCTGCGGCACTGCCCAGCGCGCCTGGAGCGCAAGCGTCCGTCCATTGCGCCGAGCAGCCGGGTGACGATGGGTTGCACCATGGGGTGGATGCGCTCGTCACCGAAGACGCAATGATCGCTTCCGATACGCCCAACATCCACCTGTTCGTGCGCAACAAGCGTCCGCGCATGCTGGAGCAGTTTACGGAGCAGCGCATCCTGCTCTATGTGCACGGTGCGACCTATCCGTCCGAGACCGCCTTCGACCTCCAGCTCGACGGGTTGTCCTGGATGGACTACATCGCAGCCCGCGGCTGGGATGTGTACCTCGTCGACCTGCGTGGTTACGGGCGCTCGACCCGGCCGCCCGAGATGGACCGGCCGCCGGCCGAGAATGCACCGATCGTCACCACCGACGTGGCCGTGCGCGATGTCGGTGCCGCAGTGGAGCATATCCTCGCGCGACGTGGCGTCAAGCGCATCAATCTGCTCGGCTGGTCCTGGGGAACGAGCATCATGGGCGCCTACAGCGCCCGCAACCCCGAGAAGGTCCGTCGCCTGGTGCTGTATGCGCCGGTGTGGCTGCGTAAAACGCCACTCCCCGCTGCTCTGCAGGGTGCCCTCGGCGCTTACCGTACGGTGACCAAGGACCAAGCGAAGAAGCGCTGGCTGAACGGCGTACCCGAGTCGAAGCAGAGCGACTTGGTGCCGCCCGGCTGGTTCGACACCTGGGCGGCTGCCACTTGGTCCACCGATCCTGCCGCGGGAGCCGGCGAGTCGGCACAGTTGCGCGCGCCCAACGGCGTCCTCCAGGACCTACGCGAATACTGGGCCGCCGGCAAGCCTTACTACGATGCCGCAGCGATCAGGGCACCGACGTTGCTCGCACTTGCCGAATGGGATGCCGACACGCCCGCCTACATGGCACAGGAATTGTTCGCGGCGCTCACCAGCGCTCCCTACAAGCGCAAGGTGGAGATCAGAGAGGGGACGCATACGATCGTCATGGAGAAGAACCGCATCCAGCTGTTCCGCGAGGTGCAGCTCTTTCTGGACGAGCCCGATCCGACCCGCGGCCCGTAGCACACTGGGGTCAGGCCTGTATATTTGTATATTTGTCGTCGTCCTGCGCCCGCGCGCGAACGGGATTGGACAGCGGTCGGCAAGCCTCCATCTGCTCTCGACTCCTTCACAGCCGCGTGGATCATACAGATATGCAGGCCTGACCCCAATAGACCCCAATAATGCAATTATGCAGGCCTGACCCCTGCTAGAGGGCGATGAACTCGTCGCAGAACACCTGGTACTTCTGCGTCTTTGGCTTGTCCTGGTCTTCGGGCCTGACGTAGCGGATCGAGGGCTTCCCCTTCAGCTCGAGCGGCAGGATCATCACGCGCACGAAGCTCGTCAACGCACGCTCCGACGCGAATGCGAGTACGGGATCCGGGCCCGCCTCGAACCACGCTTCGTCGGGCATGACGGTGTGCGTCGCGCCCTTCACCTCGATGCGGATCTCGCCCGACAGCAAGCAGCGAATGCCGGGCCCGCGATGCGTATGCGTGTACGCGACACCGCCGAGCGGGAAGTCGACCCGGTCGCAGCGCATGAGGTATCCCCCGGGGTCGGCAAGCTCCACCGCCTCCGACAGCAGCAGCTTCGAGTCTGTGCCCTGCGCCTGTCCCGAGGGCGCACCCACAGGCACGACCTCCCAGCGCAGGACGGTCGCGCCGGTATTGCCCGCAGATACCTCGCAAGCGTCCGCGCTGTGCCAAGCGCTGTTCGCGGCAAGCGTAGCTGTTTGACCCGCACCCCGAATCGTGACGCTGCCGTCCCGCACGTAGACCACCCGGTTCGCCGAGGCAGGCGTAACGGCAAGCCCCGCCTTCGGATCGAGGCGGTCGACGTAGAGGCGCAGTGTACGCGCGTGGCTCATGTGACTTCTAACCGTAGCACACCGCTGAGGGAGGCTCAACACGCCATGCGAACCGGCCACGAGGATCCGCAGTCCGCGCGGCGACGCGCCCGCGCCCCGCTCACCCGACCGAACCTACCGCAGATGCTCCTCGGTATACAGCGACAGCTCGACCATCCGCTCGAGCAGTTCCGCCGGCGGCTGCCCGGGGAAGTTGCGCAGCACCAGCTCCTTGGCAAACAGGCGCACGATGTAGCGCAGCTTCAGCGCCCGGCTGCGCGCGGCGTACACAAAGTCACGATGCCCATTATTGATGACGATGACGTTGCGTTCGGGATCGTAGCGGGAGCGCCATAGCTCGCCCGCCGCGCGCTCGAACGTGTAGTCGGGCAGTCCCTGCCGGTTCGCGGCCGGCTCGCGTTCCGTCAGCAGCGACTGCGTCACCGTGATCGTGCCCTCGGCCTCGCACGTCACCTGACCTTGCGTCGCGGCCACCCGCACCCGCGTGAGTCCGGGCTCCGCCGACGCGTGGAACTCGACGATCTCTCCTTCCGCGCCGTCGAGCCGGCCGCCGCCTTCGAGGATGGCCCAGCGGAACGACACGCCCTCCTCGACGACACGCCGCGACCTGTCTCGCGCAAGCGCTCGCAGCGTGCGCGTGCCATCGACCGGCACCACACAGGATGCGGGGGATACCCGCACGCTAAACAGCGGTCCGGCGAAACCGAAGAACTGCTTCTGCGCGGGCTCCTCCTCCGCTTCGGCCTCGGCAGCGGTCTCGACGGGCAGGCCGGCGGGACCGACTCCGCCTCGCGCGCGGCCGCCCCGGCCCTGGATGTCGTACCAGTCGTACTCCTCGGCGGGTAATGCGAGCAGCGCCTCCTGGAATGCGCGCTGGATCGCGCGTAGCAGCTCTCGGCTGGCCTGCTCTTCCTCGGCACGCCGCTGCTCCTCGACGAGCTCCGTCAATTGGGTTTCCACCGGCGCCAGGGCGTCGAGCAGCACACCGAAGGCCTCGTCCTGAATCACGCCGGTGCGCGTCCCGGGCGTGAGGTTGAGGAAGGGCGCGTCGATGATCCCCTGCAGGTATCCCGTGGTCCAAGGCAGCCGCTGGAACGCGTCGAGCTCGGTCAAGTTGGCGAGCACGCGTGTCCCCGATCGGTACAGGCCGACGAAGTTGTCGGGCGCCGGCTCGGCAAGATACAGCTCGAGATAGATCTCTCCGAGCGAAGTACCCGCCGGCCGCAGGTCGTGGAGCAGACGGCCGCCGAAGCGGCGTGGCTCGACCTTGTACCTCTTGCGTGCCTGGCGGTCGGTGATCTCGACGTTGACCCCGGATTGGCGGATGCGGTCGCGCAACTCCGAGGCGAGGTACCACTGCAGTTTCTCGCCACTCATTTGTCGAATGCCCGGGAGCAGCGGCTTGATCTTGAGCTCGGTCCCCGCGCGCGCCACCAGCGCCGCCCGCGCGGTGACGGTATACCCAGGGTTGCCCTTGCGCATGCGCATCTGGTACAGGCGTCCGTCGGTGCCCGTGGATGCCATGGTGAGCTCTTCGCCCACGGTCCAGAACGAAAGCAGCCCGATGCCGAACTCACCCTGAATGCCGGTGGCGCCCTGCGCCTTGAGCCGGCGCTTCAACGAATCGCCGATATGGGTGGCGACATAGCGAAAGTTGGGCGCCCCGTCCTCATCCCGCGGGACGCCTTCGCCGTCATCGGTGACGGACAGATACGCCTCGCCGTGCTCCTTGCCGCGCACGATGAACACGTTGCGCGCACGCGCGTCGATGCTGTTCTCGACGAACTCGGCCACCGCTTTCAACGGGTTGCTCTGCGACAGGGCGATGATGGTGATGGCATTCCAATCGTCGCCGATGCGCAGCCGCCCGCTTGCGGTGTGACGGTCCTTGGCTTTCGCGACCACGATAGCTCGGATTCGTTATTGCGCTGGTGCGAGCCCGGGATCTGCGGGCCGCTACCGGCCTCCCGTGCCGAAGCATACCTCATGCACTCTTGTGCGGCCGGGCATCCACAAGGGGCGGGGAACGTGACCCACGCGCGCACAGAGAGTCGCGGCGGACGAAGCGGCTTTGCCGCGCCCGCAGCGCCGCCCCGGCCGTTTCGTTTTCACGATGGCGCCCTCAAGTCTCGTCCTTTCCAGAGCCGCCCGCTCTGGGTCCGGCGCCGGAGCGCGCCGTGTTGGCCGCATCCGAATGAACCCCTGCGCCGATCGCAGCCGCGAGCGCAGCGCCGCCGTGTGCCGCTCGATCCGCAGTGTGGATCTGCCGGCCAAAGCTGAATCCCGTCAAGCGCGCCTCCAGCGCCGCCACCGTGACCAGATACGGCTTCCAGGTCGCGGTCACGCGAAACTCCTCCGGAACATTGGTCAGGTCCTGCTTGAGGACAAACGCATAGGCCGCGAGTTTGCCGCTCTCGTTGGCCAGGACGAGCTTCCAGAACTCGCGCGGGATCTGGATCTTGACCGGGCCGAAATCATCTCTTCCTTCGAAGAGCTTGTCGGCGGCCGCGAGGATCGGACCGGAGAGGATGCTCAGCCTCTCGGTTTTCGCCTGCTTCTGGATCTCGTTCTCCAGGTCTCCCCAGTTGTCCTTACCGCTTTCGGAGCGGTTGAATCCGAGCACCTGCGGGGTGCAGTTGGTCACATGGAACGTATCGCCATTTGCGCGCACGATCTGCTCGCGCGAATCGCCCCAGGAGACGTCTTCTCTTCGAACGACGTGACCCTTGTCGAAGCTGCCGGCGTCCTTGGTGTAGAACACATCGGGAAGCTGGTCCTGCTGTGGGATCCGGGGATCGGTAAGCCACTTCTCCTGATCGTTGGGACCCAGCCCGGTCAGGCCTTTGCGGCTATAGTCACCCGGTTCGGGCCGGCGTTTCGACGCCGAGTAGTCCAGATTGGATGCCGTGAACAGGGGCATCCGGCGTGCCTTGTTCACCACGACGGTGAAGTGCTCGTAGGGAATCTCGTGACCGCCGTCGGCCATCCGCGAGACGATCGCCATGCTTGTAACCTTGGGAAGCGGAGCCGCGATACCCAGAAAGCCGTCGTCATAGCCGGTACGCGTGCTGTAATCGCGATCCACGATGGGGTAGCGCAGCGCCTCCATCCCGGCGGATGCGCCCGGCTGGGCGAGACTGCCAGCCGCGCTCGGGAGAGTCTGCGCCAGCGGCACGATGCCCTGCGCCGCGACGGAAATCTGCAACTGCAAAGGGATCGTAAGCGTGTTGGGGGTTTGCGTGGACGATACGGCACTCCCGGGACCCGGAGTCGACGGCTGTACGATGTTCCCCGCGAGAGCGCTCGACATGATGTCGCCTCCTTGCATCGCTTGCTGCAGCTCCTGCGCGAACGCGTTGGTCGGATCGAGCTTGCTGCGCAGGAAGGCGCACAGCACGCTCACGCGCAGTCCTTCGTTCGCCACCCAATCGACTCGGCTGTCATCGATGCCGTCGAGCGAAGCGACCCGGGTTCCGTCGCGGAGCAAATAGCCGCCCGCCCCATCCTCGCGTGCCACACCGGAGTGATGCAGGGCAACGACCTGGAACGAATCGTTGAACGCGGGCGCGCCCGAGGAGCCGGGCGCCGTGTCGCTCCGATACCAGAGGAACTGGTCGAGGATCTTGACCAGCTCGTTCTCGCGTATCGACAATTGCCGCCGCTCCCCGCCGGGGTGCTGGATCAGGGTCATCGCCTCGCCTTCACGGATCTTGTTCGGCTCGGCGATCAAGCGGTGATAGCCGAACTGGCTGAGCCGGGTGTTGCCGTCTTGAGCGACCGGATCCACGGCGACCAGCGAGAAATCCAGTTGCTGGTCGGAGATGTAGAACAGATCGCCGCGGATCGCGAAACGGTAGGACGGTGCGGGATTCCCGGCGATGTCCAGCACGTAGTGCGCCTCGGCGATCGCATTGCTCGTCTCCGCCACGTTTGGGAAGACGTGCCAGTTCGTGAGCAGCAGGCGCGGTGAGACCATGAAGCCCGTGGCCCACCCTCGCTCGCGGCCCGCCGCATCGCGCAGCGTGATGCGCATCACCGGCGCAGCCGCGACGAGCGCGCGCTGCAGATAGAACTCGTCGACCAGGTCGTTCGTGCCGATCAGGCGTTCGAGCTCGGTGGTGGTCGGCTTTGCGCCGGCGAATGTGAGGTTGGCCGCTCGTTTGGCGAGTGCGGCGTCGCTCGCCGGCGTTGGGCCCGCCGTCACGATCGCCTTCGGCAAGATGGCTCCGGCCACACCAGTGGGCCGGGATTCCGGTGTAGCGGCTTCCGGTGGCTGGCGCCGCTTGGCTGCGGCAACGACATTCGGTTGGATGATCATGTCCTGCCTCCATCGTCCGATCTCGGCCATGGCTCCGGGAGCGCCTCTGGCCGCAGGATCTCGTCCAACTCGCGCAAGGAGTCTCCTGGTCGGCACGACGGCGTAACCGCTTCGGCTCGTGGCCCGCACTCCACCAAGGATAAGAGATTCGGACGTGGCAGACCACTCGCGGCAGGCTCGACGCAGCGGGAAGCGAATGCAGGTTCCGCCGGGCTCGCCGCCACTGCAGTTCCCCAAGGCTGCCGATACAATCGCCGGCTGATGCAGCGCCTGTGGTCCGGAAGCCGGGACGCTTGTCCGCAAATCGAATCCGGCCGGCGCGTGGCGAAGTCCCGCATCATCCTGGAGAATTCCCTCTGCCTGCACGCGAAGCCCTCACAACCTCCGTTCTGGTGGTCGGCGCCGGCCCAACGGGGCTCACTCTGGCGAACCTGCTGGGCCAGCAACAGGTTCCCACGATCCTCATCGAGCGAAACCCTTCGACCGTCACGGAGCCGAGGGCCGTGTCCATCGATGACGAGTCGTTGCGCACGATGCAGGCGATCGGGCTGCACGAGCAGGTGTTGCAGAACGTGGTCCGGGGCTACGGCGTTCACTACTTCACCAAGCCGGGCGGGCGCTGCTTCGGGAAGGTGCAGCCCTCGACCGCCGAGTACGGCTTCCCCAGGCGCAACGCCTTCCGCCAGCCCTTGCTGGAAGCGACGCTGCGCGAAGGGCTGGCGCGCTTCGCTTCGGTCCGCGTGCTGTTCGGCCACACGTTGGAGAGCCTGACCCAGGACGCGCAGCAGGTCACGGCAAGGGTCGCTGACGCTGGCGCAGACGCACTTGAAATCCGCGCCAGCTATGTCGTCGGCTGCGATGGTGCCCGCAGTCTCGTCCGCAAGATCTGCGGAGTGGAGCTTCGTGGATCGAGCTTCGAGTCGAGATGGCTGGTGGTCGACACCGAGGATGACGGCGACACCTTCTGGCATACGCGCGTGTACTGCGACCCGGCGCGCCCCGTCGTGAATCTGCCCGGCCCACATGGCACGCGCCGCTTCGAATTCCTCCTGCGCCCCGACGAGCGCGACGACAAGATGCTGCAAGCCGACAGGATTCGCGAGCTCGTCGGCCCGTTTCAGCACGGCCGGCCGATCCACATCGTTCGCAAGACGGTGTACACCTTCCAAGCTCGTGTTGCACAACGCTGGCGCATCGGACGGGTCTTCCTGGCCGGTGACGCCGCGCACCTCACTCCGCCGTATGCCGGGCAAGGGATGAACAGCGGCATCCGCGACGCTCACAACCTCGGCTGGAAGCTGGCGGCCGCCGTGCAAGGCCGCATGGGCGAGGGTGCGCTGGACTCCTACGAGGCCGAGCGGCGCGACCACGCATGGTCGCTCATCCGCTTGGCGATGAACCTCGGCATCGTGATGGCGCCCAGGACACGCATCCGAGCGTCAGCGATCGCGTGGTTCTTCACCGTCTCGGGCTTGATCCCGGGCCTGCGCGAGTACTTCCTGCAGATGAAGTTCAAGCCGAAGCCGCGCTACAAACGGGGCCTGATCGTCCCGGCGCGCGGCCACGCGGAGAGAGCGGTAGTCGGACGGATGTTGCCGCAGCCCATGGTCAGGACCGCCGGCGCGGGCGAGCGGCCGCTGGATCAGCTCATTGGCCCCGGCTTCGCGCTGATCGCATATGGAACGCGGGACACCGGCGTGCTCGGCCGTCTGTCGCATCCTCTGTGGGACCACCTCGCCGCGACACGAATCGCCGTCGTCAGCCCGCGTGCAATGGATTCGCGGCCCGTGCCACGCGGCGAGCACTACCTGTGCGTCGTGGACGGCACCGACCTCCTCGCGCCGATTCTCGAGAGCTTGCGCGACAAGCTGGCGCTGCTGCGACCGGACCGCTATGTCGCGGGTGTCTTCTCGATCGATGACGAAGCTCGGTTCGCGCAGTGCTACCGCGAGATCCTACGGCTGGATCCGAAGTCCGGTGAGCTCGCTGGTCCGTGCGACATCGCAGAGCGTTCGCTGGAATGACAGACGGAGCGAAGCGCCCAGAAAACGCGCTTCTAGCGGGCCGCCCACAGCATGCCCCGCTGCAGGATCGTCCGCATCTGCGGGACGTCGAACTCGGCTGCGACGTGGCCCAGTGAGCTGTAGAACACGCGGCCTTCCCCGTGCCGGCGCTTCCATACCACCGGCATCACCACACCCTGGATCCAGGGCGCATGCGCGCCGGAAAAAGTAGTCGTGGCGAGCACCTCGTTCGACGGATCGACGTGCATGTAGTACTGCTCGGAGCGATAGTCGAAGTCCTCGATGCCCTGCATGACAGGGTCGTCGCGGCGCAGGATGTTGACCCGGTAATCGATGATGTTGCCCGGGTGCGCGACCCACTGCCCGCCGCACATGAACTGGTATTCGGTCGCCTCCCGGAAGGCGTCGCACATGCCGCCGTGAAAGCCGGCGAGCCCGACACCGGAGCGGACCGCTTGCGACAGGCTTTCGAGCTGGTGCTTTTCGATCTTCGATGCGGTGACGATCGGCACCACCAGGCTCATCGCGGCGACCCGCGGGTGCGCGAAGGCTTCGAGCGTGTCCTCGACGTGGACCTCGAAGCCCTCCTCCTCGAGCATCGCGCGGACGATCCCCGCGCAGCGCTCGGGCTCGTGACCACTCCACCCGCCCCAGACGATCAGTGCCTCGCGCATCGTGTCCTCCGTTGCCTGCTCGAGCCGGCTCGTTACGCCGCACCCGCGCCGATCTGGCCGATCGCCACGCCAAGGTCGGCCGGTGTCTTGATGTCCGGATCGGTGACTCCGCGCTCGATGCGCTTGCCGCGCAGCAAGCCCCCTTCGGTCTCCCATTGCTCGCGCAGCAGCAGCTGATTGCGGATGTCGCGGTGTTCGATCTCCAGCGTGTTGCCCCGGAAAACGAGGTGCGCGAGCCCGTTGTACCCCACGGCCAACCCTTTCAGGCTCACGTATACGCGCTCATCATGCAACACAAGGGGAAACTCCGGATGCTGGACGGCAAACCCGATGTCTGTCGGCATGCCGCCATGTCCGATGCAGCGCCCGAACGACTCGATGCCCTTCGCGGTGCGTGCCTTGCCGTAGACCGCGAACCGATGCTCGTGACCCCACAGCCACAGCACCGGCCGGTCGATGAACTCCGCGAGTTGCTGCGCCGGCCGGGTGTAGACGTCCTCGAACGCCGAGAAATTCTGATGGTGGCTGAGCAGCACGATGCCGCGCCGGGTCTCCCGCGGCTTCACGACGTCCCGCAGCCAGCTCACCACCTCGTCAGGCAGCTTACAGCTCGGGCGGAACCACGGCAGCTGCTCCAGGATCGGTATGCCCACGGAGTTGTATCCCGTGTCGACCGCGATCACGTCCCAGTATCGATTGCGCAGGCAGAAATAGCTCGCTTTCTGGCCGCCGAGACGATCCTGCGGCGAGCGGCGCACGCCGAGCGCAGGCAGGAACGTATCGAAATAGGCGTCGCCGTTTGCATACATCTCGTGGTTGCCGTTCAGCGTGAACGAACCCACCGCGCCGGACGGCCAACACACGCCCCGCTTGTCCGATCCCTCCGGAGGCTGTCCCAAGCAGTTCGTCTTCATCTCCTCCTCGTCGCCCACGTAATAGACATCTCCGAGGTGGATCGTGAAGTGCGGTGCGGCGTTCCCGATCAGGTCCGCGATCTGTTCCGCTTCCGCCGTGCCGCTCGCCCAGTCGCCGGCAATGCTCACCCGCACCGGTGCGTCCCCGGAATCCTCACCCATCGAGCTGGCGAGCGGATAGATGCCGTTGTCTCCGGTCCCGGCGTAACTCTGGAACCGATGGCGCGGCCCGAAACGAAATCGGATGTAGCTCCACACCCAGCCCCAGATCTGGTTGCGCAGAAACGCGGTGAGCTTGCGAGAGAAGGGCGCATCCGGCGGGGCTTGCGCCCGGTAGTCTTCCTTCATCGCCCGCAGGTGCGCGCGCGCGGGAGGCAGGTGGGTGCCGCTCTTCCCCCGGAGCGGATCGACGAGCTCGTTGAGCTGGCGCACTCTTCCTTCGCGCGGCGCAGGCATCGGGGCCTCCTTACATGTTGGTGTTCTCGTGCGGACGCGGGTGGACTAGTATAAGGAAAACCCCTGGAGGCTGGCATGCAAACGGCACTTGTAACCGGCGCCAACGGCTTCATCGGCTCGCATCTCGCTCGGCATCTGCTCGAGCGCGGCTACCAGGTCAGGTGTCTCGTTCGCCGCACCTCGGATCTCTCCAGCCTGGACGGGTTGCCCGTGAGCGTTTGTGTCGGTGATGTCCGGCAGCCCGAGTCTCTCGTCGCGCCGCTCCAGGGCGTGCACTACGTGTTTCATCTAGCCGCGCAGCTCATGGCGCTCTCGCGCGAGGAGTTCGAGGGCACCAATACGCGCGGCACGATCAACATGCTGGAGGCGATTGCACGCAACCGATCTCCGGACTTCAAGCGCTTCCTGCTGACGTCGAGTCAGGCGGCCGCCGGGCCGGGAGAGAGCGCGGCTGCGCTCGACGAGTCGGCCCCGCGCCGTCCCATCTCCTGGTATGGGATCTCCAAGAGCAAGGCGGAAGATGCGGTCGCTCAATTCGCCGGGAGCGTGCCGTGCACGGTGGTGCGCCCGTCCTCGGTGTACGGCGCGCGCGAGAAGGATCTCAGCCAGATGTACCCGCTGGTGGACCAGCGCATCCAGCCCAAGCTCGGCATCCTCGAGAAGAAGCTGGTCATGGTGTACGTCGGCGATCTGGTACAGGGCATCGTGGATGCGGCCGAGAGCGCGAACACGATCGGGCGCGTCTATTTCCTGAATCGGAACGATGTCGTCTCGACCGCTGAGGCGATCCGCACGATCGCACAAGCGATGGACCGCTCCTCCGGGCTGCTCATCCCCGTTCCGGTAGCCGCTGTGCAGCTTGTGGCCCCACTGGCGGAGTACGTCTCACGCTTTACGCGGGAGCGGCCCGCGATGACGCGCGACAAGGCGCGTGAAGTCTCGCAACGCTACTGGGTTGCGACCCCCGCCGCCGCGCAGCGCGACTTTGGCTGGACTGCCGGACACAGCCTGCTCGACGGAATGCGCCTGACCACTCAGGCGTGGCGCCAATCCGAGGCCGAGATCAAAGCCATGCCTCTGGAGGATGCGCTCTGGCCGAAGTACCTGACCGTCGCCTCCGGCCTGGGCGCGATCATCGAGATCACCTCGCACCTGGGAGGCTTCTACACGTTCCAGCCCGCGTGGCTCGTCTTCGCTGTCGTGTTCGGCGCCTTCGGGCTCGTGCTCGGCACCCTGGCGATGTGGCTGCGTAGCAAATCCTATCTCCTGCAATTCGCCGCCGGGACCGTGCTCGCCGGTGCGGCCGAAGCGCTCAACGTCGCGGCCTTCCACGCCTGGACCTTTCGTCCCGGCTGGCCTTTCGGGATCACGAACGATTGGGTGCGATCGGCGGTGCTGGGGCTTGCCGGCGGCATCTTCGTGCTGGTGGTGAATGCCATCATGGTGGCGCTGTACAAGCGCCGCTTGCGACTGGGGTGACCTATGAGCGAGCAACGCGTTGCGCTGACCAAGCGCATCCAGCAGGATCTCGATCCGGTCGAGCTTTCCGAGCCCGATTACGTCACCGTCCTGAAGCTGGTGTTTCATGTGGCGGTCAGCGTGCTGCGGGAGAAGCCCGGGCAGATTCTCGCATCCGCCTTTGTGCTGCTGATGGCTTGGGGATTTCACGGCAACCTCGACCTGCTCAAGCTCGTTGTGCCGGACTACCGAGGCCCCGGCGTCGACCTCGGACACCGCCCGCAGCTCATCCCCGGGATCCCCTGGGATGACGAGCTGATCTCGTTCGCGGGAGGTTTGGTGCTGGTCGTGCTCGTCCCGATGCTGCTCATCCGCGTCGTCTATCGCGACAGTTGGGCGAATTACGGCTTGGGGCTTCCGCCCAAGGGGCGCCGCAGCCTGGCGGTATGGGCCTTCTTCACGCTCACGGCGCTCAGCCTGCCCGCCTTCTACCTGGGCGCGCAGGACGCTTCTATGCGCATGGTCTATCCGCTCTACCGGCCGTTTGCGAGCGGGCTGGAGTTCGCGGTCTATGAGCTCACGTACCTGCCGTTCTTCATCGCCATCGAATTCATCTTCCGGGGGTATCTGTTGTTCGGGCTGGAGTCGGTCCGCGGCGACAATGTTCGCGCCGCGGCCGGCGGCGGTCCCGCACCGTATTTCTTCGGCAAGTACGCGCTGCTGATCCAGATGCTGTCGTACACCGCCTGGCATCTCGGAAAGCCGCTGCCCGAGCTCTGGGGCACGCTCGTCTGGGGGATCGCCGCGGGCGCCACGGCCTGGGCGGTCCGTTCCATCTGGCCCGTCGTGCTCTCGCACTGGCTGCTGAACATCTTCCTCGACCTGATGATCCTTCGCAGCCAGGGCGGGATCTAGCGTCGACCGCCCTCGATCGCCGGCATGGGAGCAACACAGGTGCGCGGAGCGGCGCGTGCCCGGCCTGTCAGTAGACGCGCTTCAAGGTGAAGAAATCGCCGAGGGCGCCATTGATCTCCGGAACGGTGACAAACCGCGGGTTCGCCGCGGCGCGCGGAACCATGCAGGTCATGCTATAGCCCTTCGCCCCGTCCCAGGTTTGCAGGCTGATCCGCGTCGCAGTCACGACCTCGCCCGCCGAGCCAACCGCTCCCTCGTCGTAGTCGACGCCGGTCACAGTGAATGCCTGCGGGCCGACGTCGCGCGCCGCGTTGGCCGCCCCGGGAAGCCCGAACATGCAGTAGGGATTGCTCGGCCGCAGCGCGCCGACCGACACCATCTGCGTGTCCTGGAAGTGGACCGATGCGCTGCCGGCGGGAATCGCGAGCGCCTCGTTGAGCGTCAGCGTCGAACCGGACGCAACGTCCTGCGGCGGGTCGGCGAGAGGGGCCTGCTTCGGCTGGTGGTGGCAAGCGACCAACGCGAAAACTCCAAGGAGAAGCAGTGCGACTGTCGAGTGTGTCATTGCAGGCCCCGCAGTTAGGGTGACGAGCGTTGCGATGGACCGCCACGGCAGAATGGCGGCATGCGCGCAGCTGCGCGGGATACTACGCGAGATGTCGTCGCCCGGGAAGCCGAGCGCCAGGGCGACACTGCGCTGGACTCCAACTCGGTCCCTGCCACGCGAGCCGCTGCGAGACTCTGGCCAGTCCGGCTCCGCACAGCCATGGGAGATCGGAGTAAATTACCTCACGCCAGAGGGAGGAGAGCGATGGAATTCACCGCGGGTTCGCAACCCAAGAGCATCCTTGTTCTCGCAACGGCCGTCGGTCTGGCCGCGGTTTGCAGCTCGTCTGCATTCGCGCAATCTTGGTCGATCAAGTCCGGACGCAACGTCGGTACCTATACCGGGACGGATAGCCGGAAATTGCCGGACGGTAGTAGTTATGTCACGGGAGGCTCGAAGCAGCTCGTCGAGACGGAAGATCCGACCTATCCGATCACGGGCCAGAGTATGGACTGCCGATGGATGTGCAGGATCCCTCCGGACGGGAAGGGTGCGTACATCACCATGTGTGCCGGAGTGGACAATGACGGAGATTTGTTCAGCTTTAAGGCCCTGGCGTTTGGCGCGGGGAAGTACGAAGTGGGGCCGGGTACCGGAAAGTCTGCTAATGCGACCGGTGGGGGAACCTTCGAGATCGTGCAAACAGACGACCCGGCAATCGCCTATGTTCGCTGGAAGGGCACGCTGGACCTGAAATAGCGAGCGTTGAGGGTGTCCAGCCCCAACGGGCCAATCCACCTGGCCGGCCGACCGCGGCGCTTCGCTTGTTGTCGGCCGGCCACTCTTTGCAGGCGTTGGGCGCCACCGAATGACCCGTGCTCCCACGAGACCAGGAACGACACGAAAGGACCTCTGAGGCGCGCACAAGCGCGGCCTAGGTTGCCAGCATGACCAGCTTGCACGGTAGCTCTGTTGCAAATACGATCCGAGGCCTCCGCGTTGGCATTGTGGGCGGGTCCGTCGCGGGCTGCGTGACCGCGGCCGAGCTCGCCGGCGCGGGCGCCGACGTAACGGTCTTCGAGCGCTCCCGCCATCTGGAAGACCGCGGTGCAGGCATCGGGCTCGCGCTCTCCTTGATCGAGGCGCTCAAGCAGCGCGGTCTTGTCGATGCAGACATGAGCCACATTCCGGTCTTCAAGCGCCGATTCGTGGTCCGATGCGACGAGGAGAGCCCTCACCTGGGGCGCACACTTTGGGAGCAGTCCTTTGCCTCGGCATCCACGAACTGGGACGTGCTGTACCGGCAGCTCCGCCGGCGCGTTCCCGATGCCTGCTTTCGTCACGGCTGCGATGTCGTGTCGGTAACCCAACAGACTGATGACGAAGTCTCCTTCGAGCTCGCCGACGGCAGCCTGCTGCGATCCGAGCTCGCGATCTGCGCTGACGGCTACGACTCGTTGGGGCGACGGACCTTGTTCCCCGGTCACGAGCCCCGGTACGTCGGCTACATCATCTGGAGAGGCCTGATACCGGAAGAGATGGTCGCGGACATCGCGCCATTTGAGGGTGTTCGAGTATTCGCCGTCTATGCGGGCGGTCACGCGGTCTTCTACTTAGTCCCGGGGCGAAACGGCGAACTGGAGGTCGGGCGGCGGCGGCTCAACTGGGGGATTTACGACGAGGTGGCTGACGAAGACCTCCAGAGGATCCTGACCGATGCGCAGGGTATCGTTCACCGCGGCTCGCTTCCGCCTGGCGCAGTCTCGCAAGCACAGATCGCCTACGTGCACGACCTCGCAAGCAGCTATTTTCCGGGCTTCGCGGCGCAGGTCGTTCGCGCCACGCACCAGCCTTTTGTCCAGTCGATCTGGGAAGCGCGAGTGCCGGCCTATCATCGGGGCCGCATCTGTCTGATCGGGGATGCGTCCACCCTTGCTCGCCCACACACGGGAGCCGGCAGCGTCAAGGCGATGACCGATGCTCTGGCTTTGTCGAAAGCTTTGCGCACGCAGCCGTCAGTGGCGGCTGGTCTGCGGGTGTGGGGTGACGAGCAATGCGCCGCCGGCAACGAGTTGGTGAGTCTTGGGCAAGCATTGGGCGAAGCACTCGTCACCCATGTGCCCGATTGGAGAACGATGGATCCGGCAACGATGGAGCGATGGTACGCAGCCATCATCGCCGGCAAGCGTTGGTACGAGATCGACGAGATTCCGAATCGGCAGTGAGGGTCCGACAGCACTGGGCTGCCGTCGAAAGGGACGGCCCCGGCAGAGACGGCGTAATGACGCGCGGACTCGCGTGGCCCAGGACTTCCTGGCCAGAGTGGGCTTTGACGAGACCTATCGGATTGTCGAGTACAAGAGATCACTCCCTGATGGCTAATTTCCGATTGCGCCCGAAGCGGCCACAGGTACCGGGCGAGGTGCGGCGTTGAGCGCACCCTGGCAGCGCACGGAATGGTCTTGCAGCGGTGATCCCGGGCTGAGAAACTTCGAGTTTCGAGTTCTTTCCGGTCATACTTTTCGTCAGAGGAGGAAACCGACATGAAGCTATACGATTTCGAGCTGGCGCCGAATCCGCGCCGGGTGCGCATGTTTCTAGCGGAGAAAGGGGTCGAGATCCCGACCGTACAGGTCAACGTGCGGCAGGGCGAGCAGTTCTCCGCCGGCTTCTTGAAGGTCAACCCTTACTCGGTCGTGCCGGTTCTCGAGCTCGACGACGGAACCTGCCTGGGCGAGTCGGTGGCGATCTGCCGCTATCTCGAGTCGCTCTACCCTCACCCCCCGCTCATGGGGCGCGATGCCAAGGACCAGGCGATCGTCGAAATGTGGAATCGGCGCGCGGAGTTCGAGGGCATGCTGGCGGCGGGCGAAGCGGTGCGCAACGCGCTGCCGCTGTTCGTGGACCGCGCCATCCCCGGGGTCTCCGGCGGGTTCCCGCAGATCCCGGCGTTGGTCGAACGCAGCAAGAAGCGTCTGGCGCGCTTCTTCTCGTTGTGCGACCGCCAGCTCGCCGACCACGCGTTTTTTGCCGGGCCGCAGTTCACCATCGCGGATATCACGGCATTCGTCACCGTCGAATTCGCCAAGCGCGCGGAGACCGCGATTCCCGCCGAGTGCGGCAACCTTGCGCGCTGGCACGAGAAGATCGCGGCCCGCGCCAGCGCGAAGGCATAGTCGAGTCCGAGGCCGTCCCCGAATGCGAGGCGAGCGCCCGGAGCTCGAGGTAGGAAGGCGGTGACCGAGATGCCGGCCGACGCGCTCAAGGCGAAGATCAAGGTATGCATGTTCGACCAGTACGGCACGCTGCTGGACATGCAGAAGGGCTTGACGGAAGTGGTCACGCCCTATCTGAGAGAGAAAGGATGGACTGGGCGGCCGGACGCGTTCGTGACCTGGTGGCGGCGGACCCACTTCGAGAATTCGATGATCGATGCGCTCCTGCATCGAGAGCACACGCCATACCGGGAGATCGGGCACCGCTCCGTCGCTTACTCTCTCGAGCGCGCCGGGATCCCGCACACGGGGGATGAAGTCCGCTTCCTGGTGGCGCAGATCGAGCGGCTCAAACCGTTCGCAGACGTGCCCGACGCGCTGGAGCGCCTGAAGACCAGATACAAGATGGTCGTGCTCTCGAACGGCGATCCCGACATGCTGGAAGCCGCCAAGTCTGTCCACAAGCTTCCCCTCGACGCGGTGATCTCGGCCGCTGCCGCCAACTCGTTCAAACCCCATGTGGCGACGTACACCAAGGCCGCCCAGATCCTGGGCGTTCGAATGGACGAGGTCCTCTTCGTAGCCAGTCATCCCTTCGATTGCATCGGCGCGAAATCCGCGGGGATGCATTCGGCATTCATCGATCGGCGCAACGTGCCCTTCGGCGAGACCCCGCATCAGCCGGACATCGTCGCGGCGGACATGAAAAGCCTCGCGGACATGCTGCTATGAAGCGGCAGGCGGCAACGGCGTGAGATGGTACTGGAGACCACATGCACCCCGACGAGCAGCAGATCCGCCAGCTCGTATCGAGCTGGCATGCGGCCAGCCGGGCCGGTGACCTCGACACCGTCCTGAGCTTGATGGCCGACGATGTGGTTTTTCTTGTTCCCGGTCGCCCGCCGATGGGAAAGGAGGAATTCGCGTCGCTGTCGCGCGTGCCCGCCGGCAAAGCATCGCCCAAGATCGACGGGACAACGCAGATCCAGGAGATTCAAGTGTCGGGCGACTGGGCGTTCATGTGGACCAAGCTTTCGGTTGTGGTGACGCCAGCCGATGGCGGCCAGCCGATGGAACGGGCGGGACACACGCTCAGCGTGCTCAAGCGCGTCCACGGCAAGTGGTTGCTGGCCCGCGACGCCAACTTGTTGACTCCGGTCCAACGGTCGGGGACATGACCCCCTACCCACACCCGGAGAGGCCGCCGTCGCCTCATCGTCGGCGGTTCGCGAGCGGGCTTGACCCCGGAACCATTCAAAGTCACTCGCGTTGACTCGTCCACTCGCCACCCCATCCACCCGCTAGAGGGAGCTCATCATGCTGCACCGGTCTATCCTGCCGTTCACCGCGCTGTTGCTCAGCGTGCTGTCGCCCCAAGCGGCTCTCGCGGAAGATGTAGTACGCACGCCGCTTCCGCCCGACCATCCGCTGATCGGAACGTGGCGGATCGAGCTCGAGAGCGTCCAGTGCCACGAGATCTACGATGTGCGAGCCGACGGGACAACGCGAGCTTACAGCGCCGAGGAGCTTTCCGAGTCGGAGTTTGAACTCTCGCTCGCACCCAGCGCGAAGGGCTACTACAAGTGGGTGGACAAGATCACCAGCGACAACGGCAAGCCGGACTGCATGGGCTCGATCACCGAGGTGGGCGAGGTCGCGACGAACTATATCCTCCTCGATCCGTCGGGAAAGATGTTCCTGATGTGCAAGGAGGAGAACCTATCCACCTGCATCGGTCCGTTCGTCAAGGAAGAAGGGATCTGACCTCCAGTGCCCGCTGCTCGGAAGATGGTTGCGCGTGAGGCATCCGCGCGCACGACAACGGATTGGCATTAGGACTTAGCCAAGCTACACGCGCGTCGAGCAAGTCCGGTTGCATCGGTCCGCGGGCTAGACCATCCGTGCGTGCATGCAAGAGTTGGAGCGCCTATTCTGGGCGCCGTGGGAGCAGAGCAAGAATGTTCTCGCGCTCGATCCCGCGCAGTTCCGCGTCGCTGAACACTCCGCATTCGCGCAACCCCTTCGCATGGTCGGCGTGCGTACGGAATGGATAGTCGGTCCCGAACACGACGTGCGATGTGGGGATCACGACCTTGAGCGCCGCCATCGCCGCCGGATTGGACGTCTGGGCGGTGTCGTAGTAGAACTTTCGCGCCTCGGCGCGGAAGCCGTCCGGCAGGTCGGTGGAGTAAGGCGGCGTCTTGGAGAGGTTGTCGAACCGCTCGACCAGGAACGGCATCGTTCCTCCGGCGTGGCTGAAAATCACACGCATCTGCGGGTAGCGCCGCGCGGAGCCGCCGAACACCATCCGCGCGATCGCACGGGACGTATCCGTGCCGTATTCGATCACCACATCCGAGATACCCGGAACGAGGTTGTGGCAGCAGGTGGCCGCAGCCGGATGCGTGTACACGAGCGCCCTGCGCCGATTGAGCTCTTCGAACACCGGCGCGAACGCGGGGTCGCCGAGCCATTTGTCGCCGTAGCTCGTGAACAGGCCGATGCCGTCGGCGTGAAGAGAATCGAGACCGTATTCGATTTCGCGCAGGCTGCCTTCGACATCCGGAAACGGAAGCGCCACGAACATGCGGAAGCGGCGCGGGTAGTCCTGGGTCAGGCGCGCGGCATAGTCGTTGCACTCGCGTGCGAGACGGCGAGACGTTGCAGCATCGCCGAACCATAAGCCCGGCGTGGTGACCGACACGATGGACGCGGCCACGCCGGCTTGATCCATGTCTTCGAGATGCTTCGCCGGCGTCCACTTGGTCAACGGGGGCCACACGCTTCCCTTGGGAGACCATTCGGCAACCCAGCTCGGCGGCGCGAAATGGCAGTGCACGTCGATGCGATACGGGGCGACGGACTCTGACGCGGCCGCCTGCGCCGCCGACGCGCTCTTTGCCAGCACAGCACCGGCCGCAAGCGCCGAGAGCTCCGAGAGAAACGTCCGGCGCGATGGGTTGTAAACGCATCCTTCGCCGACTCCCACCTCTGCGCGAGAGCGCGCATGCCCTGGTCCTGCCGTGTCCTCAGTGGGTTGGTCCGTCATCTTGGGCTCCCGTGAAAGGAATGCGTGTTATGGCTATGTCCAGCCGGGCTGAGGTTCGATTGTGAGCCAAATCGACCGGTGCGCGCACGCCCTGCACGCTGCGCTGTACAGCGCGTACGCTAGTCCGGTCCACGCATCGGGAGGATCCGATGCCGGCAACCTCCGCGCTGAACGTGAACGGCGTGCCTGTTCGGTCACTGCCGAGGCCGATACCGCATTGCTCTACGTCGTTCGCACGACTTACAGCTCAACGGAGCGAAGTACGGCTGCGGGCGCGCACAGTGCGGCACGTGTGCGGTGCTGATCGACGGTGCATAGGAACTTGAAACGCTGCCTTTCCTCGAAGAGCACACGAGCGCGGCGCCATTTGGCGGGCAACCGAATGAGCCGAAGCTCACCCGCTCGACCACACCCTGCCACTGCACGAGTGTGCTCCTCAAGGAAAAAGGGGCGTTGGAATTTCCTAGCGCGGCCGCAGATCGCCGAGGACCGGGCCACTGTCGAGCAGCTCATGGACCTGCGTTTCCAGGTGAAAGCGGCGCTCACAGCGAGCGAATGGGCGAAGGTAGTGCCGACGCCAACAGCTCCGACCGCGAAGAAGCATTCTTGAGCCAACGCGAATCGCCAGCGGAGAGCATTGTCGTTCCCGGCCCGCACGACGGTTGCAAGAGTCTGCAAGAGGGGGCAGCGGCGAGCCACGGGTAGTGTTGCAGGTGATTTCGCGCGCTGCCGGCGCTTTGGCAGATGTCTGAGCTCGCCGAGTCGCGTCCGACGAGTCTAAGCCGCACGACGTCGAGTTGGCGCCCGGAAAGGATATGCAATCAGACAAGCCCCACTTCCATGCTAATACACGGCGACTCGGCCGAGACGCACCGCCGTGCCAAGGCGAGATCAGCGGATTCATCGGGCGCGAGTCGGTGCGTGTCGTCGAGGGGGCTGGGTGACCCGCGGGCCCTGCCCGGCCGGGTCTAATCTCTTCAGCGTATTCCTCTCAAACACCGTACGCCGTATGGTGTGACCGCTGTCTGAGATCGGGCAGGAGAGCATCGTGCGCTAACGATACGCTCGCACGCCCAGTTCACAAGCTCCGGCGATGATTGCAACTGGAGGTAGGCATGAAGATGCCAGTCTCGACGCGAGGCCGCTCCCGGTGCGGCGCTGCTGGCCGACTACGTGAAAGCCCGCATTTCTGGGTCCTTCCCGGCGGTGGCCTTGCTCGCCGTTCGGGGCCGGCTGACGCCAGCGCGATCGCGGAGCTATTCCAATCAACCTACCAGTGCAGCTCCCATCCATTCCAGACGGTTGCCGACGTCGAGCGCTTCCTCGCCGACGAGCGCAACTTTCAGATCCTGACCGAAGAGGGAGGGCGAATCGTCGCGTCCATGGCGATGGCGTACAACGACTGGAACGACAGTTACGAACTGGGCCGCGCGATCACGCACCCCGACTATCGCCGACAAGGGCTCGCTGCGCTGCTGATGCAACGGGTTGTAGATTGGGTCTGCGACCAAGGTCTCGGCCAGGTCTTCTTCGGCTTTCCCCGTGCGCGCCGGATCGTGGAACTGTGCGCCGCGATCCATCCCCGCATGATTGTCGTCGGACACGACGCGGGCCGCAACGTCGCAAACGCCTCGCGCGAGACGCATCTCATCGTCTTCTCCATTCCTCCGCATTCCAGCTTTGCCCATGTCAAACCCGCAGTCTGCGACACAGCACAAGCACAGTTCGTCGATGCGCACATTTATCGGCCGCTTGGCTTGCGACCCGCCCCGGGCGCGTATCCGCTGCGGCGTTTCGCCGGCGTGCCTCGCGACGGGTCGTTCGAGCGCAACGGCTTTGTGCTCGACTATGATCCCGCCGGGGCGAACGGAGCATTGGAAGTCCTCGCACACGACGATACGTCCTCAGGTGCACCGCGCCTGTGCCGCGACCTCAGCGGCGTGCTGCAATCGCTCCCCGGCGTGCAGCATGCGACGGTCACAATACTTGCAGACAAAGTCGATGTAATGCGCCACCTTGGGGCTCTTGGCTTCGAGATGACGGCTTACCTTCCCGCATGGCTCAAGGAAAATGCGTACCGCTATGATTGTGTGCAGATGACAAGAGCCGCGTATGCTTCGCGGCCCGCGGCGCGAGGATATGAACCTCTCGTGGATCAGCTCAACGCAGGGTTCGCTGCGACGCTCGCTTGCGCTCCCGTTGCATAGCAATGGGATGCGCCGCTCCGGTGAGCCGCCATGGGTCTTTGTGCACCCATGGTGAGCACATTGGTGGTTCCACCATGGCGCGATCATGACGGTGTCCAGCGCCTCGCGGCGGCTGGTCCAGCGCGCAGCGCTGTGCGAGCTGAGCCTCAAGCCGCACAAGGAGCGGATGGTGGTGGATCCCTACGAGCGGTGTTGCGCCGTCGACGTGCATCGACTCGCGGCTTGGGCGCATGACGGAGTGCAGTTCCACGCGAAGCTGCAGCGGCTGTTGTGGGCGTACCGCCGCCGCTAGGGCGTTCTCGGCAAGAAGGTCTACCTCAAGGC
>DATJVI010000087.1:0-2387 GCA_035501875.1 Burkholderiales bacterium
CTGGAGCGCTCGCTCAACCGCTCAGACTCGATGCTTTATGCGTTCAAGGTCGGACTCCTCGCCTTCGACGCCACGCGCCTCTGCGCCGCGGACGTCGATTTCCCGATGGACGTGCTGCTCTATTCCCGCGGCAGCTTCGAAGTCGTCGAGCAGCGTTACGAGCGCGACGACCTGCGCGCGATCTCCGACTGGTGGCAGGAGCGCATGCGCCGCAGCGTGCAGGACCTGCCGTCGGAGTGGATCGAGGCCGCCTTCCCTACATGCGTTTCTCGGTAGTCCATACCACGCGCTATCGCTACGATGCGCCGGTGCACCTGGAGCCGCACACCTTCCGCCTGTGCCCCAGGCAGGACGGCTCCCAGCGCGTGCTGGCCTACGAGCTGGCCATCTCGCCCGCGCCGGCCGGCCGCGCCGAAGGCCTCGATGAAAACGGCAACGTGATGACTCAGGCGTGGTTCACCGGCACGGTGGAATCGCTCGAGGCGCGGAGCAGCTTCGAAGTGGAGACGCTGCGCGAGAACCCGTTCGACTTCCTGCTCTCGCAGGCGGATCGCGAGCTGCCCGGCGCTTCTTCCGCCGGCAATGAGGTCGGCCAACTCGCGCGATCGCTCGCAACCCATGCCCGAAATCAGACCGTCCCGTTTCTGAGCGCGCTGACGCAGACGATTTTCGGCACGGTGCGGCAGGTGGTCCGCCGCGACGGCGCCCCGCACCCGCCGGACCAGACCCTCCGCGACAAGGAAGGTAGCTGCCGCGACCTGGCCGTACTCTTCTGCGAGGCGTGCCGCGCCGTGGGCGTCACGGCCCGATTTGTCAGTGGCTACGAGCGCGACGCGTCGCTCCAGGAGAACGGCGAGATGCACGCCTGGGCCGAGGTCTATCTTCAAGGCGGCGGCTGGCGCGGGTACGATCCATCGCGCGGACTGGCCGTGGCGGCATCCCATGTCGCCGTGGCGGCGGCAGCCGATCCGCTGCTTGCCGCGCCCGTCACGGGCACGTATCGCGGAGCAGCGCGGGCCGCGATGGAATTCCAGATCGCCATGCAGGTTGGGTAATTCCACCGGACCGGGTCCACGATCGATCAATCCAGCGAGAACGTCAGGTACATCAGCTTTCCGTCGCGCTCGATTTGCAGCACCACAGGATCCGTGCGCGCCAGCCGCTTCAGCGCCTGCCGTACACTGTCGAGCGTGATCGTAGGCACAGTGTTGACCGACAGGATCACGTCGCCCTGCATCAGTGGAACATCGCGCCCGCCGCCGCTGCTCCTGGCGGCGACGATGATCCCATACTTATGGCGCAGCTCGGGCATCATCGGCGCGATCCGCTTGTCGATCTCAACACCCAGAATCCCGATCTCCTGGACCAGGTTCTTCTCCGGGGTGGCGAGGGCCAGCACGCCGTCGATATCGTGCTTCTCCTCCAGCACCGGCACTTCGAAGGTCAGCTTCGCATTCTTGCGCAGCGCCTCGATTTTCACCTTCTCGCCCGAGTCGCGCAGCAGGAAATAGTAGCTCACGGTGGGTACATTTTCCGCGGGCTGCCCGTCGACGCTGGTCAGCACGTCTCCCGGCTCCAGCCCTGCGGCTTCGGCGGGCCCGCCAGGCACGGTGTCGGATACGATGACGCCCCAGTCTTGCGGCAGCCGGAGAGCAGCCGCCATCGATGGTGTGATGGTCTGGATCGCCATCCCGATCTCCTGGCTGCGCAGGCGCCCGAACTGCCGGAGCTGGCGGAAGGCTACGCGCAGCGTCGCGCTCGGGATCGCAAAACCCAGCCCTTCGTTGCCGCCCGATTGCGAGAGGATGAACGTGTCCATGCCCACCACTTCGCCCTTGATATTGACCAGCGGGCCTCCCGAGTTGCCGGGGTTGATGGGCGTGTCGGTCTGGATCGAGATACGCGGCGAATCGGGGTCGTTCTGCCGCGCGACCGCGGACACCACGCCGTGGGTGACCGTGTTGCGCAATCCGCCCGGGCTGCCGAACGCGAACACCAGCTCGCCCTGTCGTAGATCGCGGTAGGGCGCCAACGGGAGCGCAGGCAGGCTCTGATCCTCCACCTTGAGCAGCGCGATATCGAAATCGCGTGCGGTACCGACGATCCGCGCCTCCACGATCTTGGTCTTGGTGGAAAGCGCGGTCGCAATCTGCCCGTCCGCATGGGGTGTGGGCAGGATCACCTGCACCCGCTCGGCGCCGCTCACTACGTGCGCGTTGGTCATGATGTACCCGTCGGAATCGACGACGAAGCCCGATCCGATGGAGCGCTGGTGGGAGATGGTAAGTCCCGTATTACGGCGGTCGGTTTCCTCCTGGGGCCCGTACCCGCTCACCAGTATCTGTACGACACTCGGGGCAACGCGGCGGATCAGCGCGTCTATCGCG
>DATJVI010000088.1:0-17379 GCA_035501875.1 Burkholderiales bacterium
AAACGTATATTCTTCGGAAGCCCCGGCGGGCAGCCCATCCCAGCCCACGATACACAGATCGGCACACCGCGCGTGCTGGGGCACCACGACGGCTGCCGAGCCATCCAGGCTGCGCCATTCGGTCTGCAGAGCGCGCTCGCGTGCAAGGGCGTCCAGCTCGTCTCGCAACCGTTTCCCGGTGGCGTCGATCGATCCCTCGATGTGCTGCTCCAAGCGGTCGAGGTCCTGTGCCGAGACAAGACCGAGCTCCGCGGTGTCGCGTTGCTCGAGCTGGTCCTGGGTCCAATGCCTGACGTAAAGCGCAGTCAGACGGCTGGCGTGACGGGAGGCGAGATCAGCTCCTAGGCGCAAACGGCTGGGCGCGCTTTGCGTTTGATCGACGTATACGAGCAGATCTTTCAGTGCCATCGCGAGCCTCGCACGAGTGGGGCGCCGTTGTGGCCTTCACCCCAAAAGGTTCTCCGTCTCGTCCTGACGGTGAACGACCTGGCAGGACGCACGCAGCGCGCTGCCGAGGTCCTGCAACCAGCCAAGCGCCGGAGGTGCCGGTACGATTTCCTCGCCTGTGAGCATGCGCCTTCGAGTTGTGGTTGCGACGTGAAACGCGGAGCGCTTGTGTGGGTCAAACGGGCGGGAGAGTATCACAAACCCACGCCGCGCCTGAGGACGCACCGGTTGCGGGTGGCGTGCCACGCCCGAGCCCGAGGATATCGGTTCCCCGGCACCGGAACGCGGAAGCCTCTGTTTGCCTGCGCCTGCGTCCTGCGGCTGCCGGACGCCGCTTGCATGATACTATCGAGTGCGGAGTGCGGCGGGCCAGGTCCTTTGCAGAGACGTAGCTGGATGGCTGGCCGGCAGCCGCTCTGCGGTATGACGAAGCGGTATGGACACTGAGAATCGAAGTCGCAGGGCGGTGCAGTGGCTCAGCCGCTTGCCGCGAGTGCGGCAAGTGCAGCGCAGGTCGCGGCTGCTGTGGCTGTCGATGACGACCTGGCGATTACGCCTGGCGCTGTGGGGCGGAGCGATGGTGGTTGCCGCCGCCGCCATCCTGTTCGCGGTGGGCGCGGAGCATGCCCATCGTCTGTTCCGTCGCGTGCTGGCGGTCTCACCGTGGCTGCCGATGCTGCTCACGCCTCTGGGGCTTGCATTGGTCGTGGCCGTCACACGCCGCTTCTTTCCCGGGAGCCAAGGCAGCGGCATCCCGCAGACGATCGCGGCGCTGGCGGTGCCGCAATCCTCCTCGGTGCGCAACACGCTGGGCCTGCGCGTCGCCGTCGGCAAACTGGGGCTGACGCTGGTCGCGCTCGGCGTCGGCGCCTCAGTGGGGCGCGAGGGCCCCACGGTGCAGATCGGCGCTACGATCATGCACGGTGTCGGCCGGCTGCTGCGTTTGCGCAGCGAGCGGCTCACGCGCAGCCTGATCCTCGCCGGGGGTGCTGCCGGCGTCGCGGCCGCATTCAACACGCCGCTGGCCGGTATCGTCTTCGCGATCGAGGAGATGGGCCGCTCCTTCGAGGCGCGGGCGAGCGGAACCATCCTGACCGCCGTGATCTTCGCCGGCATCGCTTCGCTCGCGACTCTGGGGAACTACACCTACTTCGGCTACGCCTCCAGTTCGCTCGCACCGGGCTGGAGCTGGATCGCGGTCCTGCTATGCGGGATCGCGGGAGGAACCGCCGGCGGGCTGTTCGCGCACCTGCTGCTCGCCGCTTCGCGCGGCCTCCCGGGGCGGCTCGGCGAGCGCGTGCGCGAACACCCTTTGCTGTTCGCAGCCGCCTGCGGGATCTTGCTCGCGTTGATCGGACTGGCCTCGCACGGGGCGAGCTACGGCACCGGCTACGGCGAAGCGAAGAGTCTGCTGGAGGCAGGCGGCGGCACGACGGGACTCACCATCGCGCCGGAGCGATTCGTGGTGCTGAAGATGCTCGCGACCGTCGTCTCCTATGCGAGCGGCGTGCCGGGCGGAATCTTCTCGCCGTCGCTCGCCACGGGGGCAGGGGTGGGCGCCCTCATCGCGCCCTTCACGCCGGAAGCGCCGCGGGCAGCCGTGATCCTGCTCGGCATGGCGGCTTACTTCGCCGGCGTGGTGCAGGCGCCGCTCACAGCCGTAGTCATCGTGATGGAGATGACCGACAACCACGAGCTCGTGGTGCCGCTCATGGCGGTTGCGCTGATCGCCCACGCAGTGTCCAGAATGATCAACCACAGGCCGCTGTACCGGGCGTTAGCCGATGCGTTCTTGGCGCCGTCGCGCGTGACAGGGAAGGCGTCCGCCCGCAGCGCCAAATGACGTCGCCATGATCACTCTGAAGCGGTTCGGGCGGGAGCACCCCATCCCCCAAACGCGTAGCCCATATGAGGGCAAGTTCGCCCCGCTGCGACGGCTGCCGCCAGCGCGCAGCGTGAACGGATTGCCAGCCTTCGGACAGCTCAGCCACCTGCACGCTGACCCGTGGAAGCAGCGCGGGCGATACTCGTTCGCAGCGCTCGGACCCGAGGATCGTGCGATAACCTGAAGCGCCGGGCCCGGTCAAAATGCGAGAGACGCTCCATCTTGCCGATCTCATCGGCGACTCACAGCCGCACGTTCGGATCGGGCATCAGCACACTACGCGAAACGGCGCCACAAGGCCGCGGCGAGTCGCAACGCGATGAGCGCAAGCGCGGCGATCGAGAACCCCGTGCTCACCCATCCCGCCTTAGCGGGCAGGAAGCAGGCACGGTTCCTGGCGGCGGGAAGCGAACGCGCGGAAAGCCTAGCCGTAGCTCAAAGCCGCGTGGCGCGAGATCCCGTCGACGCGGAAGGCATGCGGTCGAGACAGGACTCGGGGACGGCCAATGAAGTTGCCACGAGAACGGTTCGAATTCTCCACTATCGGTGGATGCCCCAAGATCGCGCCAAAGCATTTCCCAAATGGGGATCTGTCGATCCTCGCAAACTGCGTGCGCGAGTGCTCTCTCCTGCGCAGCGGGCGAGGTTGGGAGGGCGCCTGGCTGCGACTGGCCCGTATCTAGATCCACGTGAGATCGGGGTGACGCGTATGCCAATCGGTCGCATGCTCGTACGCATAGGCTACGCGCAGCGCCGTGTCTTCCTCGAACGGCTTCGCGTAGATCATCAAGCCGATGGGCAGACCTTCGGGCGTGAAACCGCAGGGGACGGATACCGCGCAGAGATTGAGGATGTTGCCGATGCCCGCATTGCGGTGGTAGCGCATGTTGTAGTCGAGATACACCTCGAAGCTCCTGTCGATCGCATCCAACGGCCGTGCTGCCACCATCGCGGTCGGCACGAGCAGCGCATCGACATCGCGCAACGTCCAGCGCACCTGGCGGCGAAGCTCCGCGTAGCGTTGCAGCAGCGCGTAGTAGTCGGGCGCAGAGAGCGTTCTTCCAGTCAGCATGCGTGGCCCGATCACAGGATCGAGCTTCTCGAGATGCTTGTCGAGGAACTCGCGATTCGCCGCACACGCTTCCGCCGCGATCAGCAACGGACGCTTCTCCTCCGCCCACGCGGCCGCCGCCTCGGGCACCGCGACCCTCGAGACCTGGGCACCGAGCGATCGAAAAACCGATCCCGTCTCGCGCACCGCGCGCCCGACCTCGGCGTCCACATCGTCGAAGAACGTCGTCTCGCCGAACGCGATCCGCAGACCTTTCACGCCGTCCTTCAGCCCACGCAAGGGATCGTGCGCGGTGACCCCGAGCGTGGATTCGTCTCGATCGTCGCTGCCCTGCATCGCTTGATAGACGATCGCAGCATCCTCGACCGAGCGCGTGAGCGGCCCCACGCTGTCGAGCGTCCAGGACAGCGGATAGACGCCTGCCCGGCTGATGCGTCCCACGGTCGTCTTCAGCCCTACGATCCCGCACAACGCTGCAGGCACGCGTACCGATCCGCCCGTGTCGGAACCGAGCGCCATCGGTGTCAGTCCTGCCGCCACCGAGACGGCGCTTCCGCTCGATGAGCCGCCGGGCGCGTGCGGCGTTCGGTGCCACGGGTTGTGGGGTGTGCCGTGATCGTGATTGATCCCCGCAGCGCCATAGGCGAACTGCACCGTATGCGTCTTGCCGAGCAGGACCATTCCGGCCGCCGCGAGCTTGCGCACGACGGTTGCATCCTGGACAGCGACGTTGTCGGCCAGCAGATGCGTGCCGGCCATCGTGGGCACGCCCTTCACGTCGAAGAGATCCTTGGCGGCGTATGGAATGCCGTACAGCGCGCCGAGCTCTGCGCCGCTCTTCAACGCGTTCTCAGCTGCGCGTGCTTGTGCCAGTGCGCGTTCCGGCATGACGCGAACGAACGAGTGGAGCCGTTTGTCGAGCGCATCGATGCGTTGAAGCATCGCCTCGGCGCAGGCCACAGGACCGAGGCGGCCGGCACGGATCTCGGCAGATAGGTGGGAGATTGATTCGAACGCGAGCGTGGGGCTAGTCATGGTTATCCTCGAAATTTGGGGGTGCGAGATCGACAGGGTTCAGGGCACTACAGATCCACACGTGCGTTCGATCGGCGATCTATGCTCTAGATTGCCGCCTTGTGATTCGCCTCTCGCCAGTCGGCCGGAATGTTACCACCGTTGTTTGCTCGGCCATCGGTCGCGGCTGCGTGCAGGTTGGTCGAGCGGAATCCATCGAGCTCGGTGGCGAGCCGGGGCTGCTGCTGAACAACACGCCGCGCCGATGGGCGAGCCTGGCGGTCTGGGTGCGCGAGGCGGCTGACCGATGTTGCTCCCTCCTTGCCCCTCCCTCGCTACGCAGCAGACCGGACACGGACCGAGGATCGGCACTCGAAGCAGCGGTGTGCGGTAGGATAAGCGCATCGTCGTAGCGCAGCGAGCTGCAGACGGGGCGAAACGATGCCCTACGTCCCCCCGATCGAGAACGGCACGCCGATCGAAGGCTCCGGCCTGCCACGTTACCTTGGCCGTGGCTTGAGCGATCCGGTACGACAAGGTGCAGGGGCCGCATCCCGCAATCGTCGAGATCCCACGCGAGCGCGGTGTGCCACCCGACGAAGCCATGGGCAAGTCTCACAAGTGATGGCTGACGCTTGACCTTATTGTTGCTCCTCCTGCTCGGTCTCATCGCGGGCACCATCGGCAGCATCATCGGCTTCGGCTCGTCGGTCATCCTCATGCCGGCGCTCGTGCTGATGTACGGCCCGCGCACGGCCGTGCCGATCATGGCCGTCGCCGCACTGATGGCCAACGCCTCGCGCGTCATCGTCTGGTGGCGCGAAGTTGCCTGGCGCGCCTGCGCGGCCTATTCCGTTACCGCGATCCCGGCGGCCGCCCTTGGCGCACGCACGCTGGTCACCATTCCGCCGCGGCTGGCGGACGGCGTGCTCGGCACCTTCTTCATCCTCATGATCCCGGCGCGGCGCTGGATGATCAATCACAAGCTGCGCGTGGGTCTTCCGCAGCTCGCTGCGGCCGGGGCCCTGATCGGCTATGTGACCGGGATTGTCGTCTCCACAGGGCCGATCAACACGCCCTTCTTCCTCGCTCATGGGCTGGCGAGAGGCGCCTTCATCGGCACAGAGGCGCTCGGATCGCTGGGCATGTACGCAAGCAAGACCATCACGTTCCGCAGTTTCGGCGCACTGCCCAACGAGACGATCCTGCAGGGACTCATCATCGGCAGCTCGCTGATGGCCGGCGCGGTGGTATCCAAGCGCTTCGTGCTGCGGCTGGCGCCCGAACGCTTCTATCTCATGATGGAAGGCGTGCTGCTCTTCGCCGGGGTCACCATGCTGATCGGGGCGTTCCTGTGAAGCCGAGGCAGGACGACGCGGCATGCAACGGCCCTTTGCGAATGCACCGCGCGATTCTGGCGCTCGCCATGCCGCTCATCATTTCGAAACTCTCCCCGCCCCTGCTCGGCGTGGTCGACACTCACGTGCGGCCAGATCTCTCTGGCAGTCGCCCGTGATCTGGTCCGCCTGGCAACTCGAGTCCCCGCTCCGGCTTCACAAGTCGATCACGACGTCGCGAATCGGTTGGGAACAGCAGATCAGAAGGTTGCCGTCAGCAGGCTTTTCGAGTGGCTCCGGTCCGTAGACGACTGCCCCCGAGACCAAACCGGCCTCACAGTTGTGACAGACGCCCGTTCGGCATGCCCAGCGGACCGGAACATCGCACGCCTCGGCGAGCTCCAAAATGCTCCGGCAGGAAGGCTTCCAATGTGCGGCGATGCCGCTGCGCGCGAACGACACCAGCGGGCCGGTGTTGGCGTCATCCTGGGGAACATGCGCCGGTCGCGTCGCTGCGCCGACCACACCCGGGGTCCCCGGCTCGCTTCCGTTGAAAAGTTCGATGTGAACGCGCTCCGGCGCAATGCCTACGGCAGCAAGCGCCTCTTTCATGTCTGCCATGAAGCGAGTCGGCCCGCAGAGGTAGACATCCGCCTCTCGCGGGACGCCGACCTCCTCGAAAACCGATCGCGACAGGCGGCCGGAAGCGTCGAAGCCCTCACCCACCCTGTCGCGCGAGTCCGGCCTGCTATAACAGACATAGCTGCGCCCGTGCGTGAGCGCGAGCATGAGGTGGCGGACTTCAGCGGCGAATGGATGATGCTGCCCATCACGAGCCGCGTGCAGCCAAATGACTTGCCGTGCGGTGCGGGCCGCCGTCAGCGCGTGCAGCATCGCCAGAACAGGCGTCGCCCCGATTCCCGCACTGAGTAGCACCACCGGCCGCTCTGCGGATTGCAGAATGAAGCTTCCACGCGGCGAGCTGACGTCGAGCGCATCGCCTACACGGACATGCTGCCGCAGGTAGGTTCCAGCCACCCCATTCGGCTCGACTTTCACGCTGATTCGGTAGCGCTCCGCTGAGAGCGGACCAGAGAGTGAGTAGCTGCGAAAAAGCGCCGTGCCGCCTATGGTCCGCGTAAGACGCAGGACCACGTATTGCCCCGGCAGAGCGGTTGGTAGCGGCTGACCGTCCGGGCTCTGCATCGTCAGCGAGAAGACGTCCGCGGACTCCCGATCGATCGCGGTCACCGCGAGCGGCCGAAATCCCGGTGCAGCCGGATGCGCAGCCGCTGTTGGTGCGAGCCCCGCGTTACCACTCCGCGCGCCGGTCGTTTGGCTCTGCAGTAACGCTTCGAACGAAGAGCGCCATCCGGGCGAAAGCGCCTCGATTCGCAAAGCGCGCTCCAGCCGGTCACGTGGGTGGTTCGGAGAATAGAGGAGCGCGTTGATCTCTGCGACGGTCATTCGCTCTTGCGCCTCTCCCACCTTCAGGATTTCGTCGCCGGCGCATACCGCGCCTTCCTCCAAGACGCGGAAGTAGAACCCCGGCCGCCCGCTGGATGTCAGCAATGCCGGCATCCGAGGCTCGCTCATCCGAATGCCGACGCGATAGCAGGTCACGCGAGGTTGCGTGACCTCGAACAGTGCATTGCCGATTCGATACCGGTCTCCGATGCAAACGGCATCGTCGGGCAATCCTTCGATCGTGAAGTTCTCGCCGAACTGTCCGTGGACGAAGTCGGTCCGGTTCAGCTGCTCCTGCCAATAGCGATACGATTCGATCTGGTAGACGAAGACGGCGCGCTGCTCACCCCCATGTCCGGCCAGATCGCCTTGACCGTCTCCCTCCAAATTCAAGCGACCGACGCGACAACGGCCGTGCACCGCGTCCTTCCAGATCGCCGTGTGCACAGTGCGCCCCCTCCACTCGACGTCGCGCGGAAGTCCGACATTCACCGATAGTAGTCGAGGCATATCGCTTCCCGTCCTAACGCATGGAGATCGTGTCTAGCATAGGTCCACAACGCCCTTCCCCGCAATCGCCCATGAGCAGTGAGTGCAAGATCCAGCAGCCGCGCCGTCGGCCCGGCCTCGTGGTAGCACAGCTCGTAGAATCTGCCCAACGGGCTCAAGCGGATGCCCAGATGCCTCGCCTTGGTGCGGAAGCCCTGCTGCATCATCAGCGCGTGGTTGCTAAAGTCGCGCTGTTCTATGCAACGCATGAGTGTCGTCGACAACGGGCTGTACCTACGGGAGGAACCGAGATGAGCGAGCAAGCCGTACTGAGGACCGTCGATCCGCGCGGTGTCGCAACCGTGACGCTCAACCGCCCGGAGGTGAACAATGCCTATGACGAGACAGTCATCCAGGGCCTGCGCGATGCGATGGATGAGCTCGGTGCGCATCCCGGCCTGCGCGTCGTGGTGCTGCGCGGCGCGGGCAAGCACTTCCAGGCCGGGGCCGATCTCAAGTGGATCCGGCGCGTGGCGGCGCAGCCGGCCGAGGAGAATGAGCGCGTCTCGCGTGCGACCGCGACGGCGGTGCACCGGCTGAACATGCTTCCAGTGCCGACGCTGGCCCTTGTGCAGGGCGGCTGTTTCGGCGGCGGCACGGGTATTATCGCCGCGTGCGACATCGTGCTCGCCGCCGATGACGCGCTGTTCTCGATCGCCGAGACGCGCTGGGGCCTGATGGCCGGGATCATCTTGCCTCAGCTCGCCGATGCCATCGGCGTGCGCCAGGTGCGCCGGTACGCGCTCTCTGGCGAGCGCTTCGGAGCGCAGGAGGCTCGGCGCATCGGCCTGGTGCACGAGGTGGTGCCGGTGGCCGAGCTGCAGGCTGCCGGAGAGCGCCTCGTCGCCCAACTCCTGCAGAATGCGCCCGAAGCTAACGCCCAGACCAAGGCGGCTGCGCTCGAGTTCGCCTGGGGCTCGGTGAACGATGCGGTGCTCGAGCGGCTCGTCGTGCAACACGCGGCCAAGCGCCGCAGCGCCGAGGCCGCCGAAGGCCTTGCCTCGTTTGTGGAGAAGCGTCCCGCGCGCTGGTTCGCCTGAGGCAGCGCGAAGTGCCGGCGATGGTGCACCGAAGCCTGTCGCAAGCAGCGCGAGGCCGGTCGCAATTCCGTCATCAGGGCCTGCGCCGAAGAGACCGTTACAGATTGGAAGCTGTGGAAAAAGTTTGCATGCTGTCCCACCCCGCTGCTGCACTACATTCCCGACAGGCCTTAAGTGCATTGAACCTTTGGCACCGATCCTGGGATTTACCGGCGCCTAAAGAACAGGTGCTACCCAAATCGGAGAAAGGGAATGACAACTCGACTGGCCAAATATGGACTTCTGATCATCCTCGGTCTCGCCATCACTTCCGTGGCTTGGGCGCAGGGGACTCCCACCCTCGTGTGGCAAGCTAACGATGCAGCCGGCGCGGTCAGCTACTCGCGCGACGGCCAACTGATTGCAGACGCCGGCACCGGCGTCACCATCAAATTGCGCAATGCCGCGGATGGGCAGCTGGTGATGACGATCCGTGACAAGAGCGGCATCAACTCGGTCGCGTTCTCGCCCGGTGGCACTTTGCTGGCCGACGGCCGCACCAACGGCTCAGGGTCGAATCTCAAGATTTTTCGGGTGGCAGATGGCCTTCTGATGTTCACCTTCGGCGGCCACTCCAACGCTACGCGCTCGGTCGAGTTCTCACCCGACGGGAACTTGCTCGCCTCGGGTGGCGATGACAAGACGGCCAAAGTGTGGCGGGTATCAGATGGCGCGCTGGAGCATACCCTCGCAGTGGGTAGCCGGGTTCATTCAGTGGCCTTCGCGCCCGACGGAAACACATTGGTGAGCGGTGACCAGGGCGGATCGGTCAAGCTGTGGCGGGTTTCCGATGGCACCTTGGTGCGGACGCTGACGGGCTTCTCCGGGATGGTCACCCAAGTGGCTGTCTCGCCCGATCTCAGCCTGGTCGCCGCAACGAGTCTGGACGGAACGACGCGGCTGTGGCGCTTCAGTGATGGCGCACCGGTGCGCATCCTCAGGCTCCCTGCCAGCACTCCGACCGGTTCCGTTACGTCGATTGCATTCTCACCCGATGGCGAGACACTCCTAACGGGAAACGACGAGGTAAGCCCGACCCCTGAGCACGGCACAGTGCGCGTTTACCGAGTGGCCGACGGCGCCCTGCTGCGGGTTTACGACCATCAAACCGACGTCTACGTGAGTTCGGTGGCGTTCTCCCCGCTGGGCGATTCCTTCGCCTATACGCGCGCCATCGATGGTGTGCTCACGGTGGCCGAGAGGCCGTAAGAGTGTGTTGATGTCGTTCGTAGCTCGAGTGCCGGGTATGAACAGCCGAGCTGATCCGACTGCTGCATTACTCGCGGCACTGTCCTGGAAACAGTAAGTCGAACAGCGCCTTGACCCCGGGTGTCAGATCCTGTGCCCGCGGGCGCAGCAGCTCCTCGGGAACGAGCACCTTGGCGTAGACCGCCTCGTACACGCGCTTCACAACGCCCGGCTCGACTACCTCCCGGTCGAACCCGGGTGTAATGCCGATGAGCTGCCACCCCAGGCGCTCGAAGCTCGCTTGCATCTGCGGATACTTCAGCGTTGCCAACCCATAGACCATGCCCATGCCCATGGCCCGCCCCAGCGCTTCCTCCAGCAACAGAATATTTCTGCTCAGGCGTGAGCCTCGATGCGTCGGGGAGATCGCACCGATGCGTCCGTACAGTACTTCGCTATCCGCATCTCGCTCGACCGAAAACACGCCGACCAACTCATCGGCTTGCTTGAAGAGAACGACCAAGAAGTCGCGTTCGAGCTCACCGTCCAGGCAAACCCTGTCGGCATAGAAAGATTCGCGCAGATGGCAGCTTGCGTTGCCGACGGCGATTCCGGGATACCAAGCTTTGAGCGCAGTGATGAGCGTGGGGACCTGTTGCCGGTCCAGATACTGGTAGCGATACCCCGCGGGCAGTGGCGCCCTTGTCGTGATGTCCTCAACGGACGGCCATTTGACCGGCATCTGAAGGTTGAGCGCAGGCGTGGGGTCCTTGACGCCAGCAATCTGAGGTTGCCCGAGGCCTTCCTCCGCGAGCGACAAAGCGGCGGTCGCAGGATCGAGGCGCGCCGCCGGAACAGATTCTCCCGTGCGCCCAGCTGGCAGCCCCTCCCTGGTAACGGGGGGTTCTGGATCACGCCAATCCATCTGTTGAAGGTTCGAATCGCGCCGATCAAGGGACGTGCGACCTATATAGTCTAGTAGGCATGTGCAGCACGTAAATTTCAGCGGGAGCCGAATTTTGTTTCGTTTGTTTCGTGCGCGCCCGGGACCGTTTGTGAGCTCAGCACCTTCTACCCTACGCCGCACCGCGCACGAAGGGCAGATGCGGCGTCGCTTACAGGCGTTCGGCTTCGTCGGCTGCAACCACAACCCCGACCCCTACCGTGGACACTGAAAGGAGCCGCCGCTCACCGACAAGCGGCGATAGCCCCTGAACGAAAGGAAGGTCGAGCTCAAAGTCCCGGCGGTGGTGGACGTCAGTGGCTCGTGCAACTCCCTCTTCCATGCCGCCGTGTCGTGCCACCTGAATGCCGAAACGACCGCGTTCATGCAGCTCCTGACCTCGCACCTGTTCCGGAATTTCGCAGCGTCGGGATTTGGCTTGCGGCGAACCTGGCCGGGAAACGCTATGCTGGCGGGGCGTAGGCGCGATTTGGGGCGCGCATCGAATGCCCCAGGCTGGAGGAGGCGCGGCCATGCACTTCGGACTATTCGTCGAGGAGATTCGTCAAGGGGCAACTCAGGCCGCGGCCTTCCGGGACATCTTCGAACTGGCGGAACGCGCGGAGGCATTGGGAATCGACTGCGTATGGCTGGGCGAGATCCATTTCACTCCGCAGCGCTCGGTCATCTCCTCCTCCCTCCAGGTGGCCAGCTCGATCGCCACCCGCACGCGCCGCCTGCACGTGGGCACCGCGGTCCAGGTGCTCCCGCTCAACCATCCGCTGCGGATCGCCGAAGAGGTCGCGACCGTCGATCAGATCAGCGAAGGGCGCTTCGAGTACGGGATCGGTCGCAGCGGCTCGGTGCGCACGTACGACGTGTTCGGCATCCCGTACGGCGAGAGCCAGGCGCGCTTTCTCGAGGCGCTGCAGATCATCCGGGAAGCGTGGAAGGGCGAGCCGTTCAGCTATAGCGGGCAGTTCTACCGAATCGAGAATGCGACGGTGGTGCCGCGGCCGTACCAGGTGCCGCATCCGCCGATTCGCATGGCCACGACGAGCGACGAGACGTTTCCCGCGGCCGGACGACTGGGACTGCAAATCTTCGTCGGACTGCGCACCACCGAGATCCCTGATCTGCGTGCGCAGCTCGCTTCGTACCGGCAAGCGTGGGAGGAAGCCGGCCATCCCGGCGCTCCCAGTGCGTATCTGCGTATCCCGGTCTATGCCTCGACCACAGCACGCGGTGCCTTGGAAGAGCCGCACGAGAGTCTCACGTCGTTCTTCGTACGCCAGACCGAGCTGGCGAGGGCGGCGGTCGGACGCGCGGGCGCCGGACCGGCCGACCGCCGCCGCATGGAGGCCGAGCGCATGGCGAACCTGTCCTACGACGACATGCTCGCGAAGAAGGTGGTGTTCGGCACCGCGGCCGGCATCATCGACCGCCTGAGGCAGCTGCGGGAGGAACTGAGGCTCGACGGGTTCGTGGCTGAGCTCAATCCCGGCGGCCTCATTCCACCCGAGCTGGAAGCGCGAAGCTTCGAGATCATTGGGCGCGAGGTCGCGCCTGCGTTGAGGTAGGCGGGTCCAAGACTTCCCGCTCACGCGGCGCGCAGAATCAGCGAACGCGCAGTGCACGCAACTGACGCGCGCCCCACCGTGCGATCGCGGCATCGACTACACGTGGCACCGGAGGCGCGCATCCCCGAGCTGGAGCGGTGCGTGAGGCAGTGATGTTCTAGTAGCGCGGCGAGGTAAGCGCGTTGCGCAGCGTCGTGCCGTCCAGCACAGCGATCCGGGACGCCGCTGGCACGACGGCCTAGCGTCGAACGGCCGCGGCGAGTGGCAGCGCGATGGGCGCATGCGCGGCGATGGAGGACGCCGAGTTCACCCATCCCGCATTGGCGGGCGCATGGCTAGCCGGCAGCAGGCGTAGAATGTGTACAATATTGATTCGGAGGCGACGATGTCAGATACCCTCAGTGAGCTCGAACAGCAAGCCCGCGCCCTTCCTGCTGAGGAGCGAGCACGGCTGGTCGAGGTGCTTCTTGACTCACTTCGTGGGACGGAAATCGCAGAAATCGAGGCTGAGTGGCAACGCGAGATCGCAGACCGGCTTGCCGCCTACGACAGAGGCGAGACGCAGACATTCGCAGCGGAAGAGGTGTTTGCCGAAGCGAGACGTCTTGCTAAGTGAGGCAGGCGCGGCTGGCGGCGGCTCGCTTGGAGCATCTTGCTGAGGTTGCCTGAGCCGGGCCTGGGCGTGCGATTCACGAACGCAGTCGCGGAAGCTACCGCACGCGCACTCGCATTCCCGCTCGCTGGATCCCCTTCGGTTCCGGCACGCGTCGTGTCCTTCTCAAGGACTTTCCTTTCTCCCTCGTCTATCGACCTGAACCCAACGGCATCTTGGTCATTGCCGTCGCTCCACAGGCCAAGAAGCCGGGATACTGGCGCTCGCGCGTGCGTGCCCGCTAGCCCGGATATTTCATGAGGGACTCGGGATGATGGCGAGGCGAGTTCCGAGTCAGTTTGCCCACGACCGTCGCAGCGAATAGCCGTGCCTATTGGCATTAAGGCGGGCGGGGGCAACATGGCCGGAAATCGGCCGCCGGCGCCCGAGTAGCCCGGCGGTACAAAACGTACCCGACTTGAACCGGCTATAGGCAACACGCATACGGGTGCTCGCGTAATTCGGGGGCGTCTTCACGAAATATCCGGGCTGGCTGCGCACTCCAGCGGCGCGCGCCGCTGAGCGCGAGCGAAAGCGATCACCGCTGGCGTCGCCGGGGCGAGCATCCTCCAGCAATGCGGCTCTCATAGGTCCCGGTACCGCTTGGCCGCGGCGAGGTCCCTGCGCAACTCCTCGGCGGTGCGACGCGGTCCGTAGCCAGGCGTGTCCCGCTGGATGCGCCAACCCTCCTTGAGCGGACCCGCATCCACCGTATCGAAGCCGAACTGGTCGAGCAAGCGGGTGACCGTGGCCTTCGCCGCCGCGTCGTCGCCGGCGATCACCAGGGCGCGGCGATTCTTTGTACCAGCCGGTTGTCCGTCGGTGGTCAGATGTGCCGCGTAGATGTGGTTGAACGCTTTGACCACCTTCGACTTCGGTAGGTGCGCCTGCAGCAACTCGGAGGTGGTGGTCGACTCGTTGTCGAGTGCGGCGATATGCCCATCCCGTTGCGGGTAGTAGTTGTTGGTGTCGATCGCGATTTTCCCCGCCAGAGGCTCAACGGGAACCGCACGGTAGTTCTTCAGCGGAATCGTCACCACGACGACATCCCCCGCCTGCGCCGCCTCGACAGGGGTCCCGGCGCGCGCTTTCGGCCCGAGTTCCGCGACAAGCGCAGAGAGCGTTTCTGGTCCGCGCGAGTTGCTGATCACGACGTCATACCCGTTCGCGATCGCAAGCCGCGCGATCTGGCTACCGATCTTCCCGGCCCCGATGAGCCCTATCGTCCTGACGGCAGAAGCTTCCATGGCAATCCTCCGTTCGTCCGCCGGCTTCCCAATCGAAGTCGGCCGCTACAGCGCGTCGTTCCCCAATGGTCACGGTGGAATGATCTCCGGGAACTTCGTTCACGTCGGCGGCCGCCGTCCAAGCTACTTGCGCCCTCGCCGCACGCGCACCGTGGGCGCGCGGGCACTGCTGTAGAGAGGGATCGGGCTTTCCTTCAACTGCCGCAGTACGAAACTCGACTTGCTCTGGCGGATACCGGGAATCCGGTACAAGCCCTCGCGCAGCAGCCGCTCGTAGTCGCGCGTGTCGCGCACCGCAATACGGATCAGATAGTCGTAGTCGCCCGAGATGAGGTAGGCGTCGAGCACTTCCGGGATCTCTGCCAGTGCCTTCCCAAACGCCTCCAGGATCTCGTCGCTGTGGCTCTCGAGCGTGAGCTGCACGACTACAGTGTCGCGGAATCCGATCGCAGCGGGATCGATCCGCACCGTGTAGCCCTGGATCACGCCCTCGGTCTCCATCTTTCTGATGCGCGTCCAGCAGGGAGTCGTGGACAGGCCGACGCGCGCGCTGATGTCCTGCAGGCTGGCGCGGGCGTCCTCTTGCAGGACGGCCAGGATCGCGAGATCAAACTTGTCGAGTTCCATCCTGTCAGCAGACCGGCGTGGAGAAGCGAATTCTAGCGGGATCGGGCAGCAGGTACTGCGAATTCCACTTTAGGCTCCGACCCATGAACGACGTTGTTTCCGCCGCCCTCTCTAGAGCGCTGGCGAGTGGCAGAGGCGCGGCCTTCCGAGACAGATCCAGAAAAGTTTTCTGATACGGACCCTAACGAACCAGAAAAACGGAAGCCTTTTCCTCCAAGCCGTGAATAGAATGCACGGCAACTGTTGCAGCGCAGCATGGCTGCCGGTTGCTGACAACAAGGCGCATGACAGGCCGAGAGGAGCGGCAAGGCATGAGTTCAAGCACAGACCAACCCGACGTAGCGAAGGGCCGTCGCGATTTCATCTCGCGCGCGGTAACATCCCTCACCCTGGCTGCGGCCAGCACGTACACGATTGCAGCCACTTCAGAGCGAGAGCCGGTGCCTCCCGTGCAGCCCGATACGCGCAAGTCGGTGAACGCACTGGTCTTCGACGTGTTCGGAACCGTCGTGGACTGGCGCGGCTCGATCATCCGAGAAGGGCAACTGCTCGGCAAGCGCAAAGGCATCGAGATCGACTGGGTGGCCTTTGCGGACGGGTGGCGCGGTGGCTACCAACCCGCCATGCAGCGCGTGCGCAGCGGCCAGATTCCGTGGACCAACATCGACGGCCTGCACCGCATCATCCTGAACGATCTCCTGCGTGAGTTCGGGATTGACGGGCTGTCGGACGACGAAGTCGACCACTTCAACCACGCCTGGCACCGCCTGTGGCCGTGGCCCGACTCGGTGGGCGGATTGCATCGCCTGAGCGCGGGCTACATCGTCTCGACCCTGTCCAACGGCAACGTGAGCCTGCTCACGAACATGGCGAAGTACGCGGGGTTGCCCTGGGACTGCATCTTGTCCGCGGAACTGTTCGGTCACTACAAGCCCGATCCCGAGGTGTACCTGGGCGCCGCGAAGCTGCTCGGCCCTGCACCCGCTCAAGTGATGATGGTGGCGGCCCACGTCGACGATCTCCGAGCAGCGAGGAAAGTCGGCTTGAAGACGGCGCTGGTCACACGTCCGCTCGAGTTCGGACCCAAGCGGAAGGCCGATACTGCGCAAGACGGCGCCCGCGTTGCGGACTTCGTCGCGACCGACTTCATGGATCTCGCGACCCAGCTTGGGGTCTAGCTGACAACGGCTGCAAGCGACAGGAGGAGATCATGCGCCAGGATCGAGTCTTGGCAACCTATCTGATCGAGACACCGCACCCGCTCGAGCACGCAGCGGCCGTGATTGCGGGAGAGCAGTCGAGCGGCACGTTCGTGTCGATTCCAGGAGAAACCAGCGAGCTGAAGGAGCGCTTCGGCGCGCAAGTCGTGCGGATCGAAGCGCTCGACACGGTGCCTGCGCCGAGCCTGCCGGGAAGCAAGCCGCCGCGTTCCGAAACGGGCCGAACCGAGTATCGCCGCGGACGCATCGTCATTTCGTTCCCGCTCCACAACTTCGGCCCATCGCTGCCGAGCCTGCTCGGTACGGTCGCGGGTAATCTGTACGAGCTGCAGGAAGTGTCCGGTCTTCGCCTGGAAGACCTGGAGCTGCCGCAAGCGTTCGCCGACCATTACCCCGGCCCTGGTTTCGGCATCGAGGGCACGCGCAGGCTCGCGCAGGTGCGTGGCCGGCCGCTGATCGGCACGATCGTCAAGCCCAGCATCGGGCTCTCGAAAGAGGCACTATGCAAGCTCGCGCGCGATCTCGCAACGGCCGGGCTCGACTTCATCAAGGACGACGAACTGCAGGCGGACCCGTCCTATCTGCCGCTGGCCGAGCGCGTCAGCGCAGTCATGGGCGAGATCCGGCGAGTGGCCGAAGCCACCGGCAAGAAGGCCATGTACGCGTTCAACATCACCGGCGACGTGGAGCACATGCTGCGCAGCCACGACCTGGTGAAGAAGCACGGCGGCACCTGCGTGATGATCAACATCAACAGCGTCGGGTTCGCCGCGCTCGCCCACGTTCGCCGTCACTGCGAGCTGCCGATCCACGGCCACCGCGCCAACTTCGGCGCGATGTCGCGGCATCCTCTGCTTGGCATCGGCTTCACCGCGTATCAGAAGCTGTGCAGGCTCGCCGGCGTGGACCACCTGCACGTGGGCGGATTCAACAGCAAGTTCTACGAGACCAACGAGGAAGTGGGCCGCTCGATCAACGACTGTCTCACGCCGATGTTCGGGGACTACCGCGTCATGCCGGCGATCTCGTCGGCGCAGTGGGCCGGCTCGGCGCTTCCGATCTACGCCGCGAC
>DATJVI010000089.1:0-89502 GCA_035501875.1 Burkholderiales bacterium
CAAGACCTTCGGCGGGTCGCTGCTTGCGATCTGGTACCACTTCGCGATCATGTTCGAGGTGCTGTTCATCCTCACCACGCTGGATGCGGGCACGCGCGTGGGCCGCTTCATGCTGCAGGACCTCGGCAAGTACGTCTGGAAGCCGTTCGGCGAGGTCTCTTCCTATCCGATGACCTTGCTGTCCAGCCTGATCTTCGTGGCGGCCTGGGGCTATTTTCTGGTTCAGGGCGTGCGCGATCCGCTGGGCGGCGTCAACATCCTGTGGCCGCTATTCGGCATCTCCAACCAGCTGCTCGCAGCCATAGCGCTGTCCGTTGCAACTGGAATCCTGGTGAAGATGGGCCGCGCCCGCTATGCGTGGGTCACAGGTCTGCCGCTGACCTGGCTCGCCATCGTTTGCACGTGGGCCGCTGTGCAGAAGGTGTTCAGCCCCAACCCGGCCGTCGGTTTCCTCTCTGCTGCCGCGGACCTCTCTCATAAGCTCGCGGCAGGGACGCTGCCGCCGGATCGCGCTGCGGTGGCGCCGCAACTCATCGTCGGCCAGCAAATCGATGCACTGCTCGCCTTGCTGTTCGCGGCGCTGCTGTGGGTGGTGATCCTGGACATGCTGCGGATTTCCTTCCGGTACCTGAAGGGCCGCTCGGTGCTGCCGCTCGCGGAGTCGCGCTACGTGAGGAGCCAGCTCGACTCCGGACTCGTGCCGACATCGGCGCACGCCTGAGGAGGTGTCCATGCGGATGTGGCGCTCGGATCCAGCGGCTCAGCAGCGATGGTCCACAGGCCTGACCGCCGAGGCCACGCCGCACGACGAAGCCAGCGGCCGCAGGCTCGTCACCGGGATTCGACACGGCTTGAGGCAAGCCTGGCGCTTCCTGCGACAGGCGAGCGGCGACGACGCCTATGACCGCTATCTGGCGCACATGAAGCGGGCGCATCCCGACAAGCCGGTGATGAGCCGCGGCGCGTATTTCCGTGCCCGCCAGGACCAGAGGTGGAATGGCATCTCGCGCTGTTGCTGACGGGCATCGCGCCTCACGAGCGCTCGGCCGCAGACGCGTGGCTTCCCTTGCTCGGGCAGGCTTCGATCTACGGATCTGACGTGACCAGCCCGACGCGCACGGCGTAGCGCACCAAACCCGGCACGTCGTAGATTTCCAGCCGTTCCATCAGCTGTGCGCGGTGGCTCTCCACGGTCTTGTTGCTCAAGCCGAGGATATGCGCGATCTCCTTGGTGGCCTTGCCTTCGGCGATGAGCTGCAGGATCTCGCGCTGCCGACGGGTAAGTCGGTTGAGCGGGCCGGCATCCGCACCGCGGCGCCGTAGATAACCCGCCACCACCTGCGGCGAAATGGGCGGGCTGAGGTACGTCTCGCCGCGCATCACCGCGGCGACCGCGCGCGCCAGCTCGTGGGTCGCGGAGTCTTTGAGGATATAGCCGGCAGCACCGGCCTGGAGCGCCTGCGCGACGTGCTCGATGCTGGTGTGCATCGACAGGATGATCACCCGCACTCCTGGCAATTCCCGGTGCAGCCTCGCGGTCGCCTCGATCCCGTTGAGGCCTTGCATGGAAATATCCATGAGCACCAGGTTAGGCCGCAGGGACCGCGCGAGTTCCAGGGCTTCCCGGCCATCGCCGGCCTCGGCCACGACCCTCACTTCCGGGATCTCCCCCAGCAACGCGCGGATGCCGGCACGAACGAGCTTGTGATCGTCCGCCAGCAGCACTTCCACCGTCATCGTTCGCACACCCGCCACCGCGAGCCCTCGGTACACGTAAAACCGGTTTCGTCCTGCAGTTGGCCTGCCACCTTGAGGTTGGGGCCACGCCGGGTGCGGCACCCGCGTGCCGACCCGGCCGATCCGAGACCAGGGCTGGCCGTCGACTCCTCGGTCACGCCAGCCGACGGTTGCACACAGTATAGTCCGGGCGGCCCATCCCGGGCCCGAGGTTAGAATGCCACCTTCGTCCCGGATCGATCTGATGATGGCGCGCCTGATCCACTACCGCATCGTTCCCGAGCAGCCCGAAGCGCACCTCTTCGCCGCCACGTGCACGGTGGACGATCCCGATCCGCTGGGGCAGCGCTTCGCGCTGCCGGCATGGACTCCGGGAAGCTATCTGATCCGCGACTTCGCCCGCCACATCGTCGACATCCGTGCGCAGACCGGACGCCGCAGCGTGCGCCTAGAGCACCTGGACAAGCACACCTGGATGGCCGAGCCGGTGAGAGGACCGCTCTCCGTAACCGCGCACGTGTACGGCGCGGACGCTTCGGTACGCGGTGCGTACTTGGACACGCTGCGTGGCTTCGTCAACGGGCCGGCCCTGCTGCTCCGAGCGCTGGGACGCGAGGAGCATGCCTGCGAACTGGAGATCCTGCCGCCGCGCGGCGCGCGCTATCGAACCTGGCGCGCCGCGACGACGCTGCGGCGCAAGCGGGCTTCGGCCTCGGGCTTCGGCACCTACGGGGCCGCGGACTACGACGAGCTGATCGACCATCCCATCGCGATGGGGCCGCTGTCGATCGCGTCGTTCCAAGCCTGCGGCGTACCCCATCAGGTGGCGATCGCCGGGCGGCACGACGCCGACCTCGGTCGCCTGTGTGCCGACCTCAAGGTGCTGTGCGAAACCCACATCCGGCTGTTCGGCGAGCCCGCGCCGATGGACCGGTACGCCTTCTTGGTCACCGCCGTGGGCGAAGGCTACGGAGGGCTGGAGCATCGCGCCTCCACGGCATTGCTTTGTTCGCGCGACGAGTTGCCGACGCCGGAGATGAAAGCTCCGACGGAGGGCTATCGCCGCTTTCTCGGCCTCGCCAGCCACGAGTATTTCCACACGTGGAACGTGAAGCGGATCAAGCCGGCGGCCTTCGTCCCCTACCAGCTCGACCGCGAAAACTACACGCGACTGCTGTGGGCCTTCGAGGGCATCACCAGCTATTACGACGACTTGTTGCTCGCGCGCAGCGGGCTCACCTCGCCGCAGGATTATCTCGAGCTGCTCGGCCGCAACATCAGCAGCCTGCTGCGCAGCCCGGGAAGAAGCCGGCAGACGGTGGCGGAGTCGAGCTTCGATGCCTGGATCAAGTACTATCGCCAGGACGAGAACAGTCCCAACTCGCAGGTGAGCTACTACTTGAAGGGCAGCCTGATCGCGCTATGCCTCGATCTCACCATCCGCCAGCGCACCCGCGGGCGCAAATCGCTCGACGATGTGATGCGCGCGTTGTGGCGCGGATACGGACAGACCGGGATCGGCCTGCCGGAGGACGGGTTCGAGCAACTGACGGACCGGGTCACCGGGCTGCGACTGCGCGCGTTCTTCGACCGTGCGCTGCGCTCGACCGAGGAGCTGCCGCTCAAGCAGGCGCTCGCGGCCGTAGGCGTGCAGATGCACCTGCGTCAAGCCGAATCGTCCTCGGACAAGGGCGGCAAACCGGGCCCTGCCGCGAGGCAGCGGGCGAGCCTGGGTGTGCGCACCGCAGAGGATCCGGGCGGCGCGAAACTCACCCACGTGCTCGAGCAGGGAGCCGCGCAAGCGGCCGGACTCTCGCCCGGGGACGTGATCGTGGCCGTCGACGCGATGAAGGTCAGCGCAAAGGCTCTGGATCAGAGGCTGGCACGCTACCGACCCGGCACCGCGCTCACGGTGCACGCCTTCCGCGGCGACGAGCTGCATCAATTCAAAGTCGAGCTGCGCAGCGCACCGGAGGACACATGCTGGCTGACGACGTCGGACGCCGACCGCGCGGCCGGCAATCGCCGGCGCGCATGGCTATCGGGATAGCGGGCAGAGCGTCCGGACGTCACCGGATGCGCATGTCCTAGGCCGCAGAACGAATCTCAAGAGGGTATCTCCCGCACGGCATAACCGACATCGAGGACCGCCTTGTCATCCCCCGTAACCGACTCCGAACTTCCGGTAACCTACGCCGACGTCGCCGGGGCAGCCCAGCGGCTCGCCGGCCGCGCGCGCACCACACCTGTCCTCACTTCACGCCATGTGGACCGCCGCACGGGCGCGCAGGTGTTCTTCAAATGCGAGAACTTCCAGCGCGCGGGCGCGTTCAAGTTCCGCGGCGCGTTCAATGCGCTCTCACAGCTCGGCACGCAGGAGCGCGAGCGCGGCGTCATCACCTATTCCTCCGGCAACCATGCCCAGGCCGTGGCCCTGGCCGGGCAGATGCTGGGGATTCCTGCGGTCATCGTCATGCCGCAAGACGCGCCAAAGGTCAAGCTCGAGGCGACGCGCGACTACGGCGGTGAGCTCGTGCTCTACGACAAGCGCACGACGTCGCGGGAGGACCTGGCCCGGCGCATCGCTGGCGACCGTGGCTTGACGCTGATCCCGCCCTACGACCATCCCCACATCGTGTCCGGCCAGGCGACGGCGGCCAAGGAGCTGATCGATGAGGTCGGAGCGTTGGACTACTTGTTCGTGCCGGTGGGCGGAGGCGGGCTCATCTCGGGCTGCGCCATCAGCGCGCACAGGCTGTCGCCGGCATGTCGCACGATCGGGATCGAGCCGGAGGCGGGGGACGACGCCACGCGCTCGTTCCGGACCAAGACGCTGCAGACTTGCCACAACCCCGACACCATCGCGGACGGAGCGCGCACCCCGTCGCTCGGTACCGTGACCTTCCCGCTCGTGCTGCGCTATGTGCACGACATGGCCACCGTCAGCGACGCGGAGCTGGTGTCGGCGATGCTGTTCTTGTGGGAACGCATGAAGATCGTCGTCGAGCCTACCGGCGCGCTGGGCGCCGCCGGGCTGCTCGAGCGCAAGGTCGCGGTGCCGCGGGGCGCCCGGGTGGGTGTGATCCTGTCCGGCGGCAACGTGGACCTCCGAGATCTATGCCGCTGGCTTGGCGAGCGGCCGTGAGCGCGGCGCGTCAGCGGCTCTCGGCCAACGCTTTTCGTACAAACGCCATGTCGTAGGTCTGACCGATCATCAGGCCGGGGGCATCCTTCACCGTCGCGTCGAACCCGCGCAGCGCTTCGTAGAGCGCTTGCGCGCCCGCCGCCGGGATCAGCCCGTCCTTGGAGTAGGTGTCGCGCGACTTACGCAGCGCAGCCAGATACAGTCGGCGGTCGCCCATCAGATATTCCGGCGGCACGGTCTGCGCGATCTCCTCGTCGCTCGCTTTCGCCAACCACTGTAGCGTGCGCACCATCGCACTCGTGAGCGCCTGCACCGTGCGCGGGTTGCGGCGAATGAACTCCTCCTTGGTATAGAGGCAGCCCGCAGGCAGCTGCGGCGTGCCGAAGATCGCTCGCGTGCCCTTCTCGGTCATCGTCTCCGCCACGACCGTGACCGCTCCGGCGCTCTCCAGCATGCTGATCGCCGGCTCGACGCCGGCGATGGCATCGATCTGCCCGCTGCGCATCGCGGCCACCGCGGCAGGCCCCGTTCCGACCCCGACGATGGACACATCGTCTGGACCGAGGCCGGCGGATGCCAGCAGGCGGTTGACCACCATGTGGGTGCTGGACCCCGGCGCGCTCACTCCGATCTTCATGCCCTTGAGATCCTTGAGCGAGTGAAAGCCGGGCATGCGCGCCTTGGCGACGCCTACCGAGATGGCCGGGGTCGCCACCATCAGCACGAAGCCCTGGACCTTCTGGCCCTTGGCGAGCATCACGATCGTGTGATCGTAGCCGCCCGCGGTCACGTCGGCGCTGCCGCCGATCATCGCCTGCAACGCCTTGGAACCGCCCGCGAAGTCGGCGATCTCCACGCTGAGCCCTTCCTTCTGAAAGTAGCCCAACCGCTCCGCCAGGGTGAGAGGAAGGTAGTACAGCGAGCTCTTGCCGCCCACCGCGATGGTGAGGCTCGGTTTCTCTAGCATCGCGGACCGAACCGACGGCGCGAGCAACAGGCCAACCGCCCACAGCAACCCGCATACAGCACTCCTGCGCGACAGATTCATCCTCTCCTCTCCCTTTCTGCACGCTCGTCGCCGCGTTCCCCTCAGTGCCGTCCCTCGGAGGCCGCGGGCCGCCAGCGCAACAGGCGCCGCTCCAGCACGCCGACCAGCCGGTCCAGCAGGACCGCACACACGGTGAGCACCAGCACGCCGGCCAGAACCGTGTTGATGTCGAACACCCCTTCAGCCTGCAGGATCAGGTAGCCGACCCCGCGCGCCGAGCCCAGGTACTCGCCCACGACGGCGCCCACGAATGCCATGCCCACCGCAGTGTGCAGACTCGAGAACACCCACGCCGTAGCGCTCGGGAGGTAGACGTGTCGCAGCAGCTCGCGCCGGCCGGCGCCCAGCATGCGCGCATTCGCCAGGACGACAGGGCTCACATCCCGCACGCCGTGATACACGCTGAAGAACACGATGAAGAATACCAGGGTCACGCCCAGCAGCACCTTGGACCCGATGCCCAGGCCGAACCAGACCGCAAAGATCGGGGCGAGGATTACGCGCGGCATCGAGTTGATCGCAATCAGGTAGGGATCGAGCAGGCGCGACGCGAACGGGCTGAGCGCGAGCCACAGGCCCACGCTCAGGCCGGCAGCGGTCCCGATCACGAACGCGAGCAGGGTCTCGAGCAACGTCACGCCGAGATGCGGGTAGATCTGGCCGGAGACGAACCAGTCCGCGACGCGGCGCACCACCAGCAGCGGCTCGCCAAAGAAGAACGGCGGTAGCACTTGCGTCGCAGTCAGGCCCCACCACGCGCCGAACACCGCCGCCAGCAATGCGATGTGCCAGGGCCAGAGCAGCCGGCGCGCACGCTCCCTCTCCATCTCAAGCCTCCGTGCGGGCATATGCCGCCATCACTTGCGTCTTCAGCGTATGCCAGATCTCGGCATGCAGCTGCGTGAAGCGCGGGTCATGGCTCACCTCCGCGACGTCGCGCGGCCTCGGCAGCCCGACCTGGAAATCGGCGATCGGGCGCGAGCGCGGTCCCGCCGACAGCACGACGACACGGTCTGCCAGCGCGATCGCTTCCTCCAGATCGTGCGTAACGAACAATACGCAGGCCCGGTTGTCGGCCCAGATGGCGAGCAGCTCGTTCTCCATGAGCTGGCGTGTCTGCACGTCGAGCGCACTGAAGGGCTCGTCCATGAGGAGGATCTTCGGTTGCAGGATCCAGGTCTGCGCCAGCGCGACGCGCTTGCGCATCCCGCCGGACAGCTCGTGTGGATATTTGGCCGCGTGCGCTGCGAGCCCGACGCGTTCCAGCCACGGGCGCGCGCGAGCGCGCGCCTCGTGCCGGCCCATGCCGCCGAACTGCAGACCGGCAGCGACGTTGTCCAACGCCGTGCGCCAGGGGAGCAAGGAATCGGGTTGAAACAAGTACCCCGCATGCCGGTTCAACCCGGTCAGACGCTCCCCGAACACCCAGACCTCGCCCTGTGCCGGGAAGAGCAGCCCGGCGGCGGCGTTGAGCAGCGTCGACTTCCCGCAGCCGGTAGGGCCCACCAACGCCACGAACTGTCCGTGCGCGATGGTGAGGCTGGCGTCGGACACCGCGACGTACTGGCCACCCCGACCGCCGCGGTCGGGAAAGCTGCAGGTGACCCGCGAGAGCTCGAGCGCGCTGGCACCGGCATCTGGCTGCGACACGTTGGTTTATGGCTCCGTCAGGCAACGCTCTTCGAGGCGCTGTTCTTGTATGCGGGCTCCGGCTTCGTGCGCCAACCTGCGCGATGGGCGGCCCGCGCGTATTACTCGGCGCTGCTGATCGTCCCCTGGCGCTTCAGCTCGCGGCGCAGCTCGGCCACTTCCTCGCGCAGGCGCCGGATGTCGGCATGCAGCTCGCGGCGCATCTGCGCCTCCTCGTCGCTGATGAGGTGCTGCACGTCGCTTTTCAGATGCTGGATGTCGCGATGCATCTCACGCCGCAACAGCTTCTCGTCCTCGCCGATGAAGACGGCGGCGATGCTCGCGGTCACCAGCGAGAACATGCCGAACCCGACCATCACGATCAGCGCGGCGAAGATGCGTGACGCCGGAGTGGTCGGAACGAAGTCGCCGTAGCCTACCGTGGCGCCGGTCACGAACGCGAGCCAGAGTCCGTCGGCATAGCTGTGCACGGTGGGCTCGAGCCAGTAGAAACCGGCACCCGCGACGAGGAACGCGATCGTGGCGAATCCGAACACATACGGCAGTCCACCGGGAGTGAACAGGCTGCGCACCGACTTTGAGGCGCGCGTGAGCAGCAGCGCCACCGTAGCGAGCCGCAGCAGCCGAGCGAGCGCGACCCACTCCGTCTGGGCGCCCGCCAACGCCAAGCCCGAGCACAATACGATCAGCACGTCCATCCAGTTGTGCGCGAGGTAACGCAGCTGACGCGAGCACAGGTGCAGCATCCAGAGCAGCTCGGCGGAGAAGGCCAAGAAGATGCCCCATTCGATCATGTGTCCCGCGCGGCGCAGCTCGGGTTCGCCGGAGAACTCCGTGCAGTAGAGCGAGACCATGGAGGCCATGGCGATGGCGATCATCACCGGATGCAGCCGCCGCTCCCAGGCGAACGCGCGCGGGCTCTCGCCAGCCGGCACCCCGCCGATCCCGATCACGCGGCGGATGGAATGAACTGCCATGGCTGTGCTGTCGTGCTGCCGCCTCGGCGCCGCCTGGACCCGCATGGACCCAGCTCACGGCGCAATTGGAACCCCATGTACGTGCCCGTGCGCCCCGCCACGCTGCAGGTCAATCTCCGGCAATGGTCATCCGGTCGATCAGGATCGAGCCGCACTGTCGGGAACCCCGCACGACGATGTCGTTGCCCACGGCGACTACGCCGAGGAACATGTCCTTGAGATTGCCGGCGACGGTGATCTCCTGTACCGGGTAGGCGATCTCCCCCCCTTCGACCCAGAACCCGGCGGCGCCTCGGGAGTAATCCCCGGTGACCTGATTGACACCCATCCCCAACAGCTCGGTGACCAGCAACCCTGTACCCATCGTCTTCAACAGCCTCTGGAAATCCTCGCCGGTGCTTTCGAGCATCAGGTTGTGACTCCCACCGGCGTTGCCGGTCGAGACCATGCCGAGCTTGCGCGCCGAATAGCTGCCGAGAAAATAGCCCTGCAGCACACCGTCCTTGACGATGTCTCTGCGCCTCGTGGCCACGCCCTCATCGTCGAACGGGCTGCTCGCCAAGCCGCGCTTGAGATCGGGAATGTCCCGGATGCAGGTGTGCGGGGCGAATACTCTACGCCCCAGGCTATCGAGCAGGAACGAGGACTTGCGGTAGAGGCTCCCCCCGCTCACCGCCGCGACGAAGTGCGAGAGCAGGCTGGAGGCGACCGGCGCCTCGAATAGCACCGCGGCTTGCGTAGTGCCGGTCTTCTTCGCACCCAGCCGTCGAATGCAGCGCTCCCCCGCGCGACGTCCGACCGCGCGCACATCCTCCAGGTCTTCGGCCGCACGGGCGGTCGCATACCAATCGTCGCGCTGCATGTCCTCGCCCTCGCCGGCGATCACGGAGCACATCACCGTTTGGCGCGAACTCGGATAACCGGCGAGAAAGCCCAACGTATTGCCGTAGACGAAATGCGACTGCTGCGTCGAGACCGAAGCACCCTCGGAGTTGGTGATGCGCGCGTCCACGGCCAGAGCCGCCGCCTCGCATTCGCGCGCCAGCTCGATCGCCTGCTCCACCGGCAGCGCCCAGGGGTGGTACAGGTCCAGGTCGGGGATCTCGCGTGCGAGCAGCGCTTCGTCCGCCAGCCCCGCGGCTTCGTCCGCGGCAGTGAAACGGGCGATGGATAGTGCCGCATCGACCGTATCGCGTGCGGCCTGCGCCGAGAAGTCGGAGGTGCTCGCGTGCCCGCGCTGCTTTCCGATGTACACCGTGACGCCTACACCCTTGTCACGGTTGTACTCGATCGTCTCCACCTCAGCGTGCCGCACGGTGACGTTTTGTCCAAACCCTTCGCTCACCTCGGTCTCCGCGGCTGTGGCACCGTGGCGGCGGGCATGATCCAACACGTCCTTGGCGATCTGGGCCAGGGTATCGTAGCTGTGCGAAAACTGTTCTTGCGGCACCGGAGCAAGCTGGGGTTGGCAGGAGCATCAGGACCGCCGAAGCGACGAACGGCCCATGCGGTATGATACCAGTGAAGGTCTCCTCCTCCGCTCCATCCCATCGTCTGCACCCCGCATGGATGCACAGGCACCGCCGAGCAAGACGCAACGCAAGCGCGAGAGCAGCGCGCTGCAGGATATCGGCGAGCGGCTCGCCCGCCTCGATCCGCAACAGCTGCACCAGTTGGGCCTGCCGGAGCGCCTGCTGGAGGCCGTGCTCGAGGTCAAGCGGATCGGCAAGTTCGGTGCGCTACGACGCCAGCTCCAATACATCGGGCGGCTGATGCGCGAGGCAGACGCCGACGCCATCCGGTTGCGCCTCGAGTCGTTGTGCGCCAGCTCGCGCGAGGCCACGGCGCACCTGCACCTGCTGGAGCGCTGGCGAACCCGCCTGCTGGAAGACGACAGCGCACTGACGGAGTTGGCCGGCGACTACCCCGGTTGCGACACACAGCGACTGCGCCAGCTGGTGCGAAGCGCCCGGCGTGAGCAGGCACAGGGGCTACCGCCGCACAGTGCCCGGACATTGTTCCGGGCCTTGAAGCTTGCCATCCCCGATCGAAACCGCGGCCGCTGACGGATCTGTATCCCATCCGCGCCTCCAACCACGCCGAGGCTGCCGCACGGACCGAACTCGCACCACCCTTCGTCGTTTTGTTAGCATTGGCCGATCATGAGTGAACCCTCCGTGAAGATCGGGCTGGTCTCCATCAGCGATCGCGCCTCCAAGGGCGTATACAAGGACGAGGGCATTCCTGCGCTGGAGGACTGGTTTGCGCGCGCGATCACGACGCCCTGGAGCATCGTCACGCGCTTGATCCCCGACGAGCGGCCTCTCATCGAGTCCACTCTGAAGGAACTGGTGGACCAGGAGGGCTGCCATCTGGTGTTGACCACCGGGGGCACCGGGCCTGCGCCGCGGGACGTGACCCCGGAAGCGACGCTGGCGATCGGCGAGAAGGTGATGCCGGGATTCGGCGAGCAGATGCGCCAGATCAGCCTGCACTATGTCCCCACTGCGATCCTTTCGCGCCAAGTCGCTGTCATCCGCGGCCGCGCGCTGATCATCAACCTGCCTGGCCAGCCGAAGTCGATCCGGGAGACCCTGGAAGGGGTCAAGGACGCGGACGGGAACATCGTGGTCCATGGCATCTTCGCGGCCGTGCCCTACTGCATCGACCTGATCGGGGGCCCCTATATCGAGACCCAGGCATCGGTGGTGAAGAGCTTCCGTCCCAAATCCGCGGTGCGCGCGCAGTCGAGCTGAGCGGTGAAGGAGATCGGACGCTCCGCGGAGACGCAATGCCGGGATCGCCTCGGCGCCTGGGCGCGCGAATCGGTCGCGCCGCAACCCTGGCGTGTCACTTGCTTGAGTCGACGGGTTCGCTTTCCACTCTTGCGTCGCCGTGCTTGCTACCGCCTTCATGACAACTGATCCCTTGCCCACAGTCGAGGTGGAGACGGGCCCTGCTCCGAGCTACAGCGTGATCTGGATGCACGGGTTGGGCGCGGACGGCAACGATTTCGTTCCCGTGGTCGAGCGCTTCGGCCTCGAGGGAACGCCGGTGCGATTCGTGTTTCCCCACGCGCCGATGCGCCCGGTCACGATCAATGAAGGCTACGTGATGCGGGCCTGGTACGACATCACCTACGAGAACCTCTCGCTGAAGGAAGACGAGAAGGGTGTCCGCGAATCGCAGGAGGCGATGGAGGTGCTCATCGCGCGCGAGCAGGCGCGCGGGATCGCGGCGGACCACATCGTCCTGGCCGGCTTCTCCCAAGGCGGCGCGATTGCATTGCAGACCGGGCTGCGTCACCGCGAGCGCTTGGCGGGCATTCTGGCGCTCTCCGCTTATCTACCTCTGCCGGATACCGTCGAGCGGGAGCGGGCCAAGGCCAACCTCCAGATCCCGGTTTTCATGGGTCACGGCAGCGAGGACCCGATCGTGCCCCCCAAGCTGGCGCAGGCTTCCTGCTCCCGCTTGCTGACCTTGGGATATACGGTCGAGTGGCATGAGTACCACATGCCCCACAGCGTGTGCGAGGAAGAAGTCGCGGACATCGGGCTGTGGCTCATGCGGGTCATCCAGGGCTAGGCACGCCGCCGAGCCGAAGACGGGCGGCCCAAACGGGCCGCCCGTTTCTTCTCCCTCTTCTAAACTGAGGTGCCGCGCTCCGCGCACTACGCGGCGTGCTGCAGCACCCGGAACTTCGCCATGTCGAAGTCCTGTCCTCCCTCCAACAGCTGCTTCGGAACCAGGACATAGTCGCGCTCATACGCGCGCATCTGGAAACTCTGTCGGGGCGAAAACGTACCCATGCGCATGAGCAGGCTGAGCTCCCCGGAACCGCCGCTGTCTGCGGCGCTTGAGGGCAGCAGCACGGCATCTTGTCCGCCTTCGGAAACGGCCTTGCCGCCGACGGGATACAGCTTGACGCGTGCCCCACCCTTCGCCAGCGTCTGAATGCCGACGTAGCGTTGCTGGTTGCCGTCGTTGCTCATGCGGCGGACGATCCCCACTCCCCAGCAGCTGCCCTCCTCGGGCTTGATGCCGAGCAGTGTGCCCACCCGCAGCCAGTCGCTCTTCGCTTCAGGGATCAACGCTCCGTACCCGGTGTCGCTCTCGTTCTCGACCGTCCATGTCTCGATGTTGGCATCGAACGCGAGGTCGTTCGACTCGCCGGAGATGATGGCGACCACGTCGTCGAAGTTGTGCACCACGCTGATCCTGGCGAAGGACTTGCGCCTCTCCTGTGCGCGCGCGGGCGGGGCGGCCGACCAGTAGCGCGCCAGGTGGCGGAGCACTTCGACGACGAGGCTGGGCTCGTAGGTGCCTCCCAGATTCAGGCTCGAGGGCAGGGCCCCGGTCTCAGTGGTCGTGTCGATCATCCGGTCCACGGTGTCGAACGCGGCGCCGGGACCGAAGTAGCGCACGCTCTCTCCGCCTGTGACGCGGGCGACCATGCGTGCCGGCGGCTTAGCGGTAGAGAGGTCCGCGTAGTAGTGACAGCCGCTCGCAGGTTGCTTCTGCAGGACGAACTGGTCGGAGTGTTGCGCGATGATCCGCTCGGCCAACTCCAGCTTGCGCGGCAGCAAGCTGTCGGTCGCCGACATGTACAGCATGAGCGGCTTCAGGTACTCCCCCCGCACCGAGGAGTCGCCTTGGGGCCCGGGGTAGACCGTGCATGGCTGTAGCGCGAAACCGCGCTGCTCGGCTTGCGCGTACAGAGCGCCCATCCGGGCCCATACCGTGGGGTCGACGGGTCCGTAGCGCAGCAGGTCCCACTTCAGCTCCAGCGCGAGGGCCCGGATGGCGCGGCACGTGATGGCGGGCGCATGGGGTTTGAGAGTGCCGGCACCCGAGACGCCCGGCAGCGTCTGGGCGAGGCAGTAGTCGTAGGTCGCGCCGAGCTGGCGCCAGAGCTCGGTCAGCGTGCTCCAGATGCGTCGCTCGTGAAACCGCTGGAGCCGGTTGCCGGCCGTAAGGTATTCCTGAGACAGCTTGCGATGATGCGGTTTGGCGGCGGTCTCGAGCTGATCGACGATCTCATAGATGCGCTGCGGCTTGAGGCCGTCGGCGTTGCGCGTGAACTCCAGCCAGTGGCTGACTTCCTCGAGGGCCTTGTACGGATCGTTGGCAGGCAGCTCCGCCAACAGCTCCTTCGCCCCCTTCTCGTCCGCCATGGGATGATCAGACTTACCTTTGACCCAGCTGAGCATCGTTCTCCCCTGCCACGCCCGTTCGCCCCGAGGACCAGGTTCGGGCTCACCGCTAAGACGTTATTTCGCAATCGATTCTCTATGCGAGCCGGTCCCCTCCCGAGGACGGGCACGGGCGTGACTGCGCAAATTCTGTTCCCGGTAGGCCCTCCGGGGCTTCGAAACCCGGCGGCGGTCGCTCAAGCCGTGGAGAGAGGAGAGTCCCAGACAGCGGGGCTTGCCAGGGCGTCCTCGCCTGGCCCCGAGCAGCCCGGTTGCTCCAGGAAGCGCATCGCGGGGTCTAGGGCCCGGTGCGTAGAGCGGAAGTGAGCCACGGCACGTACGTGATCACGAGCACCCCCACCAGCAGCACGGCCAGGAAGGGCAGCACGGCCCGGCACACCGTGGGGACGGGTTGGCCGAAGCGGTACGAGGCGAAGAAGATGTTCATCCCCACCAGCGGCGTGAGGTAGCCCAGCTCCATGTTGGCGAGGAAGATGATTCCCAGATGCACCGGGTCGACACCGAAGGCGCGCGCCACGGGTACCACGATGGGCACCACCACGACGATGGCGGAGAAAATGTCCATCACGCATCCAACCAGCAGCAGGAACACGTTGAGCCCGGCCAGCAATGCCCACCGGGAGTGCAGGGTGGTGCTCGCCCACTCGATGGTGCGGTCCGGAATCTGCGCGTCCACCAGGTAGTTGGTGAAGCCCAGCGCGACGCCGAGGATCAGCAGCACGCCTCCCACCAGCAATCCGCACTCGGTCATCACGCGCGGCACGTCGCGTACGAGTCCGAGGTCGCGGTGCACCGCAACCTCGATGACGAACGCATAGAGCGCGGTGAGCGCGGCCGCCTCCACCGGGGTGGCGAAACCGCCGAACAGCGCGACGAACGCAACCAACGGCAGGCCCAACTCCCATTTCGCCGCCTTGACGGCGGCCCACGCCTCGCCCGGATCGAAACGCTTGGCGGCCGGCCGCCCATGGCCGGCCGTATGCCGGCCCCAGAGCAGCAGAAGCAACGCCATCGTCATGCCCGGCAGGACCGCGCCCAGGAACATCTGATGCATCGGGACCTTGGCCACCACCGCGTAGAGGATGAGCGGCAGGCTCGGCGGCAGGAGCACGCCGAGCGATCCGCTGCTGGTGACGAGCCCGAGCGCACTGCGCTCGGAGTGCCCCACCCCTCGCAGCAGCGGCATGAGCAGGCCGCCCAAGGCGAGGATCGTGATCCCGGACGCGCCGGTGAATGCGGTGAAGAATGCGCCCGCGAACACCGTCACAGCGGCTGCTCCGCCCCGGAAGCCGCCGAGCAAGGCATCAAACACGCGGACCAGACGCTTCGGCGCTGCGCTCTCCGCCAGGAGGTATCCGGCCAGAGTGAACAGCGGGATCGCGGGCAGCGAAGGGTTGACTACGAGCCGGTAATGGTCCAGCGAGAGTGAGGCGACGGGCAGCTCCTCGCCCCAGAAGAGCAGCAGCGCGGCGCCTCCAAGCGCGACGAAGACCGGTGCACCGAGCAGGATCGCAACGACCAGCGCCACGAGGCCGGCAGTCACCACGGTGTCGCGTGGCAACGGCAGGAACAACACCGCCAGGATGCAGCCCACACTGAGTGCCGCGGCGGCCACCCGTGGGGCGGCTCCGTCGCCCGCGCGCCACAACGAGCGCCAGGCAATCAGCCCGAACCCGGCCGGGAGAAAAGCCTGCACCACCCACACCGGCAGGCCATGGATGAGCAGCTTGCCGGCCTCGCGTTCGGATTGAACGAACTGGACCGCGGCGTAGCACAGCGCGCCGGCCACTGCAGCCGCCACCGCGGTGCTTACTACGCGAGCATTCCGGCCGGTGCGCCCCTTGAGCAGGGCATGCAGGCCAGAGATGGACAGCAGCCGTCCTTCGCGGGCGGCCACGGCGGCGCCGACCATGCCCACGATCAGGGTGAGATGCTGAGTAAGCGAGGCCGACCCGGGAACGCCAGAGCGGAGGGTGGCACGCAGCACCACTTCCAACAGCGGCACCAGCGCCATCGCGGCGAGCGCCACCGCGAGCAGCGCATTCTCGCTCGCCCGCAGTGCGGCCGGCAGGAACCGATCCGCAGGCTTGTTCATGCGCGCGGGCGCAGCCCTACTTGCCGTTTTGCTTGCGGTATTCCGCGACTGCGGTGCGGACTTCGTCGAACGTGTCCGCAGGGACCATGCTGCCGCGAATCTTGGGATAGGCCTCCTCGGCGAGCTTGCGCCACTGCTCCTCGACGTCCGGCGTGGGCTTGTACACGTCGAGCCCGCGGTTTCGCATCGCCTCGACCGCCTCGACATCCTCCTTGCGCGCCTGCGTGCGGATCTTGACGCCCGCGGCATCGGCTGCGGCCCTGAGCTGCTCACGCCCGCGCGCGGACAACTCATCCCACGTCTTCTTGGTGATCACGGCAGCGCCGACCACGGGCACCCACTTGAGCTCGAGCATGTGCTTGGCGACCGTGTCGAACTGCCCGGCCAGCGCGAAGTAGGCACCGGAGGGCACCGCGGTGATCAGACCTGTCTGCAGCCCCGGCAGGATATCCGCGGTCTCGAGCGGAACGGGCGTGTACCCCAAGTGCTTCATGAGCTCGACCTGATCGTTGTCGCCCGACCATGCGAACATCTTGGCCTTCCTGAAATCGGACGGGGTGCGGCTCGGCTCCTTGCTGAAGAAGCGCACCCAGCCGGCGTCGCCCCAGAACAACACGACGAACCCCTTGTCGAGCAGGCGATGCTCGAGACTCGCATGCAGCTTCTCGCGCACGTAGTCGACCTCCGCCCAGTCTCGAAACAGCATCGGCATGTACTGCAGCGCCGTGACCGAACGGTCGATCTCCATCAGCCCCACCACGGACACCAAAGCGGCATTGAGCTGGCCTACACGCATCCGCCGCACCATGTCCGCTTCCCCTCCTTGCGTGCCGTCGGTAAACACCGTGAAAGTGCTGCCGCCGCCCTCGGCCTGCTTCCACTTCTCGCCCATCTCCTGCAGCGCCCGATGGTAGCTCGAGCCCTTGGGCGCCAGGGTTCCCAGCCGGATTCGGATCGCCTCTTCCGCGCCGGCCGGCGACATTCCCATGAGGGCGACCGCAATCGGCAGGGCAATCATCCAGCCCCAGCGTGCAACACGCCTACGCACACCCAACTCCAACGTCATAGGTTCCTCACTCTGCAAATAGCTGATCGGTCCGCGAGAGCAACCAGCGCGCACGTTGCTGCATCACGACGTTGGCCAGGCGCCACTGCGGGCGCGCGTTGACATCGATGGCCACCGCCTGCTTCAGGATGCGCTCGAATTCCGCGCGGTCCTGGATGCTCACACACACCGACTCCGCGAGCGCAACGTACGGCGCGGCTTGTTGTCCCTCGCTGAGCTCGACCGCGCGCTGGAAATGGGCGCGGGCACGTGCCACAGGGTCGCCGTTCCGCTGCGGGCGATTGAGCTCATACGAGATCAGGAAGGTATGGATGGCCCCGGCGTCCCAGGCTTCGTCCAACTCCAGCGCCCGGTCGATCTGGGCCTCCACGCTCGGCAGCTGGGAAACCGCGGCCGGACTGTCTTTCGACAGCCCGATCCAGGCGCCGGTTGCAGCCGCACTCCAGTACAGCAGCGGCACGTCTGCTTTGCGCGCCGGCTTCACCGCATCCTTGGGCGCCTTCGCCAGCGCCGCCGACATGCCCGGATGGTCCACATCCAGTCCGCGCAACGCGTAGGCCCGGGCCCGCGCATACAAGTTCCGCGCCCGTCCGAGTTGCTCGGTCGCGGCGGCGATGTCCGTATCCTCCAGCATTTCTGCGTCCTGCTGCACGAATGCGAACGTGTACTGTGTATAGCCCCGCGCGGCGGCCGTGAGCAGCCCGATATGCTTGGGGTTCTGCTCCAGGAGGCTGTCCATCAGCTTCAGGCCGAACGGGGAGGCCTCTGCGATCAGCTCCGGATCGTCGTCGGAGGCGAAGCTCTTCCCCGTTCCGGCCAGCGCGTCCGACGCGCGATTGAGCGCGTACTGGCGTACCGAGCACCCGGAGAGGACGAGCACGATTCCCAGCGTGACGAGCGCGCCCGGGCCGAGCCGCCCGCGATAGGCCGCGCATCGGGCGGCGCCCAGCGCGCAGCGCTCGTCTGCTTGAATGCTGTCAGCTCGCATGATTCGCAGCCTCGATTTCGGCCGATCCAGCGTCAAACTTGAATGTGCAGGCATGCACACCAAAACATGGGGCCGTGACCCCGCAACCGACGGGGTCGCACATCGCTTGGGGGGCGCCAGGGTACGCTCAGACGACCCCTTCTGCGCGCAGGCGTTCGATGTCGTGCGCCGTGTACCCCAAGCCGGTTAGGACCTCCTCGGTATGCGCGCCCAACGCCGGACCGAGCCATCGCGTGGCGCCTGGCGTGGCCGATAGCTTGGGCACGACTCCCGGCAGCTTGATCTGCGCCCCGTCGGGCAGGGTATGCAGCTCGAGCATGTCGCGCGCCTGATAATGCACATCCCGCACGATGTCCGCGATGTCGTAGATCTTGCCGCTCGGCACCTCCGCCTGAGCCAGCACCCGCAGGACTTCTCGCAGCTCGTGCTGCGCGCACCAGCCGCCGATCACCTGGTCCAGTTCCTCGGTACGCGCGACCCGTCCCTCGTTGCGCGCCAGGGTCGGGTCCTGCGCGAGGTCTTCCCGGCCGATCGCGACCATCATGCGTTTGAAGATGCTGTCGGCGTTCGCGCCGATCACGATGTACTTGCCGTCCCGCGTGAGGTAGGTGTTGGACGGCACGATCCCGGGCAGAGAAGCACCAGTGCGGGTGCGCACGAACTGGAACATGTCGTACTCGGGCAGCAGGCTTTCCATGAGGCTGAACACCGCTTCGTACAACGCCACATCCACCACCTGGCCGCGTCCCCCGTTGCCGGCACGACTGTGCAAAGCCATGAGCGCTCCGACCACCCCGTAGAGCGCGGCCACTGCATCTCCCAAGCTGATGCCGGCACGTACCGGCGGGCGGTCGGCGTAGCCGGTGACGAAGCGGATCCCGCCCATCGCCTCCGCGATCGCACCGAAGCCAGGCCGATCGCGGTAGGGGCCGGTCTGCCCATATCCGGACAACCGCACCATGATCAAGCCCGGGTTGTCGGCGGACAAGCGCTCATAAGCGAGATCCCACTTCTCCAGGGCGCCGGGACGGAAGTTCTCCACCACGATGTCGCAGCCGCGCGCGATCCTGCGCACGATCTCCTGGCCTTGCGGGTGCCGGAGGTTGACGGTAACCGACTTCTTGTTGCGCGACTGCACCAACCACCACAACGAGGTGCCCTTGTAAAGCCTCCGCCAGGTGCGCAGCGGGTCCCCCTCGCCGGGAGCCTCGATCTTGATCACCTCGGCGCCGAACTCGGCGAGGATGCGTGTGCAGAAGGGGCCGGCGATCAGCGTTCCGAGCTCGAGAACTCGCAGGCCCTGCAACGCAGGGGGTGCTGTACCGCGGTCAGCGGACATGGTCCCATTCCGGTTTGCAGTCGCCGCGCTGAGCTTGCTCACTGGCCATGACGATGAGCTGGTGTGTCCGCAGGGCCGCAACGACTGCGCATGCGCTGGGTACCGAACGTGGTGCCGCTACACGGGTGCACGAAGCAGCTCAGCGAGGCGTGAGCGAGACGCGGGCCAGCGGTTCCCCCGGCACGGCGTCCGGACTCAAGCCTGAAACCGCCGCAGCACCCGACCCGGCAGCGGAGCATCCAGGATCATGCCATCGGCGTCGGCGACGCGCGTCCCGTTCACCCACACGCCGTGGACACCCAGGGCGGGCGTAGTCAAGCGGGATGCGCCGGCCGGAAGGTCGAACACGCGCTGCGGCTTGCCGCGGCCCACGGTTGCGGGGTCGAACAGCACCAGATCGGCGCACTGCCCGGGCGCGATGCGCCCGCGGTCGGCAATGCCGAACAGCTCGGCGGGCTCGGAGGTGAGCTTGCGCACCGCCTCCGCCACCGGCATCACCGCGCGCTCGCGCGCCCAATGTCCCAGCAAGTGGAGGCCGAATCCGGCGTCGCAGAGGAAGGTGAGATGCGCACCGGCGTCGGAGAGCGACACGATGCTGTTCGGATCGCGCAACAGGCGCCCGACCGCTTCCTCGTCCGAGTTGAGGAGCGTGCTGGTGAACACGGTGTCGAGGCCTTCCGACAGGCTCAGATCGAGCATGAAATCGAGCGGGTGCTTCGCGGCCTCGCGCGCGAGCGCCGCGACCGAGCTGCCCTCTCTGGCGCGGTTGTCCGCTCTGGCCGCGCGTGTAACGAACATCTTGTCCCACTCGCCGTTGAACATGCGTCTAGCGCGCTGCGCCAGCTCGCCCTTCACCAGAGTGCGGAACTGCGGCTGGGCAAGCGCTCGCTTGAGCGCCTGCTCGTCGAGCTTCATCAGCGGCTGCCACGAGGTGAGCCCTTCGAACACATAGGGCTCGTGCAGGGTGAACTCGAAGGTGAGCGGACAGGCTGAGACGGCACCCACCAAGCGGTTGCCGCGCCGGCGCGCCGCCTCGATCTCAGCCAGATCGTCGAACGTGGCCTCCGGCGTCAAGTTGCTGTGCAGAAGCGCAGCGATGACATACGGGCGCGCGGCGCTGCGTGCCAGTCGCTCGATGGAAGAGATCGGCGTTGTCAGCGCGTCCTTGGTCATCATCAGAACGCCGCGTCCGGACTCGCGCAGAGTGGCGGACAGCGCCAGCAGCTCGTCCTCGGCGGCCAAGCGGGAGGGCATCGGGATGCCCGCTTCGCCGTTGTGCTGGCTGTTGCGCGTCGTGGAGAACCCGCATGCTCCCGCCTCCATCGCTTCCAGCACGAGGCGCCGCATCTCATCCACTTCATCCGGCGTTGCGGCGCGCTCAGTGGCCTGCTCCCGCATCACGAAGGTCCGCACAGAGGAATGACCCACGAAACAGGCCATGTTCGGCCCCACGCCACGCCGCTCCAGCGCGTCCAGATACTGCGGGAACGATTCGAAGCTCCAGTCGATCCCGTTGCGCAACGCGTCGAGCGACATGCCTTCCACGTGCGTGAGGTTTCGCATCACCAGATCGCGATCGGCGGGCCGGCACGGGGCGATGGTGAACCCGCAGTTGCCCATGATCACCGTAGTCACGCCGAGCGCCGGGGAAGGAGTGGCCCATGGATCCCAGGTGATCTGGGCATCGTAGTGGGTGTGAGTGTCGATGATGCCCGGCATTAGAGCGAGACCCGAGGCGTCGGTCACCTCTGCGCCGGCGCCCGTGTCGGTGCCGACCGCGACGATGCGGCCCCGCTCCACTGCGACGTCGCCCGCGACGGGAGCGTTGCCCGTGCCGTCGTAGATCATCGCGTCCTTGATCACCAGGTCGTACATGCCCACTCCATGGCCGACAGCCGGCCCGGCTGCGATCTAGCTCGTTGCCTCATGCGCGTAATGGCGCCTCGCGCCGCTCCGCGTTCATCCTGCGCCCGCGGTCGGTGATGCAGCCGCGATGGCGAGGCCGATCGAGATCCAACGGCCTTGGCACATGCACCACCGTGTGACAGCGTCATACCAGCCGATCGCGCTGTTCGGGGCGCTGCCCACGTTCGCCGCCACGGCTGCCTTGGGCCGGATGTCCTCGAAGCTCTCGCCGACCAGGCGCGCGTGGACCTCAGTCGGTTCAGTGAATCTGCAAGTGTTGGCGAGGCACCGGTGTGGTTCAGCTTGCGCGAACCGCTTCCAAGGCAGGATGCGCTGTTCGGCATCCGCCTCACGCGGGTACCGCGAGGCGCCAGCCGCAGCGATCCAAGATCGATCCCCCGCTCGCCGCCCGTGTGCCCGCGCCCAGGGTCTTGAGCGCATGACGTCGGGAAAACTGTTCCATCCGGTGCTCCTGCGCCGAAGTGCGCCCGCACGTGCGAGTGGACGCTGCTGTCGGCCCGCTGCGCGGCGGCTCGGTCGAGGCGCTGCGGCGGTCACGATCTCGGATAGCGGATTTCGATGATCTCCAGCTCCATCTCGCCCGCCGGGCGCCGCCACTTCACGGTGTCGCCGACTTTGGCCCCGATCATGGCCTTGGCGAGCGGCGAGCGCCAATTGACCTTGCCGGTCGCGACATCGGCCTCGTCCTCGCCGACGATGGTGAAGCTCTGGATCCCGCCGTCGTCGGCCTCGGCCTTGACCGTTGCGCCGAAGTGCACCTCGTCTTGCGGCTCTTTGCTCACGTCCACCAGGATTGCACTGTCCAGGCGCTGCGAGAAATAGCGCAGGTCGCGCTCGATCTCGGTGAGCTTCGGCTTGTCGAAGTCCTCAGCCGCCGCCTTCAGCTTGGCGTGGCGCGCACTGAGCTCCTCGTACTTGCTGCGCAGTTGCGCCAGCCCGTGGGCGGTGACGTAATTGGGAAACGGGCTCACGGGACGTTCGGGCAGCTCCTCGCCAGACAGGTCGCTGTCGTCCCCCTTCACAAAAGCTCGGCTCATTCCTCCTCCGCTCTGTCACTATGCCGACATTCGGCCGTAACGCGCAGTGGTTCGACCGCTCGGCGCCCCGATCCATTGTCGGGCCGCGACGGCGGTGCCGGTCCGCTCACCGTCACCTCGTCGCACGCATCGCCCCGCAGGCTACCGCTCCGGACGCGCGAGCGGTGCGCCTGGACGCCTCGTCGGCCGAAACGTGATGCGGCTCGCGCACGACCGCCCTTCGGCGTACATGCCGACCATGCCGACGACGATGGGAACCTTACGCGGCAGCAGACCCGGGTGCGCGGCCCATGGTTGCGGGAGTCCACTGCAAGCACCACCCGTTGGGGCTCACCTCGCCCTCAACAATAGCGCATTCCCCGCTCCCGACGTAGAGAACGCACCGCGAGCAGGTTCTCCCGAGATACGGTTCGTCCCGGTATCCGACGCGCTCTTTCGGGTACTTCTTCAGTTTCGCCTTCGGCTGCTCGGCCGGCTGCTGCGCAAGTACCCACACCGGCCGCCCCAGCGCAGCGGCGCTACCAATGCCGGCCAACGTCCCCAGCAGACCGCGCCGGGACGGGTCGAATCGGTCGGGTTTCATCCGGAACCTCCTCCGTGCACAAGACACGCTGCCTCCACGCGACTGATTATACTCACCCAAGTGGGACCCGGTGGTTGTCGAGCCTCGGGCGGTGGGTGTCGACCCCCGGACCACGCTGACATCGTCTGCCGCAGGGAGACACGCGATCACCGCCATGGTCAGGATCACGCGCAATGATAGGCAGACAGGGTGGATTCCAGTGTCGGGCTCCGGTCCGGCCCTCGCACCGGACACTGTTGATTTCGAGCTCAGGGCTCCCACACTCGCACGGCACTCCAGATGCAGTGCAGGCCCCGCCTGAGGGCCAGATCCTTCGGACACGACGTACGAGAAGCTACCTTCATCCGACCGTCACAAGTGCCGTCGTCGATCGGAGGCCGACTTCGTCGTCTCGTCAACGCCAGCTACGCTGGGCTGTTTCCAAGCCTGCCTTGGCTTAAGCGCAGCGACCCTGGGGCGGACTCTAGCAAATGCGCTCCTTCTTCCTGGAATCGTCTAGGACGGCTGTGGCCGCCGCATTAGGGAACTGATCATCAAGAACGTCGTCATTTTCTAGCAAGACGAGGAGCATTAGAGAATTGTATGTCGCGGGGCACCGTTAGCGGGAGCTCGGCTACGGCGGTCCCGCTTTCCTCGACGGACCTGGTTGTGACTCTGACCTATGAATGCGTGTCCGGACTCGTAGCAAGGCGGCGGCCGTCTACGGGGAAGTCTGTGCATGGGTCGTTGGATGGTGCTATCGACCCAGGTCAGGCGCTGTGCATGGCCAGATGTCCGACAGTTGATTCAGCGCAATACCGGACCAGTTCGAGCAGGGTAATTTGCTCGTCGCAAATTCCGATCCCACACGTCACCCCGAACGTTCCGGAGGAGTCATGAGAAATGCGAGAATGATCATCTGTCTGTCAGCCGTCGCCATGTCCGTTGGTGTTTCCCGGGTCGGTCTAGCAGAGGACAACTGCGGTGGCTATCACGTGACCGTTGGATCCAGGCACATCAATTTCAGCGATGATCCAACCTTGTCCATCCACCTTGCAATAGGTACAGCGTACGGAGGCACTATCAAGATGAGAGACAAGGATGGCGACGAGTATGTCATGGTGACCTCAGCACCTGGCCCCGATGGCAGAGGTAATTGGATGTTCTTGGGCGCATACGGAACAGGCAAGTATGTCGGTGCGAAATGGTCCGGCTGGGGGAAAACGGTGAGAAGAGAAGGGGACGTAACCATCGACGTTTGGGGGGGTACCTGCAAATAATGACCCACGATCTCGGTGTGCAACCCGTCGCGTCTGAGGGCGGCACCCCAGGCATCGAACGCAGGAGCATGTCGTGAGTGTCGTTTGCTGTTATCTAGCGGAGTCCTGTTAGAGTTCGAGCACTCGGCGCCGGGGATTAGGGTCCAGGTTGCTCCTCCATCGTTCCGAGCGGCAGCACCCGACCCGAAGCTGCCGTTGGACTTCCTCTAGAGCTGACGTCCAGCCCCGGGGTCTCCATCCCGTCGCCTCACGGCCTAGTCCTCGATCACACCGCCAAAACCGACCCAGTGCTTACCGTCGAAACGAGCCAGTTTCAGCTGCCGGATCGGATGGTAGTTCGTAGGGCTAGTGTTGATCCTGATGCCAGGAAGAAGCATGGGCAGGTCCAGATTCTTGATATTCGTCGCCTGCCGCATGACGTTTTCGCGCGTGAGATCATCGCCGCACTGTCTAAGGACAGCCACCAAGGTCTGGGCCACGCTATAGCCTGTGACGTTGTAGCGGTCCGCTGGGTCACCGTCTGGGGAGCACGCTTTCATCCATGCGAGGAAGTCCTTAACGCCCGAGTCGTTTTGCCATTCCGGATCAGTTTGGTCCTTGAAGTATCTTGCAGAGATGAGTCCGACGGATTTGTCCAAACCCGCCGCCTCGAGCACGGCGGAGATGGAATCGGAGACGTTGTTGAGGACGTGGAGTGGCTTCCAACCGATGTCGTACGTTCTTCGGATCGCCTGCGCGGCAAACGTCGGCGTCGCGACGTCCACGAACGTGTCCGCGCCCGTCGCCTGCAGGGCAATAACCTGAGAGTCGACTGTCGGGTCGGTCACCTCGTAGGTGACTTCCGACAAAATCATCTTCGCACCCATGTCACCCAGTCCGTCTTTCAGCCCCTTCAAGTAGTCCTTGCCGTAGTCGTCGTTCTGGTAGAGGACGGCTAGCTGGGCGCCCACCCGATAGTCCAGGGAAAATGCTGAGGATCACGGAATTTGGTGGCGCCGGTCGCGACGAACAAGTGAGGCACCTTGCGAGCGTTGAGGTATTTCTGAATCGCCGTGTTGGTGGCCGTGCCCAAGCTGCCAAATATGAATAGGACCTGCTCCTGCTCCACCAGCCTGCGGGTCTGCTCGACGGTCTTCGGCGGACTGTAGGCATCGTCGAGACTGATGAGCCGGATCTTGCGGCCGTTGACTCCGCCGCGCTCGTTGATCATCTTGAAATAGGCCAGCTCGGCCTTTCCGATGGTGCTAAATGACGAAGCAGCGCCGCTATAGGGCAGCGTCTGGCCGATCTTGATTTCAGTGTCCGTGACCCCGGGGCCATACTGCTTCTCGGCCAGCGCTGGGTCCGTCACAACCGTCAGAGCAACGGCCAGCACGAAAACCGATCGAATGATTGCTAGAGTCATTTCGTCCTCCATCTTCGCTTGCTGAGTATCGCCTACGGCCCGAGAGTGCAGCTTCCTTCTTGTTCAGCGGAAAATTCAGGCTAGTCGCAGTTTCGTGGCCGGCATCCCTTGGCGGACGGTATCGAATCGGAATGCTTCATCCGACGCCGGCTTCTGGCCAGACTGAGCGGGTCCGTCAACTCGCCCTTTCGCCCCAACTAGCTAGTCAATCATCTCCTTACCGGCCTCTCAACGTAATGCGGTTGAGGAGCGCACCTGTAGGACGACCCCATACTAGGACAGCACTCTTCCCCGCCCTCGGCAACCGCTGGTCAGCCGTCGCAATCCACCGGGCTATGCAGCCAAGCATTCGGCCCACAGGCGCTCGACAAGCTCACTCGATGGGGGATGTCCCGGATGGATTCAACGCTTTGCCCCGCGTACAGACACAGATCCTCCAGCGCACCTGTAACCTCCGCGATCGGAGGAAACATCGAGTAGCGCATGATCTTCCGGGCTCCACGAGCGCCCACCACTTCGCCCTCGCCGGGACGCTTGCCGACTGGCAGACATCCAGCAGCTTCCCATTGCTCGAATGCCACATTACGGAGCACGCGGTGTCGCACGTTAGGCCAACCACCTTCGAAGCACACGGTGAAAGCGGTGTCGGCTGCCTTCGCTTGCGTGAGGGCTGCTTTGTAGTCAGCGCGCGCCGAGCTCTCCTGTGTTGCAACGAAGCGAGTGCCGAGCACGGCCCCGGCAGCCCCAGCCAGCAGACCCTTCCGTATGCCTTGTCCGTCCCCTATCCCGCCAGCCGCGACCACGGGTGTTTGATGTGCCTCGGCACCTACCTCCGCGAGCGCCTCGAGAAGTGGGCGGTGCGCTTGCACGTGTCCGCCTGCCTCCGTGCCTTGGCAGACGAGATAGTCTGCGCCAACATCTAGCGCGTCTCGTGCGCTGCCCGCGCTTGTAACCTGGATTCCCAGGCGTGCACCGCTCTTTCGCACAGCCGAGACGAGCTGCTCATCCGGCATACCCCAGGAGAACTGGATGATCGGCGCTCCCGCTTCCAATACAGCCGGCAAGGACGTGGGCTCGAAGCCAACACGTAGTTGACCGCGAACGGCCGACTTGCAGCGGTTTTGATCTTCGTGACGGTGCCACGAGCCGGTTCGAGCGGGGTGAAAGACAGTCCGATCGCACCAAGCGCACCCGCGCGCGATACAGCGATGGTTACATTGGGGCCAGCAGCATTCCCCGTCGGGGCCTGAAAGATCGGGCACTTGAGATCGAACATGGACATCAAAGCATTCGTGCCTGGATTCGATGGCGGCGTATTCTGAGCCTGTGCTTGCCGGGGACCGAGAGCCGCAAGAGCGGCCCCAGTGGCGATGCTCTTTGCGATGAAATCAAGTCTGTTACGGTCCACTCGCTGTCCCTCCTTGCCAGAACCAAGACTGCTCCATACTCCGGTGCCAGCCAGTCGATGCACGCCGGGGCATCCTCGCCTCGACGTCTAGCGTTTGCGCTCACGCACGGTCGAGCAGTCAAGCGAGCTTAGAACGCGGCAGCGCAGGCGTGGGGCGAGCGGGTGCAAGGCGTGGTTTGCCCTCCAAAGTCGCGAAGCCTTCACAACCAGCTCTGTTGGCCGTCCTTGTCCCGTGCGAGGCGATCGCCTAGCCGTGGTCAAGGTCGAGGCGCCGTTGCCGCAGCGCTCTGACTATTTCGGAGAGCTCTCTCTCCGGGATTCTCCACCTGTCTACCAACTCGATCCCAGTTCTCTGTACCAAATCGCCGATGTAGTAGATGTTCGCCTCCTTGAGTAGCTCAGCTGCACCGACCGAGATGTTGAGTTCCTCGACAGGGCGTAGCAGGATGGAGCCGGGCTCAGAAGGCCAACGTCCTTTCATGTCTTCCTCGAGCCGACTGAGTGCCTCGCGGCGGACCGACGCCAAGGGCCCCGGTGTTCTGGTTGGCTGGCCCTAAGCAGCGGCGCGAAGCGACGCTCATGCGGGTCCGCGTCGAACGCAAGTTGGGGTCCACGACTCGTCCTGGGCGAGGGTCGCGCAACGGACGCTACGTCGGATCCCAGGTGCCCATGAGTGCTATCCCTGGCGCCTACCGCCAATCAGCACGAACGCCATGAGGCATGGTTCAGGCAGGGGGTTTCTCCAGCGATGGCGGGTGCCGTTTTGAACCACGCAGTCGCCCTGGCGCAGACGTACCGTTTTCCCGTCATCCAACTCGAGAACGATTTCGCCGCGAATGACCACACCGTAGTCGATGGTGTCCGTGGTGTGCATGCCCGGGTTGTCGCGCTCATAGTGAGCGTTTTCCGCCCAACCGGGAATCTTCTCTGCCGCCTCCTTCATAAAGGCATCAAAGGCCCCTGGGTTGGGCTTCGTGCCCTCTGGCGGGCGAGGAGGGAACTGCACGATCAGGAAGAGGCTGCCATTGGCAGGCGGTACGGCGCCGTCTTTGACCAACATGGGATCTGGTTCTCGACCGCTCAGGCCAGGCGTTTCCTTGGTGGCGTAGGTCTCCCACATCACCAGTCCCGGGCGGGAGTCGAACGTCACAACCTGGGGTGTGACATCGAACGATCGGAAGATGGATTTCCCGGACTCATCACGCCCTGTCAGGGCACGCCGAGGCGCTGCCATGGATTCGGGAGCTGCTTTCGCGCTGTCGGTAGGCGCTCCGAGCGTGCTCGCGCCTACCGCGACCGATAGGAGAGCAAGTAACTGGCGTCGGTCACGATCGACGGTTGTTCTTGGCGCTGGGTCCTGAGCTCGAGTTACCTGAACATCCGTCATTTTCTCCTCCTCCCTGAATGTGGCTAGCTATACAGTTCTACTGTGATTCGCTACCGTGGCGCGCCAGGGGTTCGGCTTCGCTTGGCGCTGTCTCCCTAGTGGGAGTCTGGAGGCGCCGCCATGCAAGCGTTGATCGACTCAGCTCCTAGAGGCTATTGAATAAAGGCGCGGCTGGACGGAGATTGAGGATCGAACGAACGCCACCGGCGCGGTGGTCTGGATGGACTTCGTAGCGAGGGCGCCGGCTGCGACACCGAGCAAGGCGGCCCCCGCAACGAACAGGAGCGAATAGACCAGCCGACACGCGCACAGGAGCACCCCAAAGCGGTCGAGCAGTTCGGCGAGGTTTGCCAAAGAAAATTATTGATCCCTACGCTTACAAGATGCTGTCGGCGGCCTGTTCTATCCACAACGATGTTCCAGCGTGAGGCTCTATCGGATGTCGCCTCATGGCGGGTCAGAGGCGGTCAGACCGGACTGACTCGCCCCTAAGCGGACACTCGACTCATTGTCGTCAAAGGTGCTGCTTACTTTCCCGGGCTCTGGGTTGATCAGCGCTTCCAGGTCTGTCCCGGCCGCCGTGCGATGGGCATCGCTGCCCGCTCGTCCTTATGCCGGAAGTTGATACGGCCCTTCGACAGGTCATAGGGTGACATCTCGAGGGTGACTTTGTCCCCTGCAAGAATTCGGATGCGGTGCTTGCGCAGTTTCCCGGCCGCATAGGCGGTGACCTCTGCCCCATTCGCGAGCGTCACGCGAAAAACGGTGTTGGGCAGAACTTCGTTCACGATGCCCTCCATCTCGACCATCTCTTCCTTTGCCATAATGTGCTCCTCATAGGCGACAAGCGCCGCCCGTCCGCTGGGTGCGGATGGGTAGGCGCAAGACTGGAATTGGCAGCGGGCGCGACGGCTCCCAGGGGCCGCCCGCCGCGGATGCTTAGAGTGCTCTCAGATTCGTCGCAGAGACTCGGCCGTCACGGCCCCGCTCCAGCTCGAACGAGACCTTCTGGTTCTCGTTCAGACCGGCCAGGCCTGCGCGCTCGACGGCGGAGATGTGCACGAACACATCCTTGGAGCCGTCCTCCGGTTGGATGAACCCGAAGCCTTTGGTGATGTTGAAGAACTTTACCGTGCCAGTGATCATGGTTTTCCTCCAATCTGGCGTCGCCGTGCCCGAGATTGAGCGAACGGCGTCAAATTTCCGATCGGAGCAGCCACGAGGAGTGCCTAGAATCGCACACGTAGGACTATGCCGAGACGAATTCGACTGGCCTAGTATGGGGGCGGCGGTGAGATACTCAAGTCGACATCCCAAACGCACCTCCTACGGGCTGGCGCGTCAGCGTGGGCCCAGTATCACGCTAACCACCGGAAGGGCCTTTCGATCGCGTCCACTGGCGTGCTGAACTGTTGGTTGGACGACGAGCGCTGGGTGTGGACGCAAACCATCGCACCAATTGATCGGACACTTCAGTCCGACCGAGCAGGTCCAGGTGATTCATACCGTAGCCGATCCACTGCCGCCGCGTCGGAAACGCCAGGCAGCGGCTCAGATCGCCGTGAAACCCTAGTGCGCTGCGCAACGGTACGAGTCCGTCGCCCAGGAGACGATCACGGACATCGCCGACCTTCCTGCCAGTCGTCGCTGCCATCGCGTAACTGTGCACGCCACCGGGGAGAGGCACTCTTCGCCGGGGGTCGGCCGTCCGCGCGAACCGATCACGACCTTCCCAGTCTTCGTCCAGTACATTGCCGTAGCGTAGGTCGGTGACGCCAGCACTGCGGATCTTCCCGAGCCGCGCGAACGGTGCGGCATGAGGGACCGCGGCGAGAATCGTTTCCACCAGATTGCCGCCACGTTCCAGCGGGGCGCCATGGTGTGGCGTGCCGACGAAAGCGACTTTTTGGAGGCGTCGCGGCCAAGCGTGTCCTGCAAGCACGCCATAGTGGCATGCGCTCCTCGTTACCAGCCCGCCCATGCTGTGCGCGATGATCACCAATTCCTCGACCCGATACGGCCACTGCTCGAGGAGACGCTCGAGTAACCCGGCGAGGGCACGCCCATTAATGGACGTGTGAAGTCCGGTGTTGTAGTGGAGATAAAGCGGGGTATAGCCGAGTTCTCGCGCCAGGACCGAACCGTGGTCGTGTCCGCCACGGTTCCACTGCAGATCATTCAGGCACAGGCCGTGGATCAGCACCGCCAACCTGTTGCCCCCTTCCGGGATCGCAACAGCCAGCGCCTGCGTGTCGAGCACGAGAGCTTGCCCATTGCGCCGCAGACTCATGGGTATCGCAAGCGAATTGTCGGTCGCCACGAGGTAGTCGCCCAGCACACCGTTCAACGCGGCCAACACGGCCTCGCGTTCCGGCGATGAAGCTCGGGCCGGGAGTGTCGACAGGAGCTGGGCCAGTATGGCATCCAACCCTGCGCCTACGATGTGGGTCACGCCGCGTACGCTGTTGTAGACCAGCCCTGTGAGGCCGCCCGTGCGGCCCCGCGCTTGCGCACCGCTCCAGAAGACGTGACCTGTGATCGTGCAATGCATCGCCTCCACGAGATCCGCCAGCCCTTTAGTCGCCTGTGTGGCGAGGCGAGCGAACCCGCGAAGGTCGGAGCACTGAAGGTAAGCTTTGTTGGTCATGCTTGGCCGACCAGGCCGATGCCGACGACGACTATCCCAACGGCCTCACTGTAGGCGCGCCTCCTGCAGAAACCCAACAAGACGTCGATTGGCTTTGACCCGTAGCAACCCATATGAGCCCATCGTCCCGCCAGCATTTTAACGCTGTGGCTCCTTCTACCTCACCATGTGTATGGCGAGGTCCTACGAGGGGCGAATTGGCCGCCAATCTCACAGCGCGCTATCGACTATCCTCGAGAGCTCTGCTGGCGACCGCTTTTGCCCGACTTGGGCCGGCCATGCGACCGGCCCAAGTCGACCCGATGCCGCCCATCACGACCGTCCATATACGGACATAGTGTTCAAGCTCCCAGCGCCACCCGGTCGTCCAAGTGGGTGAGCCTCTTAGGCTACGCCCGCACAGGCCGAAGACGCTGCGCCGGCCGCGGCGAGTTGAATCGCCGCACGCGCTGCTCCTAAGTCGGTGGATGTGAGTTCTGGGCTCGCGTACTCAGTCGTCCACGTTTGCAATGTTCAACCCCGCTCGTGGGCGGGTTGCCCATCGCTATGCGGTCGTCATTGAGGACCGAGTCGACTGAGTGTCAAGGGGAACCCAGTTTTCCCCGAGGATCCCGAATGCTGGCGACCGATGCTCGGTCCAGGTCGGAACCCACGGTGGCCTTCACAATGCTCGGCCCGCATGCGCAATCCGCATTCGCTGCAAGAACACTTTTCTGCAAATGCGAGCAAGAATCGAGCGGAGAAATATGCCAACTCTTTGATTCTTGCTGCTGCTGAGTGGACTCGAACCACCGACCCCATGATTACGAAACAAGTCCACAAATCGAGGCTAACACCCTGACTTTCCCGGTTATTGTGCTTGCGATGCTCGCATCATTGAGCAGGTTTTTGGGGGGAAAGATGCTATCGGTAGCACCACATGCGAGCAACGGCTCTGCGAGCGCCTCGCTTCGCGCAACGCTCAACCGCCTCGGGTTGATCTCTCACCAGCACCCGCGCAGCCGCGATCCGAGGGGTTCGCCCCACTGCAGAGCAATACGACCTATTGCCCGAACGAGTTCTTCGATGTCGTGCTTCCGCATTTCCCGCGGGGAGTGGTCCGACTCGTGGGCTATCTCATCTACCGTACCTTTGGCTGGAGTGATCGTGACGGGCGACCGATGCGCGAGCAGCACCAGGTCTCCTATCGCGAGCCCATCGGGCGCGCTGGGATCAGCCGGGGCGCGCCGCGCCAGGCCATTCACGAGGCGATCCGGGCCAATCTGGCTCAGTGTGTTCGGTTGGGACAAACCGCTCGACTCGGCTGGCGTGCCGACTCGAGCGCATTCGAGCTCAAGCGGCATGACGGGCAGTACACCACCGATCCGGTCAAGTTCGAGGGCTTCTTCGAAGGAGCAGGTCACCGCACCTACATTTCCCATCAGTTCCTCACGCGGCTGCTGCCGCACGAGCCGCTGCGCGTGCTCAAGGTCGTCGCGCGCGAGGCCTACGAGGCGCTACCCGCCCAGGCGCTCGCCGGCGGCCTCCCCCTCAGGTGCTGGGCCCAATCGTATGCCACGGGCTTGTCAAAGGCCTCTGCGCCCTGGTTTGCAGGGCGGGTTCTCCCGCCGACAAGTTGGTCGGACTCTGGTTTTAACTCCAGGGGGCTAATCTGTGGCAGTCCTACATAGTATCTAGGCGCGGTCGTGGCGATTGCGTCCTTGCTGCATCGTTCGCCTACGGCGCGAACCCCGCGACGTCTGTCGCCGGTATGACGTCGATTCCATCGGTCAGCGCGTAGCGTCTGCTGCCGGGATAGAGCACGAGGAGGCGGTCGAGTTTCAGGTCGCGCATCGCGATGCGCATGGAAGGCGTGAGCGATGGCGCGTCGGTCCGCTTGAACTCGAAGCCGATGCGGCGTCCGTACTTGATCGTCAGCAGATCGAGCTCGGCGCCGGCGTGAGTCGCCCAGAAATACGCCTCGTGCGGCTGCGCGATGCGGAGCACCTGCTCCAGCACGAATCCCTCCCACGACGCACCGGACCTGGGGTGCGTGAGCAGCCCCTGTTCGTCCCGTATTCCGAGGAGCACGTGCAAGAGGCCGGAGTCGCGGAAGTAGATCTTCGGCGCCTTCACCTGTCGCTTGCCGAGATTCTCGTGCCAGGGCGGCAGCTGCCTCACCATGTAAGTCTGCGTGAGCCAGTCGAGGTAGCGACGCACAGTGGTTTCGTTGACACCGAGCGAACGTGCCGGGTCTGCAGCGCTCCAGACCTGGCCATGGTAGTGCGCGAGCATGGCCCAAAACCGCCGCATGGTGGCCGGCGCGACGTTGATACCCAGAAGCGGCAGATCCCGCTCGAGAAACAGCCGCACGAACTGCTCGCGCCATTCGACGCTGCGGGGTTCGTCGGCCGCGAGGTAGGACAAGGGCGCGCCGCCGCGACGCCAAAGCATCTGCATCCAGGAGGGACCGAGCTCGTCGAGCGTGAAGCCGGCGACCTCGATTACCGCGATCCGGCCCAGCAGGGTTTCCCCGGTTTGCCGCAGCAGCGCCGGAGAAGCGCTCCCGAGCAGCAGGAACTTCGCACATGCATCTTCCCGATCCATCAACACTCTCAGCGTGCTGAACAGTTGCGGCGCATGCTGGATCTCGTCGATGACCACCAGGCCGCGCAGTCCCTCGAGCAAGGTCCGCGGCGCGCGGAATTGCTCCGCGACGACGGCGTCTTCCAGGTCGAAGTAGCTGGGCGAGCCGGCGGGCACGAAGGCGCGCGCCAGTGTCGTCTTGCCCACCTGGCGCGGGCCCACCAGTACGACGCCGCGGAACTGATCGAGCGCCGTGCCGATCGCGTCGCGCAGCCGGATACGGTCGATTAGCATGGCGCATTGTACCTTGAAATTCCCGTGTCTGACGCGGGAATTTCAAGGTACGGTGTGGTGTCGATCCGCCCGGCCCGGTGCCCCGGCACGAGCCGGCCTGGCCGGAGCGGAGGATCGGGAAGCGGACCTATTCGGCGGCAGCCAGCACGGTCACGATTACCCGCCAATCTCCGCGCGGTCTGTGGAGCGCGAATTCATAAATCATAGCGCGAGGCTCGGCCGTCGTGCAGTCTTGCCAAGACTGGCGCGCGTGATAGCGTTTGGTTCATGCGCGACCTCTTCCTCCTCGCCATCCACCTCCTCGTCACCGTCGCGAAAGTCCTCCGCCCCGGCGGGGTACGCGCCGTCGCCGCTGAATCGTTGCACCTCGAGCACCAGATGCTGATCAGCGATCGCTCCAGACAGCGCGCCCCTGATCTCCCCTCGCTCGATCGGTTCGTACTCGGCTTCACAACGCCGCTCGTAAACCCGCAGCGCTTGGCGAGGCTCGCCGCAATCCTCAAGCCCGCCGCGTTGTTCACGTTCCACAAGGCGGTGGTCGATCGGGATCCGCGACACGACGCAAGCCCGGCCCGAAAGGGCCGGCGGCGGAACTCATCGCGGTGATCGTCGAGATGAAGTCCCGCAACCCCCAGTTCGGCTACCTGCGCATCGCCCGGCAGATCTCGCTCGGCTTCGGCCTGCACGACCCGATTCGGAGGCAAAATGGGTAAGGGTAGGATATCGACCGAAGCATTTGCGCGGCTCCTAGCCAATCCTGGCGAGCCGATTTCTGCCCAAACCGGTGTCGCAGGCGCTGCAGGGCTGATTTCTGCGATCTCGCGTCGGTGTGACCGACACACGTCCACGAGCCCGCACTGCATGCACATTGAAGTCGAGTTTCCCACAGCGAGGCACGTTCGCGTCTCCGCTCAGGACTGTACATGCACCGATGTGGGAAACTCTTGCACGGCAGTTCAACACTTAACGAAGGCAGTTTTTCTGTCTAAACCAGCTGAGCCACCTCTCTCATCCCAAACGAGGCCACCGAATGAAAGCCGCTGTCATTCACCGCTACGGCAGGAATGATCAAGTCCACATCGAAGAAGTAGCCAAGCCGGAACCGCTGGCGAACGACCTTTTGGTTTCTGTCCAAGCAGCGAGCGTCAATCCGGTTGATTTCAAGATTCGCGATGGCCAACTCAGGCAAATCGTCCCGTATCGACTTCCGCTGGTGTTGGGAAATGATTTGTCTGGCGTAGTGGTCTCTGTCGGTGCGTCGGTATCCCGATTCAAGGTCGGTGACGAGGTGTTCGCACGACTCGACAAAGATCGGATCGGCGCTTACGCCGAATTTGCCCTGGTCAGCGAAACTGCTGCCGCACGCAAACCGACTAGGTTATCGCATGTTGAAGCGGCGTCCATCCCGTTGGTCGGACTCACCGCGTGGCAGGCATTGGTTGACATCGCCAAACTCTCGGCGGGTCAGAGCGTCCTCATCCACGCAGGCTCGGGAGGCGTCGGGACGTTTGCAATTCAATTGGCCAAGCATCTTGGTGCGACCGTTGCAACCACCGTCGGCGCGCGCAACAGCACTCTGGTCAAGGGTCTCGGTGCCGATCAAGTCATCGATTACAAGAGCCAGCGTTTTGATGAGCTAGTCAAGGGCGTCGACGCCGTCTTCGACACTCAGGGCGGTGAGATCCTCGAACGATCGTTCCGGGTGGTGAAGCATGGGGGCACCGTGGTCACCGTCGGCGGCGTTCCCGACGCCAGATTTGCCAAGGCATGGGGGCTCAATCCGTTTCTCGTGCTGGCTCTGCGTTTCTTAACTCGGCGAATCACCCGCGCTGCCAAAAAGCGCGGAGCGAAGTTCGAATATCTGTTCATGCACGCCGATGGCGCCGAGCTTGGCGAGATCGCGAAGCTGCTCGATGCCGGCGTGATTCGCCCGGTCATCGACCGGACGTTTCATCTCGCCTCGATCCGAGATGCGCTCGCCTACGCGGAAACCGGCCGCGCTGTCGGCAAAGTCGTCGTAACCATTCCCTAAATAGGAGACGGGGTCGGCGACATCGCCTTGGGTTGCGGTCGGCGCTCGACCGCTCTTGCATCGCGGTTCCTCTGCGGCGGTCGTCGGCTGCTTGGGGCGCTGCGAATGGCAGCTCTCGGCTGTCGAGTTCTGAGCACTGCGTGTCGCAAGGTGGCCGCTCAGCGCCCGTCAACCGGAGCGTGCGAAACGACCCAATGAAGCAGACGCTCCGTCTTGTCCGGATCGCCAATGCGCAGGAGCAGCGCCGGCTCTTGATTCCTCGCCGGCCTGGGAAGCGCCGCTGCGACGCAGGCGCCCAAGCCGCAGATCATCCCCGTGCGCGAAGTGCTGGGCCTCTGGCTCCCTCGACCAAGCGCGTCGATACGCAGCGCGCTGCTGGGTAGCATTGCCGTCGGCCCTCTATTGTTGGGTGCACGCTCGGCGATTATGCTCTCAGTACCAGTCTACTGCGAGGCAGTATTTCGCCAGGCACACCGATGGCGCTCGTCGAGGTCTACCGATCCTATCGTCGCGCCGATTGCGACGAACGCGCCTTAGTCCTTGCGGCTATCGGTGTTGCGTCCGAGCTTGTATCGCTGAGCGACGGCTTCGCACTGCTCGTGCCCGAGGATTCGGTCACCACAGCGGTGACCGAGCTCAAGGACTATAGCGAGGAGAGCTTCTCTCGCCAGCCGGAGCCCGGCCCGATCAGTCCGCACCCAGATGCGTGGCTTGGTTCGGCGGGTTACGCGGTGGTCCTCGCAATCGTGACACATTGCGCGGCAAGCGGCCTTCTGGGTTTCGATTGGTTTTCCTCTGGCGAACTTGTCCCCGGGCTTCTGCGCAACGGGGAGTTTTGGCGCGTGGTCACCGCGCTTACGCTGCACGCCGATTTCAGTCACCTGATTTCAAATTTGAGCTTCGGCATGTTGTTCGGCTACTTCGCAGGCCAATTGCTCGGACCAGGGATCGCCTGGGCCAGCATTGTCGCCGCCGGCGCACTTGGGGATTTCGTAGACGCGCTACTGATGCCGCCAACCCATAGCGCGATCGGTGCATCGACCGCAGTATTCGCAACTCTTGGTCTTGTTGCGGCGTACTCGTGGCGTCGGCGCTCCGGACGCGGCGCAAGCTGGCCGTATCGGTGGGCGCCATTGCTCGCCGCCGTTGCTTTGCTTGCGCTCATGGGTGCCGGAGGGGAGCATACGGATGTACTCGCGCATCTCACGGGATTCTTTGCGGGCACAGCGCTCGGCGTCGTATATGGAAGCCTGTCCTTCCCAAGATCCGGTCCTCCGCTCGTGCAACTGCTGGCCGCTGCGTCGACCTTGGCGGTGATTGTTGGCGCATGGGCAGTGGCTCTGATCCGCGGGTAGCGGCACTGTCAACCTGAGCAACCGGTAAGCAACCAGTGGCGTGCCTCATCCCCTGGGGGGCCGCGAACCGAATAAGACTTCGGGCCGAACGACAGCTCTTGGCCGGTCTTGACTACCTAGGCGTCTCGGTAGCGGTCACTCGATCATCATCCGACAGCGTGTCCAAGCTCCCAGCGTCATCCGAACGTCCACGTGGGTGAGCCCTTGGGGCCACGCCTACACAGACGGGGGACGCTGCGCCTGCCGCATCGACTTGAATCGCCACACCCGCCGCTCTCAAGTCGGCGAATGTGAGTTCTCGGCCCGCGTATTCAGTCGTCCACGCGTGCGATGCTCAACCCCCCGCATGGGCGGGTTGTTGATCGCTATGCGCTGGTCATTGAGAAGCAAGCCGGCTGCGCATCCCGAGTCGAGGCCACCAATGCTCAGTCCAGGTCGGAATCGACGGTGGCCTTCGCACTGCTCGGCCCGCACGCGCAATCCGCGCTCGCTGCAAGAACACTTTTCTGCAAATGCGAGCAAAACCGAGCGGAGAAATATGCTAACTGTTTGATTCTTGGTGCTGCTGAGTGGACTCGAACCACCGACCCCATGATTACGAATCAAGTGCTCTACCAACTGAGCTACAGCAGCATCCGCGGCGCAAGATTATATGCGCCCACGCAGCGCAGTTCCAGATCAGCCGGAACCGCTGCGCGCCGGCTCACCGATTGCGGAATGCCGGCTTGCGCTTCTCGACGAACGCGGCCATGCCTTCCTTCTGGTCCTGCGTGGCGAACAGAGAGTGGAACAGCCGGCGCTCGAAGCGCACGCCTTCGTTGAGCGTCGTCTCGAAGGCGCGGTTCACCGACTCCTTGGCCATCATCACTGCAGGCAGCGAGAGCTCGCAGATCTTCTGCGCGGTCTTTACCGCCTCCTCCACGAGTTGGTCCGCCGGCACCACGCGGCTCACCAGCCCGCACCGCTCCGCTTCGGCCGCATCCATCATCCGTCCGGTGAGGACCATCTCCATCGCCTTGGACTTCCCCACGAAACGCGGGAGCCGTTGCGTCCCGCCGGCGCCTGGGATGATGCCGAGGTTGATCTCCGGCTGCCCGAACTTCGCGGTGTCCGCCGCGAGGATGAAATCGCACATCATCGCCAGCTCGCATCCGCCTCCCAGCGCATAACCGGCGACCGCGGCAATCACGGGCTTGCGGACGCCCAGCACCGCCTCCCATTCGGCGGTGATGTAGTCCGCGAGATACACGTCCATGTAGCCCCACTCTCGCATCGCCTTGATGTCGGCCCCTGCGGCGAAGGCTTTGGCGCTGCCCGTGATCACGATGGCGCCGATGCCTTCGTCCGCCTCGAACTGGGTCAACGCGTCGCGCAACTCCCGCATCAGGTCCGGGGAGAGCGCATTCATCGCCTGCGGGCGGTTCAGCGTGATCAGACCGACCTTGCCGCGCGGCTCAACCAACAGGTTTTGATAGGTCATAAGACTGGGGATCCATGTTCGGGTTGGAGTTGGGGACTCGCTGCGACAGGCGTCCGCCGCTCGCGGCGGACGATGATGGGCGGACCGCGACTGCATGCCACTGGCAGTCATTCTATGCGAGATCAACGTGCCAGCGCGAGGCGATCCGCCGCACCGGCCGCGCCGCGCTTGCAGGCCGGCCTCACGGGCCGATCCGCGGAGCTCTAGCCGCGGCCTCAGGCTTTCGCCGCGCGACGCACGCGGATGATGATGTCCATCCCCTGGGTCACCATCCCGTTGGGCAGGGCAGGCAAGCCCTCGATGCGCACGTCGGCCGCATCGATATCGGTGAGCTCGCCGGTCTCGACGTCGTAGATGTGGTAGTGCCCGGAGGTATTCGGATCGTAGAAGACCCGGCTCGGGTCTACGATGACCTCGCGGATGAGGTTCTTCTCGACGAACAGGTTGAGCGTGTTGTATACGGTGGCCCGCGATGTCTCCGGATGGCGCTCGTTCACGATCGCGAGCACCCCGTCGGCAGACAGGTGCTCGCGCCGCGAATACAGCGCGTGCGCGATCTCGATGCGTTGGTGGGTGGGATTGATGCCGTGACTGCGCAGCAGTTCCACCAGCTGATCTCGCGTGTACGGTTGGGGCCCCATCCGCAAATTATAAGCGGGAAGCTTGGACTGTGTCTAATTCGCATTCCGCACTGGGCGGTTGCCGTGCCCGCCGCGGACGCTGCCGCGCGCGCGCCGCGTCCCCGATACCGCTCAGAGAGCAAGCGCCCGCGGGAGCGGGAACTCTACGCTCTCCGAAATACCGTCCATCTCCCGCACGTCGACGGCGCCGAGCTGGCGCAGGCGCCCGACCAACCGCTGGACGAGCATCTCGGGCGCGGACGCCCCCGCCGTCACGCCGACCCGCGATTTGCCCTCCAGCCAGGCCGGATCGAGCTCATCGGGATCGTCGACCATGTAGGCCGGCACACCGAGGTTCTCCGCCACCTCGCGCAGTCGGTTGGAGTTGGAGCTGTTGGGAGAGCCCACCACGAGCAGCACGTCACACTGGCGCGCCAGAGCCTTGACGGCGTCCTGGCGGTTCTGCGTGGCGTAGCAGATGTCGTCCTTCTTCGGTCCGACGATCGACGGGAACCGCTCCTTGAGGGCCGCGATGACGAGCGCAGCATCATCCACCGACAGCGTCGTCTGCGTGACGAAGGCGAGGCGTTCCGGGTCCTGGACCTGGAGCCCCGCCACATCCTCGGCACGCTCGACGAGGTACATGCCGGCAGCCGCCTGCCCCATCGTGCCCTCGACCTCCGGGTGTCCGCGGTGCCCGATCATGATGATCTCCCGGCCTTGGGCGCGCATCTTCGCCACTTCGACGTGGACCTTGGTCACCAGTGGACAGGTCGCATCGAACACGTCCAGTCCGCGAATCGCAGCCTGGCGGCGTACGTCTAGAGAAACGCCGTGCGCGCTGAACACCAGCGTCGCTCCCGCGGGCACGTCCGACAGCGCCTCCACGAAGACCGCGCCCTTGCTACGCAGGCGCTCGACCACGGATTTGTTATGCACGACTTCGTGACGAACGTACACCGGCGCGCCGTGCAGCTGCAGCGCCCGTTCGACGATTTCGATCGCGCGCTCGACACCGGCGCAGAAGCCGCGCGGTCGGGCAAGGATGACTTGCATGCGGGGAGGGGAACAGGAAAGCAGCTGGGATTATACCCCGGACCAGCGGACTGGCCGCCTCAACGTGTGGAGCGGGCCTTGGAACGCCGCAGCGCGTCCCAGATGAGCACACCGGCGCCACACGTGATCGAGCTGTCGGCCACGTTGAAAGCAGGCCAATAGTGCTCCCCGAGATGAAAATGCAGAAAATCCACCACGGCACCGAATTGGACGCGATCCAACAGGTTGCCGACCGCGCCGCCCAGGATCAGGCTCAGGCCCAGGCAGAACAGGCGCTCCCCAGCATGCTTGCGGAGCAGATGCAGGATGAGAACGCTGGCGGCCAGCGCGATGCCGATGAACAAATTGCGCTGCCAGCCCGACGCAGTGCTCAAAAAGCTGAACGCAGCCCCCGGGTTGTACGTCAGCACCAAGTCGAAGAACGGCGTCACGCGTATCGACTGCGGCAGGCCGATCTTGTGCCGGATCACGGTCTTGACCGCCTGGTCGACAAGAACCACGCCGGCGCTCACGCTCAACCAGAGTGCCCAATGGGGTGCCTTGCGCTCAGGCATACGCACGCTGCTCCCCAGGCCCGCTCAAATTCGAGGCGCAGCGCCCGCACACCTCCGGATACGCCGCGCTGGCGCCGATGTCGGCCCGATAGTGCCAGCACCGCGGGCACTTGGCGTGCGGGCTCGCGCAAGCGACAATCCGATGCTCGGAGGCGGCCGATACCGCCCTGACCGCGGCACCAGACGTGATCAGCACGAAGCGCAGATCGTCGCCGAGCGACGCGATGGCGGCGAGACGCTCCCCGGATGCGAAGATCTCGACCTCGGCGGCGAGCGAGGACCCGATGCGTCCGGCAACGCGTAACGCTTCGAGCTCCTTTTGCGCCTCCGAACGCACTTCGCGCACCAGCGCCCACTTCTGCCGCAGCACATCGCCTTCGGGCACCGAGGGTAGCGCATAGACCGTCTGCTCGAACACGCCAGCGCCGCGCGCGCCCGGCATGAAGTGTCCCCAGGCTTCGTCCGCGGTAAAGCTCAAGATCGGCGCGAACATCCGCAGTAGGCTGTGCACGATGTGATACAACGCGCTCTGCGCCGAGCGCCGCGCCGGTCCCGACGCCGCCGTCGTGTACAGGCGATCCTTGAGGATGTCGAGGTAGAACGCGCCCAGGAACTCGGAACAGAACGCGTGCAGCTTCTGTGCGACGAAGTGGAATTCGTATCGCCCGTAATCCTGCATGACGGCCGCCTGGACATCGTGAGCCACGGTCAAGGCATAGCGGTCGAGCTCCACCCATCGCTCCGGCGGCACGAGGTCCATCTGCGCGTCGAAGTCCGACACGTTGGCGAGCAGGAAGCGCAGCGTGTTCCTGATCCGTCGATACATCTCGACCACGCGCTTCAAGATCTCCGGCGACAGCGATAGCTCGCCCGAGTAGTCGGTGCTGGCGACCCACAGGCGCAGAATCTCGGCGCCCAGAGTCCCGGAGACTTCCTGGGGTTCGATCCCGTTTCCGAGCGACTTGCTCATCTTGCGCCCGTTGGCGTCGACCACGAACCCGTGCGTGAGCAGCTGGCGGAACGGCGCGCGCCCGTCCATCGCACAGCCGGTGAGCAGCGACGACTGAAACCAGCCGCGGTGCTGGTCGGAGCCTTCCAAGTAGATATCGGCCGGCTTCACCAGCCCGGCTTGCCGCGCGAGCACGCTGGCGTGCGTCGTCCCGGAGTCGAACCAGACATCGAGCGTGTCGGGCACTTTTCGGTAGACCTCGGCTTCCTCGCCCAGCACTTCACGGGCATCGAGCTCGAACCAAGCATCGATGCCCTTCCCGGCGATCCGCTGCGCCACCGTTTCGATCAGCTCCGAAGTCTTGGGGTGCAGCTCGCCCGACTCGCGATGGACGAACAGCGCCATCGGCACGCCCCAGCTGCGCTGCCGCGAGACGCACCAGTCTGGACGGTTGCGGATCATGGCCTCGAGCCGGGCGCGGCCCCAGCCCGGAAAGAACTCGGTGTGCTCCACCGCTGTGCGCGCCAGCTCCCGCAGCAGCGGCCCGCCACCCGCGTGACGGTTCGAGTCCATCCCGATGAACCACTGCCGAGTGGCGCGGAAGATGATCGGCGTCTTATGCCGCCAGCAATGCGGGTAGCTGTGCGTGATCGCCTCGTGGTGCAGGAGCCGGCCCTCCTGGGCCAGCGTGTCGATCACGACCTTGTTGGCGTCCCAGACGGTGAGCCCGCCCACCAGCGGGGTGCTGTCCAAGAAACGCCCGTCGTCGTCCACCGGGTTATCGACCGGCAGGTTATAGCGGCTGCCGATGACATAGTCGTCGAGGCCGTGGGCCGGTGCCGTATGCACGAGGCCGGTGCCGGTCTCGAGCGTGACATGCGATCCCACCACGATCGGCACCTTGCGATCGAGGAAAGGATGGGCAAGCTCCAGGAGCTCCAGCGTTTGGCCCGCTGCGGTAGCCATCACCTCTCCGCGCAGACCATAGCGCTGCAGGCAGGAATCACGCAGCCCCTCGGCGAGCACCAGCAGGCCTTTGGGCGTACGCACGAGGTTGTAATGCAGCTCAGGATGCACGGCCACCGCTTGGTTGGCGGGCAACGTCCACGGCGTCGTCGTCCAAATGACGGCGAACGCGGGCTCGTAGATATGGGTAAAGCCGAAGGGGCGCGCCAGCTTGCGCAGATCGGTGAACGCGAAGGTCACGTCGATCGCGGGCGAAGTGCGGTCTTCGTACTCGACCTCCGCCTCCGCCAGCGCCGAGCGGCAATCGATGCACCAGTGCACCGGCTTCGCGCCTTGATACAAGAAACCGCGCTCATGGATCCGCCCGAGCGAGCGCACGATGTCGGCCTCGGTCTCGAAGTTCATCGTCAGATAGGGGGCACCCCAATCGCCCAGCACACCGAGGCGGATGAAGTCGCGCCGCTGGCGCTCGATCTGCAGCGTCGCGTATTCGCGGCACAGGCGACGGAACTCGCCTGCGGGGATGTCCTTGCCATGCAGCTTCTCGACCTGATGCTCGATCGGCAACCCATGGCAATCCCAGCCGGGCACATACGGCGCATCGAAGCCGGCGAGCGTCTTGCTCTTCACCACGATGTCCTTGAGGATCTTGTTCACGGCGTGGCCCATGTGGATGTCGCCGTTGGCATACGGCGGCCCGTCGTGGAGCACGAACTTCGGGCGCCCCGCACAGGCCTCGCGAATGCGCGCATACACGCCGCGCCGCTGCCACTGTGCGATCCACTCCGGCTCGCGCTTGGCCAGATCCCCTTTCATCGGGAACGTGGTGTCCGGAAGATTCAGCGTGTTCTTGTAGTCAGCCATCGATCCTCAAGTACTCCATCCCTCTCGTTCACGGGTGTGCGCAAGGCCGCATCGGTAGACGGGCGGCCACTTCGCGGCTAGCGCGCGTTCAGAATCCGCGCCGCGGTTGCAGCACGAAAATAGGCGCGGGCGGCGGCTGCGTCGCGCGCGATCTGCGCCTTGAGCAGATCGAGATTGGCATACTTCTCCTCGTCCCGCAGCTTGTGCAGAAAGCGCACCTGGAGATGCCGGCCGTAGAGGTCGCCGGCGAAATCGAACAGATGGACCTCGAGCACCGGCGCGCCGCCGGCAACCACTGTCGGTCGCACGCCCAGGCTCGCCACCGCTTCTCGCGGCTGGTCACCGATGCCCAGGACCTGCGCGACGAAGATCCCGGCGAGCGGGGGCCGGTTGTGCTTCATCTGCACGTTGGCGGTGGGAAATCCGAGCTGGCCGCCTAAGCGCGCTCCCGCGACCACGCGCCCGCTGATGCTGTAGGGACGCCCCAGCAGGCGGGCCGCCGCCACCAGCTCACCCCCGGCCAGCCGCTCGCGCACGGCGGTGCTCGAGACACGAACGCCCTGCACGCAAACGCTCTCCATGCGAACGACCTCGAAGCCGTGGCGTACCCCTGCTGCGCGTAGCTGGTCGAAGTCGCCGTGGCGTCGAGCGCCATAGCGGAAGTCGTCGCCGACGAGGATCCAGCGCGTGCCCAACCCCTGCACCAGCACCCGGTCAACGAAGTCCTCGGCCGTGACGCGTGCGAAGTCGTAGTCGAAGCGGCGCACATGGACCTGCTCCACGCCCAGGCCCGCCAGCAGCTCGAGCTTTTCGCGCAGCGAGGTGAGTCGCGTGGGCGCCTGGTCCGGCGAGAAAAACTCGCGCGGATGCGGCTCGAATGTCATCACGCAGGAGCGCAGCCCGCGTGCTTGCGCTTCGGAGCACAAGGTTGCAAGCATTGCGCGGTGCCCGAGATGTACGCCATCGAAGTTGCCGACGGTGAGCGCAACAGGCACGGCAGCGCGTGCTGGGAGGTGACGCAGGGTCAGCATGGCCTGCCTGGCAACCAGCCAGAGTGTGGGTAGACGCGTCAGGGTCCAGACCAGGACGGCCGCCGGGGCGATCCGCGACCCCCGCCACTCGGCTCAGCCGATCGACGACACAAAGGCGACATTCTAGGGTCCGACGGTCGCCTGGTCCATAGTGCGGTCCGCTTGCCTGCCGGGACACCGGCGCAGACGCCGACGATCCAGCTATGCCACGCGCTTGACGAACTGAGAAGCCCGCAGGCCCACGGCCCACAGCGTTGCGAAATACACGCCAGCCCCGGCTAGGACGATCCCGATCAGCCTCACCACGCGCGCCCAGGTGGACGCCGCAAGCCAGCTTTCCTGGCTGCCGCTCGCGAACCACAAGACGACCGCCATCGCAGTCAACCCGGCACTAAGCTGCAACAGGAACCTGGGCCAGCCCGGCCGCGGCGAGAAGACTTCGTGCCGGCGCAGCTGGTGATACAGCATGCCTGCGTTCGCACAGGCGCCTAGACCGATCGCCAGCGCGAGACCGGCATGGCGCAGCGGGTAGATGAACGCCAAGTTCATGAGCTGCGTGGCTAGCAGCGCAAGTACGCCGATCTTCACTGGGGTGCGGATGTTCTGGCGTGCATAGAAGCCCGGCGCGAGCACCTTGACCATGATCAGACCGACCAGCCCTAGGCTGTAGGCTTCCAGCGCATGCGAGGTCATCGCCACGTCGTGGCGGCCGAACGCACCGTGGTGGAACAGCGTGGAGACGAGCGGCACGGCCAGGATCGCCAAGGCGACCGCCGAGGGCAACGCCAGCAGCAACGTCAAGCGCAGGCCCCAGTCGAGCAGCTTCGAATACTCCTCGACCGAGTTCTCCGCGTAGCTGCGGGATAGGCTGGGCAGAAGAATCGTCCCGAGCGCCACACCCAGCACACCGGTGGGAAACTCCATCAGCCGGTCGGCGTAATACAGCCAGGACACGCTGCCGGTGACCAGGAACGAGGCGAAGATCGTGTTGATGAGCAAGCTGATCTGCCCGATGGAAACGCCGAAGATCGCGGGCCCCATCAGCTTGATGATGCGCCATACACCGGGGTCCGTGAAGGTCAGGCGCAGCCGCGGGAGCATGCGCATCCGGAGCAGGAAGGGCGCCTGGAACCCGAGCTGGAGCAGGCCGCCGGCCACCACTGCCCACGCCAACGCCAGCACGGGGGGGTCGAACCACGGCGCCGCCCACAGGGCGAAGGCGATGAAGGAGAGATTGAGCAGCGTGGGCGTGAACGCAGGGATGGCGAACCGCCCGTACGTGTTGAGGATTCCGCCCGCAAGCGAGGTGAGCGAGATGAACAGAATGTACGGGAAGGTGATGCGCAGCAACCGGACGGTGAGCTCGAACTTATCGGGCACGGCCGCGAACCCGGGCGCGCTCACATAGATGATGACGGGAGCGGCGAGGATCCCGAGCGCAGTCACGGCGAACAGCACCAACGCCAGGCTCGAGGTGATGTGATCCACCAGCGCTCGGGCCTGGGCTTCGCCGCGTTGGGTCTTGTACTCCGCGAGGATGGGTACGAACGCCTGCGAGAAGGCGCCCTCGGCGAAGATGCGGCGCAGAAGATTGGGCAGGCGAAAGGCGACGAAGAAAGCATCGGTAGCCAGGCCTGCACCGAACACGCGCGCCACCACGGCGTCGCGCACGAAGCCAAACACACGCGAGATCAGCGTCATTCCGCTGACGGTGACCAGCGCCTTGAGCAGGTTCATCGAGGCCGTGGCGGTTGGAAGCGATAGGTCGGCGCGGCTGGTATCCGCGGCATGGAAACCACCCCAGCCCGATCGACTCGGTCCGGGTAGCAAGCGGCGTGCGCGGATTCTACAGGACCGGCCGTTTCCCCCGGGCGCTTCGATCGTTCGCGGTCGAACAGCCAGTTGCCACCGGGTCGGGTGTCACCCGATCCCGACAGGACCATCCCCGCCCGCCAAGCCTGCCGGACAAGCTCGGCGCCTGGGTCCCCAAGGGTCCCCGCCCCAACTGGAAATCGGCGATCGGAGCCGGGCGGACCCCCAGCGCGCCTGCGGCACGCGAGGGGGCACACTCGCGCTTGCAATTGATCGGGGCAGCGATTATCCTTACGCGCTTTTTCAAGGCCTTAAGAGGTCAAGGAGCGGCTCATGGCGAACACGGCCCAGGCCCGGAAGCGAGCACATCAGTCGGAAACGCGCCGCCAGCACAATGCGGCCCAGCGGTCCGAGTTGAGGACTGCCATCGGCAAAGTGCGCAAAGCGATCGCGGCGGGCAACAGGGCGTCCGCGGAGGCGCAGTTCCGCCTATCGCAGAGCGTCATCGACTCGATCACCGACAAGAAGGTGTTCCACAAGAACGCGGCCGCCCGCTACAAGAGGCGGCTGGCTACAGCCATCAAGGCAATGGGGTGAGCCGCAGCGCGAAGCCCCTGGCCTTGCCGAACCCTTTCCAGCGCGGTTGCTGCCGGGCGAGGTTGTCTGGACGATCCGGCGCCCCTGGGAAGGTTCTAGCTTAGCGGCAGGCCCTGCTTGCTGAGCGCCGCCCTCCCCTCTTGGGCGCCGCCAGCGCACAGACTCTCCGCGCGTTCCTCCTGTCCCCATCGCGCGCTCTACCCCTACGTGCCGACCACCGCCTGGATTTCCGCGCGGCGGGCTCCCCGCAGATCGGGTGCTCACGCGGACGTTCGAACTCGGTGCGGGGTGCCTCGCGTTCCATAAATGTGGCATCGGTGCCGTACGGTCAGACTCGCGCCCGGCCGCGCGCTAACGGACTTGCCTGAGGAGCCTCGCGCGTGCGCAACCCGCTGAGTCGCATCCTGGTCATCAACGATGAGCACTTGGTGCTGCGGGAGTTCGTCAAGGGCTTGAACGCGGCCGCCAAGAGCCTCGATAACCCGTTGGGCATCACCTTCACCGGCATCACGACCGCGCGCGATGCCCTCAAAGCCATCGAGGAGGACGGCGACATCCAAGCCGTGATCGTCGATGACACGCTCTACACCCTCAAGAACGACAGCGGCGGATCGCGCGCGCTGCAGATGTCCGCTCTCGAGTTGGTGCAGAAGATCACGCGCTTCCGTCCCGAGCTGGACGTCTACATCCTCATCGCGCAGGAGCAGGAGGACGAGGTGGTCGACGCCCTGTTCTCGGAAGCGGTGGACGGCTATTTCTACCGGGAGGAGCGGGACTATCGCGGGATCTACCGCATCCTCAACGCACAGCTGCAAGAGAAGGCCGATACCCCGTTCTACGACGCCCTGAAGAGCTACGTGCTGATGGCGAAGGACGCCTGGCACACGCCCGGGCATTCCTCGGGGGACAGCCTGCGCGACAGCCCGTGGGTCAGCGATTTCTACGAGTTCATGGGCGAGCATGTATTCGACGCCGACCTCTCCGTCTCGGTGCCGATGCTCGATTCGCTGATGGAGCCCACCGGGGTGATCGCGGAGGCGCAGAAGATCGCCGCCAAGGCATTCGGCGCGCGCCGGACGTTCTTCGCCACCAACGGCACCTCGACGGGCAACAAGGTGATCTTCCAGACCTTGATCGCTCCGGGCGAGAAGCTGCTGCTGGACCGCAACTGCCACAAGTCGGTCCATCATGGCGTGGTGCTCTCCGGCGCGCACCCGGTCTACCTGGATTCCTCGGTCAATCGCAGATACGGCATCTTCGGACCGATCCCCAAGAAATCCATCCTGCGCGCGATCGAGGAGCACGGCGACGCCGAGGCGCTGGTGCTCACCTCGTGTACCTACGATGGCTTGCGCTACGATCTGCAGCCGATCATCGAGGCCGCCCATGCCAAAGGGATCAAGGTGGTCGTGGACGAGGCTTGGTACGGGTTCGCGCGCTTTCATCCGGCATTTCGGCCTACCGCTCTGGAGGCGGGCGCGGATTACGCCACGCAAAGCACGCACAAGGTGCTTTCGGCGTTCTCCCAGGCCGCGATGATCCACGTCAACGATCCCGGTTTCAACGAACACATCTTCCGCGAAAACTTCAACATGCACACCTCCACCAGCCCGCAATACAGCATGATCGCGAGCCTGGACGTGGCGCGGAAGCAAGCGGTGATGGAGGGGTACAAGCTGCTGTCGCGCACGCTGTCGCTGTCGATCGAGCTGCGCCAGCAGATCAACTCCACCGGGGTATTCCGGGTGCTCGAGCTGGAGGATTTGCTGCCCGAGGAGGTACGCAACGACAACATCCAGGTCGATCCGACCAAGGTCACGGTCGACATCTCCCAGTGCGGCTACACGGTGGAAGAACTGCAGCACGAGCTGTTCGAGCGCTACAACATCCAAGTCGAGAAGTCGACGTTCAATACGCTGTCGCTGCTGCTCACGATCGGCACCACCCGCAGCAAGGTCTCACGTCTCTACGACGCGCTGATGCGCATCGCGCGCGAGGGCCGTCCGGCACGCCGGCTGTACCGCACGCCCGATATCCCTGGTTTTACGCACCTCAAGTACCTGCCGCGCGATGCCTTCTACTGCGGCGGCCAGGCGCTGCCGATCCTGGATGACCAGGACCGCGTGAACGCCGGCTTGAACGGCCGGGTTGCGGCCGACCAGATCACGCCCTACCCGCCGGGCATCCCGGTGCTCGTCCCGGGACAGGTGATCACGGCGGAGATCCTGCAATATCTGGCCGGGCTGCTGCGCAGTCACAAGCGGGTCGAGCTGCACGGCATCGTCTACGACGGCTATATGCCGTGCGTCCGGGTGCTCACCGCGAGCGACGAGAAGGGCCTCAAGAAGCTCAAACGCTGAGGCTTCCAACGGGCCAGGCTTGCGCCGTAGGACTGATTCGGTTAAAAGTATTCTCAGCCTACAGTCGGAGAGCAAAGACGGCGGCCGCGGCCGCCGTTTCGATTTCAGAGGGCGGCGCGGTGCGCTGCCCGGACCTCTTGGCGTGGCCTGGGCCGCCGGGAACTGCCGCCGCGGACTGCGCTGCGACCGCCGAAACCTACGGGACCGGAACCTGATGAGCGCGCATCTGATGAACACATACGGCCGCCTGCCCGTAGCCTTTGTGCGGGGAGAAGGCGTCTGGCTCTGGGACACCGAGGGCAAACGTTATCTCGACGGGGTCAGCGGAGTCGCGGTGACTGGCCTCGGCCATGCGCACCCGAGGCTCACGCGCGCGCTCGCCGACCAGGCCGGGCGCATTCTCCACGCCTCCAATCTGTATCGCATCCCCGAGCAAGAACGCCTGGCGGATCTGCTGTGCGAGCTCTCCTGCATGGACAACGCATTCTTCTGCAACTCAGGGTGCGAGGCGAACGAAGCGGCGATCAAGCTCGCGCGACTGTACGGTCATCAGATGGGGATCGAGCAGCCCACGGTCGTGGTGATGGAGAAGGCGTTCCATGGCCGCACCATCGCCACCCTCTCTGCCACCGGCAGCAGGAAGGTCCAGGCCGGGTTCGAGCCGCTGCTGACAGGCTTCGCCCGCGTGCCCTACAACGACCTGCGCGCGGTGGAACAGGCGGCGGCGAACAACAAGAACATCGTGGCAGTCCTGGTCGAACCCATCCAGGGCGAGGGCGGCGTGAACGTCCCGGACGATGGATACCTGTCGTATCTGCGCCAGCTGTGCGACCGCCACGGGTGGCTGCTCATGCTGGACGAGGTCCAGACCGGGATCGGCCGGACCGGGCGCTGGTTCGCACATCAGCTGCTCAATATCCAGCCCGATGTCATGACCCTCGCCAAGGGACTGGGCAACGGGGTGCCGATCGGGGCGTGTCTCGCGCGCGGCCCTGCGGCCCGGGTGTTTCACCCGGGCAACCATGGCTCGACCTTCGGCGGCAACCCGCTCGCCTGCACGGCGGCCTACACGACTCTGCAGATCATCGCTGAGGACAACCTGCTGGAGAACGCGGTGCGCATGGGCGAGTTGGTCCGAGCGCGGCTGCAGGAGCATCTCGGCGAGCTTCCGGGGTTCAAGCAGATCCGAGGCCGAGGGCTGATGGTGGGCATCGACCTGGACCGGCCGTGCAACCACGTCGTCAACGCCGGGTTGGAGCGTGGCTTGCTGATCAACGTGACGGCGGACACCGTGGTGCGCCTGCTGCCCCCGCTGATCCTACAACCGGCGCAGGCGCGCCAGCTGGCGGAAGGTGTTGCCGGGGTCATTCGCGAATTCCTGGCCGAGCCGGCCAGCGCAGCCTTGGGTGACTGAAAGCCCCGGAGTCGCCACGTCATGCCCGCCGTCAGGCATTTTCTACAGCTCAAGGACTTCAGCCGTGGGGAATTGGAGTATCTGTTCGCTCGGGCGCGCACCCTGAAAGCCCGGCATCGCAGCGGGACGCTGTTTCAGCCGCTCCGCGGCAAGACCCTTGCCATGATCTTCGAAAAGAGCTCCACGCGTACGCGCGTCTCGTTCGAAGCGGGAATGGCGCAGCTCGGAGGCACGGCGCTGTTCCTGACCGCTCGCGACACACAGCTCGGGCGCGGCGAGCCGATCGAAGATGTAGCAGAGGTGATCTCCCGCATGGTCGATGTCGTCATGCTGCGCACGTACGAGCAGCACATCGTCGAGCGGTTCGCGGCGCACTCACGAGTGCCGGTCATCAACGGCCTCACCGACGAATACCACCCGTGTCAGACCCTGGCCGATATCTTCACGTTCATCGAGCACTGCGGGCCGATCCGTGGCAAAACGCTCGCCTGGGTGGGCGACTCCAACAACGTCTGTAACACCTGGGTGCAGGCGGCAAGAATTTTCGAGTTCCAGCTCAACATCGCCTCTCCTCCCGGGTATGAGCTGGAGGCAGAGCGTGGAGCCGCCGACGGCGGGCGGTTTGTGGAGTGCTTCCGGGACCCGCGGCAAGCCGTCGCGGGCGCCGACCTCGTCACCACCGACGTATGGACGAGCATGGGCTTCGAAGACGAGGCCGAGGAGCGCAAAAAGACCTTCGCGGCATATCAGGTGAACCAGGAGATGATGAGGCTCGCCAAGCCCGATGCCCTGTTCATGCATTGCCTGCCTGCGCACCGGGGCGAAGAGGTCGAAGCCGCCGTCATCGACGGATCTCGCAGCGTGGTCTGGGAGGAGGCGGAAAACCGCCTACACACGCAGAAGGCGCTCCTCGAGTACCTGCTGCTCGGCCGGGTGGAAGCTTGAAGGGGAGCGGAACCAAGGCTTCGGTCCGGAGCGGCAGACCGTGGCGCGCAGCCCCTGGACGGCAGCGGTTCCATGCGCGCAAGCAGGATGGATCGCCACCGCCAACCGGCGCAGGATGGCCATCCCGAACCCCGAGACAACAAACCGCTCAGCTGGAACGGCGCTTGCGTCGGCGGGTTCTCCAATGGGCAGGAGAGCGTACAGGGGTGCGCCGGTACCGCCTCCGGTTCGTGCGACGGTGCGCGCCGTATCCTCCGCCCGTGGGTCGATGGCGCCCGCGGGGAGAACTACAATGATCACGGGACGGGTTGTTACGGAATCACGGTGGACGCTCCTAGGAAGACCGTGAGCCAGGACTATAGGCCGGGTGTCCGCGCCTGCTCCGGCGGCAATGACGGCAAGCCGGCGTCCACTGACAACCGGGACATGGCAGGGAGAAACCGCCGTATCCACTCACGAGGGCTAAGCTTATGAATCGCATCCGCCGCGTCGCCTCGGCCATCCCTGTGGTAGTTGTTCTTGCCGGCTCCTTGACGGCATTCGCCGCGCCGTCCGATGACGACGTCGCGTGGATTGCCGACCAGCGGGGGTGCAAGGTGGCGAACACGTTCCCCCGGCCCGGAGAGACGATTACCTGGAGCGGGGCCTGCAAGAACGGCTATGCCAACGGGGAAGGGGTCTTGCAATGGTACCTGGACGGCCGCAAGGACGACCGCTATGAAGGCAACCTGGACATGGGCTGGGCGGAGGGCAAGGGCACGCTGTCCAAGGCCGAAGGAGGCAAGTACGAAGGCGACTGGAAGCATAGCGTCCAGGAGGGCAGCGGCCGATACGAGGCGCCCGACGGCAGTTGGTACGAAGGAGGATGGAAGAGCGGCAAGCCACACGGCCAAGGCCAATATCGCCGACCCGACGGCAAGATCTTCATCGGCGAGTGGGTCGACGGAGTCTTCGAGGGCGACATCGATAACCCACAGGAACAGGAAGAGGAAGATAAGCCCCAGCCGAACAAGATCTGATCGGCGCGCCGCAGCGGGGTCACGCGTGAAATGACAGGAATCGCAAAAGTCGTACTCGCCTATTCCGGGGGGCTGGACACTTCGGTCATCCTGAAGTGGCTCCAAGATGTGTACAAATGCGAGGTCGTGACCTTTACGGCTGACATCGGACAAGGCGAAGAGCTGGAACCTGCGCGTGCGAAAGCGCGGCAGTTCGGCGTCAAGGAGATCTTTGTCGACGATCTGCGCCAGGAGTTCGTTCGCGATTTCGTCTTTCCGATGTTCCGGGCCAACGCGATCTACGAAGGCGAGTATCTGCTCGGAACCAGCATCGCCCGCCCGCTGATCGCGAAGCGGCAAATCGAGATCGCACATCAGACCAAGGCGAGCGCGGTGGCGCACGGCGCCACCGGCAAGGGCAACGATCAGGTGCGCTTCGAGCTCGGCTACTACGCCTTGGAGCCGAACATCCGCGTGATTGCGCCGTGGCGCGAATGGGATCTCACGTCCCGCGAGCGGCTGCTCGCGTATGCTCAGACGCACGGCATCCCGATCGAAATGCAGCATCGCGAAGGGGGCAGCCCCTATAGCATGGACGCCAACCTGCTGCATATCTCTTACGAGGGGAGAGCCCTGGAGGACCCCGCTCAGGAGCCCGAGGAGGCGATGTGGCGCTGGACGGTCGCGCCCGAGCGGGCGCCCGATCGACCGCAGTACGTGGAGTTGGAATACCTGCAAGGCGACATCGTCGCGGTGGATGGCCGGCGGCTCAGCCCGGCACAGGTGCTCACGACGCTCAACGAACTCGGAGGCAAGCATGGAGTCGGGCGTCTCGACTTGGTCGAGAACCGGTACGTCGGCATGAAGTCACGCGGCTGCTACGAGACGCCGGGTGGCACGATCATGCTCAAGGCCCACCGGGCGATCGAGTCCATCACGCTGGATCGTGAGGTCGCGCACCTCAAAGACGAGCTGATGCCGCGCTATGCCTCGCTCATCTACAACGGGTATTGGTGGAGCCCCGAGCGGCGCGTGCTGCAACAGGCGATCGACGCAACACAGGCGCACGTGAACGGCTGGGTCCGGTTGAAGCTGTACAAGGGCAACGTGATGGTAGTCGGCCGCGGCTCCAAGACCGATTCGTTGTTCGACCCGGCCATCGCCACCTTCGAGGAGGACCGCGGCGCGTACGACCAGAAGGACGCCGAAGGATTCATCCGGCTCAACGCGCTGCGCATGCGCATCGCCGCCAGGCTGCGGCACCGATAGGGCTCGGTTCCCACGCTCCAGATCGCGCGTCCACCCCGAGGCAAGACCACTCGCCCATGACCACGGTAACCGTCGTCAAGAAGGACGGCATCGCTGCGATCGCTGCCGATACCCTGACCAAATGGGGTGCCGCCAAGGAGAGCAGCGACTATATCGTGAATCATGCGAAGATCCTGCGGGTCGGGAACAACTACATCGGGGTGACAGGCTACTTCGCGTTCAAGACCATTCTGCGCGACTACTTCGATCATCTGCAGGAAGAAGTGCTGCTGGACAGCGCGGCCAACATCTTCCGCACCTGGAACCGGCTCCACGGCATCTTGAAGCAGCGCTACTATCTGCTGCCCGAAGAGGACAAGGAGGACGCCTTGGAGTCTTCGCGCATGGACTGCTTGATCGCCAATCCCTACGGGATCTTCGGCGTGGCGGCACACCGCACCGTGCAGGAGTTCTCACGCTTCTATGCTTATGGCAGTGGCAGCGACTACGCCCTGGGCGCGATGTACTCCGTGTATGCCGATCCACACTTGAGCGCCGAGCAGATCGCGCGGCACGGGGTGCAGGCGGCGGCCGAGTTCGACGACGGCACCGGCGCGCCGATCACCTCTTTCACTGTGCCGTTGATCAAAGCGTGAGCCGACTCAAAAATGGCGAGCTTCGACGTCGTGTCCGAGGTCAATGAGGTCGAGTTGCGCAACGCCGTGGAGCAGGCGTGCAAGGAGATCGCCAACCGCTTCGACTTCAAGGGCAGCGACGCGCGGATCGAACAGGCTGAGCATGTGCTCTCGCTGTTCGCCGACGACGAGTTCAAGCTCGGGCAGGTCTACGACGTGCTGATCGGCAGGCTCGCAAAGCGCGGCGTGGATGTGCGCTGCCTGGAGAAGGGCAAAGTGGAGAAGCTGAGCGGCGACAAGGTCAAGCAGGCCTTGACCGTTCGCACGGGCGTGAACCCCGATCTGGCCAAGCGCATCGTCCGGCTGATCAAGGACAGCAAGCTCAAACTCCAAGCGAGCATCCAGGGCGACGCCGTGCGCATTTCGGGGGCCAAGAAGGACACCCTGCAGGAAGCCATCCAACTGGTCCGCAAAACCGTCCAGGACTTCCCACTGCAGTTCACCAACTTCAGGGATTGACCCGCGTTGAAAGCCAGGGGTAAGCGACGACCCGACTGCGCTCCACCGCTTTCCAGCTCGACCCGACCGCGCTAGCCGCGCAAGCGCTGCACCCACCTGCCGTACACGCGGTCCGCTACCGCGTGTAGCTGCGAGAGCCGGGTCTCGAGTTCTTCCAGGATCGCGTCCACCGACTGCACCGACGGACCGCAATGGGCGGCGATCTCCCGCGCACCTGCGCCGCACCAGGTCCGCAGGAGTTCCTCCGTCATCTCGATGTGACATTGCAATCCCAGATGGGGTCCGAGCACGAACGCCTGGTTCTCGCACCACGGGCTCGATAGCACTCGGGTCGCGTCCTCGGGGACGCTGAACGTTTCCCCGTGCCAGTGGAAGGCCAGAAACGGGTGAGAGGCGGTGCCGAACCATTCCTGGGCCGCCGCCTGATCTTCGACTCGGACCTCGCCCCAGCCGATCTCCCGGACCGGGTTTCGGCTGACTCGCCCGCCGAGGGCCTTGGACATGAGCTGTGCGCCTAGGCAATGGCCCAGCACCGGCACGTCTCTTGCCACCGCTTCCCGTATAAAGGCCAAGGCCGGCGGTAGCCACGGAAGATCATCGTTGACGCTCATCGGCCCACCCATGAACACCAGTCCGCTGAAGGCATCCGCGCGCGGCGGAATCGGTTGGCCCTCATCGACTTTGACCATTGTCCAGGGAAGCCGGTGTCGATCCAGGTAAGTGGCGAAATAACCGGGTCCCTCGGTGACGTAATGACGAAAAACGGCGATCGGTTTCATGCTGGGAGTCTGCGATGGCTGTGACGCCCCGCGGATTGAGGTCGATGTTGGCCGCCGGCATGTTGGCCTCGGCGCTCACGCATGCCTCCGAGCAGGACAACGAGATCAACGTGGTCGGCTTGTCCAGCGGCACCGCAGTGGTCGTGGTAGGCGACGGCGGAAAGCCGCGCCTGCTTCGCGACGGCGACACCCTGCGCAGCGGTGTGAGGCTGATCAAAGCGACTCCCGAAGGCGCTCTGTTCGAAATCAATGGCAAGCGGCGCAGCCTGACGCTGGGCAACAACCAGCTCGCCAACGGCCACTCGGCAGCCAACGGCTCGGGCAGCGTGACCCTGGCGGCCGACGCGCGCGGCCATTTCATGACCACCGGCACCATCAACGGGGCTACCGTCCAGTTCTTGGTGGACACAGGCGCCACCATGATTTCGCTCGGCCTGGCCGACGCCCGGCGCATCGGGCTCAACTACCTGGAGGGAGAGCGCGGAATCACGCGCACGGCGAACGGGACCGCTCGCGTCTACCGGGTCAAGCTGGATAGCGTCCGTGTGGGGGACATCACACTGAACAACATCGATGCGCTGGTGCACGAGGCGGACATGCCCTTCGTGCTGCTGGGAATGAGCTTTCTCAACCGCGTCGAGATGACGCGTACCGGAAGCGACCTGACTCTCACCAAGCGCTACTGACGGGCGCCGCAAGGCATCCGCTGCGGCGCTGGGACGAAAGACGGCTAGCCGCCGACCGGCGCCTCGCGCCGGCTGAACCAGCCAAGCCCCGGCATCGCAGCGCAACGGTGACAGCAGGCGGTGCTCATCCCCGCGCCCGGTCCCGTTCGATCCTCGCATACGCCGAGTGATTGTGAATCGATTCGAAGTTTTCCGACTCGATGATATAGGCTTCGATGCGCGGGTCGGCGTTGATCACCGTCGCGATGTCGCGCACGATGTCCTCGACGAACTTCGGGTTGTCGTAGGCTCGCTCCGTCACGTACTTCTCGTCCGGGCGCTTCAGTAACCCGAACAGCTCGCAGGATGCCTGCTCCTCGCAGATGCGGACCAGGTCCTCGATCCAGACGAAGCCGCGGGTTCGCGCCGTCACAGTGATATGCGAGCGCTGGTTGTGAGCGCCGTAGTCGGAGATCTCCTTGGAGCACGGACACAGGCTGGTGACCGGAACCTGCACCTTCACGGTAAAGCGGTAGTGGCCGTGGTCGATCTCGCCGATGAACGTCACCTCGTAGTCGAGCAAGCTCTGCACGCCGGAGACCGGCGCCGCCTTGTTGATGAAGTACGGAAAGCTCATCTCGATGCGGCCCGATTCGGCCTCCAGCCGCTCGACCATTTCGCGCAGGATGGTTTCGAAGGACTCGACTGAGATTTCGCGCTCGTGGCTGTTGAGGATCTCCACGAAGCGGGACATGTGCGTGCCCTTGAAGTCGTGCGGCAGATGCACGTACATGTTGAAGAGGGCGACCGTATGCTGGATCCCACCTGCCTTGTCGCCGATGCGGACAGGGTGGCGTATGCCCTTGATCCCCACCCGATCGATGGCAAGACGCCGGTCGTCGACCGTGCTGTGGATGTCGGGAATGCCCAGGGCGTGCGGGAAGTTCATGGTCTGATGCTGGACCGAAACGGCAGCCGATTATAGCTTATGGCCGTCCCTCGTCATCCGCGAACCGCGCCCGGATCGCCTGCAACACCCCGTCCCCATCCAGCCCACAGTCGCGCAAGAGCACGGCCGGGTCTCCATGCTCCACGAAGCGATCCGGCAGGCCCAAGTGCAACATCGGTAGCTGTAACCCCATGCGTGCAAGCGACTCCGCTACCGCGCTTCCTGCGCCTCCTTCCACGACGTTCTCCTCGATTGTGACCAGGCGAGCGTGCGAGGCGGCTAATTCGGCGACCAGTGCCTCGTCGAGGGGCTTCACGAACCGCATGTCCGCGACCGTCGCGTCCAGTGTCTCGGCCGCTTGCAAAGCCGGCTTTACGGCGCTTCCGAAGGCCAGGATGGCAATGCCATGTCCCTGCCGGCGCAGCACGCCGCGGCCGATAGGCAACTCGTGCATCCCGCCCTCTTGGGCAACCCCAGGCCCGGAGCCGCGCGGATAGCGTACCGCCGCCGGAGCACCGAGGTGAAAGGCCGTGTAGAGCATCTGCCGGCACTCGTTTTCGTCGCTGGGCGCCATGACCGTCAGGTTGGGGATACAGCGCAAGTAGGACAGGTCGAAAGCACCATGATGCGTGGGTCCGTCCGCACCGACTAATCCGCCGCGGTCGATGGCGAACATCACCGGAAGATTCTGGATCGCGATGTCGTGGATGAGCTGATCGTAAGCCCGCTGCAAGAAGGTCGAATAGATCGCCACCACCGGACGCAACCCCTCGCAAGCGAGGCCGGCCGCAAAGGTCAACGCATGTTGCTCGGCGATACCCACGTCGAAGTAGCGGTCCGGGTACTCCTGGGAGAACCTGACCAGCCCGGACCCTTCGCGCATCGCGGGCGTGATTCCGATCAAGCGCTCGTCCAGCGCCGCCATGTCACACAGCCAGTCGCCGAAGACCTGGGTGTAGGTGGGTTTGCCGGGCGGTTTGGCCACGATCCCGACTTCCGGATCGAACTTGGTCACGCCGTGGTACAAGATCGGGTCCTGCTCCGCCCGTGCGTAGCCCTTGCCCTTGCGGGTCACCACATGCAGGAACTGTGGGCCGTCGAGCTCTTTCAAGTTCGCGAGCGTGGACACCAGCACGTCGAGGTCGTGCCCATCGATGGGACCGATATAGTTGAAGCCGAACTCCTCGAACAGCGTTCCCGGCGTCATCATCCCCTTCACGTGCTCCTCGGCGCGGCGGGCGAAATCCAGCACAGGCGGGAGCACCCCCAGGACCTTCTCTCCGGCACGCCGTGCGGCGGTGTAGAAACGACCGGACATCAGCCGGGCCAGGTAGTTGTTCAACGCCCCGACGCTTTCCGAGATCGCCATGTCGTTGTCGTTGAGGATCACGAGCAGGTTGGCGTCCATGTTGCCCGCGTTGTTGAGGGCCTCGAACGCCATGCCGGCCGTCATCGCGCCGTCGCCGATGATTGCGACAACGCGGCGGTCCTCGCCGGCTCGGCGGGCAGCCACCGCCATCCCTAGCGCAGCGCTGATCGAAGTGCTGGAATGCGCGGTGCCGAACGCGTCGTATTCGCTCTCTTCACGTCGAGGAAATCCGGCGATGCCGCCGAACTGGCGCAGCGTCCCCATCGCGTTGCGCCGTCCTGTCAGGATCTTGTGTGCGTAGGTTTGGTGCCCAACGTCCCATACCAGACGGTCGAACGGAGTATTGAACACGTAGTGCAGGGCGATGGTGAGCTCCACCGTCCCGAGGTTGGAGGACAGATGCCCTCCGGTCTGAGCTACCGACTGCAGCAGGAACTGCCGCAGCTCCGCTGCCAGCCCTGGCAACGCCTTACGCTCCAGCTTTCGTAAGGCGGAGGGGTCGTTGATCGTCTCGAGCAATTCGAACATGCCGGTCAATGAGTGCGCATCACGATGAAGTCGATCAGCTCCCGCAGCCGCCGGGCTTCGCTTCCCAGCGGCTCGAGCGCCTGCAGGGCCGCGGCCCGGAGCTCCTCCGCGAGCTCTCGTGCGCGGCTCACACCCAGCAGGCTCACATAGGTGGGTTTGTTCTGCGCGGCGTCCTTGCCGGCCGTCTTGCCCAGCGTGACCGTGTCGACCTGCACGTCCAGCAAGTCATCGACCACCTGAAACGCCAGTCCCGAAAACTTGGCGAAGCGATCCAGACGAGATACCGCCTCACCCTCTAGAGCTGTGCCGCAGGCCGCACCGATCAGCACCGAAGCCCGAATCAACGCGCCGGTCTTGTGCACGTGCATGAACTCTAACTCGGGCAGGGTGAGCTCCCGGCCCGTGCTCTGCAGATCGATCGCCTGTCCACCGGCCATGCCTCTGGAGCCTGCGGCCAGCGCGAGGGCGTGAACCATCTCCAGCTGTCGCCCCGGGTCCGGGGCGATCGCGCGATCGCTCAAGACCTGGAATGCCAAGGCTTGCAGGCTGTCTCCCACCAGCATCGCGGTCGCTTCGTCATAGGCGATGTGGCAGGTGGGCTTCCCGCGCCGCAGGATGTCGTCATCCATGCAGGGTAGATCGTCGTGGACCAGCGAATACGCGTGGATGAGCTCGACTGCGGCGGCCGCCGACGAGATGCGTTGCGGGTCCGCCCGCGCCACCTCTCCCGCGGCGAAGGCGAGCAGAGGGCGCACGCGCTTGCCGCCGCCCAATACCGCATAGCGCATCGCTTCGTGTAACCGCGCCGGCGCCAGGGTCACCGCCGGCAGGATCCGTTCTAGCGCTTCCTCCACGCGGAGTTGGTGCACGCGCACCCACTCCTGGAAGTCAGCTGTCGTCGTCTGCACCGGTGAAGTCTTGCAGCACTCCGGCTTCGAGCACCTTGACCTGCTGTTGGGCGTCCTTGAGCGCGGTCTGGCAGTACTGGAGCAGCACAGCGCCGCGCTTGTATGCCGAGAGGGACTGCTCCAGCGTCAGCTCGCCGCCCTCCATGCGTGTCACGATCGTCTCCAATTCTTCGAGCGCCGCCTCGAAGCTTCCGGGTGTCTCGCCCGCAGGCCGTTCCTGCTCGCGCCCAGGCTGAGGCGAGACGGCGTCGGGACCTGGCTCTCGCTTACGCGAGTCGGCCTGCGCTGTCGGCGTGGCAACGGGTTCAGGCGTGAGCGGTTTGGGCATAGCACGATGCGGGCCAATAGGGCGAGGGAAAAGTATCGCATTAGTGGTGCTCGGGTCAATGCGCGCGGGGAGCCGGCGGGCTTTGAGGTAGAATTTCAGCCCATCCGCTTGCATCCGCGTCATCGGCCGACCGCCGGCAGGCGCCGCAGGCACCTGGCGATCCTGCTTCGCAGCGATACGAGCACGAAACCCATGACCGACCTGGCCGACATCGCCGGCCTGAAACGGACCTCCACGCAGCTTCCGCTGAGCTGGTATTTCGATTCCGACATCACGGAAATCGAGCAGCGTACTCTGTTCGCCCGCGGCCCCGGCTATGTCGGAAATGAGCTGATGGTGCCGAACGTCGGCGACTACTACGTGCTCGACTGGTGCGACAACGGCAAGGTGCTGGTACGCAGCGACACCGGGGTCGAGCTCCTGTCGAACGTGTGCCGCCATCGCCAGGGCATCATCCTCAACGGTCGCGGCAACGCACGCAACCTGGTCTGTCCGCTGCACCGCTGGACCTATGACCTCCAAGGCAAGCTGTTGGGTGCACCCGAGTTTGCGGCCAACCCATGTCTGGACCTCGAGCGCACCTCGCTCTCCAGCTGGAATCACATGCTCTTCAGCGGGGCCCGCGACGTGGCGCAGGACCTCGCCGGGTTTCGGCTGGCCAGCGACTACCGTCTCGACGGTCACGTCCTCGACCGAGTGGAGATCAGCGAATACGCCTTCAACTGGAAGGCGTTCATGGAAGTCTACCTCGAGCTGTACCACGTCGGTCCGTTTCACCCCGGGCTGCGCGAGTTTGTCGATCCGGCCGTGTATCGCTGGGAGTTCGGCAGCTGCTGGAGCGCCCAGGAGATGGGGATCTATCAGGGTCTCACCCAGGCCGGCTCTCCCGCCTATGGGAAGTATACCGAGGCGCTGCTGCGCTATACCAAGGGCAGGCTCCCGAAGTTCGGCACGGTGTGGTCCTGTTACTACCCGAACATCATGCTCGAGTGGTATCCGATTTGCATAGTGGTGAGCACCGTGCTGCCGTCCGGCCCCGAGAAGTGCGTGAACGTCGTGGAGTTCTACTACCCCGAAGAGATCGCGCTGTTCGAGCGCGAACTGGTTGAGCTGCATCAGCAGGCGTACGGGGAAAGCGCGCGGGAGGACGGCGAGATCTGCCAGCGCATGCACGCCGGGCGTCGCGTGCTGTATCGCGCGGGAGTCGACCAGCGCGGTCCCTACCAGTCGCCCTCGGAGGATGGCATGATCCACTTCCACGAGTTCGTGCATCGGGCCGTCGAGCCCGAGCTGTAGATCGATGAAGCGCTCCCTGCGTATCCGCGCCGCCCGTCTCCGTCCGCGACCGTTCGTTCCGAGGTTTCCATGATCTCGATCGAGCGGGAGGACGGTGTGATCGTGGTCGGCGTTTTTGGCGAACTGACCCTCGCCGATTACCAACGCTTCGAGCACGAAGTCGTCGGGCAGCTGCAGACGGCGGGCCGCATGAACCTGCTGATCGACCTGCGCGACATGCTGGACTACACGGTGGACGTCATGTGGGAAGATATCAAGTTCACCCGCAACCACAGCCATGACGTGGGGCGCATTGCGGTGCTGAGCGACGCCCAGTGGGTGGCGTGGAGCGCCTGGCTGTCGCAGCTCTTCGTGGACGCGGAGATCCACGTGTTCGACGACGAGGGATCGGCGCGCGCCTGGCTGGCCGGCGGTGAAGCCTGATCAGCGCTCGACGAACCGCCGCGCGGACTCTCTTGAGCGCGTCGCGCTCTCCCGATCACGAAAGAGGCATGCTCGGGTAACTGCTTTGCGCTCGACTGGTGCCACCTTCCGCCGTTCATCGCGGTTCTCACCCATCCCGCTCTCCCTCCGGATCTTTGCATGAGCTACGGCACGATTGTCTCCACGCAGGAGTTGGCGGCGCATCTGGATGATCCGAGCTGGATCATCTTCGATTGCCGGCACGAATTGATGGACCACGACGCTGGTGCCCGCGCATACGCGCAATCGCATGTGCCAGGCGCCCGCTTCGCGCATTCCGAGCGGGACCTGGCGGGGCCGAAGACGGGCCGCAACGGGCGCCACCCGCTACCCGATCCGCAGACCTTCATCGCCTGGCTGGGACGCAATGGGGTGGACAACGGGAAGCAGGTGGTGGCCTACGACTTTTCCGCCGGCTCTGCCTCCGCCCGTCTTTGGTGGATGCTGCGTTGGCTGGGGCATGAGACAGTGGCGGCATTGGACGGCGGCTGGGAAGCGTGGGTCCGTGCCGGTTTGCCGGTGACCCGCGAGGTGCCGCAGCCTTCGCCGACGGCTTTCCGCGGCCAGCCGCACGGCGACCGCTGGGTGGACGTCGAGTTCATCCGCTCCCACCTGGATGACGCGTCGATGATCGTCGTGGACGCTCGCTCTGCCGAGCGATTTCGGGGCGTGACCGAGCCCATCGATGCCGTAGCCGGCCACATTCCCGGGGCGAGAAACCGCCCGTTCAAAGAAAACCTAGGCCCGGACGGCCGCTTCAAACCGGCGGCGGAACTGCGCAACGCCTTCGCTGCGATGCTGGCCGGTGGGCGTCCCGAGCAAGTGGTCCATCAATGCGGCTCGGGCGTGAGCGCTTGCAGCAACCTGCTTGCGATGGAGATCGCCGGACTCCGGGGCTCCCGGCTGTATCCGGGCTCGTGGAGCGAATGGATCGCGGACGCGGCTCGCCCCATCGCGCGGGAATAACATGCGGCCGGTCCGGCCAACTGCGACGTGCTGGCAGACCTGATCCTGGTCGTCCACTTCGGCTACGTCTTGTTCGTGGTGGGCGGATTGGGCCTGATCTGGATCGGCGGTTGGGCAGGCTGGTCCTGGGTGCGTAGCTTCTGGTTTCGCGTGATCCACCTGGTTGCGATCGCTGTGGTTGCGATCGAGGCCCTGGTGGGCTGGGTGTGCCCGCTGACTCTATTGGAGGACCAGCTCAGGCCGGGCACTCACCAGCCGGCGGGCTTCCTAGCCCGTTGGCTGCACCGCGTGCTGTTCTGGGACTTTCCCGCATGGACCTTCACTGCGGTCTACGTCGCATTCGCGGCGCTCTGTTTCGCCACGTGGAAGGTGTTGCCACCGCGGCGCGCGAAACGCGAAGCGGGCTGAAAAAAGCAGCGGGCAGGCCATCGGGCCTGCCCGCGATCCTTGCAGCGATGCCGGGTGCGCTCAGGACTCCATGCTGGCTTCCGGCACCGGCTCTTCCTGTGGCGGAAACTCCAACCGGATCTTGTCGTCCTCATCGACGTCGACCATGACCTTTCCGCCGTTGGCGAGTTTGCCGAACAGCAGCTCATCGGCGAGGGCGCGGCGAATCGTGTCCTGGATCAGCCGTGCCATCGGGCGAGCGCCCATGAGAGGGTCGAAGCCGTTCTTGGCCAGATGGTCCTTCAGCGCCTGCGTGAAGCTCACTTCGACCTTCTTCTCGTGCAGCTGGTCCTCAAGCTGCATCAGGAACTTGTCCACCACCCGCAGGATGATCTCGTGCGTGAGCGGTGCGAAGGAGATGGTCGCATCCAGCCGGTTGCGAAACTCGGGCGTGAACATGCGCTTGATGTCCTGCAGCTCGTCGCCCTGCGACTTGCCCGGGGTGAATCCGATGGTGGTCTTGATCAACGACTCGGCGCCGGCGTTGGTGGTCATGATGAGCACCACGTTGCGGAAGTCGGCCTTGCGTCCGTTGTTGTCGGTCAGCGTGCCGTGGTCCATGACCTGCAGCAGGATGTTGAAGATATCCGGGTGCGCCTTCTCGATCTCGTCGAGCAGCAGCACCGAGTAGGGATGCTTCGAGATCGCTTCGGTGAGCAGCCCGCCTTGATCGAAGCCGACATACCCGGGCGGTGCACCGATCAGGCGCGACACCGCGTGGCGCTCCATGTACTCCGACATGTCGAAGCGGATCAGTTCCACGCCCATGATGTAGGCGAGTTGACGCGCGACCTCGGTCTTTCCCACGCCCGTGGGGCCCGAGAACAGGAAGCACCCGATCGGCTTCTGCGGGTTGCCCAGGCCGCTGCGCGCCATCTTGATCGATGCGGCCAGCGCGTCGATTGCACGCTCCTGCCCGAACACCACCGACTTCAGGTCGCGGTCTAGATTCTTGAGCTTGCTGCGGTCGTTCGAGGTCACGTTGTGCGGCGGGATGCGCGCGATCTTGGCGATGATCTCCTCGATCTCGTGCTTGGTGATCACGCGCCTCTGCCTAGACTTCGGCAAGATCCGCTGCGCCGCTCCGGCCTCGTCGATCACGTCGATCGCCTTGTCCGGCAGATGGCGGTCGTTGATGTAGCGGGCCGACAGCTCCGCCGCCGAGGTAAGCGCCGAGGTCGTGTAGCGCACACCGTGATGCGCCTCGAAGCGGCTCTTGAGCCCGCGCAAGATCTCGACCGTCTCCTGCACGCTCGGCTCCGCGACGTCGATCTTCTGGAACCGCCGGGATAGCGCGTGGTCCTTCTCGAAGATGCCACGGTACTCGTTGTACGTCGTGGCACCGATGCACTTGAGTTGTCCGGTGGACAGGGCTGGCTTGAGCAGGTTGGAGGCGTCCAGCGTGCCCCCCGAGGCCGCGCCAGCGCCGATCAGCGTGTGGATCTCGTCGATGAACAGAATCGCGCTCGGGTTATCGACGAGCTGCTTGAGCACCGCCTTCAACCGCTGCTCGAAGTCGCCCCGGTATTTGGTCCCCGCCAGCAGCGCGCCCATGTCCAGGGCATACACTTGGCACCGCGCCAGGATCTCCGGGACGCTGCCTTCGATGATCCTGCGCGCCAGCCCCTCCGCGATCGCCGTCTTGCCCACGCCCGCTTCGCCTACCAGAAGCGGGTTGTTCTTCCGCCGCCGGCATAGGGTTTGCACGACCCGCTCCAACTCGCGTTCGCGCCCGATCAGCGGGTCGATCTTGCCGGACAGCGCGAGCGCGTTGAGGTTCATCGTATACGTCTCGAGCGCACCGCCCTGGTTCTGATCCTGCTCACCCTCGGACTCGCTTTCCTGCTGCTTCGATGGCCCCGCTTGGGGAACCTTGCTGATGCCGTGCGAGATGTAGTTGACCACGTCGAGCCGCGTCACTCCCTTCTGGTGCAGGAAGTACACAGCGTGCGAATCCTTCTCGCCGAAGATGGCCACCAGTACGTTGGCACCGGTGACCTCTTTCTTGCCGGACGATTGAACATGCAGGATGGCACGCTGGATCACGCGCTGGAAACCAAGCGTGGGCTGGGTGTCGACCTCGTCGCCCGTGACGATGGGCGTGTGCTCGTTGATGAAGTCCGTGAGCAGCTTGCGCAGCTCTTCGATATTGGCGGCGCAGGCACGGAGGACCTCGGAGGCCGAGGGGTTATCCAGGAGCGCCAAGAGCAGATGCTCCACGGTGATGAACTCGTGGCGCTTCTGCCTTGCGTCCATGAATGCCATGTGCAGGCTGACCTCTAGCTCCTGCGCGATCATACGGTTCCTCTAAGGCAAGTCCACTCCACACATGCCGGGCTACGCTCGGCGCCTCAGGTCTCTTCCATTACGCACTGAAGCGGGTGCTCGTGCTTCCGCGCAAATGAGATCACCTGTTCGACCTTGGTGGCGGCGACATCCTTAGGATACACCCCACACACTCCCATGCCTTCCCGATGCACCTTGAGCATGATCTGGGTGGCCTGCTCGCGGCTCATCGAGAAGAAGGTCTGCAGCACCGAAACGACGAAGTCCATCGGTGTGTAATCATCGTTCAGCAGCACCACCTTGTACATGGGCGGCGGCTTGACTTTGCCCTTCTGGGTCTCAATCAGAACGCCGTCGCGATTTGCGCCAGACATGAGCACTTCCAACAAGCCAAGCCAGACCGAAGCTTTGTCTACCGCTAATTTCGCGCATAACCGGGAAATTTACAAGTACGCCGGCAAGCATTTAGCGTACCGATGACGCTCCACGGCTAATTCCTTGACTTCCGGAAGACAATAGCCTAAAAAGAGGATCGGCGTTTGCTATCGCGCGAGTCCGACACCACACTCGATGGTGGCATGCGGAGGCGCGCCGAGACATGCAAACAGTCGGCGGGTCGGGAGGCCCGCATTTTTTTCTCAAGGAAGGGAAGTATGGCAACTGGTACGGTGAAATGGTTCAACGACTCCAAGGGCTACGGCTTCATCACGCCGGATGACGGCGGGGAAGACCTGTTTGCCCATTTTTCCGCAATCAACATGAGCGGTTTCAAGACCCTCAAGGAAGGCCAAAAGGTCTCGTTCGAGGTCACCCAAGGTCCGAAGGGGAAGCAGGCTTCGAACATCCAAAGCGTCTAAGAAACTTAGGGAACGGATGTCCCGTTCGGTCTCGGCCGCCGGGAGTCCTCGCCAGGGGTTCAGGAGGAAGAGTTCAGTTAGGATTCAGAGGCGAAGCGTGAATCCGCTTCACCCACGTTGACCCGCAGGGTCGCCAGGCCCTGCATCAGAACTATAATCCGCGCCCGCCCAAAAGGCGGGCTTTGTTTTGGCGCGGTGGGGTCATGGGCATCGGACCGGCAAGACAACGCGGTCTGCAGACCGGCAACTTTTCGTCGTGGATCGCAAGCCCCACCCGGCGCTCCGCAGCAGCTCAACGCCGCATCCGCTCGATCATGGCATCCCCGAACCCCGAGCAGGACACCTGGGTGGCACCCTGCATCAGCCGCGCAAAGTCGTACGTCACGACCTTGTCCTGGATCGCCTCCTGCATGGAGGAAAGGATGAGGTCGGCCGCCTCTACCCACCGCATGTGCCGCAGCATCATCTCAGCCGACAGGATAAGCGAGCCCGGGTTGACGTAGTCCTTGCCGGCATACTTGGGTGCCGTGCCGTGGGTAGCCTCGAACATCGCCACGGAGTCGCTCATGTTCGCGCCGGGGGCGATGCCGATGCCGCCGACCTGAGCCGCCAGCGCGTCCGAGATGTAGTCTCCGTTCAGGTTCAGGGTCGCGATCACGTCGTACTCCTCCGGCCGCAGGAGGATCTGCTGTAGAAAGGCGTCGGCGATCACGTCCTTGATGACGACGGCTGCCGACCCACGGCCCTCGGGAAGCTTGAGCCATGGGCCGCCGTCCAGCGGCTGCCCGGCGAACTCCTTCTGCCCCAAGGCATAACCCCAGTCGCGGAAGGCCCCCTCGGTGAACTTCATGATGTTGCCTTTGTGCACCAGCGTCACAGAGCGGCGTCCGTTGGCGATGGCGTATTGAATGGCCTTGCGCACCAACCGCTCGGTGCCTTCTCGCGAGACGGGCTTGATTCCGATGCCGCAGCTCTGCGGGAAGCGGATCTTCTTGACGCCCATGTCCTGCCTAAGGAACTGAATCACCTTTCTCGCCCCGTCGCTGTCGGCCTGCCACTCTATGCCGGCGTAGATGTCCTCGGAGTTTTCCCTAAAGATCACCATGTCGGTCTTCTCGGGCTCCTTAAGCGGGCTCGGAACGCCCTTGAAATAGCGCACGGGACGCAGGCACACGTACAGATCCAGTTCCTGCCGCAGCGCGACGTTGATAGACCGGATGCCGCCGCCGACAGGTGTGGTGAGCGGGCCTTTGATCGAGACCACGAACTCCCTTGCCGCCTGCAGCGTCTCGTCCGGCAGCCAAACGTTCTCGCCGTAAACCCGGCAGGACTTTTCACCGGCAAACATCTCCATCCATTCGATCCGACGCTTGCCCCCGTAGGCCATGGACACGGCGGCGTCCACCACCTTCCGCATGACCGGGGTGATGTCGATTCCAGTGCCATCGCCCTCGATGAACGGGATGATGGGCTGGTCGGGTACATGGATAGAAGCGTCTTGACGAACCGTGATTCTCTCGCCCTGGGACGGCACGCGGATATGCTGATACATGGGTCCTCGTCGTTGCTGGCCGGCGGCCCGGCACGGATGCGCCGGGTTATGGCATTGAAAAAAAAGATGTTACATCACCTGGAGCCGGGTCGCGACGCCGGCGCCCTCAGCGCGCAGACGCGCCGATTCGGTCCTATTGCGGCGCGATGAACTCCATCCTTGAATACAACCTCGCATCCCACTGAGCCCCTGCGGACGTTAGGTGGTGCTTTTGTTGCAACGCCGCAGCGCCCTGCTATACTCGCACCGCCCCTAGCCGCGCGCAACCATGCGCGGCGGGACAAGCCCCCCGCGAACAGCGGGCCATGACATCGCGCTGCCGATACGACGGACGTGCGCTCGACGGGGCAGACGCCAGCGGCATCATCCCTCAACCCGGCGATGAGTCCTGCGTGAGGAAGGCGGCAGTGTATCCGCCCGCGCTTCAACCCGCCTAACGAATGGAGCAGACGGCATGAGCAGAGAGCAGGACATCGCGAAGATCAAGGCAGACTGGGCCGACAACCCGCGCTGGAAGGGGGTGCGCCGGCCCTATACAGCGGAGGATGTGTTCCGCCTACGCGGAAGCGTACACATCGAGCACACCATCGCCCGGCGCGGCGCAGACAGGTTGTGGACGCTGCTCAGGGAGGAGCCTTTCGTCCCTGCGCTCGGTGCCCTGACCGGCAACCAAGCGGTACAGCAGGTCAAGGCCGGGCTCAAGGCGATCTACCTGTCCGGCTGGCAGGTCGCGGCGGATGCCAACGATGCGTACCAAATGTATCCGGACCAGTCGCTCTACCCCGTCTCGAGCGTGCCGAGCGTGGTGCGCAGGATCAACAACGCGCTGCTTCGAGCGGACCAGATCCAACACGCCGAAAGCCAAGACGGACCTGGCGGCGGGCGTACGATCGACTGGCTCGCGCCGATCGTCGCGGACGCGGAGGCGGGATTTGGCGGCGTGCTGAACGCGCATGAACTGATGAAGGCCATGATCGAGGCCGGTGCCTCCGGCGTGCATTTCGAGGACCAGCTGGCCTCCGCCAAGAAGTGCGGGCACATGGGCGGAAAGGTGCTCGTTCCGACGCAAGAAGCGGTGCAGAAGCTCATCGCTGCGCGTCTCGCCGCCGACCTGGCGGAGGTGCCTACCCTGCTGTTCGCGCGCACGGACGCAGAGGCAGCCAACCTGCTCACGTCGGATGTCGACGAGAACGACAAGCCTTTTCTCACTCGCGAGCGTACCGGGGAGGGGTATTTCAGGGTACGCAACGGCCTGGCACAGGCCGTCTCGCGTGGGCTCGCTTACGCGCCGTATGCAGACCTCGTCTGGTGCGAAACCGGCAAACCGGATCTGCAGTTCGCTCGCCAGTTCGCAGAGGCGATTCATGCGGCATATCCGGACAAGATGCTCGCCTATAACTGCTCCCCGTCGTTCAACTGGAAGAAGCACCTGGACGACGCCACGATCTCGAAGTTCCAGCGCGAGCTGGCGGCGATGGGCTACAAGTTCCAATTCATCACTCTGGCCGGCTTCCACGCCCTCAACCACAGCATGTTCGAGCTCGCGCGCGGTTACGCACAGGAGCACATGAGCGCCTATGTGCGCCTACAGCAGGCCGAATTCGCCGCCGAGCAGCACGGTTACACCGCGACCAGGCACCAGCGCGAAGTGGGTACGGGCTACTTCGACGAAGTGACCCAGGTGATCCAAGGCGGGCAGTCCTCGGTCACGGCCTTGATCGGTTCCACGGAACGAGAGCAGTTCGCCTGAACGCGCCCCGGCGCACTGCAAGCCCGCCCCGGTCACGGTGAGCGGGCTTTTTTGTGCGAGAATTCGCGCCTTGCATCACGACCGACAACAGGAGACGGCATGAAGCGCGAGCAGGGTTACCCAGACGGCGTGGCGGTGCTCGGACCGATGACGCCGGAGTACGCCGGGATCCTGACGTTCGACGCACTGAACTTCGTCGCCAAGCTCCATCGCAGCCTCAACGCCCGCCGCCTCCAGTTGCTCGAGCGGCGCAGAGCACGCCAGGCGGAGCTGGACAGCGGCCGGATGCCGGATTTCCTGCCTGAGACCAAGGCGATCCGCGAGGCGCAGTGGAAGGTAGCCCCTGTGCCGGCCGATCTGCAGGACCGGCGAGTGGAGATCACCGGACCCACGGACCGGAAGATGGTCATCAACGCGCTCAACTCCGGAGCGAACATGTTCATGGCCGACTTCGAGGACTCGAGCACGCCCACCTGGGACAACCTGCTCCAAGGCCAGATTAGCGTGCGCGACGCCGTCCGCCGGACGATCACCTTCACCAGCCCGGAGGGCAAACACTACAAGCTCAACGACAACATCGCGACGCTGCTGGTGCGTCCGCGCGGCTGGCATCTGGACGAGAAGCACCTGCTGGTCGACGGCCAGCCCGTAGCCGGCTCCCTGTTCGACTTCGGACTGTACCTCTTCCACAACGGCAAGCAGCGCCACAGTGCCGGGTCCGGCAGCTACTTCTACTTGCCGAAGCTGGAATCGCACCTGGAAGCGCGGCTGTGGAACGACGCTTTCTTGTTGGCGCAGAAAGAGCTGGGCCTCCCCCTAGGCACTGTCAAGGCCACGGTTCTGATCGAAACGATCCTGGCGGCCTTCGAGATGGACGAGATCCTCTACGAGCTGCGCGATCACTCGGCCGGGCTGAACTGCGGGCGCTGGGACTACATCTTCAGCTGCATCAAGAAATTCCGGAACAAGCCGGACTTCAACCTCGCGGACCGCGCGCTCGTCACGATGGGCGCCCCGTTCATGCGCGCCTACTCGCTGCTACTGATCAAGACCTGCCACCGCCGGGGCACGTTCGCGATGGGCGGCATGGCGGCGCAGATCCCGATCAAGAGCGATCCCAAGGCCAACGAGGAGGCGCTGGCCAAGGTGCGCGCGGACAAGGAGCGGGAAGCGAATGACGGCCACGACGGCACCTGGGTCGCGCATCCGGGGCTCGTGGCGTTGGCACGCCAAGCCTTCGACAAGGCGATGAACACGCCGAATCAGATCGCCCGGCAGCGCGAGGACGTGAAGGTCAGTGCAGGCGAGCTGCTCAACTTTCAGCCGCAGACACCCATCACCGAGAATGGCCTGCGCATCAACATCAACATCGGGATCCAATATCTCGGCGCATGGCTGGCCGGGACCGGCTGCGTACCGATCTTCAACCTGATGGAGGACGCCGCGACCGCGGAGATCTCACGCGCACAGATCTGGCACTGGATCCGCAGCCCCCTTGGCATCCTCGATGACGGACGCAAGGTGACGAAGGATCTGTTCCGGGAGCTGCTGCCACAGGAGCTCGCCAAGGTGCGCAAGCTGCTGGGCGAAGAGCAGTACGGAGCCGGCAAGTACGAGGAGGCAGCGAAGATGTTCGAGCAGCTGTCGCTGGACGACCAGTTCGTCGATTTCCTCACGCTGCCCGCCTATGAGTACCTCACTTCGCACGAGCATCGGTGATCGCATGCCCGTCGCCCACGCAAGCGGTCGAGGACCTGCAGCTTGATCGAGTGACAGCGGCGCGCCAGCGCAGCCGGCAGCCACAACGCATCAGCGGGCGCGCGGGAACCCGGCATGCCGTTCGGCTCGGCCCGCAGCTGATCCTGCTCAACAAACCGTACGGCGTGGTATGCCAATTCAGCCCCCATGCGACCCGCCCCACACTCAAAGACTACGTTACCGTCCCCGGGATCTATCCCGCCGGCCGGTTAGACTGGGACAGCGAGGGTCTCGTCGTCCTGACGGGCGACGGCAGGCTCCAGCAGCGGATCGCTCAGCCGGGCACCGGCTGGGCCAAGACGTACTGGGTCCAGGTCGAAGGAATCCCCTCCGAGGTCGCGCTGCAGCATCTGCGCCAGGGGGTCGACCTGGGCGATTTCGTCACACGCCCGGCCCAGGTGCGCCGCATCGAAGAACCGCATGGCATTTGGCCTCGAAAGCCGGCGATACGGGTGCGAGCGGCAATCCCGGTGTCATGGTTGGAGCTGACGCTGAAGGAGGGAAAGAATCGGCAGGTGCGGCGCATGACAGCGGCGGTCGGAAATCCTACGCTGCGGCTGATCCGCTGGGCGATCGGCCCGTGGGATCTCGCAGGGTTAGCCCCCGGCTGCTCGCGCGTGGCCGAGGTGGGCTCGATGCTGGAGCCATAGTCCTGGCCTGCGAATGGGTGTTTCAAGGTCAGGGACTCGGAGCTTACAAGCCGGGGACATGAGGTCAGAGACACAGAGAGGAACCCCGTGGTGACGGCGTTGAGCGTGACAGTGGCGGCTGTGGTCGAAGACCGGGGGCGCTTCCTGGTGGTCGAGGAGCAGACCGACGAGGGAATACGCATCAACCAGCCGGCTGGACACCTGGAGCCGGACGAGACGATCCTGGCCGGGGCAGCGCGTGAAACGCTGGAGGAGACCGCGCGGCCGTTCGTGCCATCCGCGCTCGTTGGCATCTATCGCTGGCGCCACCCCTCGAAGGGGCTCGCCTATTTGCGTTTTGCGTTCTGTGGTCAAGTCGGGCCCGAGGAACCGGGCCGGCGGCTCGATGACGGCATCCTGCGCACCCTGTGGCTTACCCCCGAGGAGCTGCAGTCTTGCGCAGCGATGCACCGCAGCCCGCTGGTTCTGCGCTGCGTCCGCGACTATCTCGCGGGCCGCCGTTTCCCGCTCGAACTGCTGGTTCACTACTCCTGAAGCGATGCCTCGCAGGCGCGTCATCGTCGGCATGTCTGGCGGGGTCGATTCGTCAGTCGCCGCCTGGCTGCTCAAGGAGCAAGGCTTCGAGGTGGTCGGCCTGTTCATGAAGAACTGGGAGGACGACGATACCGACGAGCACTGCACTTCGCGGCAGGACCTCATCGATGCGGTCGCCGTCGCAGACCGGATCGGCATCGACATCGAGGCGGTCAACTTCACCGAGCAGTACCGCGAGCGGGTCTTCGACAACTTCCTCGCCGAGCACCGGGCCGGCCGCACTCCCAACCCAGATGTGCTATGCAACGCGGAGATCAAGTTCAAGGCCTTCCTCGATCACGCCCTCGAGCTGGGCGCCGACCGGATTGCCACCGGACACTACGCCAAAGTGAGGCGCGGCCGCGATGGCTTCGAGCTGCTCAAAGCGGACGACTCGAGCAAGGACCAGAGCTACTTCCTGTATCGCCTCAACCAGGCGCAGCTTTCCCGAACCCTATTTCCGCTCGGCGACCGCCTCAAGCGCGACGTGCGCGCGCTGGCGCGCTCGCTCGGGCTGCCCAACCACGCCAAGCGCGACAGCACTGGCATCTGCTTCATCGGCGAGCGCCCGTTTCGCCAGTTCCTCATGCGCTACTTGCCCGCCTCCCCCGGACCCATGGAGACACCGGACGGGAGGGTCATGGGAACCCATGAGGGGTTGATGTACTACACCATCGGACAACGGCAAGGCTTGCGGATCGGCGGGCAGGGCGACGCGTGGTATGTCGCGGACAAGGACGTCGAGCACAACCGCTTGCTGGTGGTCCAGGGTCACAACCACCCCGCACTCTACCGCGACCACCTCAGCGCCACGCAGCTCACGTGGATCGCCGGCGAAGCCCCGCGCGACAAATGGGTCTACACCGCGAAGACGCGCTATCGGCAACCGGATGCGCCATGCACACTCGTGTATGTTGACGAACGACGTTGCGAGATCGACTTCGACGATCCGCAGCGGGCGCTCACGCCCGGACAGTCGGTGGTGCTGTATGAGCACGACGTCTGCTTAGGCGGCGGCATCATCTGCTGATCCGTGCGCGGAGCGGCGCAGTCGTGGTTCGCCGCTGAGCCAGCCTACGGGCGTGCGAGTGCAGCATGCTAGAATTTGCGTTGCACTCCCGCGCGGCGGCACGACATGCCTCTCACGCCCCTCAACGCCCTCTCGCCCCTCGATGGGCGCTACGTCGAGAAGGTTGCTGAGCTCGCCGGTGTCTTCAGCGAGTTCGGCCTGATCAGACTTCGGCTGCGCGTGGAGGTAGAGTGGCTCAAGGCGCTTTCACGCGAAGCGGGCATCGCCCAGGTGCTTGCGTTGCCGCCGGCCGCCATCCACCGGCTCGACGCGCTGGTCGCGGGCTTCTCCGAGGCGGACGCGCAGGCGATCAAGCTCATCGAGGCGCGCACCAACCACGATGTCAAAGCCCTCGAGTATTGGTTGCGCCAGCACCTGACCGAACCGCCCGAGATGCAGCAGGTCGCCGGGTTCATCCACTTCGCCTGCACCTCGGAAGATGTCAACAACCTGTGCCACGCGCTGATGCTCCAGGACTCGCGTGCGCGCATCCTGCTACCCGTGCTCGACCGGATCGTCGCCCATCTCGCCGACCTTGCGCACGACCTGGCCGAGCTGCCGATGCTGTCTCGAACGCATGGCCAGCCCGCGACCCCGACAACGCTCGGCAAAGAGATGGCCAACTTCGTCGCGCGGCTGCGCCGCCAACGCGCGCGCATCGCCAATGTGCGCATCAGCGCGAAGATGAATGGCGCGGTCGGAAACTACAATGCCCACGTCGTCGCGTTTCCCGATGTCGATTGGCCTGCACTCGCGCGGCGTTTCGTCGAAGGCTTCGGGCTCGAGTTCAATCCGTTCACCACGCAGATCGAGCCCCATGACTGCCTGGCTGAGCTGTTCGACGGCTACGCCGGCGCCAACACCGTGCTGCTCGACCTCGATCGAGACATGTGGGGCTACATCTCGCTCGGCTATTTCAAGCAGCGCGTGAAAGCCGGAGAGGTCGGCTCGTCGACGATGCCGCACAAAGTGAACCCGATCGACTTCGAGAATTCCGAAGGCAATCTCGGCCTCGCGAACGCACTGCTGCATCACCTCGCCTCCAAGCTCCCGGTTTCCCGGTGGCAGCGCGACCTCTCCGACTCCACTGTCTTGCGCAACATGGGCGTCGCGCTGGGGCACACGCTCCTTGCTTGGGACAGCACGCTGAAGGGGTTGGGAAAGCTCGAGTCGAACCCGGCCCGCTTGCAAGAGGATCTCGAGGCGAGCTGGGAGGTGCTCGCGGAGCCGATCCAGACGCTGATGCGCCGCTACGGCGTGGACGACCCCTATGAGCAGCTCAAGGCGTTCACGCGCGGGAAGCAAGGCATCACGCGCGAATCGCTGCACGCGTTCATCGCCGGCCTCTCTATCCCCGACGACGCAAAGCAGCGCCTACTGGAGCTGACTCCCTGGACCTATACCGGGCTTGCAGCAGCGCTGGCCCGGGAGTCCTGACGCGGTCGGGCGCGGTGCTGCGTGCGCTCCACTCCGGTCCACCCGCCCGAACGCCACGACCGAGGCGACGCCGGTCGCCCCGAGGGCCTTGATGCACGCGCGGTGCGCCTCCACTATCTCGCCTGATCGCGTCAAGCGGAGCCAGCATGTCAGCATTTGCGAGTGATGTCACCAGCGCCACATTCGACCAAGCGGTGGTCGAGGCCTCCAAGCAGGTTCCCGTGCTGGTGGACTTCTGGGCCCCCTGGTGCGGCCCTTGCCGTGTCCTCAAGCCAATCCTGGAAAAGCTCGCCGAGGAGTACCGCGGCCGCTTTCTGCTCGCCAAGCTGAATTCGGACGAGAACCCGGAGCTCGCTGCGCGCTATGCAGTGCGCAGCATTCCGAACGTCAAGGCGTTCGCCGATGGGGAGCTGGTCGACGAGTTCCTGGGAGCCTTGCCGGAGTCGGCGGTTCGCGAGTTCATCGACAGGCTCTTGCCCACGCGCGCCGAGTTGCTGCGGAGGGACGCCCGAGCCAAGGCGGCCGCCGGAGATCCGCAGGCCGCACTGGAGCTGCTGGCAACAGCCGCCGGGCTGGAACCGCACAACGACGCGGTCCACGCCGACCGCGCTCAGCTGCTGCTCGACTTAGGCCTCGCGGAACAGGCCCGCGAGGCGGCGGAGCGCCTCGGGCCGCTCGCACGGCAGCAGCCGCACATCGTGCGCCTGCTGGCGCGCCTTCAGTTCGCCGCGAGCAGCGACATGCCGGGCGAGACGGCCGTCCTCGAAACTCGCGTCAGCGCAGATCCCGCCGACGTGGCAGCGCGAGTTGCGCTGGCCAAGCTGTACGTCAATCAGCAGCGTTACGAACCGGCGCTGGAACAGCTGCTCGAGGTGATCCGCCGCAACCGCAGCTACGGCGACGACGCCGGCCGCAAGACGATGCTGGCGATATTCGACCTGCTGGGAAGCGGCAGCGAGCTGGTCGGCAAGTACCGCAAGTTGCTCGCTTCGGCGCTCCATTAGCCGGAAGCGTGCTCCCGCACCGCTCGCGGGCGATGAGGCCACGCGTCGTGTTCGTTACGCTCCGCGCCTTGAGGCAAGCCGGTGCCGCACCAGCTCGACGATCCCCGGCGACATCGACAACAGGATGATCCCGAGGATCACGGCGCTCAGATTATTCTTGACGACCGGCACATTGCCGAACACGTAACCGGCATAGAGGATGACGCCGACCCACAACAGCGCGCCAGAGACGTTGAACGCGGCAAAGCGCCGGTAGCTCATCTGGCCCACGCCGGCGACAAAAGGCGCATACGTACGCACGATGGGAACGAAACGGGCGATCACGATGGTGCGGCCCCCAAACCGCTCAAAGAAGCGGTGGGTCCGCTCGAGATAGGCCTGCTTGAGAAACCAGGAGTCCGCCCGGCGGAAGATCCGTGGACCGATCCACCAGCCGATGGCGTAATTGAGCGAGTCGCCGGCCACCGCAGCGAGCGTCAAGACCAGCGCCAGCACGTGTACGTTCATTGCACCCGCGCCCGACACCGTGCCTGCGACAAACAGCAATGAGTCGCCGGGTAGAAACGGCGCGACCACCAGCCCAGTCTCGCAGAACACGATCAAGAAGAGCAGCAGGTATACCCAGGGGCCATACTCCTGGGTCACCCGCAGCAGGTGCTGATCCAGGTGCACGAGCACCTGGAAGAAGCCGGAGATCAGCTCCACGCGAAGCCGTGAGCGTCGACCACCCGGCCGGCCACGCCCTCAGACCACGGCCTCTTGCTTGGGCCGCTCCGGCTTGACGAGATCCTCGCGGGTGACGCCGAGCCACATGACGATCGGGCTGGCGACCAGCACCGAGGAATAGATCCCGAACAGGATGCCGATGGTGAGCGCCAACGCGAAGTAGAACAGCGTCTCGCCGCCAAGAAACAGGATCGAGGTCACCATCAACTGCGTGCAGCCGTGAGTGATGATAGTCCGCGACATGGTGCGCGTGATGGCGTTGTTGATCACCTGTGGCACGGAGGCTTTCCGCATCTTGCGGAAGTTCTCGCGGATTCGGTCGAAGACGACCACCGACTCGTTCACCGAGTACCCGAGCACTGCGAGCACCGCGGCGAGGACCGGCAACGAGAACTCCCACTGGAAGAAAGCAAAGAAGCCCAGGATGATCACTACGTCGTGCAGGTTTGCGATGATGGCCGCGACCCCGAACTTCCACTCGAACCGGACCCACAGATAGAGCACGATCAGCCCTGAGACCATCATCAAGGCCAGGGCGCCCTTCTCGACCAGCTCCTTGCCGACTTGCGAGCCCACGAACTCCACGCGCTGGCGCTCGATGCTCGCATCGTCCTGCTTGAGCACCGAGAAGACTTTCTCGCTCAGCTCCGAGCCGCTCAGATCTTGCCGCGACGGCAGCCGGATCAAGACCGCTTCCGAGGTGCCGAAGCTCTGCACCGTCGCATCGCGCAGGCCGATCTTCTCCAGCGCCGCCCGCACTTTGTCCAGCTCCGCCGGATGACCGTACTTCACCTCCATGACCATGCCGCCGGTGAACTCCACGCCCAAGTGCAGTCCTTTGGTGATGAGGAAGATCACCGCCAGGATGAAAGTGATCAACGAAATCACGTTGAACACCAGCGCATGGCGCATGAACGGGATATCTTTGGAAATCCGGAAGAATTCCATCCTTCTATCCTAGGGTTCTCGATCCGCCCTCACGCCGGCTCGGCGCCGCGTCTGTGCCAATCCACGTTGCCGATCGGCAGCCGTTCCAGCTTCTTGCGCGTCCCGAACATGAAATTGACGAGCGAACGCGATACCGCCACTGCGCTGAACATCGATGTGAGGATCCCCAGACAATGGACCACGGCAAACCCCCGAACCGGCCCGGTCCCGAGCGTGAGCAGGGCGACCCCTGCGCACAGGCTGGTGATGTTGGAATCCAGGATCGTCCCCCAGGCGCGCTCGTAGCCGGTGTTGATCGCCGCCTGGGGCGTAGTGCCGTTGCGCAGCTCCTCGCGGATGCGCTCGTTGATCAGCACGTTGGCGTCGATGGCCATGCCGAGCGCAAGCGCGATGGCCGCGATGCCGGGCAGCGTCAGCGTGGCTTGCAGCATGGAGAGGATTGCCACGAGCAGCAGCATGTTGACCGCCAGCGCCAGCACCGACACCACTCCGAACAGGCTGTAGTAGACGATCATGAAGAGGGCGATCAGAGAGAAACCGACCCAGGTCGCGTGGAACCCCTTGCGGATGTTGTCTGCGCCGAGGCTCGGCCCCACGGTGCGCTCTTCGACGATGTCCATGGGAGCGGCGAGCGCACCGGCACGCAGCAGCAGGGCGACGTCGTGGGCCTCGGTGGTCGTCATGCGGCCACTGATCTGGACCCGGCCGCCGCCGATCTCCTGCCGAATGACGGGCGCGGTGATCACCTCCGCCTTGCCGCGCTCGATGAGCACCATCGCCATGCGCTTGCCGACATTCTCCCGCGTCACCTGCTGGAAGATGCGCGCGCCCCTGCCGTCCAGGTTGATGTGCACGGCGGGCTCGTTGGTCTGGTTGTCGAAACCCGGCTGAGCGTCTGAGATACTGTCACCGGTGAGCACCACCTGCTTCTTGAGCAGCAATGGGCGCCCCTCGCGGTCATACAGCAGATCGTCTCCAAACGGGACCTGACCGGCGAGCGCGCTCTGCAGCGACTGCAGGTCGCTATGCTCCTCGTCGACCATGCGCACTTCCAGGGTAGCGGTGCGGCCGAGGATCTCCTTGGCTTTGGCGGTGTCCTGCACACCAGGCAGTTGGACCACGATGCGGTCGACGCCGGCCTGCTGAACGATCGGCTCGGCCACGCCCAGCTCGTTCACGCGGTTGCGCAAGGTGGTGAGGTTCTGCTGGATCGCAAACTCCTGGATGCGCTTCTGCCCATCCTGCTTCAGCGTGCCCACGAGCAGAAACTCGCCGCCCTGCTGGTCGCGCACGAATTGCAGGTCCGGATAGCCGCGCTCGATCAACTGCTGAGCCTTGTCCCGGTTCGCGGCCTCGCGGAACCGGACGATCAGACTACCGCCCTCTCGGCTGATCCCGCTGGAGCGAGCCGCCTCTTCGCCCCGCAAGGTGGTGCGGATGCCCGCGGCGGTGCTGTCCAGGTACTTGGTGACAGCGCCCTTCATGTCGACTTGCAACAGGAAGTGCACGCCTCCGCGCAGGTCCAATCCCAGATACATCGGCTTGGCGCCGATCTTGGCCAGCCAGTGCGGGGAGTTGGACAGCAGATTCAGCGCCACGACGTAGCTGTCGCCCAGCTCCTTTTGCAGGATGTCTTTGGCTTTGAGCTGAGTATCGGTGTCTTTGAAGCGCACTTTGACGCCGGTCTGGTCGACAAAGGCTTCCTCGTAGCTCACGCCATCGGCCTTGAGCGTATCGCCTGCCTGCTTCAATGTGCCGTCGTCGACTTTCAGGGTGGGCCGGGCCGAGGAGATCTGAACGGCCGGCGACTCGCCGTAGAAGTTCGGCAGCGCGTAGAGCAAGCCGCCGAGAAGCACGATAGCGATGATGACATTCAGCCAGAGTGGGTAGCGGTTCATGGTCAAACCGGGCGGGGGACTGTGAGCGATCGAATGGGGCCGACAGGCTCAGCCTTGTGCGCTTGCGTCCGGCGAGGTGCTGACTCCCTCCGACAGGAGCCTGAAGCCTAGCTCGCGCTCTTGATCGTGCCCTTGGGGAGCACGAGCTGGATGGAGGCCTTCTGCACCTGGATCTCCACGCTGGGAGCGATCTCCACGCTGATGTAGCTATCGCCTACCTTGGTGACCTTGCCCAAGGTCCCGCCGCCGGTCACCACCTCGTCCCCCTTGGCGAGATCGGCCAGCATCTTCTTGTGGTCCTTGGCGCGCTTCATCTGCGGGCGCAGGAGCAGGAAGTAGAGCAGCACGAACATCAGGATGAGCGGGATCATGCTCGTGATGCTGTCCAGTCCGAACGGTCCAGCCGGTGCCGCTTGCGCAAAGGCTTGGCTAATCAGCATGCATTTCCTCTGAGGTTGCTCTTACGCTCGGCAGGCTGCGTCGCTGCGGCCTGCCCCCCTCGGCCATCCTGTCAGGCCGTTGGAAAGACGCGGATTCTAGCACCTTTCCCTAGGGTTACGGCCGCCGTTGCCGCACCGATTGGGCAAACTCCGCAAGCCGGCCCGCGCCGGTGGCCCGGCGCAGGCCGCCCATCAGTTCCTGGAAATAGTGCAGGTTGTGCAGCGTGTTCAAGCGCGAGCCGAGCATCTCGTTGACCCGTTGGAGATGGTGCAGATAGGCGCGCGTGAAGTGCCGGCACGTGTAGCAGCCACACCGCTCGTCCGCCGGCCTCAAGTCGGTGCGGTATCGGCTGTTGCGCAATTTGAGCGTGCCGGACGAGGTGAACAGCCAGCCGTTGCGTGCATTGCGCGTTGGGAGCACGCAATCGAACAGGTCGACGCCCGCTTGAACCGCATCGACGATGTCTTCCGGGGTACCGACGCCCATCAGGTACCGGGGCCGTTGGTCGGGCAGCTGCGGCGCCGTGTGACGCAGGATGCGAAGCATGTCGGCCTTCGGCTCGCCCACCGACAAGCCGCCGATCGCGAATCCGTCGAATCCGATGGCCTGCAGCTGCCGCAACGACTCGTCGCGCAACGCCTCGTACATCCCGCCTTGCACGATCCCGAACAGCGCGTTGGGATTGCCTTCGTGCGCGCGCCGGCTGCGTTCGGCCCAGCGCAGAGACAGCCGCATGGACTCCGCTGCTTGCCTCTCATCGGCAGGAAACGGCGTGCATTCGTCGAAGATCATGGCGACGTCGGACCCTAGCGCGCGCTGAATGCGCATGGACTCCTCCGGGCTCAGGAAGCAGCGGTCGCCGTTGACCGGAGATTGGAACTGCACGCCCTCTTCGCTGATCTTGCGCAGCCGGCCAAGGCTGAAAACCTGGAATCCACCCGAATCGGTGAGAATCGGCCCCTCCCATCCCATAAACCGGTGCAGGCCGGCATGCGCCTCGATCACTTCCAGGCCGGGCCGCAACCACAAGTGGAACGTGTTGGATAGGACGATCTGTGTCCCGGTAGCGACCAGATCCGCCGGACTGAGCGTCTTGACGGCGCCATACGTGCCCACCGGCATGAAAGCAGGCGTCTCCACGGTCCCGTGCGCCAGCTCGAGGCGCCCGCAACGCGCGAGGCCGTCGCGCGCCACGATGTCGAACTGCACGCTCATGCGGCTGGCATTGGCTGCAGCCCCGCGCGTTTCGCCTCCACCAACATCGCGTCTCCGTAACTGAAGAACCGGTAGCGCTCGGCAACCGCGTGCCGATAGGCCTGCAACGTCAGCTCGGTGCCGGCGAACGCGCACACGAGCATGAGCAGCGTCGAGCGGGGAAGATGAAAGTTCGTGATTAGGCGCTCGACGACCCGGAACGCAAAGCCGGGGCGAATGAACAGGTCGGTCTCGCCGGCACCCGCATGCAAGCCCTGGGACTGGGCCGCCGCCTCCAGTGCGCGTAGGGTGGTCGTGCCGACCGCAGTGACGCGCCCCCCGCGGCCGCGCGCGCGCTCGAGCGCCTTCAGCGTCGCCTCGGGCAGTTCGTACCATTCACTGTGCATGCGATGCGCGTCGATGTCGCTCTCGCGCACCGGTTGGAACGTCCCCGCGCCTACGTGCAGCGTGAGAAACGCGAACTCGACCTCGCGTCGCCGCAAACGCGCGAGCAGATTCTCGTCGAAATGCAACCCGGCGGTCGGTGCGGCCACGGCACCGGGCACGCGCGCGTAGACCGTCTGGTAACGCGACTCGTCCACCTCCTCGGGGCAGCGCTGAATGTACGGGGGCAGCGGAACACTACCGTGACGCTCCAGCACATCGAGCACGGTGTCTGGACCGCCAAACTCCAGGAGGTAGAATTCGCCACGTCGCTCGACCACGCTCGCGTCCACCGCGCCCGCCAGTCGCAGCGCGGAACCGGCATGCGGAGCATGACTGGCGCGGATCAGCGCCCAGGCGCGGTGGGGGCCGACCACGCGCTCGATCAGCAGCTCGACTCTGCCGCCGGTTGCCTTCTGGCCGAAGAGGCGCGCCTTCACCACGCGCGTGTCGTTGAACACGAGCAGGTCTCCGGGGGCCATCAAATCGGGAAGATCCTGGAACAGCAGATCACGCATCGTGCCGGTCACCGCATCCAGATGCAGAAGGCGGCTCATGCCACGGTGATGAGGCGGATGTTGCGCGATCAGGTCCTCAGGCAGATCGAAGTCGAACTGCTCGAGCCGCATGGGCCGACATTATAGTGCCTGCCCGCGGCGCACCCGGTGTAGATTGCCCGGACCGCTGAATTCGCAGATAATTTCGGGCTTCTTCGCGCCCGCCGGGATGGCGGAATTGGTAGACGCACGGGACTCAAAATCCCGCGGTGGCGACACCATGGGGGTTCGATTCCCCCTCCCGGCACCACTCGGCCGACGTTGCAGCCGCGCACCGGACTTGGCCCGGGGCGCATCGCCGACGCAGCGTCAGGTGCGGGCACCGGGCCCATACCGGGACGCGTCCCGCCCGCGGCCGGCCAGTTACGACTGTCCGACTAACCATCGGAGGCAAAGGATGCTGGACCGACAAGCGCTGCAGGCCGCGTCGGCTCTGCTCTGGGAACACTGGCAGGAGGGACGCCGACTGCCGGAGCTGCCTGCACGGCTCCGTCCCAGCGCGCGCCACGAAGGCTACGCTGTGCAGGCGCTGCTCGAGATGCGCAGCCGATACCCGCTCTTTGGATGGAAGATCGCGGCAACCAGCACAGCGGGCCAGGCGCATATCGGCGTGGACGGACCTCTCGCCGGGCGGCTCCTTCGGGAGCAGGTTCGCGACAGCGGGGCTCGCTTGTCGCTCGGGGCGAACCACATGCGCGTGGCTGAGCCGGAGTTCGCCTTCCGCATCGGCGAGGACCTCCCACCCCGCGCGACGTCTTACAATGCGCAAGAGGTGCTAGCGGCGGTCGAGACGACGCTTCCTGCCATCGAAATCCCGGACTCGCGCTACGAAGATTTTTCCAAGGTGGGCGCCGCGCAGCTCATCGCCGACAACGCTTGCGCCCATCAGTTTGTTCTGGGCTCGGCGACGCATGCAGCTTGGCGGGCGATCGACATGGTCGAACACGCGGTTATGGGCACCGTCGCAGGGAAGCTGGAGCGGCAGGGGAGAGGAGCGAACGTGCTCGGCGATCCTCGGCTGGCGCTGACTTGGCTCGTCAACGAGCTGTCCGCCCTCGGCATAGGAGTCCGGGCCGGGCAGGTGGTCACGACCGGCACCTGCATGGTGCCGCTGCCTATCGCGCCGGGCGACCGCGTGACCGCCGACTTTGGCGAGCTGGGCCGGGTAGAGGTGCAGTTCGAGGACTGATGCATGTGGCCACGCAGAACGTTGACGGTAGTCACGGCTGACGGCGTTGAACTGACCGTCCCCACGCCGGCCGCCCGCCCGCGAGGCCGCCGCGTCCGGCACTTCTATCCCAAATCGTTCCCGATGCTGATCCTGGCGGGCTTCTCGTTGGCCGTCTTGCCGCTGATTCTCGCGCTGGCGCACAACGCGATCTCCATCCACGAGCTGGCAACCAAGAGTCAGCGCGCGGTGCTCAACGCCGTGCAGGCGACGCAGAACAGCCGGCTTCTCATCGAGCGCCTCACGGACATGGAGCGCATCGCCCGGCATTTTTCCATCGTCGCAAAGCCCGAGTTGCTCTCTGCGTTCCAGGATTCGCACCAGGATTTCGCCGAGACGGTCCGGAGCATGACCGCGTCGACACTCTCCCGCGAGCAGCTGCAGGCGGTAGACGAGCTGGCGCGTGCAGAGAACCGGATCCACGACGATGTCCTTGCGCTGCACGACGATCCGAAGCGCCTCGCAGCCGTCGTCGACAACTATCAGGTGCTCGGCGCGCTTGCGCGCGCTCTGGACAGCACGGACGCCTCCATCGTCAATCGCGAAGTGGCGACGATGCAGGCGCTGGCGGGCAATGTGCGGGACTTCATCTATTGGCAGCTGGTGGCCCTGGTGCCCATCGCGCTGCTCGTGGCGGTCGGAGTGACCATACTCATCCTCAAGCCGATCCGGCAGATCGAGGCGGCACTGCGCCGCATCGGGGAGGGAGACTTCACACATCCGGTGTCCGTGTCCGGCCCCAACGACTTGGAGGCGCTGGGGCGGCAGCTGGACTGGGTACGCCTGCGTCTGATCGAGCTCGAGGAGCAGAAGACGCGATTCATGCACCAGCTCTCGCATGAGCTGAAAACGCCGCTGTCCGCGATCCGCGAGGGCGCCGAGTTGCTCGGAGACGGGTCCGTCGGGCGGCTCTCGAGCGATCAGCTCGAGGTTTGCCGCATCCTGCATCAGAACGCGTTGCGCCTGCAACGGCTGATCGAGGACCTGCTCAACTACCATACTGTGCAGTTCCAGAAGTCGGGGCTGAACATCAGACGAGTCGACCTGGCCTCGGTGCTGCGCAAAGCGGCCGAGGGGCATCGACTCCCGGTCCGAGCCAAGGACATCCGCTTGGTCCTCGACTGCCCCCCGATCCAGCTCGAGGCTGATGACAATAAGCTCGAGGTCATCTTCGACAATCTGCTCTCCAACGCAGTGAAGTTCTCGCCGCCCATGGGTGAGGTCTCGGTGTCCGCACGGGTGCACGCGGACGAGGTGTGCATCGAGGTCACGGACGAGGGGCCGGGCATCGCACCGCAGGAACGCGACAAAGTGTTCGACGCGTTCTATCAGGGTTCTGCGCAGCCACGCGGATCCGTCAAGGGCACCGGCTTGGGTCTCGCGATCGTGCGCGAGTATGTGCTCGCGCACGGGGGTCGGGTCGAGATTCTGGAGGACCGACCCGCAGGAGCGCATTTCCGCATCGGATTGCCGGTCAGGCAGGCGATGCTCGCGTGATGGCGTCTCGCGCTGCGCTTCTGTGCACGGCGCTTGGCCTGGTGCTGATGCTCGCAGGCTGCGAGCGGCTGTTCACGAAGCCGCAGCCGGCCGAGGCGTCGAAGCCCGCCGAGGTCGCCGCGCCGGAGCCAGAGCCCGCCGCTCCATTGCAGCAAGCGGGGGACAACGACCGGCTCGTCGGCTACTACGGGTACTTGGCGATGCTGAGTCCCGAACAGCTGGGGCAGGAGTACGACCGCACACTGCGCTTTTATCACCAGCAGTCGTCCGACTTCACGCTCCTGCAGCTGGTTCTGTTGCACATCACGCCCGGAGCGCCGAGCCAGGATCCCGCTCACGCGTTGGACATGTTATCTTCCTTCCTGAAGGAACCGCGCGCCCGCGAGTCGGAGATGTGGCCCTTCGCGATGCTGTTGCAGAGCATGCTGGAGGACCAGTGGGAGAAGGACGCCGAGATCCAGGAACAGGCGGAAAAGCTCAAGGAGGAGACGCGGCGCTACAAAGCGGTAAAGCAAAAGCTCGATGCGCTGATCGATGCGGAACGTAAGATGTTGGAACGCAACAAACCGGTGAGAAAGAGCCATGAGCACAGCGAAAGCCAGAGTACTGTTAGTGGACGATGACCCTGACCTGTTGCGCCTGCTGTCGATTCGACTGCAGGGTGCCGGATACAACGTGACTGCGGTGGAGAGCGGCGAGGCAGCCCTGTCTCAGTTGGCCGTCCAGAGTCCCGACGTGGTGATCACCGACGTGCGCATGGGCGGCATGGACGGCTTGGCGTTGTTCGAGTCGCTACAAAAGAAGCAGCCGGCCCTACCGGTGATCATCCTCACCGCTCACGGCACGATCCCGGACGCGGTCGCAGCGACGCAGCGCGGCCTGTTCGGCTATCTCACGAAGCCTTTCGACGGCAAGGTGCTGGTCGAACAGATCGAGAAGGCTCTGCAGCTTGGCGCCGCGCGCGCCGGCACGACGGCGACCGATCTGTCGTGGCGCAACGACATCATCACGCGCAGCCCCGAGATGGAGGCGATCCTCGCCAAGGCTCGCCTGGTGGCGGGAGGCGACGCCAGCGTCATGATCCTGGGCGAGAGTGGGACAGGCAAGGAAATGCTGGCTCGGGCGATCCATAAGGCCAGCGCGCGAGCCGGCCAACCGTTCGTCGCGGTGAACTGCGGCGCCATACCGGAACAGTTGCTCGAGTCCGAGCTGTTCGGCCACGTCAAGGGTGCGTTCACGGGAGCCGCAGCCGACTACAAGGGGCTGTTCCAGGCCGCTGGCCGCGGTACCGTATTTCTCGACGAGATCGGAGACATGCCTCTGGCGCTGCAGGTGAAGCTGCTGCGGGTGTTGCAGGAGCGCGAGGTGCGACCGATCGGTTCCACGCAGTCGGTCAAAGTCGACGTGCGCATCATTTCGGCAACCCACCGCGACCTCGATGAAGCGATCAAAGCGGGGACGTTCCGCGAGGACCTGTATTACCGCTTGCACGTGGTGGCGCTTTCGCTCCCGTCCCTGTCCCAGCGGCGGGAAGACATTCCGCTGCTCGCCAACCACTTTCTCAAGACGCTGGCGGCGCGCTATGGCAAGACGCTCAACGGGTTTGCGCAGGATGCCCTGGAGGTCCTGGTGCGCCATACCTGGCCGGGGAACGTTCGCGAGCTGTACAACGTCGTGGAGCAGGCGGTCGCGTTGGCCACGACGCCGATCATCGGTCCGCGGCTGCTGGAAAGCGCGATCCGCGGCGAGATGGGCGACCTGTCCTCGTTCGAATCGGCTCGCTTCGACTTCGAGCGGGACTACCTTGCCAAGCTCTTGAAGATCACCAACGGGAATGTCACTCAAGCGGCGCGACTGGCGAAGCGCAACCGGACGGAGTTCTACAAGCTGCTGCAGCGGCATCATCTGAATCCGTCGATGTTCAAGCCTCTCGCCGAGACGCCGCGCTGAGGAGTCCGTCGACCCTCGACAGCCGGCACTACACCGGCGCCCGGCAAGCGAGGGCAATTGGCCGCTCGGCCGTAATCGGGTCGAGTGCGGGTTGTCGTGTGACGGGCGCGAGCAGGCAGCTTGGCTTGCGGCGCGTGAACCGGTCCGGTCCCATGAACGCCATCCTTGATACCCGCGCCCGCAGCGCCTTCGACAGCGCGTGGCTGCCATGACAATGGCCTAGTAGACGCACGGCCTCGGGTGAGACGCCGATGTGCCTGTCACCCGGCAGAGACAAGGAAGTCGTTGATTGCTTGGCGGGTTTTGAGTGCGTCTCCCAGGCGTCGCCGGATGGAAACAAAACCGGCCTCGCGGTTTGTGGTAGTCCGTTGATTGCAAAGTTAATTCACCATTGGTACGCAGATTGCGATAAGCTGGTTACTTGGCTGGGCCCAACGCGCGTCTTCAGCAGGATGGGCGTCACCCGCGCGGACTGGGTAGTGCGATATTGCGCTCCAGCGAGAACTGTACGGAAAGGTTGTAGGCCTGCAGCCGCCTGCATGAGCTAAGGAGCGATCGCAGCAGAATTACCCTTACGCAGACTCGATCCCCTCGTCTGATTTCGTGCGCGTCAGCGCTTTCTTTTTGCCCGATTGCCTCCCTTGTCGGGCATCTTTTTTTGTGGAGCACACCATTGAGGGCACCGTCCCCGGAGGCTGGGCCAAGCCCGCGCAGGGGATCAGCACTGGTGTGTCGCCGCTGCGGCCTAGCGACGCCAGGACTTGCCCATATGCCCGCGTCATTGTGGCGGCGGCTGTCGTGCTCATCGGCCTCGTCGCCTGCGCCAGCCCGAAGCCCGCGCCGCCCGAGGTGAACCTCAGCGGCTTTCCTCCCGCGTTCCGGGACGGCTATATCGACGGTTGTCAAAGCGCGAAGAACGGGGCAGCGGTGAAAAGGGATGCGGCGCGCTACGCAAACGACCATCAGTACGCCCTAGGCTGGCGTGACGGCTTCGACATCTGCCGCAAGCGTCGCGATTCCTGATCCGCTTGCTCCACGCGGAAACCGCCCCAACCCGATGAGGAGCTGACATCGCGAGCACGATGCTCGCTGCGCTCCACGGGTCATACCGCTCGCGCGCCCGTGTCTTGGCCCAGCCCTACGGAGCCGCTTCGTTTACGTGCGGTCTTGGCACGCCTCTCCGCGGCCGAAGTTGCGCCCGAACCACGCCGGAGTCCGGAAGAACCGAGCGCGGGCAGCCCATGCTCGGACGCTGCGCAGAGCTGGGGGGTGGGGCAAAGCCCCTACGCGGCGCGTGTATACTGGCCGCGACTGCGAGGAGGATCCAGCGATGAATGCGCCCGAGACCAAGCCCGTATTTGCCTGGGACGATCCGCTGCTGCTCGAGGACCAGCTGAGCGAGGAAGAGCGGCTGGTGAGGGACGCCGCTCGCACGTACGCGCAGGATCGGCTGATGCCTCGCGTGCTCGAGGCGAACCGCTACGAGCGCTTCGATCGGGACGTCATCTCGGAGATGGGTGCGTTGGGCTTTCTCGGATCCACGCTGAAGGGATATGGCTGTGCCGGCGTGAACCATGTCTGCTACGGGCTGATCGCGCGCGAGATCGAGCGCGTGGACTCCAGTTATCGCTCCAGCATGAGCGTGCAATCGAGCCTGGTGATGTATCCCATCTATGCCTACGGCACCGAGGAGCAGCGTCGCAAGTACCTGCCTCGGCTTGCGACGGGCGAACTCGTCGGCTGCTTCGGGTTGACCGAACCGGGCCACGGCTCGGATGCGGG